>NZ_JBQTHN010000219.1:0-33904 GCF_052389815.1 Bradyrhizobium sp. | reverse complement strand
GCAACCATGCGCGTGCGTCTGATCCGAGAGCTCATCAAAACCTTGCCGCGATGTCCTTGCTGCGGCGCCATCGCAGCATCAAATGGACGCCGACGCCCATGACGCAGTAAGACTAATCCGCCCTACGAATCCCTTAGATCGTAGCGATACGATTTCGACACGATCTTCCAGCCGTCCTGCAGCTTCATCGCCACCAGGTAATCGGTGAAATAGCGCGGCGGCAGCTGGCAGCGCACTTTCACGAACGCGGTGTTGTCGTCGGAGCGGTCGATGGTGACGATGAAGTCCTCGCGCGGCTTGCCTTCCGCCTTGCCCGAGGGGCGCTTGCGGATGCGGTCGAGCCAATCGGGCACGGTCAAGACCTGCAATTCCCCCTTCTCGACCCAACGAAGATCGGCGCTGGCATCGAAGACCGTGCTCATCTTGTCGGCGTCGCCTTCATAGAGTGCGTCGAAATAGTTCTGCACGACGGCTTCGACGGTGGAACGATTGGTGCTCACGTCTGTCCTCCCTGGCCCGGATTTTCTGTTGCCCGAATTTAGCGACGGAGCGATGAATTACAATCGCGCTGCGATCGATTCCTGTAATCGGGTATGACGGTGATGTCTTCAGAAAAATCGAATGCTCGCATCCTGCGAGGCGAATGCTTCTGCCGTGCAGTCGGCTATACGGTCGCCGATGCGTTCGATTACGCCCTGAATTGCCACTGCTCGGGCTGTCGGCGCGCCACCGGTTCGGCATTCAAGCCGTTCGCCGGCATTGCGCGAGATCGCCTGCGGCTCGTCAAAGGCGATCACGATCTGCTGATCTATGGCGAAGCGCCGTCGGAGACGGCGCCTCACGATGTGCACTGCAAGCGTTGCGGCTCGCTGCTCTGGTCGGTGGTGCGCGAGGGCGCGTTCGTCCATGTCGCGATGGGGACGCTCGTCGACCCGCCCTCGATCCGGCCGCGGGCGCATATTTTCATCGGTTCCAAGGCGCCTTGGCATGTAATTACTGACGATCTGCCGCAATATGTGGGGCACGTCACAGAGCCGGAACTGCAAGGGAAAACATTGAGCTAAACGGCGAACCGACGGGACGTGCGGGGTACTAAATCTAAGAGAAGGCGGGTCCCGGTTGGTGACCGGCCTCACAAAGCCCGGTTTGGCCGATTTGCTAGACTGGGCGCCAAGATACATCTCGCTGAATGCCAGCTTTTCGGTGTCGCCATGACGAACCTGTTCGGACGCAAATTCTGCCAGTTCTTCCTCGCCGCGGCGCTGCTGCTGGGCGCGGAGCCGGCCCTTGCCGAGAAGCGCGTCGCGCTGGTGATCGGCAACGCCGCCTATCAGAACGTGCCGCGGCTGCCCAACCCCGTCAACGACGGCAACACCATCGCCGCCACGCTGAAGGGGGCCGGGTTCGACGTGGTCGACAATCGCCATGACATGTCCGCCGCCGACACCCGCCGCGCGCTGCGCGACTTCGCCGACCGCGCCCGCGATGCCGACATCGCCGTGGTCTATTATGCCGGCCACGGCATCGAGGTCGACGGTGGCAATTATCTGATCCCCGTCGACGCCAAGCTCGAGCGCGACACCGACGTCTATGACGAGGCGCTGTCGCTCGACCGCGTGCTGCTCGCCGTCGAGCCCGCCAAGAAGCTGCGGCTCGTCATCCTCGACGCCTGCCGCGACAATCCGTTTTCCAAGACCATGAAGCGCACCGTGGCCTCGCGCGCGATCGGCCAGGGTCTTGCCAAGATCGAGCCGAACAGCCCGAACCTCCTGATCGCCTATTCGGCGAAGGCCGGCTCCACCGCGGCCGACGGCGATGGCAAGAACAGCCCGTTCACGGCGGCGCTGTCGAAGCATCTGACGACGCCCGGCCTCGACGTGCGCCGCGCCTTCGGCTACGTCCGCGACGACGTCCTGAAGACCACCAACAACCGCCAGGAGCCGTTCGTCTACGGCTCGCTCGGCGGCGAGGACGTGCCGCTGGTGCCGGCGCCGAAGGTGGCTGCGCCGGCCCCTGCCGCCAGTCCCCAGGCCGACATGCGCCGCGACTACGAGCTCGCGCTGCAGATCGGCAACAAGTCCGCGCTGAACGCGTTCCTCGCCCAGTATCCCGACGGCTTCTATGCGAGCCTCGCCAAGCTGCAGATCGAAAAGCTCGCGGCCGAAGACACCCGCGTCGCCGCCACCGAGAAGGCGCGCCTTGCCGAGCAGGAGCGCGCGCGGCTCGCCGCCGAGGGCGCGCAGAAGGCGACGCAAGCCAGGGCCGAGGCCGATGCCAAGGCTGCCGAGCAGGCGCGCATCGCTGCCGAGAAAGCCAAGGAGATCGCCCAGGCGCAGGCGGCTGCCGCCGAGCAGAAGCGCGCCGAAACCGAAAAGGCTGCCGCCGATGTCGGCACCAAGGTTGCCGCGGTCTCGCCGGCGCCGGCCCAGCCGAACCTTGCCGCGCTCAGCACGGGTGCGCCGCAGGCCGACGTTACCAAGTCGGTGCAAACAGAGTTGCGCCGCGTCGGCTGCCTCTCGGCCGAAGCCGACGGCAACTGGAATGCGGCCTCGCAGCGCTCGCTGACGCTGTTCAACCGCTATGCCAAGACCAAATTCGACACCAAGCTCGCCTCGACCGATGCGCTGGATACGATCAAGACCAAGACGGCGCGGGTCTGCCCGCTGGTGTGCGATCACGGCTTCAAGACGCAGGGCGATGCCTGCGTCAAGATCGTGTGCGCCGAGGGCTCGTTCCTCAACGACGACAATCAGTGCCAGAAGCGCCGCGACAAGAAGCCCGTGGCCAAGCGCGATGCCGATCCGCAGGATCGTGCCGCGGCAGCGGCTCCCAAGGCCGGCACCAAGAGTGCGTATGGTGCGGGTGCCGGTGCTGCGAGTGGCAGCGGCAAGATCTACTGCGACTATTCCGGCTGCCGTCCGGTCACGCGCGGCTGCCGCCTCGACTACCGTGGCGGCGGCGGCCCCGGCCACAACGCCACCGTCGAGGTGTGCAACTAGAGCATGATCCGGAAAAGTGTGAAGCGGTTTTCCGAAAAGTTCATGCTCAAACAACAACCTAAAGCGCGATGACGATTCATCCTAATCTCATCGCGCTTTAGGCTGGACGGATTTCGCCACGCATCGATAAGAATTGGCCTCGCGAGAGCGGGGCCAATTCTTGTAGCGAGCCTTTGAAGTCGGGTCACCGTCGGCGCAGCGCAAGAGGAGCATTCTGCACCCGTAGCTCGATCGCAAAACCGGCTCACGCGATGTTCATCCTTGATCCACGCAAACGTGATAGCCTCCGTTAGTCTAAGCTCCCGAACTTCGACAGCCGAAAACCAGCCATGAATGCGCCGGCGTTTGATCTGCTTGAGCCGTTGTTGCGCGCTGCAACCGCGACATTGAGCTGCTTGATGGCTGCGCAGTTTGCCCGGCTCCGGCCATGGCGGGTTGGCAATGTGGCGGGTATCCTGTTCGGCGCTGCAGTCGCGACATATGCGATTGTTTCGAGCCCACAGCTGTCGCAGGCGCTGGGAACCGGCCGCGAACCGCTGATTTTTCTTGCGACTTTCACGACCGCGTTTTTCTGGTTGTTCGCGCTCGCGCTGTTTCGCGATGACCTGCAATGGCGATGGAGTTACGCGACGCCGTTCCTGCTGTTGCTCTCGTTCTATGTGCTTCGGCGGGGACTGGGGGAGCGGACCGTCGGCACGATTGGCCATCAGGTGACCGTCGTGGTCCTGCTGCTGCATGTGCTTGCAATCGCCGTGCGTGAATTCCAGAACGACCTGATGGACTCACGACGGCGGTTTCGGCTTGCCGTTGCGCTGGTGCTGCCGGCCGTGGGCCTCGTCATTGCCGCCGCCGAGACCTATGCGCTGTTTCGGCAGCTTCCGGGCTGGATCGGCCTGCTGCAAGCTTCCGCCTTGCTTGCCCTCGCCGGCGCGTTTGCACTCTGGCTGACTGCGATAAAGCCCGACATCATGGCGCAGCCGGACGCGCCGAGACAGCGGCCGGAGATGCTGTCGGCGGCTGAAGCGATCGAGCTCGAGCGGCTTCAGGCCGCCGTCGCCGCAGGGATCTGTCTCGAGCCGGAACTCTCGCTCGGCGCACTTGCCGCCAGACTCAAGCTTCCGGAGCACCGGCTGCGCCGTCTCATCAACAAGGGGCTGGGTTACCGGAATTTCTCGGCGTTCCTGAACGATCACCGCGTGACGCATGCCAAGCGCATCCTCGCCGATCCGGCGAATTCTCGCGAGCAAATTGTCGCGGTCGCCTTTGAGCTCGGATATGCGTCCCTTGCCCCGTTCAACCGGGCATTCCGCCAGTCGACCGGCATGACGCCATCGGAATATCGCGCCCAGGCGCTTGCCAGGATCGTCGATACCCGAAATTCCTGATCGATTCCTGAAATCTTCGGCTGATTTCCTTTGGGGAGAGGCGCCGTCCTGCAGTCTTGCGCATCGTCAGAGCATGATCCGGAAAAGTGTGAAGCGGTTTTCCGAAAAGATCATGCTCAAGCAACAACCTGAAGCGCGATGACGATTCATCTCAATCTCATCGCGCTTCAGGCCGCTCCTTTGGGAAAGGTACCGTCGATGCTCCAAGAACCTGCAACACTTCTGGATTTCGCCGCCCGGGCTTACCCCGGCATTCTGCAGCAGGACCTGTTGCGCTATGTCATCGGCGCCGGCGGAACATTCCTCGTCATCAATGTCCTGTTGAGACGCTATCTGAGCGGCCGCAAGATTCGCAGCGAGCGACCCGGCGGGAAACAGATGGCCTGGGAGATTCTGGCCTCCCTCAGAACCGTGCTGATCTTCTCGCTGGTCGGTTTCGGCATCGCCCTGGCTGCGCAGCACGGCCTGCTCAACATCTACAGGGACCCGGCCGAGCGAGGTTGGGCCTACTTTGCATTCAATGTTGCGGTGCTGATCGTCGCCCACGACGCCTGGTTCTACTGGACCCACCGGCTGTTGCACCGGCCGCGGTATTACCGGTGGTTTCATCGGCTGCATCATCGCTCGAACAACCCGACGCCCTGGACCTCATACTCGTTCAACGTCGGCGAAGCTGTCGTCAACGCCATCTACTTGCCAATCGCGTTGATGGTGATGCCGAGCAGCATTCTCGCCGCCTTTATCTTCACCGCCCACATGATGCTGCGCAACGCGATCGGCCATTGCGGCTATGAAGTGTTTCCGGCACGGGCCGATGGCCGGCCGCTGTTCGATTGGCTGACGACGGTGACCCACCACGACCTGCATCACGCGCGCGCCGGCACCAACTTCGGGCTCTACTTCACGTTCTGGGACCGGATGATGGGGACCGAGGACCAGGACTATCACGTCCGCTTCGCCGACGCGGTCGGCCGAAAGCGGACGGGGCAGGTCGCTGCCGGAATACAGGAGGCCTGATGCGCAAACCCCTGATCATCGCCCGGCAAGGCGAGCGGCCCTCCGGGTTGCTGGGCCAAATCGTCGTCCGGGTGATGGCGAAGGAGACCGCTGCGGAGAACGATCTGGTCCTCGAGTTTCTCCAACTGACGCCGGCCGATACTGTCTTGGAGATCGGCTGCGGTCACGGCGACACGCTGGCAAAGGCGGCGCGTGTCGCCCGAGGCGGCGTTCTCGCGGGGATCGACTTCTCGCGGCTGACGCACCGCCATGCGATCCGCCGGCATCGCGCGTTGGTGTCCGAGGGCCGGCTGGAGTTCCGCTTCGGGTCCAGTGACAAGCTGCCGTTCGCCGCCGCGAGCTTCGACAAGGCCTATGCCGTCCACACGATATATTTCTGGACTGCGCCGCTCGATCATTTGCGCGAAGCCGGCCGCGTCCTGCGGCCCGGCGGCCGTTTCGTGCTCGGCTTCCGCTCCGCCGAGGATCCCCGCTTCCAGGAGACCTATCCGGCCGAAGTCTATCGCATCCGGTCCCGGGCTGAGGTCGTCGAGTTGGTCCGTGCGGCTGGCTTCAGCGTCCTCAATGTCGTCGAGCGCATGCTGCCCGGGAAACGAATGAGTTTCGTCGTGGCAACGGTTGCGTAGATGTGGCGGACGGGATCGCCGTCTTCGCGCTGCTGGCACTCGCGCCGGGCGCGGCCGGCGAAGCGCGTGCCTTGAACCGACCGCTTGGAAACGGTCAAGCTGACGCAATCGTGGCCAGACGTGCGACCACTTCGTCGATCTCGTCGGCTGTGGTGTGCCTTCCGAGACTGAAGCGGATCGCTCCCATGCCGATCCTCTCCGGCACGTTCATGGCCGCGAGGACGGGCGAGAGCTCGACCCGGCCCGCATGGCAGGCCGAGCCCGTCGATGCCGCGACATCGCGCAACAGGCCCAGGATGTCCGCGCCGATCCTGCCGACGAACGACACGTTGAGTGTATTGGGCAAGCGGTGCGTGGGATGGCCGTTGAGCGCGACGCCCTCGCCGAATCTGTCTTGCAGCGCCTGCCAGAAGCGGTCCCGCAAGGCCTCGATGCCTTTCATCGGCGCAAGGTCCGCCGCCAGCGCACAGGCCGTCCCGAGCCCGACCGCGAGCAGGGCGCTCTCGGTTCCGGCGCGCCGGCCTGATTCGTGGCCTGCGCCGTGGATCGCCGGCTCGAGCTCGAGGCCTCCTCGCACATAGAGCGCGCCGACGCCTTTTGGAGCGTAGAGCTTATGACCGGCGATCGTCAGCAGATCCACGCCGAGCTCGTCCACCCCAGTCGGGATCTTCCCGACCGACTGTGCTGCGTCGGTATGGAAGCGGATGCCATGCTCCCGCGCGATCGCGCCGATTTCCGCGATTGGCTGGATGGTGCCGACTTCGTTGTTGGCGTGCATGACGCTGATGAGCTGCGTCTGCGGAGTAACGGCGCGTCGCACGTCCTGCGGATCGATCCGGCCCGTCCGATCCACCGGGAGGTATGTGACCGAAGCGCCGAGCCGTTCGAGAAAGCGACAGGGAGCGAGCACCGCGGGATGCTCGATCGTCGTCGTGATGATGTGCGGCTTTTCGTGCTTCAGCGCGAAGAACGTGCCTTTGATGGCGAGGTTGTTCGATTCGCTGCCGCCGCTGGTGAACACGATCTCTTCGGGCGCTGCACCGAGCATGGCAGCGACCTGATCGCGGGCTCGCTCCAGCGCGGCTTTGGCGGGCGCGCTCGCCCAATGTCCGCTGGACGGATTGCCGAAGGCTTCGAGCAGGAATGGCCGCATCGCCGCCGCGACTGCGGGATCGATCGGCGTGCTTGCGTTGTAGTCGAGGTAGATCGGAGGCATGCCGGTTTCTCCGCGACGGCTCAAAACACCAGAACCTTGTCGGCGGAAGCCGTGATTGCCGCGAGCTCGGCCATGGTGCTGCGTTTTGCTCCGCTCATCACCTCGCTGTCGGCCAATCCGCGTGCATCCATGCAGGTTCCGCAGAGCAGGACTTGTCCCTTTGCCGCAAGCACGCCCTTCAGCATGCGCTCCACGTTGTAGTAGCCGTCCGGCGTCTTCTGGCCCGATTTCGCCGCCACCACCGCATCGGCCATCAGGAATATCGTTGCGTTTATTGCAGGGTCGGTCTTGGCCAGCGCGAGAGCGAGGCGCAAGCCGTTATAGCACCGCTCGGTGCCGTAGGGCGGGTCGTTCAGTATCAGCAGAACTTGCACAGACTCTCTCCTTTCGCCGTACTCGAGCGCGATCTCTTTCGACTCGCGAGCCGGATTACTCGCCGAGAACACGTCGGCGGTCCTCGAACTCCGCCTTGTCGATCTCGCCACGCGCAAAGCGTTCCTTGAGGATATCGAGCGCCGTGCGGGCCGGCGGCAATTGCTGCGGCGGATATGTTCCTTGCCATGGCCCGCTTAGCCAGCGGACAAGGAGAACCACGACGGCCACCAGGACCGCGAGAAACAGGATCATGAACAATGGACCGAAGATCATGCCGTATCCTCCTCCGCCCCAGCCCATCATGTGTGGACCCCAGCCGTAGCGTTCGGCGCCTGATGGATTCTGCGCCCACGCTGCGCCGGGTAAGAGGGAAAGAGCAGCAACCGTTTGGACCAAGACTTTCTGCATCGGTTTGCTCCGTCATTGGAGAGGGCCAAAAGCTACTCCGCTGGCCGGT
Source organism: Bradyrhizobium sp. (assembly GCF_052389815.1). Classification (GTDB taxonomy): domain Bacteria; phylum Pseudomonadota; class Alphaproteobacteria; order Rhizobiales; family Xanthobacteraceae; genus Bradyrhizobium. Next base: position 25,829 of record NZ_JBQTHN010000219.1, on the reverse strand, counting down.
TCGTTTTTTGCGTCAGGTCAACAACGCCAGAAGCATGTTCGCGCATGAAAACGGCGACGACGGCTCCGGAAACGAACGTCAGGCCGGCGATCGAGCCGATGGCAGCCGCCAGTCCGAACCGGTCCGCGATGAGCCCCGCCGACAGCGCCCCGATCGCGTATCCGAGATCCCGCCAGAAGCGATAAACGCTGAGCGAGCGTGCGCGCCAGCTCGGATGCGATGCGTCGGAGACGGCGGCGATCAGGCTCGGATACACCATGGCCGTGCCGAGTCCGAGCAGCAGGCTGCCGGCAAGCCACCACTCGAAACGAGTTGTCGCCGCAGTCAGGAACAAGCCCGCGGCCTGCACCCACATGCCGGCGACGATCAGCCCCTTGCGACCCCAGCGGTCGGAGAGGGGGCCGGTCGCGATCTGCAGGATGCCCCAGGTCGCGGGATAGACGGCCTTCAATATGCCGATCCGGTCGACGTGCAGGCCGAACGAGGCGAAGAACAGCGGGAAGATACCCCAGCTCATTCCGTCATTGAGATTGTTGACGAGTCCGGCCTGCGACGCCGCGAACAGGTTCCGATCCTTGAAGGACGTGAGGAGGAATATCTCGCGGAAGCCGATCGGGGCCGCTTGCTGCGTATGGGCCGCCGCCTCCAGCCGCACATGCTCGCGCGTATCCCGCACCAGGAGGACCGAGAGCGCGGCACCCAGGATCGCGTAGGCGATGCCGAGGCAAATCGGCGCCGGCCGCAGCCCGTACTTCGAGGCCAGATATCCGGTGAGGAATGCCGTCACGCCCACTGCAAGATAGCCGGCGAACTCGTTCAGGCCCACGGCAAGGCCGCGCGACTTGGGCCCGACGAGATCGATTTTCATGATAACCGTCATCGACCAGGCAAGGCCCTGGTTGATGCCGAGCAGGGCGTTGGCGGCGATGACCCATCCCCAGCTTGGCGCCCAGATGATCATGAAGGGCACCGGCAGGCCGACCAGCCAGCCGAGGACGAGAACGCGTTTGCGTCCCCAGGCGTCGGCAAGCTGGCCGGACACCAGGTTGGCGAATGCCTTCACGACGCCGAAGCTGACGATGAAGGAAACGACGAGCGTCGTCGAACCGATCCCGAAATCCTCGGTGCCGATCAGCGGCACGACGGTTCGCTCGATGCCGACCATGCCGCCGACGAAGGCGTTGATCAGCACGAGCAACGCGAATTGCGGCCAGTTCTCCTTCAGGCCCAACCGGACCGCCAGGGCAGCTTTGCTTGTGGGCAGCGCCTCGCTCATCGGATCAGGCTGCGACAGCCGCGATGCCCGAATTGGCGGCCCTGATTTTCGCAGCCTCCGGCGGCGCCGGTGGAATCTCCGCCACCATGAACCGGACGAACTCGGCTTCGTCCTCGATCGCGAACGCCTGATTGTGCCGCTTCTCGAAGCCGATCGCGGAGGATGGCTTGCCGCTCAAGCGGCGGCCGCAGACCGAGCCCGCATAGGCGCCCGGCAGCACCTCGACGTAGTCGGGAAGCGCCTTCAACTTGCGCACGCTCTGGAACAATTGCCTGGCGCCTTCCTCGGCGCTCACGGCAAGCTCGGTGCGGCCGAGATCGCCGACCATGAGCGTGTGTCCGGTAAAGACGAACCACGGCTCGTCGGCGCGCGTTCGGTCCGTCACGAGAAGGCAGATGTGCTCCGGCGTGTGACCGGGCGTGTGCAGCACCGTGGCGGAGACGTTGCCGAGCGGAAGAACCTCGCCGTCGCGCACGCCCCTGTATGGAAACGATACGCCAGCTTCCGCCGAGAGCACGTACTCGGCTCCCGCTGCGGCGGCGAGCGCGCGGCCCGCCGACAGGTGATCGGCATGGACATGGGTGTCGATGACGAAATGTATCCGCATGCCGGCATTGTCGGCGGCCTGCAGGTAGGGCTGAATGTCGCCGACGGGATCGACGACCGCCCCGGCGGCTTTGCCGCCGCAGCCGAACAGGTAGGAGATACCGACGGGATCGCTGTGCAAGAACTGGCGGAGAATCATGGGCTTGCACTCCTTGGTGAGAACCGCTAGATAACATTCAATCGATCTGCTGAATGATATAGTCAGGGAGCGCCATGTCAAGCCCAGGACCGAAACAGGCGATCTACGAAAGCCTTGCGGGAGTAGCGCAGGCGCTCGGCCACGCTCACCGGCTCGAGCTGCTGGAGCACCTTGCGCAGGGGAAACGGACCGTCGAGGAGCTGTCGGCCCGGGCGCATTTGACGTTCGCCAACACCTCGCGCCACCTGCAAATCCTCCGGCGTGCGCGCCTCGTGGAGACCGAGCGTCGCGGCAAGCACATTGTCTATCGTCTGGCCGGCGATGCCGAAGTGGTCACGCTCACCAAAGCCCTCGGCCGCGTCGGCGAACGGAACGTTGCCGAGGTCGGTCGCGTGGTGACCGATTACTTTCAAACCCGCGATGCACTCGAGCCAGTCTCGCGTGACGACCTGGTCGGGCGATTGCGCGACGATCTGGTTACGGTGCTCGACGTGCGCCCGGAGGATGAATTCGCGCTCGGCCATCTCCCGGGCGCGTTCAACATTCCGCTCGCCGAGCTGGAACGACGCCTGGGCGAGCTGTCGAAAGGGCGCGAGGTGATCGCTTATTGCCGCGGACCCTACTGCGTTCTTTCATTCGAAGCCGTTGCCGCGCTGAGATCCCGCGGCTATCGCGTCCGCCGTCTCGAGGACGGCTATCCCGAATGGAAGGCCGCGGGCCTGCCCGTCGAATCGATCGCCTGAGGCGGGAGGAAATCGAGTTGGACCCGAAAGCCGATCGTTCGGACGTCGCGTGGTCCGTCGTTGGCCGCAAGGACTACGATGCAGCGTCCGTGCTCCGGCCGGAAGCATTGCTGCGCGAAGCCCGCCGACAGAAACAGCTGCCATTCGTGCCGGTGCCCGAGGTCTGCGTGCTTGATCCGGACGGCGATGTCGTCCGCCACATCAAGAAGATGGGGAAGGGACGCGCCCACGAGGGATGGGCCTGCTATCACACCGACCTTGTCGCCTTCGATCTCGGCGACTGCGGCGAAGTCGGCATCGTGGGCTGCGCGGTCGGGGCCCCCTTTGCGGTTCTCGTGGCGGAACAGCTCTTTGCCTCGGGCTGCCGGCTGATCGTCAGCGTCACCTCGGCGGGCCAGATCATTCCGATCGGACCGACGCCCTACTTCGTGTTGATCGACCGCGCCCTGCGCGACGAGGGAACGAGCCACCACTACCTGCCTCCGGCTACGCACGTCGAGGCGCCCGATGCGGAGTTGCTGGCCGCCGCCGAGCAGGAGTTTCGCAAACTCGCGGACATTTCGGTTCACCGGGGTCCGGCCTGGACCACCGATGCGCCCTACCGCGAGACTGAAGCAGCGATCGCGGCGGCGCGCGATCTGGGGGCGCTTGCCGTCGAGATGGAAGCTGCGGCCCTTTACGCGTTTGCGAACGCGGCGCGACGCTCCATCGTCTGTCTTGCGCATGTGACGAACGCGATGGCTCGGTCGGAAGGCGATTTCGAGAAAGGCGAGGCAGACGGAACGACGGCAACGCTTGCCGTCGTTGCCGCTACGATCCGGGCATGGTCCGCCTCTCGAGGCCGCCATCGATGACGATGCCGGGACGGGTCGTTGCCGTCGTGGGTCGTTCCGGTTACTGGCCAGGCCCATCGCGAAGCTCTTCCGTGACGCGCCTACTTTGCATGGGGTTGTTTTCGATATTTTGGGTTGGACGCGAGAATCGCCTCGGTCGACGGGCAAATCACGGTGCCAGTTTTCGAAACCGGGCAAGGCGCTCCTCGAAGTCCTTGCCCGCAGCCGTGCGTCAGCTCTTCCGCTCGGCGACGAAGCGCGAGGTGGCGCGCAGCACGTCGCCGCGGTTGCCGAAGATCGACAGCGCGGAATCGCCGCGCGCCAGGAGGTCGCGCACGCGCTGCTTGGCGCCGTCGATGCCGAGCTGCGTGACGAAGGTGGTCTTGCCCAGCGCCGCATCGGCGCCGGCCGGCTTGCCGAGTGCGGCCGCATCGCCCTCGACGTCGAGCAGGTCGTCGGCGATCTGGAAGGCTTCGCCGAGCGCCCGGCCGTAATCGTCGAGCGCCTGATACTCCTTTTGCGAGGCCTGGCCGAGGATGGCGCCGGCAATGCAGCCATAGCGGAGCAGCGCGCCGGTCTTCATCTGCTGCAGCCGCGCCACGTCCACCGGCTCGCGGTCGCCGAAACGGCCTTCGCCGGCGAGATCGAGCATCTGACCGCCGACCATGCCGCCGAGGCCGGAGGCGCGCGCCAGCGCCCGGGTCAGCAGCAGCCGCACGGTGGGATCGCGGTGGACCTCGTCGCGGCTGATGATGTCGAAGGCGAAGGTGAGCAGCCCGTCGCCGGCAAGGATCGCGGTGGCGTCGTCGGTCTTCTTGTGCAGGGTCGGGCGGCCGCGGCGGAGATCCGAATTGTCCATCGCCGGCAGGTCGTCATGGATCAGCGAATAGCAGTGGATGCATTCGAGCGCCGCGCCCACCAGCAGCGCGGCTTCGCGCGGCACGCCGAACACGGCCGCGCTCTCCACCACCAGGAACGGCCGTAGACGCTTGCCCCCGCCGAGCGTGGAGTAGCGCATCGCCTCCATCAGCCGTTTTGGCCGCGCGATCTCGTCGGGCAGCGGCGTGTCCGACAACAGCTGGCCCAGCAGCCGCTCGGTTTCCTCGGCGGTCCGGTCCAGTCGCTTGGCGAAGTCGGCTGCGGCGGTCGTCATTCAGAAAGGCTCCAAGAATGGCTCTAGGGATCGAATTCGGCGGCGGACAATCGTTGATGGGGCGGGCTTCGTCAATTCCAGATGCAGGGTGAAAACGCCCAAAAATGGCTGGAAAATCCATGAATTGTCGTCACCATGTCGTTTCCGTCGGCCTCGTTTCAACCACCGCCAGCGAACCAGAAGCCTTCCATTTGCGCATCGTCCGCTACCTGCTGCTGATCCTGCTGGTGCTGTTGCTGCTGCCCTATCTGGTGGCCCCGTTCTATCGCGCCGGCCATCCGGTCTCGACGCTGATGGCCTGGCGCTGGCTGAAGGGCGCGCCGGTCGCGCGGCACTGGGTCGATCTTGGCGCGATGTCGCCGCACCTGCCGCGCACCGTGGTGGCCTCGGAGGATGCGAAGTTCTGCAGCCATTACGGCGTCGATTGGGATGCGCTGCGCGAGGTAATCGACGATGCCGAGGACGGCGAGGTGACGCGCGGCGGCTCGACCATCACCCAGCAGGTCGCGAAGAACCTGTTCCTGTGGCCGGGCCGCAGCGTGGTGCGCAAGGCGCTGGAATTGCCGCTGGCGATGTGGATCGATCTCGTGCTTCCAAAGCAGCGCATCCTCGAAATCTATCTCAACATCGCCGAGCTCGGCCCTTCCGGCCAGTTCGGCGCCGGCGCAGGCGCGGCCTATGCCTTCGGCAAGCCGCCTTCCGAACTGTCGCCGCGCGAGGCGGCGCTCCTGGCGGCGATCCTGCCCAACCCGGTCCGGCGCAGCGCGCGGCATCCCCGGCCCGGTGTGCGGCGACTGGCCGGGATCTACATGGTCCGCGCGCCCACCGCGCAGCGCTGCTGGAGCGAGGGGCGCGGATTTTGAGCCGATTCGGGTCATTTTTACCCGTTTCGGCCCTAGATTTGCGGGAGGGCATCCTCTATAAGCCCCGCCATATCGGCATCTTGCGCCCGCGCTTTTGTGAGCTGCGGGCCGTCTTATTTGGACGGTGCCTCCGCGATACCCCTAGAGGATACCGACATGGCTGTTCCCCGCAGAAAAACCTCGCCGTCGCGCCGCGGCATGCGCCGCTCCGCCGATGCGCTCAAGAAGCCGACCTATGTCGAGGACAAGGACTCGGGCGAGCTGCGCCGTCCGCACCACCTCGACCTCAAGACCGGCATGTACAAGGGCCGGCAGGTGCTGAAGCCCAAGAAAGAGGCCTGAGCAGGAGGCCTGAGGCGCGACGCCTCACGGTACCCAGACAAAAGCAGTGGGCAGTTTGCGACCCCTGCCTGAATTCGGCCATCGAGTGCGTTAAGACGGTTCCCGAGGCGGATGGATCCGCGCTCGGGAATGCGCGTTTCTCCCCTTCGCAAAGGGTCCTTGGCCATGGTCGGCTTTCCGCTGCTGCTGATTCCGCTCGCGGTCTACAACATCGTCGTGTTGCTGATGCGCGACGTGTCGCTCACTGCGCCGGTGCTGACGCTGCCGCTGATGTCGGGCGCGGAATGGCCGATCTCGCTCGGCGACATGCTGCTCGCCCTTGCCGCGCTCATGCTGCTGCTCGAGATCGTCAAGGGTGCGCGGCCGGGCGCGAAATTCCTGATGGACCACCTGCTGTCGCTGGTCGTGTTCGGCGCGGCCGCGGCGGAATTCCTCCTCCTGCCGAAGTTCGGCACCTCCGTCTTCTTCCTGCTGACCTTGTTTGCGCTGGTCGATTTCCTCACCGGCGTGACGCTGCGCCGGCGGCGCTACACGGCGGTCGCCGCGGCTCCGGTCGCGAGGAGGGCACCTCGCCAGGCCGCGCCGGAAGCGGCCGCGCCGCCGCGCGAGCCTGCGCCGGCCCCTGCTGCCCCCGCTCCCGCGCCGGTGCCCTCGGCTGCGTCGGTCGCCGAGTCCGTGTTGCTCGACCGCCCCGATCCGTCGGTGGTGCAGCCGGCTGTGCCCTCGCCGGGCATCCAGCCCGGCGACGGCGCGCATCCGTCGCCGGACACGCCGCCGCGCTGAATTCTTCTTCTCTAGACGATCTGCTTGGTCCGACGCGTCACGCTGCGCCGCTCGCTGACGTGCGGGCCGTAGGCGGCTTGCGCGTCGGCGCAGGACCCTCGGCGCAGGCTGCAGGTCTGGGGTACATGCTCGGCGGTCGCGATCAGTTGGGTAAGGAAGCTGGCATCGGGCCGGCTCACCGGCGCTATCGGCCTAACGCCCGGCTGGGCGGAAAGCGGCACGAGCGCGACAGAGGGGTTCGGGATATCCACGAACTCCGCGTCGATGATTACTTCCGGGTGCCCTGTACCTGTCATCGCCGACCTGTCACGTTTCGGGACGGTTCAATCCGCCTTTCGCTTCCCCTCGCAATAGATGTGCCCCGGCGTGGCCTTTGGTTCCCGACAGCCGCAAAACATGGTTTGCGGACTATTAATCAACTTTACCTAGGGTCACGGGCACGCATTACCCTATCCTTGGGGTGGAGAATCACCCGGGTGCCGTCCCGAAACGAGGCGACCTGATGCCGTCCGTCCCGCAAGCCGCCGACATCCTCGCCTCGCTCGGCCAGGCCAGTTTCGTCTGGGAGATCGGCAGCGACCGCCTGATCTGGAGCGAGAATGCGGCCTCGGTCTTTGCCGACATCCCCGCGGAATCGCTGGCCACCGGCGCCGAATTCGCAAAGCTGATCGAGCCCGCCCGCTCCATCCGGACCGATGCGCTGATCCATGCGCCGCCGGCGCGGCCGGACGAGGGCGTGCCCTACCGGATCGAATATGGCGTGCGCGCCACCACCGCCGTGCCCGTGATCTGGATCGAGGAGACCGGCGTCTGGTTTGCCGGCTCCGACGGCCGGCCATGGCGCGCGCAGGGAATCGTGCGCGTCAACAACGAGCGCCGCGCTCGCGACGAGCAGCTCGTGCGGCTGTCGCGGCACGATCCCCTGACCGGCGAGCTCAACCGCACCCATCTGATCGCGGCGCTCGCCGAGGCGATCGAGGAGAACACCCGCTTCCGCTCGACCTGCGCCTTCATGCTGATCGGCATCGATCATCTGTCACGCGTCAACGATGCCTTCGGCTTCGACGTCGCGGACGCCGTGATCGCGGAAGTCGCCAGTCGCATCCGCGCGCGGCTGCGTGCCGGCGACGTGCTCGGCCGCTTCTCCGGCAACAAGTTCGGCCTGATCCTGAAGAACTGCACCGTCGACGACACCAACGTCGCCGCCGAGCGCTTCCTCGCCGGCGTCCGCGACGAGGTGGTGCCGACCAACTCGGGTCCCGTATCGGTGACGGCATCGATCGGCGCGGTGAGCGTGCCGCGCTATGCCCGCAATGCCGACGAGGCGATCAACCGCGCCCAGGAAACGCTCGATGCCGCAAAGCGCCGCCGCGCCGGCTCGTTCGCGCTGTGGCGGCCCAATGTCGAGCGCGACGCGCAGCGCCGCGTCAATATCCGCGTCACCGACGAGATCGTCACTGCGCTCAACGACCGCCGCATCGTCGCGGCCTTCGAGCCGGTGGTTGCCGCGCGCTCGCGCGAGCCGGCGTTCTACGAATGCCTGGTTCGGATGGAGCAGGGCGACGGCCAGGTGCTGCTGGCGCCCGACATCGTGCCGGTGGCGGAGCGGCTCGGCCTGATCCGTCTGGTCGATCACCGCATCCTCGAGCTCGTGGTCGCCGAGCTGATCGCCTCGCCGAAGGTGCAGCTCAGCCTCAACATTTCGCCGGAAACCACCATGGATCCGGACTGGTCGGCGACGATCGAGTCGCTGATGCGCGCCCATCCCGGCGTCGCCGAGCGGCTGATCGTGGAGATCACCGAGACGGTGGCGATCCAGGACATCGACGACGTCAGGGGTTTCGTCACGCGGCTGAAGAATTTCGGCAGCCGGATCGCCATCGACGATTTTGGCGCCGGCTACACCTCGTTCCGCAACCTGCGCAAGCTCGGCGTCGACATCGTGAAGATCGACGGCGCCTTCGTGCAGAACATCGCCCGCTCCGCCGACGACCGCGCCTTCGTGCAGACCCTGATCGACCTCGCCCGCCGGCTCGACATCAAGACGGTGGCCGAATGGGTGCAGGACGAGGAAGCCGCCGTGATGCTGCGCGAATGGGGCTGCGACTACATTCAAGGCCGGCTGATCGGGCTCGCTTCGGCCGAGCGGCCGTGGGCGGCGGCAGCCGGAGCGGCGGTGCCGGCGGCGAGCTAACGACAACTGCAATTGCCAGTGTTCGTCATGCCCGGGCTTGTCCCGGGCATCCACGTCTTATCTTCGACCCCCAAAAACGTGGATGGCCGGGACAAGCCCGGCCATGACGAAAAGCTGGTGGCGATTGCGAAGAACCTACTCTTCCTTCTTCGTCTCTTTCGACATGCGCTCGAGCCGCTCCTGCATGTCCTTCATCTGCTTGCGCAGATCGTCGATGTTGCCTTCGTCGGGCGCGGGCTCCGGCGTCTTCTCGGGCTCGCCGGATCCGGTGCGCGACGGCACGAACGGTTTGAACATCGAGAAGGTCTGCTGGAACAGCTCCATGTTGCGGCGGACGTGCTCTTCGAGCGGGGCAAAGGGGGTGCCGCTGAATGTGTTGGTGAGCTGCTTGCGGAACTTTTCCTGCTCGCGAGTCAGCGTGTCGATCGACTGCTCCAGATATTTCGGCACCACCATCTGCATGCTGTCGCCGTAGAAGCGGATCAACTGGCGCAGGAAGGTGGTCGGCAAGAGGTTCTGTCCGGCCTTGTTCTCCTGCTCGAAGATGATCTGTGCGAGCACCGAGCGCGTGATGTCTTCGCCGGTCTTGGCGTCGTAGACGAGAAAGTCCTCGCCCTCCTTCACCATCGCCGCGAGATCCTCGAGCGTCACATAGGTGCTCGTGCCGGTATTATAGAGCCGCCGGTTAGCGTACTTCTTGATCGTCGTAGGTGTTTCGGATTTTGCCATGGGGTTCACACAAGACCAGCAGAGAGCGGGAACCCAGCGGCACATCCGCAGGGCCAAATGCAACGCATCGCAGCAAAGGTAAGCATTTTCAAAGGGCTTCGGCTACCGTTTTGTGCGGCACGGTTAATCTCAAGGCTTGGGGACTGCTCGACAAACTCGGCCGCCGGCTTTTTTGGATGCGGCGCGGCACGTTTTCGCTGCAGGGCGATTGACATGCCTCAACGGGGTTAACAGGATAGGAATTAAGACAGGCCCGCCACCCCGGCCCGCCCGCCGTCAAGAAACCAACCCAATAAAACCCACACAGGAGATGTCCATGTCAGACGATGTCGTCATCGTCAGCGCCGCCCGCACCCCGGTTGGCAGCTTCAACGGCGCATTCGCGACCACCCCGGCCCACGACCTCGGCGCCATCGCCATCAAGGCCGCGCTGGAGCGCGGCGGCATCGAGCCCGGACGCGTCTCCGAAGTCATCATGGGTCAGATCCTCACCGCTGCCCAAGGCCAGAATCCGGCCCGACAGGCCTCGATTGCCGCCGGCATTCCCGTGGAAAGCCCGGCCTGGGGCGTCAACCAGCTCTGCGGCAGCGGCCTGCGCACGGTGGCGCTCGGCTACCAGGCGATCCTCAACGGCGATTCCGACATCGTGGTTGCCGGCGGCCAGGAATCCATGAGCATGGCCCCGCATGCCCAGTACCTGCGCGGCGGCGTCAAGATGGGCCCGCTCGAATTCGTCGATACCATGATCAAGGACGGCCTGTGGGATGCCTTCAACGGCTACCACATGGGCAACACGGCCGAGAACGTCGCGCGACAGTGGCAGATTACCCGCGGCCAGCAGGACGAATTCGCGGTCGCCTCGCAGCAGAAGGCGGAAGCGGCCCAGAAAGCCGGCAAGTTCAAGGACGAGATCATCCCGGTCACCATCAAGACCCGCAAGGGTGACATCGTCGTCGATACCGACGAATACCCCCGTCATGGCGCGACGCTGGATGCCATGGCCAAGCTGCGGCCCGCCTTCGAGAAGGACGGCACGGTCACGGCCGGCTCGGCTTCGGGCATCAACGACGGCGCCGCTGCCGTGGTGCTGATGAGCGCCAAGCAGGCCGCCGCGGAAGGCAAGAAGCCGATTGCCCGCATCGTCTCCTGGGCCCAGGCCGGCGTCGATCCCAAGATCATGGGCTCCGGCCCGATCCCGGCCTCCCGCGCCGCGCTGAAGAAGGCCGGCTGGAATGTCGGCGACCTCGATCTCGTCGAGGCCAACGAGGCCTTCGCGGCGCAGGCCTGCGCCGTCAACAAGGACCTCGGCTGGGACACCTCCAAGGTCAACGTCAATGGCGGCGCGATCGCGATCGGCCACCCGATCGGCGCGTCGGGCGCCCGCGTGCTGGTGACGCTGCTGCACGAAATGCAGAAGCGCGACGCCAAGAAGGGCCTCGCTACGCTTTGCATCGGCGGCGGCATGGGCATCGCGATGTGCATCGCACGTGACTAAATCTCAAACATAGCGGTTCCAAGCGAAGTGGGGACCGGTTCGCGTGAAGGAAACGCGTCAAACAAATGAGCAGGTTGTGCGTTGCATGATGAAAACATCATCTGTCAAACGCGGATCAAGCTGCTAAGAATGAAATGCCCGGTCTCGCACCGGGCATTTTCGTCTCAAGCGCCTGTTTGAATTGTCTGCTTGAGAAACGTCAAAAGACCGGAAAAATTCCGGTCCATGAGAAGACTACCAAGGAGGAGACGACATGGCACGAGTTGCATTGGTCACTGGGGGAACGCGCGGCATCGGCGCGGCGATCAGCAAGGCGCTGAAGGCGGTCGGCTACAAGGTTGCGGCGAGCTATGCCGGCAACGACGCGGCGGCGGAGAAGTTCAAATCGGAGACCGGCATTCCCGTCTACAAGTGGGATGTCTCCTCATTCGACGCATGCTCCGAAGGGATCAAGAAGGTCGAAGCCGATCTCGGACCGGTGGACGTGCTGGTGAACAACGCCGGTATCACCAAGGACGGCGCATTCCACAAGATGACGCTGGATCAGTGGAACGCGGTCATCAACACCAATCTCGGATCGCTGTTCAACATGACGCGCCCGATCATCGAGGGCATGCGTGCCCGCAAGTTTGGCCGCATCATCAACATCTCCTCGATCAACGGCCAGAAGGGCCAGTTCGGCCAGGTCAATTATTCCGCGGCGAAGGCCGGCGACATCGGCTTCACCAAGGCGCTGGCGCTGGAGAACGCCAAGGGCGGCATCACCGTGAATGCGATCTGCCCCGGCTACATCAACACCGAGATGGTCCAGGCCGTGCCGAAGGAGGTGCTGGAGAAGTCGATCCTGCCGCAGATTCCAATCAATCGGCTCGGCGAGCCCGAGGAAATCGCGCGCGTGGTCGTGTTCCTCGCCGCCGACGATGCCGGCGCCATCACCGGCTCCACGCTCACCATCAATGGCGGGCAGTATATGGTGTGACGAATTCATACCGTCATTGCCTGCGACAAACGCGACGCGTTTGCGCAAGGGAGCCCTAGCGACGAAGCAATCCATTTTCGCTATTGAAGCAAGATGGATTGCTTCGCTTCGCTCGCAATGACGGACTTATGTCTCCCCGCACCGCCACCCTGATCGGACTGACCGCGATCCTGATGTGGTCGCTGCTCGCCGTCCTCACGGTGGCGACCGGAAGGATTCCAGCCTTTCAGCTCGCGGCGATGACCTTTGCCATCGGTGCGCTGGTCGCTTTCGCGAGCTTTCTCTTTCGCCCTGCTGCCTTCGCTGCCCTGAAGCAGCCGCTCGAGGCATGGGTGGTCGGCGTCGGCGGCCTGTTCGGCTATCACGCGCTGTACTTCCTTGCGCTGCGCTTCGCGCCGCCGGCGGAAGCCGGGCTGCTCAACTATCTCTGGCCGCTGCTGATCGTGCTGTTCTCCTCGCTGCTGCCCGGCGAGCGACTACTGGCGCATCACATCATCGGCGCGCTGCTTGGCCTTGTCGGCACGGTGCTGCTGCTGATGGGCGGTGGCGGCAGCGGCTTTGAGGCCGGCCAATTGCCGGGATTGATGGCGGCCTTCGTCGCCGCGTTCGTCTGGGCGTCCTACTCGGTGATGTCGCGGCGGCTCAAGGCCGTGCCGACCGATGCGGTCGCAGGCTTTTGCCTTGCGACCGCCGTGCTCGCAGCCATCGTGCACGTCTTTGTCGAAAAGACGGTATGGCCGGAAACGCTGGCGCAATGGCTTGCCATCATCGCGCTCGGCGTAGGCCCGGTCGGCGCGGCCTTCTTCACCTGGGACATCGGCATGAAGCGCGGCGACATCCGCGTGCTGGGCGCGGCATCCTACGCCACGCCGCTGCTCTCGACCGCGTTCCTGATCCTCGCCGGCTTTGCACAGGCGACTGCGACCATCGCCATCGCCGCGATCCTGATTGCCGGCGGCGGCCTGATCGCGGCGAAGGACATGTTCCGGCTCCGCGCTTAAGCGGCCGGTCTCCAACCCGGCGGCTTGTAGTAGCGTTCCGGAATCCGGCCGAGTTCGGAGCGGTGCAGCTTTTCCGGCGTGAGCCCGTAAAACTGCTGAAAGCTCATGATCAGCGGCCGCCATTTGTCGGGATCGATGCGGTTGGCCTCGCCCTCCATCATGATGGACGAATGCGCGTGTACACGGGTGATCCGCAGCTCGATCGCTGCGGCGCCTCGCCAGATATTTTCGTCCCGCGCCAGCTCGTGCACATGGGCAAGCTTAGCTTCCATCTGCACCGGACATTCCAGCGCACGCGGCGCGGCGACGGTCTCGCCGGGCTGCGACGTCAGGCCGCTCAGGCCGAACTTTTCCTTCACGTGCCGGTAGCCACGCTTGACCTTTCCGGGAGGCACCGGATCGGAGCCCGTCGTCCGCGCAAGGCGGTCGACTGCGGCGACCAGATCGGCAGAGGCCAGATTGAGCACGCATTCGCCGGAGCGAATGATGTTCTCGGTGGTCCTGGAAGAGGGATCCAGCCCCAGCATGCAGCGCCAGCCGATCCACCACGCCGAGGACATCGGTGCGAGGTTGAACGATCCGTCCTCGTTGCATGTGCCGATCAGCACGACGGGCGTGCCGAAATAGAGGATCGCCGGTTCGATCTCGATGTTTTGAATGCCGAATGTTCCGTGCATTTTCCGCTCCTATCAATGAAGCGGAAACTATTGGCGTGAACATTCGAAACCCACCCGATTCCCGATTGAAGAATTCGAGCGAATGGCAACGGATAACTGCTTATGTCGGGGCCCAGTTTTCCGCAGCGAGCTCGAACTTGGCGAACTCGAATGCCGGTGCCACGCTGCATCCGACCAGCGTCCAGTCGCCGGTGCTTTCCGCCGACTGCCATGCGCCCGCCGGCACGATCGCCTGCGGCCGCTCGCCGGCCGCGACGTTCGGGCCGAGCGTGACGGTGTGCGGCGCGCAGCCGTCATTGGCGATTCTTAGCGTCAGCGCGGCGCCGGAATAGTAATGCCAGACTTCCACCGCATCGATGCGATGCCAGTGCGAGTGTTCGCCGCGCGCCAGCAGGAAATAGATCGCAGTCGAACACGCGCGGCCCTGCGCGTCGGTGCGCACGTCGCGGAACGTCTCGCGGTAATGCCCGCCCTCCGGATGCGGCTTGAGCTCGAGCCGTGCGATGATGTCCGTGGCGGTTGCCATGATCAGGACTTGTTCTTGCGCTCGCGCAGCTCGCCGAACACGTCGGCGGGACCTGCGCCCTTCATGTGCAGCGCGGCGGCAACGGAAGGATCGTCGGCACGCAGAAACACGTTGGATTTCTTCTCTTCGCCGAGCATGACCGGGATGGTCGCCTTGTTCTGCGCCCGCAATCTTGCAACTTCCTCGGCGCGAGCCTTCAGCGCGGGATTTTCGCCGTCCACGGTCAGCGCAAACTTGACGTTGGAAGCGGTATATTCATGGCCGCAATAGAGGCTGAAATCATCGGGCAGCGCGCGCAGCTTGAGCAGCGAATCCCACATCATCGGATGCGTTCCCTCGAACACGCGGCCGCAGCCGATCGAGAACAGCGTGTCGGCGGCGAACACCGCCTTCTCCTTGTCGAATACGTAGGAGACATGATCGAGCGTATGGCCGGGCGTTTCCAGCACCCGCGCCAGCAGATTGCCGACCTTGACCACGTCGCCATTGGCGACGCGCAGGTCGACATTGGCGATCGCCGCCTTCTTGTCGTGCGGGGCGACAACGCGGCACTTGTATTTCTGTTTCAGTTCCGCAACGCCGCCGACATGGTCGTGGTGGTGGTGGGTGATGAGGATGTCGGTCAGCGCCCAGTTCTCCTGCGCCAGCGCCTTCAGGATGGGGGCGGCTTCCGGCGCGTCGATCGAGGCGGTCGCCCGGGTTTCGCTATCGTGGATCAGATAGCCGAAATTGTCGGACAGGCAGTTGAACACGCGAATTTCGGCAGCCATGATTTCTCCACGAACTTGGATCCGGGCCGGCCCCAGAGATATGGCGTTAACGTTCCTGCGGCAATGCCAATTTGGCCGCTTCGCGGGTGATGGCGGCGTGTTACATTGTGTTTGACGCGTTTTTCTCTACGCGAACCGGTATCCATCCCGCATCAAGTGCGGGACAAGCTTCGCTTGAAAACGCTATGGTGCCTGCATGGACGTCATCGATCTCCGCGATTTCTATTCGCAGCGCCTCGGCATCGTGGCGCGGCGGCTGATCAATCGCGGCATCCATGCCTGCTGGCCGGATGCCGAAGGCCAGCGCGTGCTCGGCCTCGGCTATCCGACGCCCTATCTCGGCTTGTTCCGCGACAACAGCGAGCGCTGCGTCGCCTTCATGCCGGCGGCCCAGGGCGTGCTTAAGTGGCCGACCGGGCGGCCGGCGCTCGCCGCGCTGGTCGACGAGTTTTCGCTGCCGCTGCCAGAGGCCTCGTTCGACCGCATCCTGCTCGTGCATGCGCTGGAGATGTGCGACGATCCGGAAAGCCTGTTGCGCGAGATGTGGCGTGTGCTCGCGCCCTCGGGCCGCATGATCGCCGTCGTCCCCAATCGGCGCGGCGTGTGGACGCGCACCGACAACACGCCGTTCGGACACGGCCGGCCCTATTCGCGCGCGCAGATCACGCAGCTGTTGCGGCACACCTGGTTCACGCCGGCATCGTGGGGCGAAGCGCTGTTCATGCCGCCGATCGCCAATGGCTGGTTCCTGCGCTCGGCAATGGCCTGGGAGCGCGCCGGCGAAGCGCTGTCGATGCCGTTCGCCGGCGTGCACATCGTGGAAGCGACCAAGCAGGTCTATCGCGCGCTGCCAGCGCATCGCGAGCGCGCGCGCCTGATTCCCTCGCTGCAGCCGGTGCTGATGCCTTCGCCCAGCACGCGCGGGTAGTGTCGCCCCGGCGAAGGCCTGGCGTGCGCCGGGACGACTCAGGCGACTCAAAAGAAAAGGGTGGGCACGCTTGCGCTTGCCCACCCTGAATTCCGAACGTGAAGTTCGCGCTACTTACTCACCCACGTCCTCACTCGAGGCGGCGGGCGCGGCGCCCGCCATGTTGTCCGGACGCGGTCCGCTATGCGGACGCCGGCGCCGGCGCGGATAGCGCTCGCCGCCGCCACCACCGCCTTCATAGCTGCGATCGCCGCCATTGACCTGCGGCTGCGGGCCGGTGATGAAAGAGGGCAGGCGGTCGACGCTGTCGGCGATCGCGGGCTGCGGTTGCTGCGGCTGCGGCTGCGGCTGGTACTGCGGCTGCGGGCGATGTTCGCGATGCTCCCGCTCGCCACGGTGCTCCCGCTCGCCGCGATGCTCGCGCGGCTGCTGCTGGTCGCGCTGATAGGGCTGCTGGTCGCGGTCGCGCTGGTTGTCGCGCGCAAAGGGCTGCACCTGCTGCGGTTGCGGCACGAAGCCAGGCTCCTGGCCGAACGGCGAGAAGCCGTCGCCCTCATCCTCGCTCTCGTCCACCGACATGTCGTTGTCCGGGCGCGGTTGCTGCTGGTGTTGCGGCTGGTTCTGCCGGAACTGCTCCTGCGCGGCGGCGATCAGGCGGAAATAATGCTCGGCGTGCTGGTAGTAGTTCTCGGCGGCGACGGGGTCGCCGGAAGAGCGTGCATCGCGGGCGAGCTGAACGTACTTCTCGGCGACGTGGGAGGCGGTGCCGCGGATCTTGATGTCCGGTCCGTTGGATTCGTAGACCCGCGTCATCGGGTTCTGGCCGCGCCGGTTCTGGTTATTGTTGTTGTTCCGGTTACGCATCCGCTTGTTGTTTTGACCGTTTCTCATGTGTCGCCTTTATTCCAGCCCGAAGAAGTTAACTCGAATTGCCTGCCGTGGAGCGCGCGTTCACGCACACCGAATCGGGATTGCGGTGCCGTTCAAAGCCCTGCCGATTTTGCCAACCGTCGCGTTCAACAAAGACGCGTTCCCCAACCGCCGGCGCGCTTCGCCAGCGAACAATCATTCACCTTGCCGAAGCAAGCCCAGCTCTGTTGCGTAAGTCTTCAAGCGCAATATCAGGCTTTCGTTCGCTTTGCGGTCGAGAGCTGCACAGCTTCAGCCATTGCGCTCAAAGGACCCTTGCGTTCTGGAACCGTTGATCGGTGGGCGATAGTGCCTCTGGTTTCCGCCCGCTTCGCCTGCGGGGCCAGCCAGCAACCCTGTACCGATGTTGTGGCCGGAACGTAGTCGTTCCCGGGGGCAATTCCAAGAGGTTTTTTTGCGTTCCAGTAGGACTTTATCGGGGCATTTTCCGGGCCCCGACCGCCCTCGGAATACCTCCCAGATCGGCCCTGGGAGACCGGTGGGGTGTCAGTCCCGCCGCCGCCATCAAGCCTTCAATCTCCCCGGCCTGACCCTGTCCGGCCTCCACAACCAGCACGGCGCCGGGGGCGAGGATACGGGCCGCCTGGGGGATCAGGGCCCGGTA
Organism: Bradyrhizobium sp.; assembly: GCF_052389815.1. Lineage (GTDB taxonomy): Bacteria > Pseudomonadota > Alphaproteobacteria > Rhizobiales > Xanthobacteraceae > Bradyrhizobium. The sequence goes on along the minus strand of NZ_JBQTHN010000219.1, from coordinate 8,258 downwards.
GGCATCGAGGCCGTCCGGCCCGCCGTCCAGGGCTGCCCGCGGATCGTGGTCCCGCACCTCGACTGCGAGACCGGCGATATCGCCTGAGCGGATATACGGCGGATTCGATACGATGAGGTCGAACGTGCCGGTCAACCCCGCGGCATAGTCGCAGCGAATGAAGCTCGTGCGATCGGCGAGCCCCTGTCGCGCCGCGTTGCCGCGTGCCGTCTGCAGCGCCTCCTGCGAAATGTCGGTGCCGGTGCCGACCGCGCCGTGCAGTTCGGACAACAGCGCGAGCAGGATCGCACCGGTGCCGGTGCCGAGATCGGCAATGCGCGCGCCTTGCCGGGCGGGATTCTCGCGGAGCATCTCGAGAGCCAGCTCCACTACCGTTTCGGTGTCCGGCCGCGGCACCAGCGTTGCCGGCGACAGCGAAAGCTGCAATCCCCAGAATTCCTTGTGGCCCAGGATGCGCGCGACCGGCTCGCCGGCAAGGCGGCGGTCGGCGAGGGCGTTGAGGCGATTCGCTTCATCCGAGGTGAGCATGCGGCTTGCAGCGCGGACCATGCCGGTGAGCTCGAGGCCGAGCGCGTGACCGGTCAGAAGGCGTGCATCGAGTTCGGCGGAGTCGATGCCGGCCGCGGTGAAGCGTGCCGCGAGTGCGCGTCGCGCTGCGTCGACAGTCATCATCGGTCGTCCCTGCGAACGCAGGGACCCATACGCCCCGGCTTATCGATAAGGGTGGTCGGAGTTGTCTGTTCGCGCAACGAGTCACGCCTGTGGTTATGGGTCCCTGCGTTCGCAGGGACGACTGTGATCACGCCGCAGCACCCTGCGCCGCGAGCTGTGCGGCCTGGTGCTCAGTGGTCAGCGCATCGATCAGCTCGCCCAGCGCCTCGCCCGCGATCACCTGCGGCAGCTTGTAGAGCGTCAGGTTGATGCGGTGATCGGTGACGCGGCCTTGCGGGAAATTGTAGGTGCGGATGCGCTCGCTGCGGTCGCCGGAGCCGACTTTCTCCTTGCGGTCGGCGGAGCGCGCCGCATCCTGGCGCTGCCGCTCGGCGTCGTAGATGCGCGAGCGCAGGATGTTCATGGCGGATGCGCGATTCTTGTGCTGCGATCGGCTGTCCTGCATCATCACGACGATGCCGGTCGGGATGTGGGTGATGCGAATCGCCGATTCCGTCTTGTTGACGTGCTGGCCGCCGGCGCCGCCCGCGCGCATGGTCTCGATCCGCAAGTCCTCGTTCCTGATGTCGACGTCGACGTCCTCGACCTCGGGCAGAACGGCCACGGTCGCCGCCGAGGTGTGGATACGCCCTTGCGTCTCGGTGTCGGGCACGCGCTGCACCCGGTGCACGCCGGATTCGAACTTCAGCTTGGCGAAGGCGCCGCGGCCCTGCACCTCCGCGATGATTTCCTTGAAGCCGCCGACGGTGCCTTCGCTGGCCGAGATCACCTCGACCTTCCAGCCCTGCAGGCCGGCGAAGCGCTCATACATGCGGAACAGGTCGCCGGCGAACAGCGAGGCCTCGTCGCCCCCGGTGCCGGCGCGGATTTCCAGCACGACGTTGCGGTCGTCCATGGCGTCCTTGGGCAGCAGCGCAACGCGGATTTCCTGCGCCAGCTCGTCGCGCCTTGCCTGCAGCTCTTCGCGCTCGGCTTCCGCCATGCCGCGCATTTCCGCATCCGTCGCCGGATCGGCGAGCAGGGCTTCCGCGCCGGCGAGCTCGGCCATCACGCCGCGATAGGCCTTCACCGCGTCGATCAGCGGATTGAGGTCGGCGAGCTCGCGGGTGATTTGCACATAGCGGTCGGAGCCGACCTGGCCGAGCAGCTCGTTCTCGAGCGCGGCATGGTGGGCGAGCAGGATATCGAGTTTGGCTTCGGGCAGCATGGCAGTTCTCAAATAGCAGAAAAGACGGAGAGGCGGAGCGGGAACCGGCCCGCTACAATGACAGCCCCTCGGCTTCCGCAAATTCCGTCAGCTTCTGCTTGATCGAGACGCTGCCGGCCGGCGCATCCAGCAGCGGGTTGATCATGGCCTCCGCCTTCCTGGCGTCGAGGTCGAGGATCATCGCCTTCACCGGGCCGTGCGCGGTCGCCGACAGCGACAGCGAGCGATAGCCGAGCGCGATCAGCGCCAGCGCGCCGAGCGGCTTGGAGGCCATCTCGCCGCACAGCGAGACGCCTTTCTTCGCCGCATCGGCCTTGCGCACGATTTCGCGCAGCGCGCGCAGGATCGGCGCCGACATGGTGTCGAACCGCTCCGAGACCTTGGCGTTGCCGCGATCGACCGCGAACAGGAACTGGAACAGGTCGTTGGAGCCGACCGAGACGAAATCGACCTTCTTCAGCAGTTCGTCCATCTGGTAGAGCAGCGCCGGCACCTCCACCATGGTGCCGATGTCGATGCGCTCCGGCAGCGAGTGGCCGTGCTGGCGCAGATAGGTCAGCTCGCGCTCGACGATCGCCTTGGCGGCGTCGAACTCGGCGACCTCCGAGATCATCGGAAACATGATCTTCAGCGAGCGTCCGCCGCCGGCGCGCAGCAGCGCGCGGATTTGGCCGCGCAACAGACCCGGCCGGTCGAGCCCGAGCCGGATCGCGCGCCAGCCCAGCGCCGGATTCTCCTCGATCACCGTCTCCAGATAGGGCAGCGCCTTGTCGCCGCCGATATCGAGGGTGCGGAATGTCACCGGCTTGTCGCCGGCCGCATCGAGCACGGAGCGGTAGAGCGCGAGCTGGTCGGAGGAGCGCGGCAGGCTCGCGCTCACCATGAACTGCAGCTCGGTCCGGAACAGCCCGATGCCGGCGCTACCGGTGTCCTCGATATGCGGCAGGTCGATGACGAGGCCGGCATTTATCAAGAGCTCGACGTTCTGGCCGTCCTTGGTCTTGCAGGGCAGGTCGCGCAGCGCCGAATACTGCGCCTGGCGCCGCGCGCGCAGGCGAACCCGCTCGGCATAGGCCGATTCGATTTCCGCCGACGGCCGCACATAGATCGAGCCGGAGGTGCCGTCGACGATGATGGCGTCGCCGGGATCGGCGATGCCGGGCGCGTTCGGCACCTCGCCGATCGCGGGAATGCCGAGGGCGCGCGCCACGATCGCTACATGGGAATTGGCGGTGCCTTCCTCCAGCACCAGGCCGCGCAGCCGCTTGCGGTCGTAGTCGAGCAGCGCCGCAGGCCCCATCGCACGCGCGATCAGGATGGCGTTGTCGGGCAACTGCTCGCGCGAAGGCGCGTGGTCGCGGCCGACCAGCTGGCGCATCAGGCGATGGCCGAGATCCTCCAGGTCGTGCAACCGCTCGCGCAGATAGGGATCGGTCGAGCGCAGCATGCGCGCGCGGGTGTCGGACTGCACGCGTTCGACGGCGGCTTCCGCGGTCAGGCCGGTGCCGACCGCCTCGTGCAGCTTGTGCGACCAGCCCTGGTCGTTGGCGAACATGCGGTAGGCTTCCAGCACGTCGCGGTGCTCGCCGCCTTCGGCGACGTCGCCGCGCTCCAGCAGGCGGTCGAGATCCGAGCGCAGCTTGGCCAGCGCCGCATCCAGCCGCTTGATTTCCTTCGGCAGGTCCTCGGCGATGTAATCCTTGATCACGACGCGCGGCTCGTGCAGCACCACATGGCCGAGCGCGATGCCTTCGGAGAGCACGCTGCCGCTCTTGTGCAGGGAATGCCGCGCCGCGGGCTCTGCGCCGGGTGGCGCCAGGGCCGACAATTCGCCGGAGGCGATCATCTCCGCCAACACCATGGCGGTGGTCTGCAGCGCCTCGACCTCTTCTTCCACATAGGTGCGCTTGGCGCGGTTCTGCACCACGAGCACGCCGAGCGTGTTGCCCGCGCGCAGGATCGGCACGCCGAGGAAGGAGTGATATATTTCCTCGCCGGTTTCCGGGCGATAGGAGAAGGCCGGATGGCTCTGCGCGTCCGACAGGTTCAGCGGCGTCGCTTCGCTGGCGACGAGGCCGACCAGGCCCTCATGCGCGCTCAGCACCGTGCGATGCACGGCTTCGCGCTTCAGGCCTTCCGTGGCGTAGAGCTCGAGGGTGTTGTCGATGCGCAGCACGTAGCAGGAGCAGACCTCGGCCACCATGTTGGCCGCGATCAGCACCACCACCTTGTCGAGCCGCTCCTGTGCGGAGACTTGCTCCGCCATGGTTTCGCGGAGCCGTCTCAGCAAGACGCGGGGACCTCCCGACGCGCTCCGCATGATCAGCCAATCCTCCCCCGCAGGGCCAACCTGCCGCCTGGCCGGCCGCTGGTGTAATACTCGGACCAAACGACAATTTCATTCATTTCGGCACCGGCGCGAGCCCCATCCCGGCCGAATCGGGAACAGCAAAACCGTGCCACGGTTTGCAGGCGCTCACCTATCAGGCCGTATAACCAATCGAAGGTAGTTTTGCCAAGCAAAACGCCTGCCAGAGGCTATAACGTCTCTGTAGGACCGATGCTGCGACCGCTAAGAGAAACTTTTTCTAAACTTGGTCGAGCCCGTAGAGCGTGTGCAGCGTGCGCACTGCAAGCTCCGTGTAGGCGGCGTCGATCAGCACCGAAAACTTGATCTCAGAGGTCGTAATGGCGCGGATGTTGATGTTGCGCCCGGCCAGCGCCGAAAACGCCTGCGCCGCGACGCCGGCATGGCTGCGCATGCCGCTTCCGATCACCGAAACCTTGGCGACGTCGGTCGCGCTGTCGAGCCGCGCATAGCCGATCTTGGCCTTGGAAGCGGTGATGGTTTCCTTGGCGCGGTTGTAGTCCGCCGCCGGCACCGTGAAGGTGAGGTCGGTGGTCTTGCCGTCCTCGGAGACGTTCTGCACGATCATGTCGACGTTGATGTTGGCGTCGGCCAGCGGCCCGAAGATCGCAGCCGCAACGCCCGGCTTGTCCTCGATCTGGCGCACCGAAATCTGCGCCTCGTCCTTGGAGAAGGCGATGCCGGAGACGACGTAGCTTTCCATGATTTCCTCCTCGCTGCAGATCAGCGTGCCCGGCGGCTGGTTGGCGTGCGGGTCGATATCCTCAGGCTTGTCGAAGCTGGAGCGCACGAAGATGCGAACATTGTGCGCCATGCCGAGTTCCACCGAGCGCACCTGCAACACCTTTGCGCCCTGGGAGGCCAGCTCCAGCATGTCCTCGAACGCAATCTTGTCGAGCCGGCGGGCTTTCGGCACGATGCGCGGGTCCGTGGTGTAGACGCCGTCGACGTCGGTGTAGATGTCGCAGCGGTCGGCATGAATGGCAGCGGCAATCGCCACCGCCGAAGTGTCGGAGCCGCCGCGGCCGAGCGTGGTGATGCGGTGGGTCTGCGGGCTGATGCCCTGGAAGCCGGCGATGACGGCGACTTCCTTCCGGTCCTTGAAACGGTTGACGATCTCGGACCCGTCGATCTCGAGGATGCGGGCGGACGCATGCGCGTCGCTGGTCTTGATCGGGATCTGCCAGCCCTGCCAGGAGCGGGCCTGGATGCCCATGCCCTGCAGCATGATCGCCAGCAGGCCGGAGGTCACCTGTTCGCCCGATGCCACCACGGCGTCATATTCCCGCGCATCATGCATCGCCGAGGCGTCGCTGCACCAGGACACCAGCTCATTGGTTTTGCCGGCCATCGCCGAGACCACTACCGCCACGTCGTGGCCGGCATCGACCTCACGCTTCACATGGCGGGCGACGTTGCGGATGCGGTCGATATTGGCGACGGACGTGCCGCCGAATTTCATCACGAGGCGGCCCATGACGACGCGTGTATTCCCTTGAGTAAGGATAAGTTAGGGACATGCGCTCAAAACCGGCAGCGCCGCCACCAAAACGCGCGTATACATACGGGCGCGGTCGGGGGCAAGCGGGTTCCTGCGGGGTCTGGTGCCTGCCGCCGCGGCTGTGGCGCAGAAGCTGTCGCACAGGGGTAACTGAGGTAAGGCGTATGGGACGTTATATCGACGATATCCTGCAGCCAGGGGAAAAGGTGCTTTATTCCACCAACGCGCACTGGATCTTCTTCCTGCCGGCGATCGGCTTGTGGATTGTGGCGGCCATATTCCTCGCCCTGTCGGGGATGGTCCCGGCGGGCAGCCCGCTGATGCTGGTCTGCTGGGCGATGGCGGCGATCCTGGCCCTGTTCGCGCTCTACAAAACCTTGACCGCCTGGTTCCATCGCTGGACAACCGAAACCGACGTGACCAATCTGCGTGTGGTGCACAAGACCGGGTTCATCAAGCGGAAAACCACCGAGATCGGCGTGGACAAGATTGCCACCGTCGACGTCGAACAGACGATCATGGGACGGTTGTTCAACTACGGCGACGTCACGATCGCGACCGTCGGCGACGACGACGCGAAGATTTCCACCATCGCCTCGCCGCTGGCGTTCCGCAATTCCATCACCGCGCGATAGAATAGCCCTGTCATGTCCATGAGTTCTTCAGGCGCCACGGGACCCACGGTCGATCCGGCCGAGGTGGCGAAATTCTCGAAACTGTCGGCCGAGTGGTGGGACCCCAACGGCAAGATGGCGCCGCTGCACAAGATCAACCCGCTGCGCCTTGCCTATATCCGCGACGCCGCGTGCCGGAAATTCTCGCGCAACGCCAGGAGCCTCAATTGTCTCTCGGGCTTGCGCATGCTCGACATCGGCTGCGGCGCGGGGCTGTTGTGCGAGCCGTTCACGCGGCTGGGCGCGCAAGTGATCGGCATCGATCCCTCTGCGACCAACATTGCGGCCGCCAAGCTGCATGCCGACAAGGGTCACCTGTCGATCGACTACCGCTGCACCACCGTGGAAGAGATGGACCACCGCGAGCGCTTTGACATCGTGCTTGCGATGGAAGTCGTGGAGCACGTCGCCGACGTCGGCATGTTTGTGGGGCACTGCGCGGCGATGCTGAAGCCCGGCGGGCTGATGGTGCTCTCGACCATCAATCGCAACTGGAAGAGCTTTGCGCTGGCCATCGTCGGCGCCGAATATGTGCTGCGCTGGCTGCCGCGCGGCACCCATGAATGGAACAAGTTCGTCACCCCCGATGAGCTCGCCCGCCATCTCGCGACGAATAAGCTCGCGATCACCGAGGAGACCGGCGTCGTCTACAGCCCCTTTGCCGACAAATGGAGCCTCTCCGCCGACCTGGACGTGAATTACATGGTGGTGGCGGAGGAGATGTGAGGCGTTGACCAGCCGTCGTTCCGGGGCGCGAAGCGAACCCGGAACCTCGAGATTCCGGGTTCGATGCTGCGCATCGCCCCGGAATGACGAACAAACGGGACGAATGAATGAGCAAGCTGAGCGACGCCACCCGCAACAAGCTGAAGACGATCTCCACCGCCACGGTGGCGACCGCGCTGTTCAAGTGCGGTCTTCGCATCCAGATGATCCAGGACGTTCGCCCGCTCAGCGCGGACCAGCCAACGCTGGTCGGCGAAGCCTTCACGCTGCGCTACATGCCGGCGCGCGAGGACCTTAACAAGATCGACGTGTTTCGCGATCGCTCGCACCCGCAGCGCAAGGCGATCGAGGATTGCCCGCCCGGCGCGGTGCTGGTGATGGACAGCCGCAAGGATGCGCGCGCGGCGTCCGCCGGCGCCATCCTGGTGACGCGGCTGATGAAGCGCGGCTGCGCCGGCGTCGTCACCGACGGCGGCTTTCGCGATTCCGCCGAGATCGCGAAACTCGGCTTTCCCGCCTATCACCACCGGCCGAGCGCGCCGACCAATCTGGCGCTGCATCAGGCGATCGAGATCAACGTGCCGATCGGCTGCGGCGACGCGCCGGTGTTTCCCGGCGACGTCATCCTCGGCGATGCCGACGGCGTCATCGTCATCCCCGCGCATCTCGCCGACGAGATCGCGGACGAGACCTTCGAGATGACCGCGTTCGAGGATTTCGTCATGGAAGAGGTGCAGAATGGCCGCGGCATCTTCGGGCTCTATCCGGCGACGGACGAGAAGACGCTGACTGACTTCGCCGCGTGGCGGAAGAAGAACGGGCGGTGATCTCCTTCGCCTCTCCCCGCTTGCGGGGAGAGGCCGGATCGCATCGTTAGATGCGATCCGGGTGAGGGGGCTCTCCACGAGTCGAATTCGCGGGAACAGCCCCTCACCCCAACCCTCTCCCCGCAAGAGCGGGGCGAGGGAGTCACTATGCCTCCGCTTTATCCGCCAACCCCACCGCCCACAGCGCGAACGCGTAGACGATCGCGATCTCGTCGAGCCGGTTGAAGCGTCCCGATGCGCCGCCGTGTCCGGCGCCCATGTTCGTTCGCAGCAGCACCGGACC
>NZ_JBQTHN010000218.1:0-16771 GCF_052389815.1 Bradyrhizobium sp. | reverse complement strand
GAGCGGCTGCTGGCGATGCGCATCGTCAATGCCGACCGCAGCCAGGTGCTCGCCTCCAGCGTCACCATCGCGGGCTCCAGCATGGTGATTGCGCTCGCCGGCATGTCGATCTTCCTGGTGCGCCGCTCTTCGCGCGCCCGCGACGAGGCCGAGGCGAAACTGCGCGACGGCTACGCCAATCTGGAGGCCACGATCGACGAGCGCACCGCCGATCTGCTCGAGGCCAATGACGAGATCCAGCGCTTTGCCTACATCGTCAGCCACGACCTTCGTTCGCCGCTCGTCAACATCATGGGCTTTACCAGCGAGCTCGAGGAACTCCGCAACGACATCTTCAAGCGCATCGTCCGTCTCAGCCGGGCCGCGGAGCTTGCACCGTCGGTGCCGGAAGATGCTACCGAGGGCACCGAGCCGGAGCTGCAAGGTACCGACAAGCAACTGTCGGACGACTTCTCGGAAGCGCTCGGTTTCATCAAGTCGTCCATCGCCAAGATGGACCGCCTGATCTCGGCGATCCTCAACCTCACCCGGGAGGGCCGTCGCGAATTTTCGCCGGAGCGGATCGACATGAACGAGCTGCTCGACAGCATTCGAACCACGGTTGCACATCAGGCCGCCGAGGCGAATGCGCAAATCCGTGTCATGGTGCTGCCCGACATCGTCAGCGACCGCCTCGCGCTGGAGCAGGTGTTTTCCAACCTGATCGACAACGCGCTGAAATATCTGAGGCCTGGCGTGCCCGGCGACGTCGAGATCCGCGGCCGCACCAAGCTGGGGTTCGCCGTCTTCGACGTCAGTGACAACGGCCGCGGCATCGACGCCAGGGACCACCAGCGCATTTTCGAATTGTTCCGCCGCGCCGGCACCCAGGACAAGCCGGGCCAGGGCATAGGACTTGCGCATGTCCGCGCACTGGTGCGAAGGCTGGGCGGCACTATGTCAGTTGCCTCGGAACTCGACCAGGGCAGCACCTTCACGGTCACGTTGCCGATCAACTGGAAAGCCAACGCTGGAGAGCGCCGCGCATGAGCAATCCCGTCACCATCATCATGGTAGAGGACGACGAGGGGCATGCGCGCCTGATCGAACGGAACATCCGCCGGTCGGGTGTCAACAACGAGATCGTCCCGTTCACCGACGGTACATCCGCCGTCAACTACCTGTTCGGCAAGGATGGAACCGGCAGCGCCCGCAAGGGACAGCCGCTGCTGGTGCTGCTCGACCTCAATCTGCCCGACATGACCGGCATCGACATCCTCAGGCGGATCAAGGAAAACTCCTATCTGAAGTCCACCCCGGTGGTGGTGCTGACCACCACCGACGATTCCCAGGAGATCAAGCGCTGCTACGAGCTTGGCTGCAACGTCTACATCACCAAGCCCGTGAACTACGAAAGCTTCGCCAACGCCATCCGCCAGCTCGGCCTGTTCTTTTCCGTCATCAAGGTCCCCGAAGCCGCCTCATGACATCAGCAACGCCCACTCTGCTCTATATCGAGGACGATCCGGCGCTGGCCCGCCTGGTCGAGCGCGGCTTGACGCGGGCCGGCTTCAACGTCGTGCATGCCGCGAGCGGCCAGCAGGGGCTCGACCGGCTGGCGCAAGGCGGCATCGACGTGATTGCGCTCGACCAGTACATGCCCGGGCTGGACGGGCTGGAGACGCTGGAGCGCATCATGCAGATCGCGGGCGCGCCTCCTGTCGTGTTCGTCACGGCATCGCAGGACTCGGCCATCGCCGTCACCGCGCTAAAGGCGGGCGCCGCCGACTATCTCGTCAAGGACACCGGCGGCGACTTCATCGCCCTGCTGCAGGTCGCGGCGCAAAGCGCGATCCGCCAAGCCGAGATACAGCGCGCCCGCGACCAGGCCGAGGCCGAGGTCCATGCCGCGCGCGACCGCTTCGAGGCGCTCGCCGCCGAACGCGAGGTGCTGCTGCGCGAGGTCAACCACCGCGTCGGCAACAGCCTGCAGATCATTGCATCGCTGTTGCACCTGCAGGCGAGCACGGCAACGCAGGACGATGTCAAGGCTGCGCTCACCAACGCGATGGGCCGCGTCGCAGCGGTGGCGCAGGTGCATCGCCGGCTCTACACCTCGCAGGATCTGAAGAGCGTGCTGCTCAACCAGTACCTGGATTCCCTGCTGGAAGACCTTCGCCGTTCGGCCGAAGGCAACCGGATGTCGCGCCTGACGCTGAAGGCCGAGCCGGTCGAGATCGATCCCGACCGCGCGGTTGCCATCGGCATCATCGTCAACGAGCTGGTGATGAACGCGGTGAAATACGCCTATCCCGACGACCCCGGCCCGATCCATGTCGAGCTGAAGGCGCGGGGCGAAGAACTGGCGCTGTCGATCTCCGACGAAGGCGTCGGGCTCGCCGCCAGAAGCGATCCGCGCTCGACCGGAATGGGCCAGCGCATCGTGAGCGCGATGGCCGCCAAGCTCGACGCCAGCGTCGAGCGCGACCCCGCCCATTCCGGCACCCGCATCGAGGTCCGCTTCAAGCGCTCCGCCGAGCCGGCCGCCAAGTCCGCCGACGCGGCGGCGTGCTAAAGTTCGACGAACAGCCTCGGCAACCAGCGCCCGGCAATCGAGCCCGACGGCACGAGGCCGGCGTCGCGTGCGCCGAGACGCCGGTAGAACGGCACAGCATCCGGATCGGCCTCGATGGTCATCCGTTGCGCGCCCAGCTCCTTCGCGGTGTCGATCGCCCAGCCGAACAGCGCCTGCCCTACGCCACCGCGCAGCGCCGTTGGCTCCACGAACAATTTCAGGAGATCGGCCTCGTCGCCGGCCATCCTGACCTGCGCGACGCCGAGCACGGCGTTTCTCCGCGCGGCGACCGCGATCTGCGAGGAAGCGAGATCGCGCGGATCGAACGACAGCTCGGCCCTGCACGCCTCCATGAAGGCCGCGTCATAGCCCCGCACCGCCTTCGACCGCATGCACAGCTCCGACAGCGCGGGCAGTTCCGCGATGTCGGGCGCACGGATGAGGAGTTGCATGGTCGGGGTGCCGGCTGGAGCGCTGAACCTAGCACAGGGGCTCGCTGCCCTGCTATCCTTCGCGCCATGACATCGCGCGACTCCGCCACTGCCGAAATCACGCCCGAAGTATTGCTGCGCGCCTATGCCTGCGGGATCTTCCCGATGGCCGAGAGCGCCGACGACCCGAGCCTGTTCTGGGTCGAGCCGGAGATGCGCGGCGTGATCCCGCTCAACGGCCTTCGCGTCAGCTCGCGCCTGGCCCGCACCGTGCGCTCGGACGCCTTCAAGGTGACGGCCAACACCGCATTTCCGGCCGTGATCGCCGGTTGCGCCGCGCCGCAGGAAGGCCGCGAGGACACCTGGATCAACAAGCGCATTCGCGACCTCTATTTCGGCCTGCACGAGCTCGGCCATTGCCACAGCGTCGAGGTCTGGCAGGACGACGATCTCGCCGGCGGTCTATATGGCGTCAGCCTCGGCCGCGCCTTCTTCGGCGAGAGCATGTTCCACCGCGTCCGCGACGCCTCGAAAGTGGCGCTGGTGCATCTGGTGGCGCGGCTGATCGCGGGCGGCTTCGAGCTGCTCGACACGCAATACGTCACCGAGCACCTGCGCAGCTTCGGCGCCGTCGAAATCCCGCGCCGCCGCTATCGCACGCTGCTCGACCGGGCGGTCGCAGGCGAGCCGGCGGATTTCCGACGACTGCCGCCGGCCGAACCGATCGGCGGCGCGCGCGCGCTCGAAATCGTCGCAACGAAAAGCTAGATCAGCGGAAGATGCCGAACAGCCCGCCCGGCTGCTGCTGCGGCGGGGGTGGAGGCGGAGGCGGCTGGCCATAGCCCGGCGGCGGCAGCGGACGCGGTGCCGCCTGCTTCTGTGGCGGCGGGCGCTTCTGTTGCGGCGGTGGCGGCGGTTTCGGCGGATCGGGCTGCGCGCTGACGATGGTCTGGTCCGGCTCCTTGCAGTTGGTCAGCCAGATGTCATAGACGGGATGCTCGACGCCGTGCAGGCCGGGGCTCGCCGCGAACATCCACCCGGAAAAGATCCGCTTCACCTCGCCCTGCAGCGTGATCTCGTCGACCTCGACGAAGGCATCGGTGTTGGCGGCCTCGGTGGACGGCCGCGTATAGCAGACGCTGGTCTTCACCCTGAGCGCACCGAACTGCACGGTCTCGCCGATATCCTCGTCGAAATTGATGATGCGCCCGGTGATCTTGTCGAGCCCGGAGAAGGTCGCCTTCTTGTTGGTGATCTTGGTCGAGGGCGGCTCGCTCACCACCTCGTCGCCCGGCTGGATGCTCGCCGGCGTCTGCGGCACGCCCCTGGGCTGGCGCTGGCCGGGCGGCAGCCCCGGCAACGGATTGGCACCGCCCGGAGGCGCATTGGCAACTCCCGGCTGCGGCGGCTGCACGGCGATACCCGGCTGCTGGCCTTGCGGCACGACTGTGGTACCCGGCGGAGGCGCCAGCGGCTGCGATTGCACGGCGCCGGGCGGCGGCACGCCCTGCCCCGGCGCCGGACGGCTCGGCAGCAAACGGCCGCGCGGCAATTCCGGCACCTGCTCGTCGTCGTCGAGAGGCTGCTGTTGCTGCTGACCACGCGGGATGGAGCCCGGCGGCCGGAGCGGCGGATCGGAGAAAATAGTGCCGATCTGCGCCTGCGCCGACGGCGCAACCGCGAAAACAAAGGCGGCGATCAGGGCCGCAAAACCGGTCAGGGCAAAGGTCCGAAACATCTCGCGGCTTCAAAGGGGCGAATCGGGCGACATTGTACTTTTAGCAGCGTACTTTTAGCAGCGTACCTTTAGCAGCCGCTCGCGCGGCTTCCGGTTAACACGCCGAATACGGCGGGGAAAGGGCGGTTTCGGCCGCATTTCCATGCCCTAGCCAGCCTTTGACACAAATGGAATAGTCATCCCGATCGAAAAGGCGCGGTCCCGCCGCGCGGACAAGTCCGGGCCAACCGGAGCACCCAGGGGAAACAAGAATAATGCCCGATCGTATCCGACTGGACGGCAAGGTCGCCGTCGTCACCGGCGCGGCCGGCGTCATCGGCACCGCCACCATGCGGCTGCTCGCCGCGCGCGGCGCCCGCATCGTCGCCGTGGACCGCAAGAAGGCGGAGTTGAGGTCGGCCATCAAGGACCTGCCGGCAACCGCCGATCCCCTGCTCGTCACCGCGGACGTCACGCGGGAAGAGGAGGTTGCCGAATACGTCCACGCCGCGCTCGACAAGTTCGGCACCATCGACGTCTTCTTCAACAACGCTGGCATCGAGGGCGAGGTCCGCCCGATCACCGACTATCCGCTGGAGAGCTTCCGCAAGGTGCTCGACGTCAACGTGGTCGGCGTCTTCCTCGGCATGAAGCACGTGCTGCCCAGCATGCTGAAGAACAAGAAGGGCAGCATCATCAACACCGCATCCATCGCAGGGCTGATGGGCTCGCCGCATATCGCGGTCTACAGCGCCAGCAAGCATGCCGTGATCGGGCTGACGAAGAGCACGGCATGGGAATGCACCGGCACCGGCGTGCGGATCAATTGCGTCTGCCCCGGGCTGATCGACAGCCGCATGCTCTCGGCCATCCTGCAGGGACGCAGCGGCGGCAACGAGCCTCCGCCGCAGGACAAGATCGTCGAGCGGATTCCGGCGCGCCGCCTCGGCCAGGCTTCCGAGGTTGCCGCCATCGTCGCCTTTCTCGCCTCCGACGATGCGAGCTACGTCTCCGGCTCGCACTACACCGTGGATGGCGGCCGCACCGCCGCCTGACGTCGTCATTCCGGGGCGTCGCGTCAGCGACGAACCCCAATGCGCAACTGCGTATTGTGGAATCTCGAGGTTCCGGGTTCTCGCTCCGCGAGCCCCGGAACGACATTGGTAAACTCGAATCTCGAGGCTCTCTCGAATGCCCGTCGTTCTCGATCCCGATGCCGCCGCCGTCTACCAGGCTTTTCTGGAAGCGAACCGTCCTCCCTATGAAACGCTGACCCCGCCCGAAGCACGCGAGATGTATCTCGCCGCCCGCTTCGTCAGCAATCCCGAGCCGCCCGAGCTTCAATCGGTGACGGAGCTTGCGATCCCCGCCCCGCACGGATCGCTGCCGGCACGCCTCTACACGCCGAAGCGGCTGCGCAGCACCGATGGCCTCGCGCCGTGTCTGGTGTTCTTCCATGGCGGCGGCTGGGTGATCGGCAACCTCGATTCGCACGACGTCGTGTGCCGCACGCTTGCCCATGAAGGCGAGATGATCGTGATCTCCGTCGACTACCGTCTTGCGCCAGAGCACCCGTTCCCGGCCGCGGTCGAGGACGCGGTCAACGCCACCCGATGGATCGCCGGCAACGCAAGGCAACTCGGCATCGACACGGACGGCATCTTCGTCGGCGGCGACAGCGCGGGCGGCAATCTTGCCGCCGTCACCGCGCTCGCGGCGCGCGATGCCGGCCCGCGGCTCGCGGGCCAGGTGCTGATCTATCCAGCCACCGATCTTGCGATGAGCACGCCCTCGCACAGCGAGCCGGAGACCAGCATCCTGCTCACGCATTCGGTCACCCGGTGGTTCATCGGAAGCTATCTTGGCAATGCCGATGTCGGGGACTGGCGCGCCTCGCCGGCGCGCGCAAGCCTTGCCGGCCTGCCGCCCGCCTATGTTCTGGTTGCAGGTGCCGATCCGCTGCGCGACGAGGGTAACGAATATGCGGAGCGCCTGAAGCAGGCCGGCGTGGCCGTGACCTACCGCAGCTTCCCCGGCCAGTTCCACGGCTTCTTCACCATGGGCAAACTGCTCAGCCAGGCCAATATCGCCGCAAGCGAGATCGGCGCCTGGCTGAAGGCGCAAGGCTGAAGGCGCAGGGCTAGTCCGACACGAGCCTGGGATCAGCCCAGCCCCAGCAGGCGGGCAAAACGATTGCTGGTCTTGATCTCGCCGGCGTCGGGCTTGCCGCGTTCGGCGATGGTGATCAGGACGATCTGGTTGACGAGCTCGATCGTCATCACGAACAGCTCGCCCACGGGGTTGCGGTATTCGACGTTGGTGGCCTGGCCGTCCGAGGATGTGTTGGTCGCGCTCCAGCGCAGGCTTTCGCCGAGATAGCGGACGAGCTCGCCGACCGTGTGCATCCGGCCGCGCGAGGCATCCTGCTTGAGAATTTGCCGCGCCTTGGCATTCAAGGTCAGGATGCGCGCGTCGTCGGTCTTGTTCTGCCCGTTCATGATCGGGACGGCCGCGACGATGCCGACCGGCGATCGATCGTAGAGTATTTGCAGCACGTCGATCTTCTCGCTCAGCATGGCCGCGCAGCACATGGTGAAGATCGGCGGGCTCCGATCGTCCGCGGCCAGCGGCAGGATCAGCACTTCCCAGTAGACGTTCTGGTCGGACAGCGAGGAAATATAGCGCGCATAGGCCGGGCGCTTCAGCGCCAGGCACTCGTCATAGAGGTCGTGCAGGCTGTTGGCGGTGGCGAATTTGAGGTCGGAGGAGCGGGTGCCGCGCAGATCCTTGCCTAGATTGCGCAAGTACTCCTCGCTTTGCGCAACGACGACGTGCTCCTCGCCGATCTTCACGCTCAGCACGGAATCGCCGAGCGTATTGGATCCCTTCGTATACATGTCGCGCAGCGTCGGCTGCCGGGTTGCACGGTGATACATGAAGAGCCGGTAGGCCGCGCTCAACTGCTTGGCGTGGATTTGCTCGGCGATCGCCTTGCCGGTCCAGGTCTGGATCGCCGCGCGCGTGTTGGCGCCGGTGTCGGTCGATCGAACCGGCGCGATAATGTTGTCGTCGGCGAGCGCCGCAGTCTTGCTCACGGTCCCTCTCCTCGTCCAGGCAAGAGGCGGGAGGCAAACTGGCCCGATGCGCGGATGTTTGGCAGTAGCGGCGATTGAATGCGGGACACAACCACCAGTTTTGCCTTGTATTGAAGAATCCCTAACGTTCGATTAGCCTTGCGCGCGGCCGGCATTGGCAAGACTACGGAAAGCGCCACGTTCTGAGGAACCGGGAACCATTGGCTCGGCCGCGCGTTGCCTCGGCTCGCTCAACTTGGGAGGTCGCCATGGAAGTCATGAAGCCCGTCTGCGCCGCGGCAGCGCTTGCCTTCATCGGTTCAGCGGCCCTCGTCCAGGGAGCTTTGGCGCAGGACGCCAAGACGGGGATGGTCACGCAGATCAACCGGCTCGACGGCACCATCGCCATTCAGCAGACGCAGGACGGCACGGTGGGCGCAGGCAGCGGTGGCGGCGCCGTCAAGCAGTACAAGGTGCCGGTCGCTTCGCTCGAGGCGCTGCACGCCGGCGATCAGGTCAGCTTTTCCGCGACCGAGTCCGGCGGCGTCGACACGATCACCAAGATCGAGAAGAAAAAGCGATAGCGTGGCCGCAAGCGCCGGCCCGCCACGAGATGGCAGCGGAACTCGTGCGGTTCCTGCTTTCGGATCGCTCATCTTCATCTTCATTAAACGTCTGTAAGCTCGCGCGAAATCAAGCCGCTACGTGACAGCTCGCGCATCTTCCAATGCGGCTCTCCTTCATGCTCGCGCCATCGTCGATCGAGCGCCGGCAATGGTGCCGTCGCCATCGGCGAAACCAGGCAGAGGGAGACTTGCCATGAAGACCGTACTTGCCGCCGCGCTGGTGCTTGCCGTCACCTCGGCAACCAGCTTCGCCGGAACGCCCCTGATCAATGCGCGCCAGAACGCGCAGTCGCACCGCATCTTCAACGGCGTGACGTCGGGCGAAATTTCCTTCACCGAGTACCAGAAGCTGCAGCAGGGTCAGACCCGCGTGCAGAACCTGGAAAAACCAGGCGAAGGCCGACGGCTTCGTTACGCCGTTCGAACGGGCGCGCATCCACGCCGCGCAATCCGTTCAGAGTGCGCGCATCTGGGTGAAGAAGCACAACTGATCGAGTGCCGCTCGTGCGATAGCCGGCTTGCGCCGGCTATCTGCCTAAAGCGCGATGAAATCTGATTGAATCGGCCCTCCGGCAGGCTCAGTTCACCTCTCCCTTGGGAGAGGTGAACTGCCGATGCCGCTCAACCAAAGCCAATCTCATCCTGCCCTAGCCCGCCCGCGACGCCCGCCGCAGCGATTGCGGCGGCTGGCCGAAGGCGCGGATGAAGGCGCGGCGCATCCGTTCCGGATCGCGAAAGCCCGTGACCTCGGCGACGCGCTCGATCGCTTCGCTCGACGACTGCACGCGCGCCTTCGCCGCCTCGATGCGGAGTTTCTCCACCGCCTTCGACGGCGTGGTGCCGGTTTCCGCGATGAAGGCGCGGGAAAAATGCCGCGCGCTCATGCCGGCGCGCTCGGCCATGTCCTCCACCGTGAGCGGCGCATCGAGATTCTCGCGCGCCCAGGCCAGCAGCGGCGCAAAGCGCCCGGTCGGCGCCTTCAATTCCAGCAGTGAAGAGAACTGCGACTGCCCGCCGGACCGGCGGTGATACAGCACGAGCTGACGGGCGGTTTGCCGCGCGATCTCCTCGCCGTGATCCTCCGCGATCATGGCGAGCGACAGGTCGATGCCGGCGGTGATGCCGGCCGAAGTCCAGACGTCGCCGTCGCGCACATAGATCTGGTCCGGCTCGAGCTTCACTTGCGGATAGGCCTTGAGGAAATGCTGCGTGCGCTGCCAATGCGTGGTGGCTCGCTTGCCGTCGAGCAGGCCCGCTTCGGCCAGGATGTAGGCGCCGGAGCATACGCTGGCGATCCGGACGCCGCGCCTGGCCATGCCGCGCACAAACGACAAGGTCTTGGCGCAGACTGCAGCGGTACGGACACCGTCGCCGCCCGCGACGATCAGGGTGGTGATCGCCTCCGCCGGCCGCGTGCTGCGCGCCAGCATCTCCACGCCGGAGGAGCTGCGCACCGGTCCCGGCGCGATCGCCAACGTCCGGATCGCGGGAACTCCGCCCGTGAAGCGCGCGGCGATCTCGAAGGCCGAGATCGGCCCCGCCGCATCGAGCAGCTGGAAGTCCGGAAAGATCAGCACGCCGATCATGGGAATCCTGCTCATGTCCTAAAATGAGGGAAATATGCCATTTCGGACGGAAGGCGACCATGCAATGGTGGCGCCGTCAAGCGAAATCAGGAGGCCCGATGTCTGACCTGCAAATCGGAATTGTGCTGTTCCCGCGCGTCACCCAGCTCGACTTCACCGGCCCATTGCAGGTGTTCTCCAGCGTGCCCGGCGCCACGGTGCACGTGATCTGGAAGCGCATCGAGCCGGTCAGCAGCGACTCGGTGATGGCGATCACCCCGACCATAAGCTTTGCCGAATGCCCGCAGCTGGACGTGATCTGCGTCCCCGGCGGCTTCGGCACCGACGAAATGGTCAACGACGAGGAGATGCTCGCCTTCCTGAGGAAGCAGGCGGAAGGCGCCAAATACATCACCTCGGTCTGCACGGGCTCGCTGGTGCTCGGCGCCGCCGGCCTGCTGAAGGGCTATCGCGCAACCACCCACTGGTCGGCGATGGAAGCCCTCGCGCCGTTCGGTGCGATCCCGACCAAGACCCGCGTCTGCACCGACCGCAACCGCGTCACCGGCGGCGGCGTCACCGCCGGCATCGATTTTGCGCTGACGCTGGTCGCGCAGATGGTCGACCGCAAGACCGCGGAAGCGATCCAGCTCCGGCTCGAATACAACCCTGCCCCGCCCTTCAATGCCGGATCGCCCGAGACGGCGCCGGCGGAGATCCTGACGCTGATGCAGGAGCGAATGGCGCCGACCAGGCAGCGCCGCATGGATAATTACAGGCGCGCCGCCGAACGGCTCGCGCTGCACGCCTGATCCCGGCGCGAACAATTGCAAACAGAAAAAGGCCGCCTGGTTGCCCAGACGGCCTTTCCTGTCTCACGGCTGCCCCACATTAGCGGGCGATTTCAGAACCTCTGCACCGGGGGCCTATCTCCCGGCCGTGTCCTACTCGGGGGCCGCTGCTCATCGGGACGGTCGCGATCCGGAGCCCGATCCGACGCGGTGATTTCTCACCTCCGTAAGATGGGTTCATTGAGCCGCATTGCCGCGAGATGCGCAACGATGCTCTGAAGTGCATCCCCGCTGTTACCGTTGTTCACAGGCAAGTGCAGCGCAGCGACGATTCAACTTGCAGACCGCACAGCGGGCCACGCAACGCGGCGCCCCTCGCGCCAAAAGCAGCGGATCAGTTCCCCGGCGTCCAGGCCTGGTAGTCGCCGGTGGCCTTGGGGCGGCGGCCGGAGGCCAGCGTCGAGCCGGAGGGACGATAGGCCTCGCGCGTACCGGTCATGTTCGGCACGTGCGGCTTCTCCCACTCGCGCGGCGTGTATTTGTCTTCCGTCGGCGGCACGTCGACCATGTGATGGATCCAGCCGTGCCATTCCGGCGGAATGCGCGAGGCCTCGGCATAGCCGTTGTAGATCACCCAGCGCCGCTCGAAGCCGAGCGTCGGGTCGATCGCGCCGCCCTTGGTGCGGTAGTAGCGGTTGCCCTGGTCGTCGGTGCCGACCAGCTCGCCGAACCGCCAGGTCCACAGCTGCGTGCCAAAGGTCTGGCCGCTCCACCAGGTGAAGAATTTCAGCAGGAACTGTTTCATGCGGTCTTTGCCGTGGTTCGAATGTCTAACGTCCTGATGCCATCGGAAGGTCGAATTGTCCATACATGGCGGCCGCTGCAAGGCGCTTGTACCTTCGTCCAAGGCGCACGATCCGGCCGGCCGATGCCGCAGAATCAGCGCAATCCGTTCATCGCCCGTACAGCCGCATCCGAACAGGCTCCGATCACGCACAAATGGTGCGGGGCTCGGGAACGTCTCCCCCCTGTCGGGGGTTGGCAAGCATCCCGGAAATGGAGCCGAAAATGACCAATTCGAAAGTGTTGAGTATGGCCGCGGCACTGGCGCTGGTGCTGCCTGTCGCGCTGACGGGCGCGAGCTACGCGCAGGATAGCAGAGGCGGAGGCGGCGCACGTGGCGGCGGCGGTGGAGCCATCAGCATCGGCGGTGGCGGCGGCGGCTTCCGCGGCGGTGGCATGGCGGACCGCGGCGCGTTCCGTGCCGGCCCGGTGGGAGGCGGCGGCGCGGCCATTGGCGGTCCGCGGGGCGGTGCGCCCGTCGTCGGCGACAGCGGCGTGCGCAGTCCGCGCCATGCCGGCGGCAACTGGAGCGGCGGCAGCTGGAGTGGCGGCAACTGGCATCATCGCCATCACCGCCATCGTCATGGCGGATTCTGGCCCGGCGTGGGCATCGGTCTCGGCATCGGCAGCAGCTACGCCTATTATGGCGGCGGAGGCTACTACGATCCCTATTATTACGATGACAGCTATTACGACGAGAGCACCGTGGCCGTCGTGCCCGGCGACGGAGATTCCGTGGCTTACTGCCAGCAGCGGTTCAAGTCCTATGACCTCGCCACGCGCACCTATCTCGGCTACGACGGCCAGCGGCACCCCTGCCCGTAAGGTGTGAGGTTCGCCGACCCGACAAGAGCGGCGCATTGCCGATGCGCCGCTCTTTTCATTGCGCGCGCAAGGCCAGCGCGACGCCGCCGAGCGCGACGGCGAGCGCGATGATCTCGCGCAGCCCGAATGGTTCGTGCAGCATCGCGGCAGCCGACAGCACGCCGACCACCGGAACGAGCAGCGTGCCGATCGAAGCGGTCGCGGCCGGCAACCGCTCGAGGGCGACGAACCAGCAGACGTAACACAGGCAAAACTGGATCAGGGTCAGGTAGGCCATCGAGGCCCAGCCGAGCGCCGACAGCGCGGCCGGGTTCGGCTGCTCGAAGGCGATCCCTGCGATCGCCACCGGCAGGCATCCGATTCCGATCTGCCAGGCGGCAAGCGAGGTCGGCGGCATCTGTAGCGGAAAGTGTTTCGTCAGCACGGTGCCGAGCCCGACACAGACGGCGCCAACCAGCGCCATCAGCAATCCCGGCAGCTTGCCGATGCTGGCATCGAGGCTGTTGCCGCCGATCAGGATGAAGATGCCGCCGAGCGCCACCGCCAGCGCCGCGGCGCGAAGCGCGGTCAGACGCTCCCCGAGAACCGGCCAGGCCAGCAGCGCCACCCATACGGGAACCGAGATCGCCAGCACCGCGGCCTCGCGCGCATCGAGCCACACCAGCGCCAGTCCCATGAATGCAACCCACGAGCTGATCGTGAGCAGCGATACCAGCACCAGCCGCAGCCGCATCCCGCGCGGAACCGTCAGCCGCTGTCGCTGCAACAGCGCGATGAGCGCCAGCGCCGCCGCGCCGACGATGCCGCTGAGGCCGCGCGCCGACAGCGGCGGCCATTCCGACAGGATATATTTCATGATCGGGAAGTTGAGGCCCCAGCCGATCGACGTCACCGCGAGGAACGTCAGGCCGAGCGGCGAGATGCGGGTGCGCGCCTTGGGAGCTGCGGTCATGCAAGCACAGCTACAGCGAAATCGCCGCGCCGCAAACAGCCAATGCACGCCATCGTGCAGACAGCCGCCCTGTCCGCCGGAGTCGGCTTTTTCGGTTGAAAAACGCGCTTCGAGGTCCAAGCTGGCGGGGAAGCGGACGCTTCGTGCAACATCTTGTCGTTCCGAAGGAAGCACCATTGCCACGCGTTCTGGTGGTCGATGACGATCCGATGGTCTCCCTGGCCATCGAGGTTTGCCTGCAGCGGCAGGGCATGGAAGTCACCATGGCCGACGGCGGCGAATCGGGAATGCGCGCGCTCGCCGCGCAGACGTTCGACGTCATGATCGTCGACATATTCATGCCGCACATGCGCGGCTTCGAGTCGATCCGCATGTTTCACGAGCGCGCGCCCGACATCCCGCTGATCGCGATGTCCGGCTACGCCTTCGCCAATGCCGACACGTCCTCGCCCGATTTCCTGCGCATGACGCTCGAGCTCGGCGCGACCTGCTGCCTGCGCAAGCCCTTCACGCCGAAGGCGCTGCTCGCTGCCGTCAACGATTGTCTCGCCAAGCGGACGGCGGGGCCCCACCTCCAGGAAGAATGACGAGCCGCACCGCTTTCCGGGATCGGTAAAATTGTCCGCAATCCGCTCAGATCGGGCAAACCCTGCCCGCAAGTGGCGCGCCCGCGGTAACCTCGCCTTGGCAAGCCGGCCTGCATGCTTCCCGGAAAATCGGGGGCTTCAAGCATGTCTGTTCTCAAGGAGATCGCGGCGGCGGTCGCGGGGGTCTGCGCACTCATCTTCGCCTGCGACGCGGTGTTCGGCGTCGGCGAAGCGCGTTTCGACGACGACTATTATCTCGCCAGCTTCTACGCGCCGCGGCCGAGCCACGAGTTTCGCTTCGCGCGCGACGCCACGCCGGCCGCGCGCATCAGCGACACCTTCGCGCAGTTCACGCCGGGCGAGGCAAAGCCCGGCCGGCGCTATTCATCGCTGACCACGATCGTTCGCTAGTCATCACGACCGCGTCGCCAGCACCACCGCCGCCAGCGTCAGCACCAGGGCTGCGATCTGGCCGGGGCCGAGCGGCTCGCCCAAGGCGATCGCGGAAGCGACCACGCCGATCACAGGCACCGCCATGGTACCGATCGCCGCGACCGAGGCCGGCAGGCGCGAAAGCGCGGCGAACCAGCTGACATAGGCGATGCAGAACTGGATCACGGTGGAATAGAACAAGAGCACCCACCCCGTGGTCGTCACCCTGTCGAGATCGGTGGTCTCGATCGCAAGCCCCACGACGGCAACCGGAAAGCAGCCGATGCCGATCTGCCAGCTCGCTGCCGTGATCGGCGGCAACTGAATCGGCAGCTTCTTGGCCAGCACCGTGCCGAGCGCGAAGCCGAAGGCCCCGCCGAGCGCCATCAGGATGCCCGGCATCTTGGCCGCGCTCGCCGAAAAGCCGTTGCCGCCCATGATGGCCGACAGCCCCGCGAACGCCATGACCAGCGAAATCGTGCGCAGCACCGTCGGCCGCTCGCCGAGCACCGGCCAGGCCAGCATCGCCGCCCACACCGGCATGGTGTAGGCGATCAGCGCGGCTTCGCTGGCCGGCAGCCAGAGCAGCGCCAGCCCCATCAGCACCATCCAGCCGGTGACGTTGAGGACCGCCGCCATCACGAGCCGCGGCCACTGCCCCTCGTTCACGACAAGGCTCTCGCGGCGGATCAGCGCGAAGGTGGCGAGCAGCAGCGCCCCGATCACGCCGGTGACGCCGCGCAGGGTCAGCGGCGGCAGCTCGCTCAAAAGGTACTTCGTGACCGGCCAGTTGAACCCCCAACCCACCGAGGTGATGGCGAGGAACAGGAGCCCGGCGGGCGCGATCCTCGCTCGTGCCGTCGGTTTTGATTCTGTCATGGATTTCAGGCGATTCCCGGAGACGAAGCGCACCATGCCCCCTCTTTCCGCCCCCCACTACGGGTGCGCGGACATGGCAGCCCCAAGAAACTCTCAAGAATCTCCGCAAGGCTACCTGAGTCCCGAAAACGCAATGCGTAAGGGCCCAAAAAATCTTGCCCTGTGAACTGCGGGGCCAAGCCCCGTGGACGGGTCGCTTGAGAATTTTTTCCGCTTGGGAATCCCTGAGGACTCACTGATACTTGGGGCCATCACAGGCGCGGCATCGACCCCTGTTATCCTCCTCTTTCCACCATATTTAGTGTTTGATTCAGGAACTCGTACTAGTCCTTGACGGGCGCGACTGTCTTGGCCTAGCCTTCGACCTGTTCGGCGCGAGTGTGTTTGGGTCCCGCCGGTCGCTCCCAAAAGGGTTCCGGATTGACACTCCGCCACGCCGGTTGAGGCAGCGGGTGGAGGGCTTGTCTGCCCGAAATCCGGGGCCGTTCCGGAGCGTCAGAACGGGCCGGAATCGGCTCAGGTGAGAACGGGTTTTTGCGTTGGGGCGTTGAAATGCACGGGCCGAACCTTTGGGCTCGGAACGTGCCGTCGGCAGACACGGTGAAACCACCGGTCGGCCGGTCGAGAGAAACAGGCCGGATCCACCGGCTCAGCTGCGTACCATCAGACCAGGGCGGGCGCCTTGGCCGGAAGGTTCGCTCAGGGACAACAATGGCCGGTCCGCCTCGTGAGCGGTTCGGCTTCAGAAAAGACGGGGCACGACCATGCGAATCGAACGCCGCAACACCACCGCCGGCCAGTCACCCTATGCCGGGATTGATTTCAGGCTGACGACTTCAGAGATCCGCAACCCCGACGGCTCGATCGTGTTTCGCGCCGAGAATGTCGAGGTGCCCACCTTCTGGTCGCAGGTCGCCTCCGACGTGCTGGCGCAGAAATACTTCCGGAAAGCCGGCGTTGCCGCGCGCCTGAAGCGCGTCGAGGAAGAGAGCGTGCCCTCCTTCCTGTGGCGCTCGGTGCCCGACACCGAGGCGATGGCCAACCTGCCCGAGAAGGAGCGCTTCGTCAGCGAGACCAGCGCCAGGCAGGTGTTCGATCGCCTCGCCGGCTGCTGGACCTATTGGGGCTGGAAGGGCAACTACTTCACCAGCGAAGACGACGCCCTCGCCTTCTTCGACGAGCTGCGCTGGCAGCTCGCCAAGCAAATGGTCGCACCGAACTCGCCGCAATGGTTCAACACCGGGCTGCACTGGGCCTATGGCGTCGACGGCCCCGGCCAGGGCCACTACTACGTCGACTTCAAGACCGGCAAGCTCACCAAGTCGAAATCCTCCTACGAGCATCCGCAGCCGCACGCCTGCTTCATCCAGGGCGTCAATGACGACCTCGTCAACGAGGGCGGCATCATGGACCTCTGGGTGCGCGAGGCGCGCCTGTTCAAATACGGCTCCGGCACCGGCTCCAACTTCTCGAGCCTGCGCGGCGAAGGCGAGCG
>NZ_JBQTHN010000217.1:0-2222 GCF_052389815.1 Bradyrhizobium sp. | reverse complement strand
AGGCTGCGCTTGCCGGCGAGCGCGATGGCTTCGAGCTCGGCGCCGGTTTCGTGGCAGGTGCCGGAAAAGCCGATGCCGATCTCATGGCCGCCGAACACCGGGATCTCGCCGACCGCCGGCGTGTGCTCCTGGTTGAGGATTTCGCCCTTCCAGCGGCCATCGGCCGAGCTGTAAGAGCCGAGATAGTAGAAGAAGGCGTCGCCGCCGAGGATGCGGCCATCGATCAAGAGCATCACGCCGGTCAGGCCGCCATCGACGCCGTCAAGCGCGCGGATGTGGATGGAATAGAGCCCGTTGACGATTCCACCGGGGCCGACGTCGCCGACCGGCGGCAACGCCGCCTCGTCGAGCTTGGTCAAATTGGCCCAGAACACCGCGCCGGGCCGCGGCGCCGCCTCGCCCTCGAAGCGCAGCCCGGTGTTGTTGGTCTTGCCCCGCACACTGATCGCCGCCACGTCGACGCCCATCAGCGGCTTGTAGTTGGGGTCGTCGTTGTGGCGCCCGGTGATGATCTGCCCGATGACCTCGTCGCCCTCGAAACGATAGGTGCCGAGATGGGCGAAGGCGGAATTGCCACCCAGCAGCTTGCCCTCATGCATGCACATGATGCTGCGGCCGAACGCTTCGGCCACGCCGTATTCAACCTTGTAGAGTCCGTCCAGCAACGATGCCAGTCCTGCCAATGTGCGGCAGCGCATAACATCCCCGGGGAAGGCGAGACAACAGGCTTAGAGCATGATCCGGAAAAGTGTGAGGCGGTTTTCCGAAAAGATCATGCTCAAACAACAACCTAAAGCGCGATGACGATTCATCCCAATCTCATCGCGCTTTAGTGTCGCTTGAAGTATTGCACTTCCCGCTCGTGCTTTTCCGCGGCTGCACGCGTCCGAAATGTTCCGAGATTGCGGCGCCTGCCCGTCCTGGGATTCACCTTGCGGGAATACAACCGGTATTGGCCGGATTTCAGCTTGCGGATCATGGCAGACCTGATTGCTGGCTGCTGGCAACGACAATAGCAGCGCGAAGTTCCCCCGGCCAACAGTCGAACCTTTGTCCGGGACCGTTTTACGCCAGCCAGCGCTTCCGCCGCTTGTAGTGCTTGCCGTCGCGGAACGACTTCCGCTTGTCGCCGGCGACGCCAAGGTAGAACTCCTTGACGTCCTCGTTCGACGCCAGCGCCTTGGCCTCGCCGTCCATCACCACCCGGCCGTTCTCGAGGATGTAGCCGTGGTTGGCATAGCGCAACGCCATGGTCGTGTTCTGCTCGGCAAGCAGGAACGACACGCGCTCCTTGTGATTGAGGTCGCGGACGATCTCGAAGATTTCCTCGACGATCTGAGGTGCGAGTCCCATCGAAGGCTCGTCGAGCAGGATCATCCTTGGCCGCGACATCAGCGCCCGGCCGATCGCGCACATCTGCTGCTCGCCGCCCGACGTATAGCCCGCCGTCGAACCGCGCCGCTCCTGCAGGCGCGGGAAATAGGCATAAACACGCTCGAGGTCGGCTGCGATCGCAGCCTTGCCATCGCGGCGCGGGAACGCGCCGGTCATGAGGTTTTCCTCAATGGTCAGGTGAGCGAAGCAGCGCCGCCCTTCCATGACCTGGATGCAGCCCCGCCGCACCACCTCGTTCGGCGACAGCGACTGCACCTCGGTGCCGTCGAACACGATCGAACCCTTGGTGACCTCGCCGCGCTCGGCGTGCAGCAGGTTGGACACCGCCTTCAGCGTGGTCGTCTTGCCGGCGCCGTTGGCGCCGAGCAGCGCGACGATGCCGCCCGCGGGCACGTGCAGCGACACGCCCTTGAGGACCAGAATGACATGGTTGTAGACGACCTCGATGTTGTTGATCGACAGGAACGGTTTCGCCTGTTCCGCGGCCGCCGCCGTGTTCGCGCTTGACACCGGTCGTCTCCGTTAAAACCCAGGATGCTTCGAACGATCCGGGAGGGCCGACGGCCCTCCCGGCGTTTCCTCAATCGGTCAGCTCGCCTTCGAGCAGTCGCGCGGCTCGATCTTCTTGTCGGCCGCGTACTAGGCCGAGACGTCCTTCACGAGCGGTTCGGTGACTGCCTGGTTGGCGGTGTACCAGTCAGAGATTACCTTCCAGCCCTTGCCGTCCCACTGCATGACACGTCCGTCACGGGCGCCTTCGTGATCGGCGCAGGAGATCTTGACGGGCTTCATCATGCCTTCGAAGCCGAGCTCCTTCAGGCGGGCCG
>NZ_JBQTHN010000216.1:0-4467 GCF_052389815.1 Bradyrhizobium sp. | reverse complement strand
TCCCGAACTCGATCGCAACCATGCGCGTGCGTCTGATCCGAGAGCTCATCAAAACCTTGCCGCGATGTCCTTGCTGCGGCGCCATCGCAGCATCAAATGGACGCCGACGCCCATGACGCAGTAAGATTAGTGAAAGCGTAATCCGCCTCATCATCTCGAACAAGTTCGGCGGATTACGCTACGCTAATCCGCCCTACGCGCCGTCACCGCAGCGCGGACGCCACGATCGCCCCGATGATCAGCACGCCGATGCTGTACTTCATCGTGTAGTACACCGTCCGGTTCCACTCCTTGACCTTGCGGCTGGCGAGGTGGAGCTCGTAGAGCTTGCCGAACACCTTGTTCAGGGCGCCGACATGCTCGCCATCCACGTTCTGGGTGGCCGAAGCCTTGACGATGTGATGGCTGACCCAGCGGTTGATCGCGGTCATGAAGCCGTAACGCATCGGGCGCTCGACGTCGCAGAACAGGATGATGCGGTTGACGTCGGTCTGGTTTTCCGCGCTGTGGATGAAGGTCTCGTCGAACATGAAGGCCTGGCCGTCGCGCCAGACGCATTCTACGCCGTCGACCAGGATGCGGCATTTGTCCGAGTTCGGCGTGACGAGGCCGAGGTGATAGCGAAGCGAGCCCGCGAAGGGATCGCGATGCGCGCCCAGCTTGCCGCCGGGCGGCAGCATGGCGAACATCGCGCCGTGCACGGTCGGGATCGAATTGAGCAGTTCCACCGTCTTCGGGCACAGCGTGCGTGCCGAGGGCAGGAAATCGTCGTACCACTTCAGGTAAAACCGCTTCCAGCCGCTCTTGAAGAACGAATAGAAGCCCCAGTCGTTGTTCTTCGCGGCAGCCCGGATGAAGCCCTCGTCGAACAGCCGCACCGCCTCGTCGCGGATGGTCTCCCAGTTCTCGCTGAGCTTGGCGAGTTCCGGAAATTTCTCGACCGGGATCACCGGCGTGTTCGGCACCGCCGAGCCCGCATACATCAGCACGTTGTAGGGCGCGAGATAGGTCGAGTGGTCGCCGATCTGCCGGGCGAAGCGCAGGCGGTGGCGGCCGCGGAAATGCACGTAGAGCGTGGACGCCACGAAGGCATAGAGCACGACAAGCTGCGGCGCGAAAATCTGCTTCAGCACGATCCGGTTCCTGCACGAGATGGGATGCCAGCCGACGGGTGCCCGAGCCGGAGCATGCCCGGCAAGGCTCACGCCGCACTTTAGTTAGGTCACACCGTCATTTCAACCGCGGCGCGGTGCGTGCACGCCCGCCGTCGCGCCTTTCGGCCAGCCTCTACCCGCCGCGTGATCGGACTTTCGCTGTCGCCTTCCAGGGACTAGCCTGTCGGGATCGGAGTCGCCTGCCGCTACCGGTGGCGCAGAGCGATAGGAGGTCGGGGATGAAGACGATCCTGGTGCCAACCCAGCACATTGCGACGATGAAATCGGCGCTGGAGACCGCCGTGCTGCTGGCGCGGCGGACCAGCGGCTATATCGAGGGTTTTCCGCTGCGGATCGCCATTCCGCCCTATGTCGTGGCGGAGCTGACCGCCGGCCTCACCATGGACGCCTACGACGCGCAGCGCGACGAGGAGACGGCCGAGCTGCGCCGGCTGTTCGAAACCTTCATGCAGGAGCACGACGTTCCGCCGTCCGGCGCGACCGCGAACCGCCCCTGCTTCGGATGGCTTGCCGCCTCGCCCGAAGACGAAGGCTTCATCGGCAGCCACGGCCGCGCGTTCGACATCACGGTCATCAGCAGGCTGGACGCGGATTCGACGGGCCTGCACCGGCGCGTCATCGAATCCGCGCTGTTCGAGAGCGGCCGGCCGGTTCTGCTGGCCCCGCCCACCGCTCCAAGGCAGATCGCCGGCAACGTCATGGTGCACTGGAACGGCTCTACCGAGCAGGCGCGCGCCAATGCCTTTGCCATGCCCCTGCTGAAGCTCGCCGAGCGCGTGACGGTGCTGACCGTCATCGGCGGACAGGAGGTGCCGGGACCATCGGCCGATTATATCCTGAGGCAGCTACAGCATCACGGCATCGCGGCCAAGCCGGTCCGCGTCAAGCTCGGGGATCGCGAAACCGGCGAAGCGGTGCTGGATGCGGCCAGGGCGGAAGGCTGCGATCTGCTGGTCAAGGGCGCGTTCACCCGCAACCGGCTGCGGCAGATGATTTTCGGCGGCGCCACCAGCCACATCATGGAGCACGCCGACATCCCGGTGCTGATGGCGCACTGATTTTCCCGGTCCGTGGGATGGGCAGAGCGGGAAGCGAAACCCATCAGTCACTCGCGCAAGGCCCGATGGGTTTCGCGCCATGTCCGCCGCAGCCCGGAGAGCGAGCGCGGCTGCGCTCTACCCATCCTACAGGCTCAAAGCACGAATGAAGCCAGCTGATAGAACGCGTAGGCAAGCTGCAGGCCGAGGAGAATCAAGGCGGCGATCATCAGATAGGCGCTGAAATGCATGGAGGCTCGGAAACCGGAATGTCTTCTTGAAATGGCTGGTCGTGAGCTTCGAGCGGCCTTCGATGTGCTTGCTGCCTGTCGAGCTTCACCGGCGCCGTGAAAAGAAAACTTCCGCCGCCGCGGAAGTGATGCCTTGTCGCGAGCCTCTTCTTGACCGGAGGTTCTCTGGTTCGACGCCTGCTAGCTCACGCACCGTAGAAAATCTTCATTCCCCACAGCACGACGACGATGGCCGATATCAGTGTGGCCGCCGTCAATACACTTTCCAAGGAAGCGACTCTCATACACTTACTCCGCTTCCCAGCCCCGTCATTGGGTCTAGTTGATTCGATTCGTCCGCTGCAATTGGCCGATCGATTGCCGCGAAAGATGACGGAGCGATGTGGTTTGTCGGTCACATCTGCTCCGTAGAAACCCGGGATGAACTGCTTGCGGTCCACTACTCAGGAAACCATCCGCATCATCGGCCTCATCGTCGGCGAAGAACCATGCTGTATCTCGCCGATAACCCTGAAGCCGTGACGCTCATAAAGGGAGACGTTTCGGGGATTCGAGCTTTCGAGGTAGGCCGCGACGCCCTCCTCGTCGCATCGTCGAAGCGCGTGTTTCATCAGCAGTCCGCCGAGACCATGGCCGGTCCAGTTTGGATCGGCGGCAATGAGCGGCAGATACCAATGCGGCTCGTGTGGATGATACCTGGCCATTCCTTGCAGCACGTGTCCGAGATCATCGGCGATGTCCGGGCGCTCAGTCTGCACCATGATCGCGGCCATGGCGGCCTCATCCGGCTCGATGCCGGGCGGCAACCACAGGGCAGCTGCGCGAGCGCCTTCGGTGACGTAGGCAGTGCCATGCTCGAATGCCCGGCCACCGAATGCCCTGACGAACTGAGGCATGATCCGCATATATTCGGTTGAATCGGGCCAGACCCAACGCGCCATGGGATCAGCCGCAAAGCCGAGCACGACGGTTTTGATCGCGCTCGCTTCAATGCTCTTGGTCGCAGACGTTACTTCCGGCACCGCCGTCATGGTGGCTCCCGGTCACCGACCGCGCTGGCCGATTGCCAAGGTAGGACCCCAACGCGGATATCGGAATTCGGCGAGGCTATTTCAGCCCCGCCCATCTGCGTCAGGTTGCCCCACATCAGGTTGCGCCGTCGATCCCGCATCCGGTTTCGACGGCTACGCCACCTGCCCCGTCGGCGCGCACCGCGCGGTCTTCCAGAGCTGCGCCGACGCCCGCTGCCAGTCGAATGCATGATCGCTCGGACCATGCCGCTTCAGATGATCGAGCCGCGCGAGGGCCTCCTCGATGCTCGGCCGATGGCCGGCCGGCACCCACCACAGCGCGACCGCCGGTCCCTCGAAATGCGCGAACCAGTCGGCGCGACGGCCATAGAAGCGCTTGTGCACGGTTTGCCAGACGAAGCGCTCGAGGTCGGCGACGCTCTGCCAGACCGACAGATTGACGATGATCTTCGGATCGTCGAAGGGCCGCGTGTCGGTGGCGTTGCCGCTGTCGTCGACGTAGCGCCAGACGAAACCCTCGCTGCGCTCGGCGATGCCGTTCACCAGCGCAAGATTGTCGGCGAACTCCGCCATGCGCGGGTCTGCGAGATCGTATTTGATGCGGCCGATGTTGAGTTCGGCGAGGTGATGATCGGCTGGCTGTTGCAAGACCTCTGGCTCCCGTCGCTGAATTCGACTCCCGGCAGTTTAGGCAGGATATCGCGAGGGATCAAACCTCGATGCCCGCCGGCAGCGGTCGCCTAATTCCATTTTCACGAATTCGTGATCTACAAATCAGAATTTTCTTCTTTCCAGAATACCCAAATCAGGCCTATAACGCCACCAGCCCGTGCCACCGTGAGGGACGTTTCGCGATCGTCACGAAACGTGGTGCGGGTTGCGATGGGCCGCTTGCTGCGTCAGGTGCTTGCACCGGGCGAAACGCTAGCTGCGGACGGCGAAGTCGTGTGGTCCTGGCGCCGCGACCCTGGCG
>NZ_JBQTHN010000215.1:0-52678 GCF_052389815.1 Bradyrhizobium sp. | reverse complement strand
TCCGCCACGCGCTTGACCAGCGCGACGCAGCGGTCGGGTTGCGTCATCGGCAGCATGTGGCCGCCTTCCGTCAGTTCCAGATCGAGTGCGGGGCAGACGATCTTCATCGCCTCGCCCTGGCCGCGATAGTCGAGCAGGCGGTCGCCGCGGCCGAACAGCATGGCCATGGGAATGTCGAGGCTCTTGTAGCGCGCCATGTAGGCCGGCAGCACGTCGGGCACTGCCATCAGGTCGGAGGAGGTGGCGAAGAAAGAGCCGGGACGCAGGCCGAGCAATCCGCCGGCGCGCATCGGGAAATCGGCGGGGGCGGCTTCCGGCGCGAATACTTCCTTCAGCAGGATAGGCCCGCGGCGGATGCCGAGCGGCGTCGCCACCGTCCAGGCCACGGCCTTGCGCATCAATGGCGAAGCGATCTCGAGACCCTTGAACACGTCGGGCGCCGACTCGATCGCATGTGTCAGCGGCGCGAGCAGTGCAAGCCCGCCGGCGCAATCGGGATGGTCGAGCGCAATCGCCAGCGACAGCGCGCCGCCGAGCGAATGGCCGACCAGCAGCGGCTGCTTGAGGTCGAGCCGGCGGATCAGGGTCGCGATCGTCTTAGCTTGCGCGGTCAGCGTGGCCGGTGCGTCCTCGGGGCGGGTCGAATAGCCGGCGCCGGGCCGGTCGACGAGGATGACGCGATAATCGTTGGCGAGCTTGTCGGCCATGGCGTAGCCGAAATGCAGCAGATTGCCGCCGAGCCCGTGGATCATGACGATCGGCGGCTTGGCTCCGCCGATGTCGACGTAGTGGATGCGCTGCCCGTCGATGTCCATGAACTGGCCGCGCGGCGGCAGCAGGGCCTCGACGCGCTTGGCGGTGTTGGAGGTGAACCAGACGAGGCCGGCGGCGACGACGGCAAGCAGCAGGATCAGTCCGAGAAGGAAAGCCATGAGAAACCCTCTTCAGAAAACGGGGTCAGTGTAGCCGCGCCGCCCGCGCGGCGCCACTGGAGCATGATCCGGAAAAGTGTGAAGCGGTTTTCCGAAAAGATCATGCTCAAACAATAATCTAACGCGCGATGACGATTCATCCCAATCTCATCGCGCTTTTCAGCTTAGGCGCGCAAGCGTTCCCTGGCGGGCGCTTCCGCCTTGGCAAAGATCAGGACGCCGTCTTCGACCTTGCCAAAGCGCAGCGCCAGCATGTCCTTGGCGTAGTTCTGGTACAGCTTCCACGGCCGCTTCGAGCCCTGTTTTGGCAAAATGTCCTTGGCGCGCTGCATGTAGCCGGAGGAGAGCGGCGGGGTCGCGTCCGGGATGACCTCGGGATCGACATTGCGCGGCGTGCAGTATGCGTGACCGTTGCGATCCATGTGGTTGAGGATGCGGCACATGTACTCGGCGGTCAGATCCGCCTTCAGCGTCCAGGACGCGTTGGTGTAGCCGAAGGTGGAGGCAAGGTTCGGGATGTCGGAGAACATCATGCCCTTGTAGCTCATGGTCGCGCCGGGATTGATGGTCTTGCCGTCGACGACGACCTGCGCACCGCCCATCAACCGCATCACGAGGCCGGTGGCGGTGACGATGATGTCGGCCGGCAGCACCTCACCGGACTTCAGCTTGATGCCGGTCTCGGTGAACGTCTCGATCTCGTCGGTGACGACGGAGGCCTTGCCCTCGCGGATCACCTTGAACATGTCGCCGTCGGGCAGCAGGCACAGCCGCTGGTCCCACGGGTTGTAACGCGGCGTGAAATGCTTCTGCATGTCGAAGCCTTCGCCGAGCTCGGCCTTCGCCATCTCGATCAGCCGCGCCTTGGCGCCTTCCGGCTTCTTGCGCGCGAGATTATAGAAATACATCTGCAGCAGGATGTTCTTCCAGCGCGTCAGCCCGTAGGCCAGCTTGTCCGGGAGTCTCGCGCGCAGCCAGTTGGCGATCACGTCCTTGGCCGGGCGCGAGACCATGTAGGTCGGCGAGCGCTGCAGCATGGTGACGTGCGCGGCGGTCTCGGCCATCGCGGGCACCAGCGTCACCGCGGTGGCTCCGCTGCCGATCACCACGACGCGTTTTCCCGCATAGTCGAGATTTTCGGGCCATTTCTGCGGATGCACGGTCAGGCCCTTGAAGCGCTCCATGCCCGGCCAGCCCGGCATGTAGCCGGCGTCGTAGTCGTAATAGCCGCTGCACATCCGCAGGAAGTTGCAGGTGAAGGTGAGGGGGCCGTCGGGCCCATCGACGTCGAGCGTCCAGCGGCCCTGCCCGCTCGACCACGACGCGCGCTTGACCTTGTGGTGGTACCGGATCTTGCGGTCGATGCCGTTTTCGCGCGCGGTGTCGTTGAGATAGGTGAGGATGGAAGGACCATCGGCGATCGCCTTCTCGCCGCGCCAGGGGCGGAAGCGGAAGCCGAGCGTGTTCATGTCGGAATCGGAACGTATGCCTGGATAGCGGAACAGGTCCCAGGTGCCGCCGAGGGCGTGGCGGCCCTCGAGAATGACGAAGGACTTTTTGGGGCAATCGCGCTGCAGGTGGAACGCCGCGCCAATGCCCGAGAGGCCGCCGCCGACGATGATGACGTCGAGATCGGTCTGTTGCGGTTTGAAGGGGGTGACGTTAGAGGCGCCGGCCGGCTCACTGCCCGCCACGGTTCGCGCCGACACATGCTCCTGCATAGGTTCACTCCCTCGAGCAACTGGGCTAAGCGTGTCCGGTTATATTGTGTTTCTTTTCTGACACGTGGTATTGTCAGAATAAAGCATCTGACAAGAAGCTATGTCAAGCGATCGGTTTGGGGAGAACATGACCACAGCGCGGGCAAGGAACTACGCGGGATTATCGGCCGAGGAACGGCGGCTGGCCCGGCGCGAGCGGCTGATCGAGGGGGCAATCCGCGCCTATGGCGAGCTCGGCTATCGCAATACCACGGTAAAGGCGGTGTGCGAGGCGGCCGGGCTGACCGAGCGATACTTCTACGAGTCCTTTGCCAACAGCGAAGCCTTGCTGGTGGCGGCCTTCGAGACGGTTTCGCGGCGGGTGTTCAATTGCCTGGAGGAGGTCCGGAAAGAGCACAGCGGTCCGGCCGAGGAGCGGGGCCACGCCGTGCTGCGGGCCTACTACCAGATATTGAAGGACGAGCCGGACGGCGCCCGGCTGTTCGTGATCGAGATCGCCCGGGTGGGACCTGCGGTCGATGCGGTCTGGGCCGGCCTGCTGCAGCAGTTCGGCGACGTGCTGGCGCGGATGATGGCGCCCGACAGCGACATCAAGCCGAAGCCGGGCGAACTGGTGCGCGCCGGCGTGGTCGGCGGCGTGGTGCAGATCGCCAAGGAATGGATCAGGAGCGGCTATGCGCGCAGCGTCGATGCGGTTGCAGCGGATGCGCTGAAGATTTGCCGCGTGCTGGCCGCATAGCTCGCCGCTCGATCTTGCCGGCCGATGCGGCTACGCTCCGCCGCAAATCGGAGGCGTTTTCGAACAATGGCTAGTGATCCCAAAGGCTGGAAAGTCGGCCTCGTCGGCTATGGCGAAGTCGGCCGCATCCTCTCCGAAGACCTTCGCAAGGCCGGCGTTGCCGTTGCCGCCTACGATATCAAGCTCGACGACGACCGGGCGCCGCCGTTGCGCGATCATGCCGCTGACATCGGCGTTCAGCTCGCCAGGTCGCATGCCGATCTCGCCAGCCAGGCCGATCTCATCATATCCGCCGTCACCGCAAGCCAGGCGGTTCCCGTCGCGGAAGCCTGTGCGCCGGCAATCCGGCAGGGCACCTGGTATCTCGATTTCAATTCGGCCTCGCCCGGTGCCAAGCAGCGTGCCGCCGCGCTCATTGACGGCGCCAACGGCCGCTATGTCGAGGGCGCGGTGATGACCTCGGTGCCGCCCTATCGCATCAAGGTGCCGCTCTTGCTCGGCGGCGGTGGCGCACAGGAGCTCGCACCGCTGCTGGTCGCGCTCGGCTTCGATGCCAAGGTTTGCAGCGATCAGCTCGGCGTCGCCTCCGCGGTGAAGATGTGCCGCAGCATCATGATCAAGGGCCTGGAGGCGATGGTGATCGAGAGTTTCACCACCGCGCGCGCCTATGGCGTCGAGGACGCAGTGCTTGTTTCGCTCAAGGAAACCTTTCCGGGCATCGACTGGGAAAAGCAGGGCGCCTATTTCTTCCAGCGCGTGATCGAGCACGGCCGCCGTCGCGCCGAGGAAGTGCGCGAGGTCGCCGAAACCGTGCGCGAAGCAGGCCTGACGCCATGGTCCGCGCAAGGCACCGCTGAGCGGCAGGCCTGGGTCGCCGATCTCGCGGATGACGGACTGTTCGGCGCCAGGGGCACCAGGGAGTTTGCCCGCAGCGCGGACTGGCGCACCGAGGCCGACCGCATTCTTGCGATGTTGAAAGACGAGAAGTAGGGGAGCGTCGATGACTGCTGTCAGCCCGTTTCGCATCGCGGTCCCGGACGCAGTTCTGGACGATCTGAAATCGCGGCTGCGCAACACGCGCTGGCCGGAGGCCGAGCTGGTCGGCGACTGGAGCCAGGGCGCGCCGCTGAAATGGATCAAGGACATCTGCACTTACTGGGCCGAGCAATATGACTGGCGCAACCGCGAGGCGCTGCTCAACCGCTTCGCGCAGTTCACGACCGAGATCGACGGGCTCGGCATTCACTTCATCCACACCCGCTCGCCGCACAAGGAGGCGATGCCGCTGATCATCACCCATGGCTGGCCGGGCTCGGTGGTGGAGTTTCACAAGGTGATCGGCCCGCTGGTCGATCCCGTCGCCCATGGCGGCAACGCGGCGGACGCATTTCACGTCGTCTGCCCGTCGCTGCCGGGCTTCGGCTTCTCGGCGAAACCAACGACGACGGGCTGGGGCGTGGATCGCATTGCGCGGGTGTGGGCCGTGCTGATGGATCGCCTTGGCTATGCACGCTATGGCGCGCAGGGCGGCGATTGGGGCTCGGCGGTGACGACCGCGCTCGGTGCGCTGGATGGCGATCACTGCGCCGGCATCCACATCACGCTGGCGATGGCGACGCGCCCCAACGTCGAGGGCAAGCCGACGGCGGAGGAGGCGCGGGCGCTTGAGGGCATCAAGCATTACGCCGACTGGGATTCCGGCTATTCCAAGCAGCAGGCGACCCGGCCACAGACGCTCGGCTACGCGCTGACGGATTCGCCGAGCGGGCAAGCGGCCTGGATCCTCGAGAAGTACTGGGCCTGGACCGATTGTAACGGGCATCCCGAAAATATCTTCACCCGGGACGAGCTGCTCGACAACGTCATGCTCTATTGGGTCACGGCGAGCGCCGCCTCGTCGGCGCGGCTCTACTGGGAGAGCTTTGGCCCGAAGCGGCGCACGGCGCACACCGTCAAGGTGCCGACCGGCGTTGCGGTGTTCCCCAAGGAAATCGTGACGCCTGTGCGCAAGTGGATGGAGGCGAGCTATGCCAACATCGCGCATTGGAGCGAGATGCCGAAGGGCGGCCATTTCGCGGCGTTCGAGCAACCTGACCTCTTTGTCAAGGAAGTACGCGACTACTTCCGGAAAATTCGCTGAACAGTCGCCAACAGAAGAAATCGAGGAACAACATGGCCGACGCATTGATCATCGACGCCTGTAGAACGCCGCGCGGCGTCGGCAAGGCCGGCAAGGGCGCGCTGTCGGGCATTCATCCGCAGCAGCTCGGCGCCACCGTGTTGCGCGCGCTCGCCGAGCGCACCGGCATCGACACCGCCGAGGTCGACGACATCGTCTGGGGCTGCAGCGCGCAGGTCGCGACCCAGAGCGGCGATCTCGGGCGCATGTCGGCGCTCGATGCCGGCTATGACGTGCGCGCCAGTGCCGTGACACTGGATCGCTTCTGCGGCTCGGGCATCACCAGCGTCAACATGGCGGCCAGTTCGATCATGGCAGGTTCGGAGGATCTCGTGATCGCCGGCGGCTGCGAGATGATGTCGATGGAAGGCCGCAGAGGCGGCGGTCCGATGATGATGGATGTCGGCAATCTCCGCCTCCGCGCCCAGCATCCGCAATCGCATCAGGGCGTCTGCGCCGATGCGATTGCGACCATGGAAGGCATCTCGCGGCAGGACGTCGACGCGCTCGGGCTGGAGAGTCAGAAGCGTGCGGACGCCGCCATCAAGGCCGGCCATTTCAAGAAGAGCCTCGTGCCCGTCTATCGCGAGGATGGCACGCTGGCGCTCGACCGTGAGGAGTATCCGCGGCCGCAGACCACGATGGAAGCGCTGTCGCAGCTCAAGCCGGCATTCCCCGCGATCGCGGACTATGCGCTCGATGACAAGGGTACGACCTACCGCAAGCTGATCCTCGACAAGTATCCCGATCTCGACATCAACTTCGTGCATCACGCCGGCAATTCCTCCGGCGTGGTCGATGGTGCCGCGGCGATCCTGCTGGCCTCGACCGAATATGCGAAGAAGCACGGCCTGAAGCCGCGCGCCCGCGTGGTAGCGACCGCCAATATGGGGGATTCGCCGACATTGATGCTGAATGCGCCGGTGCCGGCGACGCGCAAGGTGCTGGCCAAGGCGGGGCTCACCCTCGACGACATCGACCTGTTCGAGATCAACGAGGCCTTTGCGGTGGTCGCGGAAAAGTACATCCGCGACCTCGAGCTCGACCGCGACAAGGTCAACGTCAACGGCGGTTCGATTGCGCTTGGCCATCCCATCGGCGCCACCGGCTCGATCCTGATCGGCACCGTGCTGGACGAATTAGAGCGGCGCGACCTCAAGCGCGGCCTGGTGACGATGTGCGCTGCCGGCGGCATGGCGCCGGCGATCATCATCGAGCGGGTCTAAAGCATGATCCGGAAAAGTGTGATGCGGTTTTCCCTGCGACAAACGCGAAGCGTTTGCGCGGAGATCATGCTCAAACAAGAAGAACTTTAAGCGCGATGACGCTTCCTTCCAGTCTCATCGCGCTTTAAGGACTACGCCGCGGGGAACTGCAGCTCGAAGACGGCGCCTTGCTCGGTGGGCTTCAGCCGGATCGAGCCGCCATGGCTCGCCATGATGGCGCGCACGATGGCGAGCCCCATGCCGGTGCCGCCGGTGTCGCGCCGCGTGGTGAAGAAGGCGTCGAAGATGCGGTCGCGGTTGGCTTCCGAGATCGGATCGCCGTCATTGCTTATGGTTATGCGTATCGCCGCATCGTCATTGGCGGCCTCGAGTCGGACGTGCCTGGCATTGTGCCGGATCGCATTGTCGGTGAGATGCGTGAGCACGATCAGCGCCTTCTCCGCGGACATCCCGATCAAGCGATCGAGGCAGCCGCTGGCAGTGATGGCGCGGGTCGGGTAGCGGCTCTTCAGGGCGTTGACGACAGAGGAAAGCTCGCTGCTCTCGTTCTGCGGCGCGCCCTCGGCGCGGGCGAGTTCCCGCAGCCGCTGCGTCATGGTTTCGAGCCGCTCGGCATCGCCGAGGATGTTGGAGACGAAGTTCTTCTGCTCCATCCGCGTCAGGCTCGCCGTGTGCCCCTGCAGCGATTCCAGCAGCAGCTCCGCGGCGCCCTTGATCGAGGTAAGCGGCGACTTCAGCTCGTGGGTGAGATGGGCCGAGAAGGTCGCGATGTAGTCCGACCGCCGCGAGAGCTGTTCGGCCATGCCGAAGAAGCTCTTCGACAACTGCGCGAACTCGCGCGTGCCGTAATGCGCCAGGGGCCGGAACGCGTCGCGATCGCCGCGGCCGATACGATCGACCCGACTGACGAGCTCGCGCATCGGGCGGGTGATGGTGCGGCGGAAGACGAGGCCGATGAGGATGGTGCCGAGAACGACGGCGAGTGTCGCAAGGATGAACTTGCCGCGCTCCTGGTACAGATGATCGAAGATGTTGCTCGGCGTCCGCGAGGTATAGATCACGCCCGCGACACGGTTGTTGACCAGCACCGGCATGGCGGAGAAGACATGCACACCGACACCGCGGCTGATGGAGTAGATCGGCGGCGGCGTCTTGTCGGGCTTACGGATGCGCAAGGCCGCGTGGTACTGGCCTTTCAGGGCTGCGGCGATCTCCTCGATATGCGCGAGGGACTCGCCGACTTCATGCCGTCCCGCGATGACGACGCCGTTTGGGTCGAGAATGCGGAAACCGGCGAGCGTGACCTTCTGCGTCTCCAGGATGATCGGCATCAGCCGCGCGCCGATCTCGGTATAGAGCGGATTGGCCGGCGGTGCGGGCTTTGCATCGGGGCGGCGCATCAGCAGGTCGTTAGACGCAAGGTCGAGTGCGGGACGGATCGGGGTGACCCGGTCTTCGGGATCCGGGCGCGCTTCGGGCGGCAGCTCGGGACCGAGGACGAGCCCCTTGTCGAGGCGGGCCTCGACCTCGCGGGCATAGACAGCTGCCAGCACGCGACTCTGCGCAATCAGCTCGGCCTGGGTCTGGCGGATGAGCTGGTTGTCGTAGAGGCGAAAGAAGAACAGGCCGACCAGCGGCAGCGTTGCGACCGACGCCAGCACCGCAAAGATGACGAGGCCG
Source organism: Bradyrhizobium sp. (assembly GCF_052389815.1). Classification (GTDB taxonomy): domain Bacteria; phylum Pseudomonadota; class Alphaproteobacteria; order Rhizobiales; family Xanthobacteraceae; genus Bradyrhizobium. Next base: position 44,201 of record NZ_JBQTHN010000215.1, on the reverse strand, counting down.
AGCGAGGGCCGCCATTTGTCGCGCCCGGCAGCGTCACTCATGTCTGCGGCTCGCAGCGGCCGAGCTTGAAGCCGACGCCATGAATGGTCTCGATCACATTGTCGCAATTCACCGCCGCGAGCTTGGCGCGGATATTTCGGATATGGCTGTCGATGGTGCGATCGGAGACCTGGATGTTGAGCTGATAGGCGGCGGCCATGATCTGCTCGCGGCTGAACACCGAGGAGGGCCGGGTAAGGAACGCGCGCAGGATGCCGAACTCGATCGCGGTCAGGCGCAGCGGCGTGCCGGCGAAGGCCGCGACATGCCGGTCCGGATCGACCGAGAGGGCGCCTTGCGCCAGCGGAGTGTGCTGACCGTTCGCGTCGGTCGCGCGGGCAACCGAGCGCCGCAGGATGACATTGATGCGGGCCACCAGCTCGCGCGGGCTGAACGGTTTTGTGACGTAGTCGTCGCCGCCGATCTCCAGCCCGAGGATGCGATCGATCTCCTCGTCGCGGGCCGAGAGGAACAGGATCGGCACGTCGGAGGATTTGCGGATCTCGCGGCAGACGTCGAGCCCGTCGAACTCGGGCATGCCGATGTCGAGCACGACGAGGTCGGGCCGGTCGCTGGCAAAGCGGCTCAGCGCTTCCTTGCCGTCGCGTGCTTCCGAGACCGCCATGCCGGCCTTCTTCAGCGCGACCCGAATGACCTCCCGGATATGCAGGTCATCGTCGACAATGAGGATGCGGTGCGTCACGCATTTCTCCCGATCGATATTTGCTCAACCTGGCGCACGCTTCTCCTGCCCATCCAGATATCGTTTCAGCCGCCAGTCTCGCAGACCCCAGGCACGCCACGAAGCCGTCTCGCGCTGGAATCTATCTACGAGGGAATCGCGCCGGGAAACAAGCGTCAATTCACCCTCGTGTATTCTTGGCATCTTGTTGATGCCGGGCACGGCCTGGGGCCCGAGGCTGAGCAGGTAGTTGATGTCGGCATCCACGCCCTTTCCGGTCATTTCACGGCTGTGGCTGACATTGTAGTCGGAGATGATGGCGGCAAAGTTCGTCAGGGAACAGGCGTAAAGCGTCGACAACGCTGCGATCAGGTTGAGGCGGATCAGCCAGGCGTTGCCACGCTGCAGGGCGATGCGGGCGACGATCAGCACAAGTCCCGTCGCCACCAGAAGCATCCAGATGAAGGCGGCGATCCGCCAGTAGGTGAGCAGGTAGGTCTGCACATAGAGATCGAGGCGCAGGATGGACGAGATGACCAGCATCACGTTCTGTGCGACCCAGAGATAGACCAGAGGCCGGATCACCTTCGATTGCTCGGCCGGGCCACCGGGGCGCATCGCGACCAGAACGAAGCCGGCGGCGAGCAGCGCAGTCAGGATCAGCGGGTAGGCGCCGCGATGGGCGTAGCCGGCGAAGGTGATGTCGGCGGGCAGCGCGGCGTTGCCCCAGAGGTAGACAATGTCGAGTGCGGTCTGCACGGCGAACAGCAGGTTGAACAGGATCAGCGAGCGCAGGACGGTCGCCGTGCTGAGGAACTCGGTCACGCCGATGACGGGTTCGGACGTGGTAACCTTCGCCTGGGTGCGATGCCAGCGTAGCCAGACGAACGGCCAGATCAGGGAAAGTGCCAGCCCCCAGAACAGGATTCGCGGCAAGCTCAAATTCGCAGTGAGCTTCGCCAGATTGCCCGCGGACATCCACTTCTCGATCAGCGGATTGGCCGACGCGAACAGCAGCAGGAAGACGCAGCTCATCAGCACCGGCACGATCCACACCGCAATGCCGGAGGAGATGCGCGGCAAGTCGAGGGCATCGATGCCATCGCGGGTCAACCTGAGCGGCGCGAACAAGTAGAGTTCGCGCAGCGCGCGGGCGCGATCGGCGAGGCTGTCAAAGCCGGGGTTTGTGAGCATCGCCGCTGCTACGCCCAAAGCCAGCAGCACGAAGCTCAGCGAAATTGCATTCAGATCTTCGATGGCGGGCGCCAGACCGGCAATCAGGACGAGGCCCGCGGGCAGAAGCCGTCCGCGATCCAGCGAGGCAAGGTTGGTCAGCAGCGCACAGCCGGCTAGCACGATCGCGAAGATGACGAGGCTAATGCCAACATGTTCCTCGTAGAACAGCCAGTCGGCGAGCGCTGCCAGACCAGCCGCTGCGGCAAACCTGATCGCGATCACGTTGGTCCGCACAGGAGCAGCGACGGTTTCCGGCTGAGCAGGGTTGTTCATGGCGGCGAAGCCTCTCTGTGTGATGCGCAAGGAGATGGTTGCGGGTGTGACCGGCGGGCTGTCGCACAGCCACCATCCGTCATTGGCTAGTCGTGTGGGAACGGGCATGAAGAATCGATCAGTTGAGTTGCGATGCGGACTGTGAACGGCGGTTGTGCAGTTGACGGGAGCGATGTCTGCAGGAGTTCAGGTATTTCATGCAGAAATCGTGCAGAGGCGATTATTCGCTGGAGCCGCGGAGCCATTGCCGTTACGAGGCGAGCTGCCTCGATGTCGAGGGCTCAGTTCATGGGGCGGCTCGTTCAGATGGTCAGTCGTATCGGCGCTGCGCTGCTGTGGCCTCTCGCGCTGGCCTTCCTGTTCATCGGATTCAACAAGAACGATCCCTACCTGATCTCGCTACGCGGCACGGGCAACATCGCCGTCTGCGCGTCCGGCTTCCTTGTTGCGATCGTCCTGATCTGGCGCGGCTACTGGGCCGGCGCGAGGCGGATTCTGGTCCTGCTGTGGTGCCTCGTGCCGCTATCGATGCTGGCGGCGCATCTGCGTTTCGAGTTGCGCAAGCACGACGTGCTTCAAACGGAAGCTTCCACAGCCCACGAACTCGGCCGGCACTTCGTCGTCGGCTACTCCTCCTTCGACGAGGTGGCTGCCTTGGCGGAGAAGGGCCTGATCGCCGGCGTATATGTCACCCGGCACAATCTCGGGGGCCGCAGCGCGCAAGCCCTCAGATCGGAAATCTCCGCGCTGCAGGCCCGGCGGCGTGCCGCGAACCTGCCGCCCCTGATCGTTGCGGCCGATCAGGAAGGTGGCATCGTATCGCATCTTGCGCCCGTGCTGACCGAACTGCCGCCGCTCGCGACCTTGGCGGAGCTGCCCGGTGACTTGCGCGAGCGCATGGCCGAGGAATATGGGCGGATCCACGGCCGGGAATTGGCGGCCCTCGGCGTCAATCTCAACTTTGCCCCGGTGCTGGATTTGCGCCCCGAGAAGAAGATCACGCGATTCGATTTCAACACACTGATCGGGCGGCGCGCGATTTCGGGCGATCCTGGCAAGGTGGCCGCTGTTGCACTACCCTATATCCGCGGTCTCGAGATGTCGGGGGTCGGTGCGACGGTGAAGCATTTTCCCGGGCTCGGACGCGTGCGCGGCGATACCCATCATTTCAGCGCCGACCTCGCGGCTGACGTCGACGAGCTCGAGATCTCCGACTGGCGTCCCTTCCGGCAGGCGCTGGGAGGCTCACGGGCGGCGCTCATGGTCGGACATGTCAGGCTGACCGCGGCCGATCCGGATCGCGCCGCGTCGCATTCGAAGAAGGTGATCGACGGCATCATCCGCCGCAAATGGAACTATCAGGGCGCTGTCATCACCGACGACCTGGTGATGGGTGCGATCTATCAGAAGGACGTCTGCAGCGCCGTGGTCGAGGCGATCAATGCCGGCGTGGACCTGCTGCTGGTCGCATTCGATGGCACGCAGTTCTATCGGGTGTTCGCCTGCGCTTCGGCGGCGGCGGGCAAGGGAAGGCTGGACGCGGGGATGCTCGAACGGAGCGAAGCGCGGCTGAAGGGTCTCCTGCGGCGTGGGGAGCAGACGGCCGACAACGCGGACTAGCCATGCCCGCCGCCTCCCTTGATCGGCTGACATCAAGGGATAAACTGCAGCCGGCCGGCTGAACTGAGCCGGGCGAGGAAGCGCCGATGCCCGGAAGCACCCGCAAGCCCGATGTTCGCCTTGTCTCGGGGCAGGGCACGGATGGCTATGCCGACATGGTCGCGCGTGCCCGCGCGCTGATCCCGGACCTGCGCGAGCGCGCCTCGCGGACCGAGGCGCTGCGCCGCCTGCCACCCGAGACCGAGCGCGCTTTGCACGAGACCGGCCTGTTCCGCATCCTGCAGCCCAAGCGGCTGGGCGGTGCGGAGCTCGACTATGTCGCGCTGGTCGATTGCGCCGATGCGCTGGGGCAGGCGGATGCATCGGTGGCGTGGAATTTCGCCAATCTTTCCAGCCACCACTGGATGCTCGGCATGTTCGATTCCCGAGCGCAGGACGCGGTGTGGAACAAGGACGTCAACGCGTTGATTGCGTCGTCCTTCATCTTTCCGGCCGGCCGCGCCCGCAAGGCAAAGGGAGGCTATACGCTGAACGGCCATTGGCCGTTCTCGTCGGGCGTCGAGTCCTGCGAGTGGAACATGCTCGCCGGCGTGGTCGAGACCGATGACGAGGCCGACGGCATCGAGTACCGCATCTTCCTGCTGCCGAGGAGCGACTACACCATCAACGACACCTGGAACGCGACCGGCCTTTGCGGCACCGGCTCGAACGACGTCAAGGTGAGCGATGCTTTCGTCGCCGGCCACATGTCGATTGCGATCGGCGAGTTCACCGGCGGACCTACGCCCGGCAGCGCCGTCAATCCGAATGCGCTCTACGCACTGCCGGTGTTCTCGTTGTTTCCCTACGTGCTGTCGGGCGTAGGTCTCGGCAACGCGCAGGCGTGTCTGGACGATTATGTCGAGCTGGCCCGGCATCGCGCCTCGACGTACAACCGCGCCAAGCTCTCCGACTTGCAGACGACGCAGATCAAGATCGCGGAGGCTTCCGCCAAGGTCGACACCGCTCGGCTCCTGATGCGCACCAACTGCATCAACGCCATGGCCGACGCGCGGCGCGGCCACATCCCCGACATCGCGGAAAAGACGCGGCTGCGGCGCGACGGCGCCTTTTCCGTCAATCTCTGCACCGAGGCGGTGACGCTGCTGTTCACCGCGAGCGGCGCGCGCAGCCTGTTCACCTCGGGCACGTTGCAGCGCCAGTTCCGGGATGCGCACGCAGTCAATTCGCATCTCGCTTTCAACTTCGATGCGGCAGGCACCAATTACGGCCGGGTGGTGCTCGGCCTGCCATCCGAAAACCTGACGCTCTGAGGTGCGGATGTCCGATCATCCCAAACATCCGGCCGATCCGGCCAACGAGCTTGCCAGCGACAATTCGGCGATCGATCCTCGGGATTTCCGCAATGCGCTCGGCACCTACGGCACCGGCGTCACCATCGTCACGGCGATGGCGGCCGACGGCAAACCCTATGGCGTGACCTGCAACTCCTTTGCCTCGGTGTCGCTGAATCCGCCGCTGGTACTGTGGAGCCTCGGCATGTTTTCGCAGGGGTTGCCGATCTTTCAGAACGCCAGCCATTTTGCAGTCAACGTGCTCGACGTGTCGCAAAAGGAGCTGGCGCTGAAGTTTGCAAAATCGTCCGGCGACAAGTTTGCCGGCGTGGAATGGCAGCCGGGGCTGGGCAACGCACCGATCATTGCCGGCAGCGTCGCGCAATTCCAGTGCCGCGCAGTCAATCGTTACTATGGCGGTGACCACATTATCTTCCTCGGCGCGGTCGAGGCCTATTCCTACAACGGACAGGAGCCGCTGCTGTTCGCCCGCGGCGGCTTCGGGAAATTTGTGCCCGGCGACGGCAAATAGCCGCTGCGCGGGGATCGGATAGTCCTTCATGGTCCGCACCGCCGCTGCTCCATTCATCGCGCGTCCTCCGAAGTCTCGAAGACTAGCCGAATTGACCGCCTTTTCCAGCGGGGAGGGTCAGCACCAGAACTCCCCGGCGCGGCGCAACTTGCGGGCCGCTTTTTCGGCTGCCGCAAGCAACTTTTCAGTTTCGCCGCGCTCGGTGCCGACCACGGCGCCGGCGGCAAAGGCCACCGGCTCCGACTTGCGGTTCTCGATGTCATTCCTGAACCTGGTCACCATCCGCTGATGCACCGCGATATCGTTGAGAGCTCCGAGACTATCCTGCAGGCCGCCCAGGCAGTCCTTGTAGCGCAACAGCGTCTTCCTGCTCTTGTGGCCGTCGAATAGACTTTCGAAGAAGTAGATGCTGTAACGCAGCTTCTTCATGGCAATGCGCAGCTTGTGCCGATCGTGTACGCTGAGCTTGTCGATATCCTTGGCGCGCTTCTTGGCCTTTGCGATTCGGCGGGCGAACAGATCCGCGGCAAACGGCCTGATCTGCTGCGTGCGCAGCGCCGACCGAAGTCTCAGCCAGGCGCCGTCCTCGATCCATTCGAGGGCATTGAGGATCAGCAGGCGATAGCGCGCGCTGCCGATGGCGGCTTTCGCGGCTTCCGCAGCGACTGCTCGCCTGTATTCGAGCTCGGAGACGAGGTCGCCGAGGCCTTCGATCGGCGGATCGGCGGCTTCGAGACGCTTGACGTGCGTCGCCAGAAAGACGTCGAGGTCACGGACCTGCCCAAGCTTGCCGGCGAGCCATTTGAGATCGCTCCTGATCGATTCGGTCTGCTTGCAGCGAAGCAGGTCCGCGAAGACCCACAGCGCGGCCCGCAGGCGGCGCACGCCGACCCGCATCTGGTGTACGCCTTCGGGCAAGCCGGCCAGCACGGCGGGCTCGTTGGCGGCAATGTGATGCAGTGTGGATCGGCCGATCACTTGAAATGCGGTGGCGAGCGTAGTTCTGGATGGGAGCACGATCTTGGCGGCCGATACAGAGGCTGTCGGTCGGTCCGTGATCAGATCGTAGCCCCGTTGGGACTTCGCCTTCAGCGCCAGCCGTGCCGGTACGAGTTGCGCAACCGTTCGTGCCGTCTTGAAGAGGTCGCCGATCGAACCGTTCTTCAGCTCGAGCTCGACCTCGGCAAGCGGGCTGGAATAGAGCCCGGCACGAATGTGGCCTTCATCGAGCGCGAGCTCGACCCGACTGTTGCCGGGACGCAGCGGCACCAGCGTACGATGAACGTGGGTTGAGAAAACGGCATCGAGATCGCGCTTGAGCCTCCTGGAAAGCAGCCGTTGCAACGGTGTGCCGCGCGCCGCGCGCAGGTCCGGCACGTTGCCGTCAATGCGTTTCTCCCATTCGTCGCGCGCGACGGCGACGCCGTTCGATGCTGTCTTGATGGTCTGGATGCGCTTCTTGCCGACTTGCCTTACGCGCAACGAGATACCTTGGCGCCTGAGGAGATGATCGGGGGTGTCGAAATAGGTCGAGACGAGATGCTGATGCTCGGCAATCTGCCCGTCGCTGGGGCGCAGGCTGCGCGAGGACGCCAGTTTTTGCAGATCGCCCGGGGACACTTCGAACTTGATTTCGGTCTCGATACCCATGGTCGTCTGCTTCAGGCCCTGCGCGTCTCACATCGCTCGCATGCGCGGCATTCCCGGTGCGTCGGATTCGAGCGCCACCCGACGGTCCGTTGCGGCGCGATGGAACTGTTCGAGCGCCAGCCCGATCGCCGCCAGATCACCGTCCTCGATCGCGCCGTTTTCGAAGCAGTCGAGCGCCTCGCGCAGCACGCCGTCGGCCTGACCCTGCATCGCCGACAGAGCTTCCGCCGAATCCGCTTGCCGCGCCTTGGTGATCAGATCGAGAAGATCGTCGCGATGCGTCTCATAGGCCTCGCGCTCATCGCGGCTCCAGTAATGCCGCAGCCAAGCGCCGACCGATCCCAGACCGGAAAGGACGAGAATGACGCCCCAGATGTAATCGGTGTATCTTTCCAGGAACGTGCGCTCGTTGCCGTCGAAATAGGCCGCGGCTCCCTCGTGGGCCGGCAAGGCGGCATCCTTGTCGGTGTCCGGCTTCTCGATCTTCGGCGCGTTCGGAATTTCGCGGGCAAGCTGCTGACGGACGTTGAACGTCTGCCGTGCGAAAGCGCTGACTTTCGTATCGGACAGGGAGCGCGGCGCAATGATCAGGTGATTGACGCTGACTGTGTCGACCTTCTCCACTGGGCGGGCAGGCGACGAGCTGAAAATGCTGGCCGGGATTTCCTCGGATTCGTAGCGCGGATGCTTCCTCGCAATCGTCTCGGAAACGTCGATCGGCAGGAATTTCGGCTCGCCGCGGCTCGCGGCCGTGGCGGCAATGGCGTCTTTGGTGATCTTGCTGTCGAGCGGCCCGACCGTCAGGAAGGCGTCGAGTGTCGCATCGCGGGCCATCTCGGCGATCTGGTTGGTGCCGAACTGAGTTACGGCGACCTTGTCGGCGTTGACGCCGGACTCCGTGAGGATAACCTTCAGCAAGGTCACATTGGCCTGCGTGCGGCCGATAACGCCGACGCGGCGGCCGGCGAGATCGTCGATCGACTTGATCTTCGGCGTGGGCTTGCGTTTCGATCCGTTCGGCGGCTGTCCGGCGGGAGCCCACAGCACGACGACGTTCTTGCGCAGGATGATCACCGACTCGGCGTCGGCCGGAAGGTTCAGATCGCCGCGCGCAACCGCGAGGTCGGTCTTGCCGGCTGCGAAAAGCGCGATGCTTTCGACCGACCCTTCGGTCGCGATCGGCGAGAGCCGGATCGGGGTTCGCTCCCGTGCAAAAAGCTGGGCGAGCGTCTGCACCAGTTTGTGATCGTCGCTGCCGGTCGGGCCCACGGCAATGCGCAGCGTGGTCGGCCGCAGGAACCAATAGAGAGAGCCTGCGGCAATTCCGAACATGAAAATGCCTGCCGCCAGGATCAGGAGCGCATAGCTCTTGCGCCTGCGTCGCCGGCGGGAAACCCGGGAATTATCGTCGGCTTCTGACATCGTTCTGTCACGTTACACGAAAAAGGCCGTTAACGAGTCGAAAAACAACCTGACAGGTGCATGACGTCACACGCCTGAAATATCCATGTCCGAACGTCGGGATTGAGAATCGAGCGCAAATCCTAGGGTCAGGACATGCCGATACTGATTGCGACCGACGCTTGGCATCCTCAGGTCAACGGCGTCGTCAGGACGCTAACCTCGCTTGCCACCAGCGCATCGGGTCTTGGCGAGGAGATGGAATTTCTTACGCCGGAAGGCTTTCCGTCCATGCCCGTCCCGACCTATCCGGGCCTGCGGGTTGCGCTGCCGAACCGGTACGAGATTGCGCGCCGGATCGAGACCGCTTCGCCGGATGCAATCCATATTGCCACGGAAGGGCCGATCGGCTGGGCGGTGCGGGCTTATTGCCGACGGCACAGGCTGGCTTTCACGACCTCCTATACGACGCGCTTTCCGGAATATGTTTCCGTTCGCACCGGCATTCCTGAGAGCTTCGGCTACGCCGTCATGCGGAAGTTTCATTCTGCTTCCTCAATGGTCATGGTCGCGACCGATTCGTTGCGGCGCGAGCTCACCGAGCGCGGATTCCGCCGGCTCGGCTATTGGACGCGCGGCGTCAACACCGAGCTGTTTCGGCCGGATGAGCCTGCGAAGCTCGACTTTCCTCGTCCGATCTTCATGACCATGGGCCGCGTTGCGGTCGAAAAGAATCTCGAGGCGTTCCTCTCGCTCGATCTGCCCGGCTCCAAGGTCGTCGTCGGTGACGGACCGCAAAAGGCCGAGCTGCAGCGCAAGTTTCCGGACATCCATTTTCTCGGGGAGAAGAAGGGCAGGGACTTGTCATCGCACCTTGCGGCCGCCGACGTCTTTGTTTTCCCGAGCCTCACCGATACGTTCGGCGTCGTCCAGCTCGAGGCGCTGGCCTGCGGCACGCCGGTAGCGGCGTTCCCGGTGACGGGGCCGCTCGACGTGATCGCCGATCGCCCGATCGGTGCCATCGATCGCGACCTGCGCGCGGCCTGTCTGCGCGCGCTGCAGATGTCGCGCCAGAACTGCCGGAATTTCGCGCTGGAGCGTTCCTGGGAGAACAGCGCGCGGCAATTCCTCGGCAATTTGACGGCGCTGCAGCCGAGCCGTTCGCTGCGGCCTGTGCGTTCCGTCGCCGGCCGAAGCGCCGTGCAGGGTTAATCAATCATCCGGTCAACAAGGCAGAGTGACATGGCAGAAATCATCAAGCTTGACGGCACGCAGCAACTCGACTTCGACCGTGCAACCGTCGAGCAGGCTTATGACCGCTGGGCGCCGGTCTACGACCTGGTTTTCGGAGGTGTATTCAGCAAGGGGCGTCGGGCCGCCATTGCCGCGACCAACCGGATCGGTGGGCGCGTGCTCGAAGTTGGTGTCGGCACGGGAATTTCGCTGCCGCAATATGCGCCGCATCTGCGCATCTTCGGCACCGATATTTCGGAGGCGATGCTGGAGAAGGCGAAGAAGCGCGTCGCCGAATTCGGCCTCAAGAACGTTGAGGGGCTGGCGGTGATGGATGCCGAGAAGCTCGAGTTTCCGGACAATTGCTTCGACGTCGTGATGGCGCAATATGTCGTGACTGCGGTCCCCAATCCGGAAGCCGCGCTCGATGAGTTCGCCCGCGTACTGCGCCCTGGTGGCGAACTGATCATCCTGACCCGGGTCAGCGCGGATGCCGGCATGCGCCGGTTCATCGAGCAGCGCCTGCAGCCGGTGGTGCGGCCGCTCGGCTTCCGTACCGCCGAGTTCGCCTGGTCGCGCTACGCCAAATGGCTGGCCGGCGCGCAGGGCATGGAGCTGGTGGAACGTCGCCTGGTGCCGCCCCTAGGCCATTTCTCGCTGGTTCGCTTCCGCAAGGTCGGTATAGCTGTGGCCGCTTGAAAAGGCGGACGAGCGCGGATTGCGCATCGCGTCACCAGACCTTGTCACATGTCATCATGATGATGTCACGCGCCGGACATCGAACTCGCGTAGAAAGAATCACGAAAGACCTTGGGGAGACCAGATGATCAAGAATTTCCTGCAGGAATTGCGGACACAGCGCTGGGACGACCATCGCTACTACCACCACAGCCGGATCAACCAGAGCCTGCACTTCGTCAGTGCCGTCAGCTTCCTGTTCGCCTATGTGATGCTGCTCATCGATCCCGTGGTGTCGGCCCTGGTCGGCTGGCTGGTCTCGATGACCACGCGCCAGGCCGGTCACTTCTTCTTCGAGCCGAAGGGTTACGACCACGTCAACGAGGCGTCACACGAGCACAAGGAAGAGATAAAGGTCGGATATAACCTGCAGCGCAAGGTGGTGTTGATGTCGATCTGGGCGCTGTCGCCACTGGTGCTTGCACTCGATCCGACACTGTTCGGCCTGTTCGAGCCCTGGACCTCGTTCACTGATTTTACCCGTCAGGTTGCCAAGATCTGGCTTGCTGTCGGCATCGGCGGACTATTGTTCCGCACCGTGCATCTGTTCTTCATCCGCGATGTCGAGACCGGGCTTGTCTGGATGACCAAGATCATCACCGACCCGTTCAACGACTTCAAACTCTACCGCAAGGCGCCGCTGGCCCTGATCAAGGGCGAGCTGATCGACCCCGGTCTCGAGAACCACGTCAAGCACGCGTAAGATGAGTATGCGACTTCAAGGCGGCTGCGGTTCACCGCAGCCGCTTTCTTGTCAGCATTTCCTTGAGGATCTGACGGCGGATCGCCTTGTTGGTCAGCGCCGCATCGTGCCACCACCAGCCGTCCGCCTTCATCTTCGACGCAGCTGCGACGAAAAGTTCGGCGACGGCGACAAAATCGGCATCGCTGAAATTGAGGCTGAAGATCAGTCGGCCGGTACCGACCCAGCTCAACGCGAGCCCTTCGGCGCGCAGATAGTATTGAAGCATCCAGTTGTAGCGGGACGGCACTGTATAATGAACCATCCAGATCGACGAGAGATTGCTGACGCGGACCGGCAGATCGGCGGAAGTCATCATCTCGTTGAGGTTCCGTGCTCGCGCGTTCCATTGCTGGTCGAGCCCGTCATAGACGTTGCGGAACGAGGGTTCGGACAGCCGCGTCAGGAACTGGTCCATTGCCGTCATGACGTAGGGATGGGAGTTGAAGGTGCCGCGCGCAAAACAGATGTCGGCGGGACGATCGTTGCGGAAGCGGCGCATCAGATCCTTGCGGCCGCAGACCACGCCGATCGGCAGGCCGCCCGCGAGGCTCTTGCCATAGGTCACCATATCGGCGCGGACGCCGAAGTATTCCTGGGCTCCTCCGGCGGCGAGACGGAAGCCGACGAAGACCTCGTCGAAGATCAGCACGATGCCGCGCTCGGTGCAGACCTCGCGCAGCGCCTTGAGCCAAGCCGTGTAAGCGGCGCGGTCGTACTGGCCGACGCGGGAGCTGTCGACGAGCGAAGAATCGCCCGGCGCGTTGCTGTTGGGGTGGAGCGCCTGCAGCGGATTGACGAGGACGCATGCGATGTCGCGGCGCGTCCGCAGCACGCGCAACGTCTTTTCGGACATCTCAGCCAGCGTATAGGTTTCGTGCGGCGAGACGGGATTGCCAACGCCCGGCTGCACGTCGCCCCACCAGCCGTGATAGGCGCCGGCGAAACGCACCAGATGCGTTCGCCTGGTGTGGTAGCGCGACAGCCGAACGGCCTGCATGACGGCTTCAGTACCGGACATGTGGAAGGAAACCTCGTCGAGGCCGGAAACCTGGCAAAGCCGCTTCGCGTTGTCGGATACGACGGGATGATAGGCGCCGAGCACCGGGCCGAGCGCATGGGCACGGCTTTCCGCCTTGGCGATGCACTCCTTGTAGAAGTCATTGCCAAAAATATTGACGCCGTAGGAGCCGGTGAGGTCGTAGAACACATTGCCGTCGACGTCTGTGACGGTGACGCCGGACGAGGATACGACGAACGAACTGGAGCCGAGATATTCCTGTACAAGCCGGCTGTACTGGAACGGCACCCGGTACGCCTTGGTGAACTGCAGGTCGGAAATGCGCTCGGCGGCTTCCGCGGTCATCGCGCGGCCCGTGGGGTAGCGCTGTTCGTAGAGGCTGGCGAGGCGGAAGAAGCCGTCCTGCCGCTTCGTGGCGATGGCGGGCGGTGCGCCGTCGGAGCGGAAGAAATCGTCGATGTCGAATTCGTAGTGCGGGATCAGCCGCGCGACTGCCTTCGACATCTTCGAGTGGCCGGTCAACGACCGGTGCTTGGCGCGCGACAGCGCCAGACGCGCGCTCAATTTTGGGAAGGCCGCGGCGGTTGCGCCGGCGGCTGTGGACAGGGAGAGAATCAGGGTGGGTGAATCCATGGCAAACAGCGCTAACCAGCCCCGCTGACAGTTTCATGACAGTCAAGGGCCTGATCTCCACCTTCACCCAGCAGGAGGACATCAACTTCCTGCTGACCAACCGGATTCCCCGTGCGGCGATCACCCGCTTCATGGGCTGGTTCAGCAAGATCGAGAACCCGCTGGTGCGGGACGTTTCGATCGCCTGCTGGCGGCTGTTCTCGGATCTCGATCTCTCCGAGGCGAACAAGACGGAGTTCAAGAGCTTGCACGATTGCTTCACCCGAGAGCTGAAGCCCGGCTTGCGTCCGTTCGATCCCGACCCGGCGATCGTGGCCAGCCCGAGCGATGGCATCGTGGGCGCATTCGGCGAGATCGCCGATACCGAGCTGTTCCAGGTCAAGGGTGCGCCCTATTCACTGTTCGACCTGCTCGGCGATCCCCATCTGGTGGAGCAGCACCGCAACGGACGCTTCGTCACGCTAAGGCTTACCTCGAGCATGTATCACCGTTTCCATGCGCCGCATGACGCTCATGTCGGGCAAGTCACCCTGATCCATGGCGATACCTGGAACGTCAATCCGGTTGCACTCAAGCGGGTGGAGCGGCTGTTCTGCAAGAACGAGCGGGCAGTCATTCGCGCCCGCCTTCGAACCGGCGAGGCGCTGACCCTGGTCCCGGTAGCGGCGATATTGGTGGCCAGCATCCGTCTGCACCTCCTCGACGTTACCCTCAACGCACAGACACGGGGACCGACGGTCTTCCCTTGCGATGCCGAGGTACGAAAGGGCGAGGAGCTCGGCTGGTTCGAGCACGGCTCGACCATCATCATCATCGCGCCCGGCGATTTCGCGTTCAGCGAGAACATCAGGGAGGGGCAGCGGATTCGCGCCGGCGAGCCGCTGATGCGAAAGCCGATGCGTGAGGCGTTCTAGCCGCGCCGCACGCTGGCCCCGCCGTCGACCGGCAGCGTCACGCCGGTGATGAAGCTCGCTTCATCGGAGGCCAGGAACAATGCGGCATTGGCGACGTCCCAGCCGGTTCCCATTTTCCTGCGCAGCGGAACCTTGCTGTCGCGCTCCGCTTCGACCTCGGCGCGACTCTTCTTGAATTCGCGAGCCCGAGTGTCGACCGCCATTGGCGTGTTCATCAGACCGGGCAGGATGACATTGGCGCGGATACCGTATTCGGCGTTCTGGTAGGCGAGCTGCTCGGTGAAGGCGATCATCGCAGATTTGGTGGCCTTGTAGGCCACGTATGGATAGGTCGTGATGGCCGCCATCGAGGAGATGTTGATGATGACGCCGCTCCGTTGCTGGCGCATGATCGGGATTACCGCCTTGGCCGCAAGGATACAGCTCTTGAGATTGATCGCCACGCAGCGGTCGAATGCCTCCTCGGTGATCGCCAGCAGCTCGGCATCGCCGCCGGAGAGGCTGACGCCGACATTGTTGTGGAGGATGTCGACCCGGCCCCAGTGGCCCTGCGCATCGGCGACCATGGCCTTGATGTCGGCATCCTTCGTGACGTCCGCCTCGAAGGCGACGCCCGTGCCGCCCTTGGCCGCGATCATGTCCACGGTTTCACGGGCTGAAGCGAGATTGTGATCGACGCACAATACCTTGGCGCCTTCGCGCGCAAAGGTCAGCGCTGTGGCGCGGCCGTTGCCGATGCCTTCGCCGGGGCTCTGGCCGGCGCCGACCACGATAGCGATACGATCCTGCAGGCGCATGTCAGTTCACTCCCGGGATGGGGTACTGCCGCAGTACCTCGCGGGCGTTATCCGGCGAATTCACCAGCACCTTGTGCAGATTGGTATTACGCCTGAGCATGTCGCGATGTTCGGACGCGACCTCGTCGGCCTCCAGATCGGGCAGGCGGGACATCTGTTTCTCCCCGTCCGGCTGTTGTGGCGCAACACCGCCTGCAAGCCGTTCTTGTGTCTCGACCGGGAAGTTGAGCCATATCCGGCCGCCCGCGTAAAGGCGGCCTTGGCGCAGATGTCTCAGGCGGCGACGTCCAGCAGCCGCGACGAACCCCGGATCAGAACGCGGCGCCCACGCGCGGTGATGACGGGAAGGCTGCCATCGGTCGATACGAGATCAAGTGCGACCAGGCTTTCCAGAACGCGGCGCGCTCGGGGACGAGCCGCCGGCGCTGGCGCGCGAAGTGCCTTCAATGTTTCCCACTGTTCGAAAGTGAGATCGCAGTCGAGTTCGCTGTCCATGATGCCTCGAACAGGTCGCGGGGTCATTTCTTGCTGCCTCTTACCGAGGGGGCATGAACAACGTGCGACCGAAGCGAGACGGGATTTTGACTCCGCGCGCGGCGTCCGGTCGCGGGCCGTCACTTCATTTTGATGATGGAATCCGTCTAGCTGTGAATCAATTGGTCGGAACCATCGACGGCGCAGTCTTCGTCCGGGGTATGCTTGCCGAGATCGCGGAGGTGATCGAAACGAACGGCTTGCAGGTCGATCTCCTCCGGTTCGACACGGGGAAGGGTGGCCTCGGCAAGAATATCCGACGTGATGTCTCGCACGGAGCAGTCGGAGATTTCATGAATGAAACTGATGTCCCGGTACTCGCCTGACGTTACGCGGGCCACGACTTCGCGCCGGGTAACTTCAGGATCCACAATGGCCTCGCGGCCGCGTCGCCCGTAGTCGATCATGACAACGAAATATTGCATCAGTCTCCGCCCGTGACGGTGAGGCGCTTACGTCGGGCATTGCTACGGAAAATCGGAACAGAAGTCAAGCGAAATTCCGAAAAAATGAAAAGGCGCCGCAAAAGTGTCGCGGCGCCTTCCAATCCGGCCGAATCAGGCGGCCCCGCCGGGGCGGGTTCCGACCCCGTTACCGGCCGCCCTTCTTGGCCCGTTTGGCCGCCTTGGCGCGCATCCGGTTGATCTGGCCGCGCGGCAAGGTGACGAAGATTTCGCCGATCCATTCGGGCTTTACCCCGTTGATGGCTTTGGCGTTGAAGCTGACGAGGTTGACCACGGTCGGCGATTTTCCCTTCTCGATGGTCTTCAGGTAGCGCTCCCCGGTCTTCAGCCGCACCACGGCTTCCTCGCCATAGAAGGACGAGATCGGGTGGCGCTGGTCCTTGTAGACCACGATAATGTCGCCGTTTTCGTGCTTTGGCAGCATCGAATCGCCCATAACCTCGAAGGCGATGGTCTCTTCATAGACCGGGAAGGGCAGTTCGATCTCCCCCAGGCCCTCCGGCGGCACCTGCTCGTATTCTGGCTCGATGATGGCCCCGGCGCCGACCCGCCCCATGACCGGCACCCAGTTAAGTCTCAGATATTCCATGATCGGCTCGACCTCGGAGGCCTTGATCAGCCTGATTCCCGAGAAGATTTCCGATACCGCACCCGGGCGCACCCCCATGGCGGCGGCCATCCCGCCCTTGGACTTACCCGTCTTTTTCAGTCCCCGTTCGATCATTTTAACGTCAAGCATGGCTATTCCCCTTTCCGATTTCCCTACGTTCCGAATTTCATAATGAAAATCAATGCCGTTTTTCGGAAAAATTAGCTTGACCGAATATTCGGAATAGCATAATGAAGGCCGGGGTCTGCGGCCAGTGAAAAGAAACGGGAACGAGACAAGTGGAATCAGCGTACTGGCCGCCCGCGCATTGCGAGGCGTTGAGCGAGTTTTTGACCAAGGGAATGTCGTACAGGGATGCCGCGGACGCCATAAATGACAGATTTGGCACCTCTTACTCCCGCAGCGCCGCCCTCGGACGCGGGCGGCGGATGGGTCTGGGGGAGCCGGAACGGTCCAAGCCGCCGCCGATGGCCGACGCGACGTTTCAACGGCCACCGAGACCCCGAAGCGATGATTCGGCGCTGCTGCAGCTGCTCCAGCGTCGGCCGGTTTTCCAGCGGCGGAAGGCTGTTCGACTTCGCTGCGTCGACGTCAATCCGCGCCATCTGACGCTGGTCGAGCTCGAACGGGGCGATTGTCGCTACCCCTATGGCGGCGAGCTCGAAGGCGATGCCATCACCTTTTGCGGTCATCGGCGCCGCAAAGGCTCGAGCTATTGCACGCCGCATTTTCATCTCACGCGCAACCCCGACGTCCCGACCGAGCGGGCTGCGAGCATCGCGCCGCTCCGGCTGGTCGCCGCGGCCGGAACCTACCGAGTGGAGAAGTGTTGGAATGGTACGCAGGAAGCGCAAGAAACCCTATGATCCGTCCAAGGCTTACGACCGGCGCGCGCAGGAATTGCCGCACAATGCGGAGGTGGCGGCAGTCGAGGTTGACGATCCCTTCGGCGCCGAGCACGGGGACAGGATTGTTGCCTTGCGCTCGACGCGCGGCGATCCCCTGGCGAAGCTGCATTCGCGCCGGCAGATCGACGAGGCGCAATACCGGGGCGGCCGGGCTTTCCAGAACGACTGGGAGAAGGCCGAGCGCGGCCCGCAAGCGGTCGATCCGACGCGGGAGCGCGTCGATGGAGGCCAGATGCGGGAGCCGATCACGGAAGGGCAGCGCCGGGCGGTGATGCGGCTCAATCGCGTGGAGCATGAGCTCGGCGCCGACGGCACGGCGCTCATCCACGAGGTGCTGATTCTGGGCATGAACATGGAGCAGGTGGGCGAGCGGCGCGACCTGCGCGGCCAGCGCTGGAGGGACTACTTCGCCCGGCGCTTCCAGGAATGCCTCGATCGGCTTGCACTGATCTACGGGTTTGCGGCGCCTGCGCGAATACCCGTCAGAAGCCTCCCGCGCTGAAGCGCAGCGATTGCGTGACGTCGTAGGCCGCCTTGGTCAGCGGAACGGCGTAGTCCACCGTCAGCGCGCCGAAGGGCGAGGCCCAGGTGAGGCCGACGCCGACCGAGGAGCGGACGATGCTCTTGTCGGCGACCTGCAGCGACTGGCCCGAGAAACTCGTCGGGCCGCGGTAGCTGAACACGCTGCCGGCGTCGACAAAGGCCGACGCCTTCAGCCCGTATTCGTCGGGCACCCCGGGAATGCCGCTCTGCAGCTCGGCAGTGGTTGCAAAATACATGTTGCCGCCGACATTGTCCCTGGTGGAGCCCGAAGTCAGGTCGCGAGGGCCGAATCCATAGGGTGCAAAGCCGCGCACCATGGTCGGACCGCCAAAGAAGGTGTTCATGAGCGGCGCCTGCTGGCCGCCCCAGCCCGTGATGTAGCCGCCTTGCCCGCGAACCATGGCGACCAGGTCGCCATTGAGCTGGTGATAGTAGCGCACATCCTGGGTGGTGCGGAGGAATCTGACGTCGCCGCCGAGGCCGGCGAGATCCTGGCTGAGCTGCGACCTGATTCCGCTGGTCGGGCTCTTGTTGTTGTCGAGGGTGCTGAAGGTAGTGGTGGTGCCGGCCTGCGAGACCCAGGCTGGACCAGCCGCCGCGGCCTGCTGGATCGGCAGGGATGCGACGAGGCCGTTGCCGTTCGGCGACAGCGTAATGTTCTGGTTGTAGAGCGAGTAGCGCCATTGCACGCCGATCTGCTCGGTCAGCGGCGTGCCGAACACCAGCGCGCCGCCATAGGTCTCGCTGCCATAGGACTGGTAGCTGGTCGGTTGGCTCACCCGGCCGAACAATTCGACGCCGGCCGCAACCCGCATGCCGAGGAAGTAGGGCTCGGAAGCCGAAAGATTGATGCCCTGCGCGTACTGACCGAACGTTGCCGACGCCTTCACGTCATAGCCGGAGCCATAGAGATTGCGCTCGCCGACCTTGACCTCGCCGAGCCAGCCGTCCTGGGTCGAATAGCCGCCGGAGAAATTGATGTCGCCGGTCGGTTGATCGATGGTCTCGACGTCGAGCACCACGCGGTCCGGCGAGGAGCCCGGACGGCTCGCGATTTTCACGGTCTTGAAATAGTTCAGATTCTTCAGCCGGCGCTCCGCCCGGTCGATCAGGGTCTTGTTGTAGGGATCGCCCTCGCCGAAATCGAACTCGCGCCGGATCACATAGTCGCGGGTGCGCGAGTTGCCGTGGATTTCGATGCGCTCGATATAGGTGCGCGCCCCCTGCTCGATGACGTAAGAGACGTCGATGCGTTGCGCGGCCCGATCGCGGGTGATGCGGGGCACCGCGTGCGCAAAGGGATAGCCGAGCTTCGACAGCTCGATCGCAAGGAGCTCGCTCGTCTTGTCGAGGGCGTTGCCGTTGAACAGGGCGCCATTGCGGATCAGTGCCAACCGCAACAATTGGCCGGGATCGACGTCCGGAGTGTTAGAGATGACGTTGACGTTGCCGAACCTGTAGAGCGGACCCTCGTCGATCGCGAAGGTGACCGTGAAGCCCTTCTGCGCAGGATCGTATTCGGTCCTGGCCGAAGTCACGCCGGCGTCGGCGTAACCCTTGCTGCGATAATAGGCGCGGATCAGGTCCCGGTCCTGCGCGATGCGGTCGGGGTCATAGGCGTCGCCTCCGGTAAGGAAGCTGAGCATCGAATGTGCGGAGGTCTTGATGACCGCGTTGAGTTGCCGGCTGCCGAACGCCCGGTTTCCGGTGTATTCGATCCTGCGCACCGGCGTCTTGGCACCTTCCGCGATCGTGTAGACGAGATCGACGCTGCCATTGCCGCGGTCGATGATCTCGGGCCTGACATTGACCTCGCCGCGCCCGGCGCGCCGATAGATTTCGATGATGCGGTTGCTGTCGGACTGCACCTTGGCGCGCTGCAGCGTGCCGCGCGGCTTGGAATCGATCGCTGCGGAAAGGTCGCTGTCCTTGACCTTCTTGTTGCCTTCGAAGGCGATCCGTCCCAGCACGGGCGCCTCGGTGACGCGTACGACGAGCCTTTCGCCGTTACGATCGATCGAGACGTTCTCGAACAAGCCGGTCGCGATCAGTGACTTCAGGGCCGCATCGCGTGAGACTTCATCATAGCGGCCGCCGGGAGAGGCATGGAAATAGGAACGGATAGTCTCGGCGTCGACGCGGCGGTTGCCCTCGACGACGATTGCATTGCGTGACGATGCGGTTTCGGCCGCGATCGCAATCGACATCGTTGCGATTGTCGCGGCCAGTATCCCGCCCATCGCCAGCAGCAGGTTTGCACGCTGGCGGTGGATGCTGCGTCTGTTACTCACGTCCCTGCCGCACTCCCGATTGTTCCGCCTGTGATGCAATTGCCACCGCAGGGCAAAAGAATGTCCGGCTCAGGGAGAGATGCGGGCCGAACCGGCCAGCGCCTGCCACAATCCGGCCGCCACAATTTGGCCGCCAAGCTTAACGTGCGCTTTCTCAGAATTGTCGCAATGCGCGCTTCATGTCTCGCCAGCAAATATCGGGAGACGTTGGCCATTATCTCCGCCGACGCCCGCCAGGAGCATCACATGCGTTACGTAGTTCTCATCGCCGCCTCGATCCTGCTTGCCCAGCCCGCTTGGGCTGAGAAGCCACCGGAGATCGACCCGCGTGCGTCGCTCGGCGTGGTGCAGCAGTGGATCTACAACTACCGGGCCAAGCCGGATTATGCCCACGTGCCCGCTGCCGTGCGCGTCCTGTTCCACGCCCAGACCTTCAAGGAGCCGGAGAACGCCGGCATCTACCTCGGATTCATCGCGGGTGCGATCGGATCCAACCCGGCAAAGGCCGAAAAGCTGATCGCGAGCTTCTTTCCGGTTGCGCCGGAAGACGAGTGGGTGATCGTCCGCGCCATCGCCTATTCGGGGCATCCGGACTGGCGCAATCTGCTGCGCCGCGTGGCGCCGCGGATGCCGGCGCGTCGCGTCATGATTGACAATTATCTGGCCGGCAAGCTGCCGATCCTGAGCCAGATCCCGCTGGAGGAGACCAAGCCCGGGGTGATGGACAAGCTGAAGACCACGTTCACGAAGAATCCCTTTGCCAAGGAGGAGAAGAAGGTCAGCACGACGGTGACCTTCGCCGGCAGCCAGGATCTGCTCGATACGCTGTGGGGCTATTACTTCGCGACCGGCTCGCACATGCCGATCAAGCGCATCGTGGAGATGCTGCCGTGGAGCAAGAGCCGCGATACCGTCGACAAGCTGACAGTTGGCAGCATGGCGCGCTACACGCTGGCCAGCTACGCCATTCGCGACGCCAAGTTGCGGGAATATTTGCGCGGCGAACTGGCGCGTGCAAAGGAGCCGGTACGGGCACCGCTGGCGGAGGTGGTCGAAGCTGCCGACACCGTACAGATCGGGGCGCTGCGCCGCGATGCCGTGGCCGCGGTGGAGGACCTGAAGGCCAAGGGATCGGACGCCCGGCGCAATCTCGATTTCTGGGGCCAGGTTGGCGTCGGCGCCGTGGCGCTGGGCTGCGTCTCGGCCGCGGCGCTCGGACAAGTCGCCGTCGGCATCCCCTGCGTGATCGGAGGATCGGCTTCGCAGGGCCTGTTGTCGTTCTGGCAGAAGAACCAACAGTAGCGGCCGGTGGCCGGTCGGGACGGCAGGCTGCCGGCATGATTTACCGGCCGTGCCGTCACGGGCCGGTCGGCCTGTAGCTATGCCTGCGAAAGGTCCGGCCCTGCAAAATCCGGATTTGGCGTTGTCTTCGGCCTTCGCTAAAAAGTCACAAAGCGAAGGCCCGGCGCTGTTGCGTCTGGGCGAAGCAACGGGAAACGCCTGAATGACCGCCGGACCGCATCTGCCGGAGCGCACGCCGCGCGCAAAGGATCAGCCGACGGCGCTCGACGGCCTGCTGGTGGTCGACTTCACCCGCGTCGTCGCCGGGCCGGCCTGCACCCAAATGCTGGCGGATTTCGGCGCCGAGGTCATCAAAATCGAGAATCCCGACGGCGGCGACGATACGCGGGCGTACGAACACGCGGAAATCGCTGGCGAGAGCGCGGCCTTCCTCAGCCTCAACCGCAACAAGCGCGGCATCGCGCTCGATTTCACCAATCCGAGAGCGCTGGAAGTCGCCCGTGCGCTGATCGCCAAGGCGGACGTGGTGGTGGAGAATTTCTCCGGCGGCGTGATGAAGAAGTACGGGCTCGACTACGAGTCGGTGGCACCGATCAATCCGCGCCTGGTTTATTGTTCGATTTCCGCTTACGGCCGCAAGGGAGCGTTCGCGCTGCGTCCGGGCTTCGATCCGATCACCCAGGCCGAGAGCGGTTTCATGTCGCTCAACGGCTTTCCTGACGGAGAGCCGGTGCGCACCGGCCCGCCGATCGTCGACATGGCGACGGGCATGTCCGCTTGCAATGCCATCCTGATGGCGCTCCTGGCGCGCGACAAGCTCGGCCGCGGCCAGCGCGTCGAGGTTGCGCTGATCGACATCGCGGTCGCCATGACCGGCTTCTACGGCATGGCCTATCTGATCAGCGGCAATAATCCTGGCCGCTTCGGCAACTCGCCGAACGGATCGCCAACGGTCGGCGTCTATCGCGCCTCCGACGGCCCGCTCTACATGGCCTGCGCCAACGACCGGCTCTATCGCCGCCTGGTGACGGAAGTGCTGGAGCGGCCGGACCTCGTCACCGATCCGGATTTCTCCCACCGCAAGGCAAGGACAGCCAACAGGGAAAAACTGCGCGCCATCATCGCCGGTGTGTTCGCCACCGACACGCTCGAGAACTGGATGGCGAAGATGAAGAAGGCCAACATTCCCGTCGGCTATCTACGCACGGTGGAGGAGGGATTCAATGCACCCGAGGTGCGCGATCGCGATCGCTTGAGCCGAATTCCCCACCCGACGGCAGGCGCAGTGCCCAACATCGAGACGCCGCTCAACATGAGCCTGACCCCGACGGTCGATCCGGTGGCCGCGCCGCTGCTCGGGCAGCATACCAAGGACGTGCTGCGCAGGACGCTTGGTTACGACGATCGCCGTATTGCCGAGCTGGCCGAGGCCGGCGCTTTCGGCAAGGCGATTCCGACGCGCGGGACAGATGAATAGGAAGATTCGAGGAGCGAAGCACATGAATGACGGCACGCCGATCCGGCCGGAGCGCAACGTCGAACTCGGCGCCAGCGGCGAGGAATTCCAGAACCTGCACGAGTTCGTGCGCAAGGCGCGCGCCCGGCTCAACCAGAATGCCTGGGACTATATCGTCGGCGCGGCCGAGACCGAGACTACCATGCGCCGCAACCGCATGTCGCTCGACGAGATCGCATTCCGCCCGCGGGTGCTGCGCAATGTCGCCAAGGTCGATGCGTCGGTCGAGGCGTTCGGCCGCAAGCTGCGGCTACCGGTAGTGCTGGCACCGGTCGGCGCACTCGAAATCTTCGATCCCAATTCCGCGGCGGCGGTCGCACGCGGGGCGGGCAGGTTCGGCGCATCTCACATGTTGAGCTCGGTCTCCGAGCCGGGTCTGGAAAAGACGGCGCAGGCTGCGCCCGACGCCCTGCGCTTCTACCAGCTCTACGTCCGCGGCGACGACGCCTTCGTCAAGGACGTGGTCAGCCGCACCGTTGCCAACGGCTATGCCGCCTTCTGCCTGACCGTCGACACCGCGCATTACAGCCGGCGCGAGCGCGACATCGCCAAGCGTTACGTGCGCGACAGCCGGATTCGGGCTACCGGCGGCGATTTCCAGAAGGGGCTGGATTGGCGCACGGTGAAATTGATCAAGGACAAGTTCAGGATTCCACTTGTCATCAAGGGAATCGCGACGGCCGAGGATGCCCGGATCGCGCTCGATCATGGGGTCGAATGGATCTACGTCTCCAACCATGGCGGGCGGCAGCTCGATCACGGCCGCGGGGCGATGCATGTGCTGCCCGAGATCGTCAATGCGGTTGCCGGACGCGCGAAGATCATGGTCGATGGTTCGTTCTGCCGCGGTACCGACATCGTCAAGGCGATCGCCGCCGGCGCCGATCTCGTCGGCATCGGCCGGCTGCAATGCTGGGCGCTGGCAGCGGCCGGCGAGGAGGGTATCGTCCGCATGCTGGAGCTGCTCGAGGACGAGGTGATCCGCTGCCTCGGCCTGCTCGGTGTGACCAGCTTCCGCGAACTCGACAAGTCCTATCTGCATCAGGCTGCGGCGACCAATCTGCCAGATGTCTTCAGCGCCTTCCCGCTGCTGGATATCGAGCCGTACCGGTATTAATACGGGCGCCTACTGCAGCCACAATCCCGACATCATTCGGCGTCGCGCGTTTTGCCGCGATGCGCCGATATTGATTGGGAAATTTCGGCTGCGTTCCGATGGCCGGGCGTTCGTGTCGCGCAGCAATCCAACAAGTTCCGCTGGATCGTCCTGAAAATGCGCCAAGCGCTGACGTTTTCGGCCACATTCGAAAACGACCATCGAAGCATGAAAACGCTCGCCGTCATTTCGATTCTGGCGCTGCTCACCATCTCGGGCGCCGCCTATACCGATCAGATGCTGGTTTCCGACCAGCACGCGGTGCAGCGGGGGAATTGACGCTGGCCGCCGGGGGCGGGCGTCGGGGACAAGTGGGGCGAACGATGCTTTCGGTGGATCAGGTTCTCAGGCTCATCAGCGTGCCGGCCGTCCTTCTGGCCCTCCATATCGCAACGCAGGTTTCGGGCGGCTGACCGCCGAGCCGGGCCGGTCTTGCTTGCCGCCTCAACCGATCCGCCAATCCGGCGGAGACAAGCGCCGGAAATATGGTAACGTCCTTTCGAGAACCGGAGGGCGGCGATCATGATTGAACCGAAGTTGGAAGTTCCGGCGGAATTGCGAGATCTGGCCGAAAAAACCATCGACCAGGCTGAAAAAGCGTTCGGCATGTTCTTCGATGCCGCCGCCAAATCCATGGCCTCGATGCCGAGCCCGGGCACCGAGATTTCCAAGCAGGCGCTGAATTTCACCGAGCAGAACATGAAGGCGGCGTTCGAACATGCCCGCAAGCTGGTTCATGCCACCGATCTTCAGGAGGCGCTGCGCATCCAGTCGGAATTCCTGCGCAGCCAGTTCACCAATGCCGGCGAGCATATGCGCCAGATCTCGGGCGAGGCGATGTCGGCGGCCAAGGACGCCACCAAGGGCAAGTTCTGAAGTTTCGAAATTCCCCTTGACGCGTCGGGCAAATCAGGTGTATCTGGTCATCATCGCGAAGAGCATCTGAGCCCGCGCCGGAGACGGCGGCGGGCTTTTTGTTTGCATACTCCGTCGGTTGAATGTGCACCTTCCGTCGGTGTAACGTCCCTCTGGCCAAGGGGTTTGTTATGGACGGTGTGGGCGGAGCGTGTGCCGGCAGGGGCATTCGGCGCTATCGGATGCGCGCGGTGGGCTGCATCGCGATCGTCGCGCTTGCGGTAATCGGCGGCGGCGAGGCCTTCGCCGACGAGGATCCCGACGGCACGACGAGTCCGGCGCTGCCGAACGTCTATATCGACCTCAGAACCAATTATGCGACCGTGCCGGCAAACTCGCTCTCACTTGGTATCGGAACCGGGTCGCTGTTTTCTTCGCTGTCGAACATTGTGAGGCTGGTCCATCCGGCGGCGCTGCCGACAACGCCTGTCTTGCCGGGCCTGCCGACGCTGTCGTCCCCGGCAAGCCAGAGCGCGTGGATCGACGTGCCGCTGACCGTGGACGTCAATGATCGTCTCTCGCTCTATGGCGGGATCACTGCGAGCACCTCGAACAGCGGTTCGGGATGGTCATCGCTCGACGTCACGAGCTGGAATGTCGGCTTGCAGGCCGACATCTACGAGCAAGACGGCGGGTACTTCCCGACCGTGACGCTGCAAACGACGCTGACGCGGTCGGCGCCGGATTCGCCGGTCGCCGTCACATCGCTCAACAACGTCGTCGAACTGGGCTACGCGCTCGATGAGGACGAGACGAGAGGATGGCTCGCCGGCGTACAGCACACCTGGGTCGAGGTGGACTCGCAGCTCATCAGGGTCAACGACAACATCGTCGGCTATGTGGGCGGCTATTATCAATGGCCGAACAACTGGAAGTTCACCGGACGGGTCGGCGTGCAATCGTTCGGCGGAGCGCATCTCACGAGGCTGGTGCCTTTTCAGCCTTTCACCCAGCCCATCGTGCGGCTCGATCTCGACCGCATGGACGACAACGACAACCGCCTGTTCGGCGTGACCGCGCAGATCGCCTGGGTGCCGAAGCCGTCCTACACGCTGACGCTGCGCACGCCGCTCTATCTGGTGCGCAATTAGCGAATGCTGACGAACTTGCCCCAGACGGCGGCAAGACCGGCGGCGACCAGCACGATCGACGGGTTCTCGCAGAACATGCCGCCATAGCGGCAAACGTCGGCGCTGTATGCACCGAGCTCGCGATGACCGGCCGCGTAAAGCACGCCGGACAGGATCAACAAGGCTACAGCAGCAAAGTACATTGGCCGTCTCCCTTGGCTGGAGGTATGCGCTGTGTTTTTCCGCATCGAGCGCGCTGAAGAAAGATCGCGCGCCAGACGCGCCGGGCAATCAGCGGCATCCCGATATCGTCGCACGGTTGCATGGCCCCGCACCGCAGACCGGCGGCGGGGCTTTTCGTTCGACCCTAGTTGAGGCCCGTTGCAATTCATCGAACCCGTTCCTTCAATTTGCTCGCAACCGGTTTACGAATTCGCAACGACCGGCATTGAGCAGTGCAGCCGGGTCCCGGCCGGCCCATCCGGGGCCCGTGGCCGGCAAAGGCCGCCAGCGCAAGGCTTAGATATTTCAGAAAAAACTTTTGTAAATATAGAATTTTCCACTTGACCCGTCGGGCAAATCAGGGGTATAAGACCAACATCGCAAGAATTGTCGAAAGCCCGCGACGGAGCCATCCGCCGCGGGCTTTTTGTTTGCCGCTTCGCCAATCGGACGGCGGCCGCGCGTCACGACGCCACATCTCCCCTTGTCCTGCCCGCGTCGCAAGCGCGCCGCCGTCCGAACTCTCGTCAACACGCCACTGGCCGGCGCGCGCGAACGCGCCGGCTCCGCGGCGGGGCTCGTCCCTCCGCCGCACGCGGCCCCTCCGATTGAGGGATACGGTTCGCGCCGGAAATGATCCAGGGAAAGCGATCATGCCGCCACTTCATCTTTTCCAGGAGGTGCCCCGTGACTGCCTATCTGATCTCGCTCGCGCTCGCCGGGCTCCTCGCCATCGCCATCTGGGAATGCCTCGAGTGAGCAGATCCAGGACACTGACCGAGATCCGTTCGATTGCACGGAGCCACACCAGGACCGCGATCAAGCTCTTGATCTGGGACAAGGTGCTTGGGCTCGGGGCCACCGACCCGCTTGCAGGCTTCGCGGCCGTGACGTCAAACCTGGTCGTCTCATTTTACTTTGCAAAGCGCGGCTTCGAGAATGTCGCACGGATCATCAGGCGGTGACGGGATGAACGAGGCCGACATGAAAGCCATCGTTGCGGAAACGTTGGTGGAGCAGCAGCGACTACAGTACAGCAACATCGACGCGGCAGTGCAGAGGGCCGTCGCAGCGATCCTGACCTCGTTTGGGTTGGAGGAGGAGGATCGGAGGGAGTTGCGGGCCGACCTTCAGCATCTTCGGCGATGGCGCAAGAGCGTCGAACAGGCGCAAAGCTACACTTTCAAGGCTGCGATTACCGTGATCGTGACCGGTCTTGTCGGAGCAGTCTGGCTTGGCTTCAAGGCCCTACTGGGAAAATGATCGGACTGCGTGGCCGGCGGCCGTCCTGGCTTTCCTTCCCCCGCGCCTTCCGTAGGGCGACGACGCATGCCGAGGTTTTGAGGAATGTATCGGATTCACGCAGTCGATGGTCAGGACGAAGACGTCGCGGACGCACTCGCCGAAATCCACCGCCTCACGTTCTTCGAAGCGGCGACCGTCCCGAACTTCGAACAAGGGCATTGGTGGCTGGCCTACCGGCGCGGAGTGCCCGTCGGATTCGCCGGCGTGATCGCTTCGACCCACGCCCGCAACGCCGGGTATTTTTCGCGAGTTGGTGTGCTGCGGAGTCACTGCGGCAACGGCCTGCAGTTGCGTTTCATGCGAGCAGTGGAGGCGCAGGTGCGGCGAAATGGCTGGACGGCAGTGGTCTCGGACACCACCGACAACCTGGCCTCGGCCAACAATTTCATCAAAGGCGGCTATCGCTTATACCGGCCGAACGACCCGTGGGCGTGGCCGCACACGCTCTATTGGCGCAAGCTCATGAGATGACCGCCGGCTCGAAGGTGCCGGTGCCCGTCCAGGGTCGCTGCGGATTCAAGTTGGGCAAATTCTTCAGCCCGGTGGCCGTTTGGCCACCGGGCTTCTTTTCATTTTGGCCCTTACATCGTGGTCGCCGCAACCGCAAGGTAGCCGTCATATTCGGCCTATGACCCCCCGGGGCGCGCCGATGAAGGTGGTTTCCGGTTGAAAAGCCGGGCTGGCTTGATTACGGAGGGGGTGCCGGCGCGGCCATCCTCTCGGGAGTGAATCAGCGTGCCTCAGGACAACAAGGGCGAAGCCCGCGGGTTTTCCAGCAGCAAGCTGTCGGTCCTGCGCAAGCATCCGTATTTTGCCGATCTCGAGTCCGCCGCGTTCGAGCAGCTCTGTCGCTATGCCAAGCATTCGACGTTAAAGCGCGGCACGCCAATCTTCGCCAAGGGCGATCCTCCGACCAGCCTGTTTGCGGTGATCAGCGGCACGGTGAAGATCAGCATCTCCTCGCCCGACGGCCGCAACGCCATCCTCAACTTGATCGGTCCCGGTGAGATCTTTGGTGAGATCGCGCTGCTTGATGGCCAGGAACGCAGCGCGGATGCTACCGCAAATACCAACTGCGAACTGTTCACCATCGACCGGCGCGAGTTCGTGCCCTTCGTTCGCAGCCAGCCGACGCTGGCGATGAAGTTCATTGAACTGCTGTGTGCGCGGCTGCGCTGGACCAGCGACCAGGTCGAGCAGGTCATCCTGCAGGACCTGCCCGGCCGGCTCGCCAGCGCGCTGCTCCGCCTGACGGAGCGGCGCAAGCTGACCGAAGGCGAGCGAACGCTCGCCATCACGCAGCAGGAGATCAGTGAGATGGTCGGCATGACCCGCGAAAGCATCAACAAGCAGTTGCGTTCCTGGGCCACCCGCGGTTTGGTGCGCCTCGAGCACGGCGCCATCGTCGTGCTGAAGCCCGAGCCGCTGCAGGCGTTGATCGAAGCGGGACCAGACGACGGCGACTGACACTGCGCCATCCTTGTTGGCGTCATGCGCCACAAGCCGGTGTGGGCCCCACCGCATCTAGTACCCTCTTTTCTTAGAGGGTGAGTCGTGATTCAAGATCGGGATGATACCCGAAGCAAGAGAAGTCCACCTTTCGAGGAAAGATCGCAAGGTGCTTGAGGCGTGCTGTCGCTCACCGATGACGTTGCAGCGCGATTTGAAGCGGGCGCGGATAGTCCTGTTGGCGGCGGCCGGTCGCAGCACCCGATCGATCGCCAAGGAAGTTGGGGTCCAGCCGCGGATTGTCAGCCTTTGGCGGCACCGCTATGCCGATCATGGCCTTGAAGGGCTGCAAGACAAGCCGCGGCCCGGCAAGCAGCCGATCTATACGAAGGCCACCGACAAGCGGATTCTGAAGCTGCTGGATAAGCCGCCCCCGCAAGGATTTGCGCGCTGGACCGGCCCTCTGCTGGCCGAGGCGCTGGGCGATGTTGACGTCCAATATGTCTGGCGGTTCCTGCGCAGCCACAAGATTGACCTCGCGGCTCGCAAGTCCTGGTGCGAGAGCAACGACCCGAACTTTACGGCCAAAGCCGCCGATGTTGTTGGCCTCTACGTCGCCCCGCCCGCGAAGGCCATTGTACTCTGCGTAGACGAGAAGCCCTCGATCCAGGCCTTGGAGCGAGCGCAGGGTTATCTGAAGTTGCCCAATGGCCGCGCCTTGACCGGCCAGAGCCACGATTACAAGCGGCATGGCACCACAACATTATTTGCGGCGCTCGAAGTCGCCACCGGAAAGATCATCGCGGCTCATTCAAAACGCCGTCGCCGTGTCGAGTTTCTCGACTTCATGAACAGCGTCACAGCGGCCTTTCCGGGCCGAAAGCTTCACGTCATCCTCGACAACCTCAACACCCACAAGAAAAACGAGCACTGGCTCAAGGCCCACCCCAACGTGCAATTTCATTTCACGCCGACAAGCGCGTCCTGGCTCAATCAGGTCGAGGTCTGGTTCTCGATCTTGCAGGGGCAGTCGCTTAGCGGCACCTCCTTCACAAGCCTCAAGCAGCTTCAGGAACACATCGATGCCTACGTCAACGCGTACAACGACAAAGCCGAGCCCTTCGTCTGGACCAAGAAAAAGGTCCGTCAACGCCGATTCAAAGGCCGCCGTATCACTCAGCTCTGATTCCGGGTACTAGCTATCGAGAATGGCAACGGCGCGCGTCCAGCCAGCGGAAGCATGCTCGATCTTCACCGGAAAACACGATACCATGAAACCGGTCGAGGGCAGCAGCTCCAGATTGTGCAGCTTCTCGATGTGGCAATAACCGATGTGACGCCCGGCCTTGTGACCCTCCCAGATCAGGCTGGCATCCCTCGTCTCGGCGTACTTCCTTGCGGTGTGGAAGAATGGCGCGTCCCAGCTCCACCCGTCGATTCCGGTAAGCCGCACGCCGCGCTCGAGCAGATACATCGTCGCCTCATAGCCCATGCCGCAACCCGAATTGACGTAATCCTGTTGACCGTACTTGATGCCGGCGCTGGTGTTGACGACGACGATCTCCAGGGGCGAAAGCGCGTGGCCGATTCGCTTCAGCTCGTTCTCGACATCCCCGGCAGTCGCGACGTAACCATCCGGCAGATGCCGAAAGTCGAGCTTCACGCCGGGCTGAAAACACCACTCCAGCGGCACCTCGTCGATGGTCCATGAGCGCTCGCCGCGGTTCATGGTGGGATGGAAATGCCACGGTGCATCGAGATGCGTGCCGTTGTGGGTGGAAAGCTGCACCTGCTCAACCGCCCAGCCTTGTCCGTCCGGGAGGTCCTCGGCCTTCAATCCTTCGAAGAACTGCAGCATGCGCGGCAGGCCTTGCTGGTGGTCGATGTAGTGGATCGTCGGGTGATTGCCTGGAGGATCGGCCGGTACGTCATTCTGCAGTGGCACGGAGATGTCGATCAGTTTGCGCGTCATGGTAACTTCCTTGGTCGCATAAACTTGATTGCTGCAGTTAAACGCTCAGACGCGCATCCGTTCAAGACGGCTCTTCAGCCCGGCCGCCATCACCTGCCGCCATGGCTTCCAGAAATCCCGCAGGGGCAAGCAATTCGTGACGCTCGGCCGCATACTGCGGCGCGCAACATCGCGGGGAAGGCGATCCACGCCGATGGCGGCGCCTATCCGGCGCCTGACGCATGGCCTGTGCGCCAAGTTGGCCGGGGAAAGCCACTCGGCTGTGACGGATTTTGATGATAGTATTGGAGACATGAACCAGCACGCCAAGATCGACATCCGCCATTCCACTTGTCCGCACGATTGCCCATCCGCCTGTGCGCTGGATGTTGAAGTGATCGACGGTCGCGCCATCGGCCGGGTGCGCGGCTCGAAAATCCAGACCTATACGGCCGGTGTTGTCTGCGCCAAGGTCGCCCGTTACGCCGAGCGCATTCATCATCCGGACCGGCTGCTCTATCCGATGCGCCGCACGGGCGCCAAGGGCTCCGGCCAGTTTGCGCGCATCTCCTGGGACGAAGCGCTGGATGAGATCGCTGACCGCTTCTTGAAGATCGAGCGCGAGTTCGGTGCCGAGTCGGTCTGGCCCTACTACTATGCAGGCACCATGGGCCTAGTGATGCGCGATGGCATTAATCGCCTCACGCATGTGAAGAAATATTCCCGCTTCTACTCGACGATCTGCGTCAGCACCGCGCGCAGCGGATACGCCGTCGGCACCGGCAACATCGCCGGCGTCGACCCCCGCGAGATAGGTGTCTCCGACCTAGTCGTGATCTGGGGCACCAACCCCGTCAGCACCCAGGTCAATGTCATGACCCACGCGATGCGGGCGCGCAAGGAGCGCGGCGCGAAGATCGCGGCGATCGATATCTACAACAACGACACCATGAAACAGGCTGATATCAAGATCATCCTGCGGCCCGGCACTGACGGCGCCTTCGCGTGCGGCGTCATGCATCTGCTGTTTCGCGATGGCTTTGCCGATCGCGACTACATGGCGCACTATACAGATTGCCCCAGCGAGCTGGAAGCGCATCTGAAGACCCGGACGCCTGAGTGGGCGTCGGCGATCTGCGGCGTGCCGGTGGAGGAGATCGAGGCGTTTGCCCGCGCCGTCGGCCAGACCAAGCGCACATTCTTCCGTCTCGGCTACGGTTTTACCCGCAGCCGCAATGGCGCCGCACAAATGCATGCCGCGCTGTGTATTCCGGCGGTGACCGGCGCCTGGCAATATGAAGGTGGCGGCGCGTTCCACAACAACTACTCGATCTGGCAGTTCAACGAGTCGCTGATCGAGGGGCACGACGCAATCGACCGTTCAACGCGGGCACTCGATCAGTCCAGGATCGGGCGCATCCTCACCGGCGACGCGGAAGCGCTGCAGGGCAAAGGGCCGGTCAAGGCGATGCTGATCCAGAACACCAACCCGATGACGGTGGCGCCGGAACAGAATCTGGTTCGCCAGGGCTTTGCCCGCGAAGACCTCTTTGTCGCGGTGCACGAGCAGTTTATGACCGAAACAGCTGCGATGGCCGACATCATACTTCCGGCCACCATGTTCCTCGAGCATGACGATCTCTATTACGGCGGCGGTCACCAGCACATCTCCGTCGGGCCCAAGCTGATCGAGCCGCCGGGCGAATGTCGAACCAATCATGAAGTATTGCAGGGGCTTGGCAGGCGGCTCAACGCGGTGCATCCCGCCTTCGAAATGACACCCCGCGAATTGATAGACGCCACGCTAAGGAAGAGTGGCCATGGCGATATCGCGACGCTGGAGGCCGACCTCTGGCGCGATATCCAGCCGAATTTCCGCACCTCGCATTATCTCGACGGCTTTGCGCACGCCGACAAGAAGTTCCACTTCAAGGCCGACTGGGCGCACCCGCCCATCGGCATTGCCGGCAAGGGCCCATGGGAGCAAATGCCGTCGCTACCGGATCACTGGGCCGCCATCGAGGAGGCGGACGAGCAGCACCCCTTCAGGCTAGCCACTTCGCCGTCGCGCAGTTACCTCAACACCAGTTTTAACGAGACGCCTGGCTCGCGGGCCCGCGAAGGTGCCCCGACCGTGATGATCCACCCGGAGGATGCGGCTTCTCTGTCGATTGCGGAAGGCGATGCCGTGACGCTCGGCAACACGCGCGGCGAAACCACCCTGACGGCAAGACTGTTCGACGGCCTGCGCCGCGGCGTGCTGATCGCCGAGTCGATCCATCCGAACAAGTCCCACATCGGCGGCCGCGGCATCAACACATTGACTGGAGCGGATGTGGTGGCGCCGATCGGTGGTGCCCCCTTCCACGACAACAAGGTCTGGATCAAGAAAGTCGCAGCGCCTGCGCACAAGAGCTAGTTGGCGCTTGCAGTCCACCGTCGTCCTGCCGCAAATGCGTGTCAGCATGTGGCAGAACAGGCGAGTGCGACCATGACCGATCATACGAGCGTCATCCGCGAGAAGCGCGGGCAGGCTTTCTGGATCACGATCAACAGGCCCGACAAGCGCAACGCGCTCAACGGCGACGTGATCGCGGGCATCGCCAGGGGCTACCGGGAAGCACATGACGATAAGGACGTGCGCGTGATAGTGCTGACCGGTGCCGGCGACAAGGCTTTCTGCGCCGGCGCCGACCTG
Organism: Bradyrhizobium sp.; assembly: GCF_052389815.1. Classification (GTDB taxonomy): domain Bacteria; phylum Pseudomonadota; class Alphaproteobacteria; order Rhizobiales; family Xanthobacteraceae; genus Bradyrhizobium. The sequence goes on along the minus strand of NZ_JBQTHN010000215.1, from coordinate 10,422 downwards.
CAGAACAGCGGCGCCGCCTTCGCGATGGATTTTTCGCGGCCCAATGTCGACTACGCGGATCTGCTTCGCCTGTCGCAGAACGCGACCAAGCCAGCGATCGCCCGAGTCGGCGGCGTCTGCATGGCAGGCGGTATGGGGCTGCTCTGCATGACCGACATGGCAGTGGCCGCCGACAACGTCATCTTCGGATTGCCCGAGGTGAAGGTCGGCGTGTTCCCGATGCAGGTAATGAGCCTGTTGCAATCGATGGCGCCGCCGCGCCTAATCAACGAATGGGCGCTGACCGGCGAGCCCTTCGACGCCAAGGCCGCGCTAGCCGCAGGTCTACTCAATTACATCGTTCCGGTAGCCGAACTCGACGCCAAGGTCGATTGGCTGATCGGCCGCATCGTCGACAAGTCGCCGACCGCAATCCGCCGCGGCAAGTATGCCATGCGCGCGATTGCCTCGATGTCGTTCGACGAAAGCATCGCCTATACTGAAAGCCAGATCGCGCTGCTGGCGATGACGGAGGACGCCAAGGAGGGCCTCAAGGCCTTTGGCGAGAAGCGCAAGCCAACCTGGCCGGGGCGCTAGCCGGTATTCGCCTTCAACCCCGCTGCCTCGATGCCGGCGACGGCGCAAATCTCGTCATTGTCTGACGTGTCGCCGCTGACTCCGACGGCGCCGAGCAGCGTTCCGCCGTCCTGGATCAGCACGCCGCCGGCCACCGGCACAAGCCGGCCCTGCGCAAGCGCATTCACGGCACTCACGAAATAGGCCTGCTCCTGCGCACGCTGGAACAGCGCGCGCGAGCCCATCCCCAGCGCCAGAGCACCGTAGGCCTTGCCGTGCGCAATCTCCGCTCGCATCAGGCTGGTGCCGTCCTGCGCTACGGTTGCCTTCACCGCGCCACGCGCGTCCAAAATGGTGATGACCAGCGGCTTCAATTTCCGTTCGATGCCTTTCGCCAGCGCGGCATCCAGAATCTTGCGGGCGACGTCGAGAGTCAGTTCAGGCATCACTTATTCCTTTGAATCTGCGGATGTTAATTTCGCGTTGTCGAGGCTATAGGCCAGTACGCGCGCGACGTGGATCGCCTCGCGCGCTGCGCCGTCCTTGATCTGGTGCCGACACGAGGTGCCGTCGGCAACGATAATGGTCCGTTCATCGGCACGCCGAACGGCCGGAAGTAGCGAAAGCTCGGCCATGTCAATCGAGGCTTGATAGGTGTCCGCGCCATAGCCGAAAGCCCCGGCCATGCCGCAACAGCTGCTTTCCACGGTTTCGACCGATAGTTCCGGGATCAGCCGCAGCGTCTTCTCCACCGCCTTGAAGGCGCCGAACGATTTTTGGTGGCAGTGGCCGTGCACCAGCACCTGGCCCGCGATGGCGCCGAGCGAAAGTTGCAGGCGACCAGCTTCGGTCTCGCGTACCAGAAACTCCTCGAACAGCAGGGCATGGGCGCTGATCGTCCTGGCATCATTGTCCAAGCGCAGCGATGGCAGTTCGTCGCGAAGGGTGAGGAGGCAGCTGGGCTCCAGGCCGACGATCGGCACGCCGCGCGCGGCGAACGGCGCGTAGGTCGAAACCAGGCGTGCCAGCTCCGCGCGCGCCTGGTCGACAAGACCCGCGGAAAGGAACGTTCTGCCACAGCACAGCGGCCTGCCACGATCCGCGGCTCTCGGGACGTGGACGCGATAGCCGCCTTCGACCAGCACTCGAAGTGCTGCATCGACGTTTTCGCGTTCATAGAAGCGATTGAACGTGTCGGCAAACAGCACGACCTCGTTGCCATCGGCCGCACCGAACACGTCCGTCTCAGGCGCGAACACATCGCGGCGGAAGGCGGGGAGGGCGCGCTTGGCGCTGATCCCTGCAAATTTCTCGAACAGGCTTCGCAGCGACGGACTGTTGTTCCGCCAGTTCGCGATCGGCGCGAAGCGCGATGCAAAGCCGGCATAGCGCGGCAGATAGCCGACGAGCCGGTCGCGCAGCGAAGGCCCGTGCTTGGCTGCCCGCGCCGCCAGCACCTCGATCTTCATCTTGGCCATATCGACGCCGGTCGGACATTCATGACGGCAGGCCTTGCAGGAGACGCAGAGCTTCAGCGTCTCTATCATCTCGTCGGACGAAAGCGCATCCGGCCCGAGTTGGCCTGAGATCGCAAGCCGCAGCGTGTTGGCGCGACCGCGTGTGACATCCTTCTCGTTGCGGGTAGCGCGATAGGACGGGCACATGACGCCGCCTTCGAGCTTGCGGCAGGCGCCGTTGTTGTTGCACATCTCGATCGCGCCTTGAAAACCGCCGCCGGCGCCGGGATAAGCCGACCAGTCCAGCGCCGTCTTCAATTCGCCCACGAGATAGTCCGGCGCATATCGGAATAGCGAGCGGTTGTCCATCTTGGGCGGGTCGACGATCTTGCCGGGATTGAGCACTTGGCCGGGATCGAAGCGCTGCTTAACCTCCCTGAAGTCGGCGATAATGCGCTCTCCGAACATCGCCTCGTGGAATTCCGAGCGGACCAGGCCATCGCCATGCTCGCCGGAATGCGAACCCTTGTATTCCCGCACCATGGCGAAGGCTTCCTCGGCGATGGCGCGCATCGCCTTGACGTCCTTCTCCAGCTTTAGATTGAGCACCGGGCGTACATGCAGGCAGCCTTCGGAGGCGTGTGCATACATCGTTCCGCGGGTGCCGTGCTTGGCAAAGATCGCGTTCAGCCGCTCGGTGTAGTCCGCCAGATGCGGCAACGGCACCGCGCAGTCCTCGACAAAGGAGACGGGTTTTCCTTCCTGCTTCATCGACATCATGACGTTGAGGCCGGAGGTGCGGAAATCCGCAATAGCCGCCTGCGTAGTGAGCTCGACGACATCGACCACGCCACCCCATTTACGCCGCGGATTACTCCAGCCGAAGCCGAGGTCCAACATCAGTTCCGAAAGCTGCTTCAGCTTGCGCAGATTGTCGGCTTGATCCTCTTCGGCGAATTCTACGATCAAGAGCGCATCGGGATCGTCGCGCACAGTCGCATCGATCACCGGGCGGAACATTGCGATATCGCGCCCGAGTGCGATCATGGTGCGATCGACCAGTTCGACCGCGATCGGTCGCAGCTTCACCAGATGCTGTGCAGCGTCCATCCCCTCGTAGAAACTGCCAAAGTGGCAGACGCCGAGCACCTTGTTGCGGATAGTTGGCCACAGCTTTAGTTCGACTTGCGTGGTGAAGGCGAGGGTGCCTTCGGAGCCGACCAGCAGATGCGCCATGTTGTTCGGCGCGTTGCGCGGCACGAGCGCATCGAGATTGTAGCCGCCGACCCGGCGCTGCACCTTCGGGAAGCGTGCAGCGATTTCGTCAGCCTCGCGCTTGCCGAGATCGAGCATGTCGCGGACCAGTGCCAGGCCGCTCTCCGGAGAATTCACCCGCGCCAGATCGCGCGGCACCTTACCGAAGTGCAGCCGCGTGCCGTCGGCCAGCGCCGCGTCGATCGACAGCGTGTTGTCGCGCATGGTGCCGTAGCGCAGTGAACGGCCGCCACAGGAATTGTTGCCGGCCATGCCGCCGATGGTCGCGCGCGAGGCGGTGGAGACGTCGACCGGAAACCACAGCCCATGCTTCTTCAGCTGGCGGTTCAGGTCATTGAGCACGATGCCCGGCTCGACAACGCAAGTGCGGTTTGCCACGTCGAGGGAAACAAGCCGTTTCAGGTGCTTCGAGAAGTCGACGACGATACCCTCGTTGATCGTTTGGCCGCATTGCGAGGTGCCGCCGCCGCGCGGGGTGACGATTCGACCCTCGTCCCGGCAAATGACGAGCGCCTTCAGCGCCTCGTCCATGTTGCGGGGCACCACGACCCCCGCCGGCATGATCTGGTAGAAGGAGGCATCGGTGGCGTAGCGGCCGCGGCTGAAGGCATCGAACAGTACGTCACCCGTGATTTCGCGCGAAAGCCGCGCGGCAAGCGCGCTGTTTTCCGCCGAGATTCGGGACTTTTCGGCCCTCGTAGCCACCATGGATGGTCTCACCTGATGTCCTTGAACTGTCATGCCTTCCGGCCCCCGGCTTGGCAAGGCAGAGCCCTGCCCAAAGCGCACTGGCGGGCCCCACCAGGCGTGGGACAAGTCCGCCGAATAGTGGTATTCGAGCGGCTCGCAAAGCCAAGGCTAGACCGGGAAGGACGCCCATGACCGTGCATACTGGAAGGCATTTTCTGCAGATTCCGGGACCGACCAATGTGCCGGACCGTGTGCTGCGGGCCATGGACATGCCGACCATGGATCACCGCGGTCCGGAGTTCGCCGGGATCGGTTTTGCCGTGCTGGCCGCCATGCAGCGGGTGTTCCGCACCAAGCAGCCCGTGATCATTTATCCCTCGTCGGGAACCGGAGCCTGGGAAGCCGCGATCGTTAACACGCTCGCCCCCGGCGACAAGGTGCTCATGTCGGAGACGGGGCAGTTCGCCGTGCTGTGGCGCGGCATCGCCGACAAGTTCAAACTCGACGTCGATTTCATTCCGGGCGATTGGCGGCACGGCGCAGATCTTGCCCAGATCGAGGCGAGGCTGTCGGCCGACAAGGCGCACAAGATCAAGGCGGTCTGTGTGGTCCATAACGAGACCTCGACCGCCTGCGTCACCGACCCGCGCGAAGTCCGCAAAATCATGGATGCACACAAGCATCCAGCGCTGCTGATGGTCGATACCATCTCCGGCCTCGGCTCGCTTGAGTATGAGCACGACGCCTGGGGCATCGACGTGTCGGTGGCGGGTTCGCAGAAGGGCCTGATGTTGCCGCCTGGCCTCGGCTTCAACGCGATTTCCGAGAAGGCGCTCAGCGTGGCCAAGGCGAACACCGCGATGCGTTCCTACTGGGACTGGCAGGACGTCATCAACATCAACAAGGCCGGCACCTGGCCCTATACGCCCGCGACTAACCTGCTGTTCGGCCTGCGCGAGGCGGTCAAGATGCTCGAGGAAGAGGGCCTTGAGAACGTGTTCGCTCGCCACAAGCGCCACAGCGCCGCGACGCGTGCCGCGATCAAGGCGTGGGGGCTGGAGACGCAGTGCCTCGACCCTAACGCGCACTCGCCGGCGCTTACGGGCGTGCGCATGCCCGACGGACATGACGCCGACGCGTTCCGTAAGGTGGTGCTGGAGAATTTCGACATGTCGCTCGGCACCGGCCTCAACAAGGTCAAGGGCAAGCTGTTCCGTATTGGCCACATCGGCCACTTCAACGACCTCATGCTGATGGGTACGCTGTCGGGTGTCGAAATGGGCCTTGACCTCGCCAAGGTGCCGCATCGCAGCGGGGGCGTGCTGGCGGCAATGGACGTGCTCAAGGGCCGCGACGTTGTGCCGATGCCGAAGGTGGCGGTCGCCTGAGGCCGCGCGCGGTCTTCGTCAGAGAAGAGAAAGAGCCAAGATGAATGCGCCGGTCGCAGCTACCGAAGACCTTATCCATTCCGTTGAGGACGGCATCGCGCGGATCACGTTTAACCGCCCGCAGGCGCGCAACGCGCTTACCTTTGCGATGTACGAGCAGATGGCCTCGATTTGCGAGTCCATCAACCAGGACCGCTCCATCAAGGCGCTGATCCTGACCGGCGCAGGCGACAAGGCATTTGCATCCGGCACCGACATCTCGCAGTTCCGCGCCTTCAAAACCGCGCAGGATGCCCTCGATTACGAGGCACGGATCGACCGGGTGCTGGGCACACTGGAATCCTGCAGGGTGCCGGTGATTGCGGCCATCGCCGGCGCCTGCACCGGCGGCGGCGCGGGCATCGCCGCCTGCTGCGACATCCGCATCGGCACGGAATCGACGCGCATGGGGTTCCCGATCGCGCGCACGCTTGGCAATTGCCTGTCGATGTCGAACATCTCGCGCCTGGTTTCACTTGTCGGTCCCGCGCGCACCAAGGATCTGATCTTCAAGGCGCGCCTCGTCGAAGCGCAGGAAGCGCTTGCGCTCGGTCTGCTCAACGAGGTCGTGCCTGACGTTACGGTGCTGCAACGCCGCGCGGACGAGACGGCAAGGCTCGTCGCCGACCATGCCCCGATCACCCTGGAAGTCACCAAGGAAGCGGTTCGCCGCATCCGCCGCACGCTGTCGCGCGACGAGGGTGAAGACCTGATCCTCAAGGCTTACATGAGCGAGGATTTCCGCGAGGGCATGGATGCCTTCCTCAACAAGCGGACTCCCAACTTCAGGGGTAAGTAGCCGATCAAAGCAACGGTTGGCATCTGCGCATTGGATCGGAGCAGAAAACCCGCCGCACCATTGGTGCTGGACCGATCTTTACCAGAAGAATGGCTTGCTGCGCGATGCGGTGGCAGCCGGAGGGTACCTCGATCCTGCCCGCCTAGGGCGCAGACAGCGCTTCGGCGTATCGGCGGCAACCTTCCTCGAATCGAATTTGCGGCACCCAACCAAGCTCGCGACGCGCTTTTTCCGTATCCATGACAATGTGGCGGGCGCGATCCGCGTTTTGCGGTTTCCACTCAATTTCAAGCTTTCGGCCGAGAATCTTTGCCATGGTCTCGGCCATTTCAACGATCGTAACGACCTCCGGTCCGCTGACACAGTAGATATGCGCGCCGCGAGGCCCGACGCAAGCTCTCTTGATGACATCGACAACGTCGGAGACGTGGAGCGGTTCTCGCATTTGTAGCCCGTCTCCTTCGATTTGGACCGGCAACCCGTCAAGAAGCCGCCGCATGAAGGTGGCCACGGCGCCCTGAAAACCGCCGGGGCCATAGGTATTGTTACAGCGCAAGATCACGGCGGAAGCGATTTTGTCGCGGCGGATCGAATCTGCTATTAGGCGTTCGGCAGATAACTTCGCGTGGCCGTAGAGCGTTTGTGGATTCGTCGGCGTTGATTCCGACAACCTGCTGCCCGAAAGATCCGACCACACCGCTGCTGTGGACATGAAGACGAGATTCGCAATCTTGCGGCGCTCCATGATTTCCAGGACGTTTCTCGTTGTGGTGACATTGCTGTCCAGCACGGCCTCGATGCTCGAAGCATGAACTGCACCGGCCAGGTGGATGATGGTGTCGCAGTCGCCGGGAATCTTCCCTGAGAGTTCTTCGTCGTTCAGGGCCCCTGTAACGATACGGGCGCCGGGATGTGCGGCCACCGCGGTCGCTACGGATACGGGCTTGGCCGCATCCCTGATGTGGGCCGTTACCGCGAGCGACGAATCTAAGGCGCGGAGCAAGTGAGGCGCAATGAATCCTCCTCCTCCTGCAATGAAGACACTCTTAATGACCGCCCCCGCGCAAGATCAGTTTCGGCTGCAGATCGCCGTCACCGAATCCAATTTTCGAGGACGGCCCTTGCGTGTCGAGCCAGCGGACTTCCCGGCACAGATGGTACATCGGCCTATACCTTGCGGAGCCTGAATTTCGTCAGCTTTCCGATGGACCTGGTCGCCTGTCGCCAATCGGTCTTTTTTCCATCCTTGTACCATCGCGGAACGTAGGAGATAGGCACGTCGACCACCCGCATGCCAAACTTGCCGAGCAAGACGGCTACTTCCAACTCAAACTCGATTCCGTTCGACTGCAGATGGGGAAGCAGCGCGTTGAGCGCCTTGCGCGAGTACATCTTGTAGCCAGTCCAGACGTCGGTCGTCCGGTAGCCCGTGATGAGATTCGTCGCGAAGGTAAACAGCCGATTGATTCCGTAGTGGACGATCATCGTCGGGGACGACGCCTTGTAGGGTCCCAGAAATCGGGAGCCAAAGACGACGTCGGCGGAATTGGCCAAGATTGGTTTGAGAAGTTCCGAAAAATCATTCGGGTTCTGTTCCAGGTCCGCGTCTTGAACGATGATGAAGTCTCCCTGGCACATAGAGAAGCCCCGGCGGCACGCTCCGCCCTTTCCGAAATTATCGGTGTGAAGAACCTTATGGCGGCCTTCGAACGGCTTCAGCGCTTCCGCAGTCTGGTCGGTGGAGCCGTCATTGATCACGATGATTTCCCGGCTGAACCCGCTCGGCAGATCGCATGACTCCACCCGCCCAATCACCTGGGCAATGGTTGCGGCCTCGTTATAGGCGGGAATAATCACTGACAGGAGCGGCATGATCTAACTATCGTGCTTTCAAGAGCGCTTACTGGGACTTCTAGCCCAAGCCGGAACTAGTGGATAGTTTGTTTAGCTGGCCGAGGCAACCTGATTCGATGTGCTAAACGTCAGGTGCCCCAGCGAATATCCGGGAAATTTCGCCCGGCGCGCGCTATGTTTCATGGCCCCGAGGATCGAGGAAACCAGGTCTCGCGGCGTGAAAAACTCGCTGTCGAGTATTGGACAATGGGAGGCTGAGTTGAAGATCAAGAAGCGCGGGGGCGAAGCTCTCTAATGGCCGGGTTCTTTGGGTTCGCACCCATTTATCTAAATGGGGTGCTGGCGGTGCTTTTTGTCCTGGTGTTGCCGGGTGTGGTATTCGTTCGCGCTCTCAATATTTCGAATTTTCCGCAAAGATGGTTTGCCATCTTTCTGAGCAGTCTGGCCGCGAATCATTTCCTGGTTACGCTGATCGCGGCACTCCATCTCCAGCCACTGCAGGCTTATCGCGTGGCAGCCGTCGTATTGATCGCAGCCTTCATCCTGTTGACGTTGAAGGCAAGGGCCGGGCGAGCGCCGTCGGCTGATCCAGGCCGTTCCACTATCTTGTTGTCGGATATTTTTTGGTTCGTTCTGACCGTCGTCCTGCTTGGACTTGTCTATTTCAACGTTTGGAAACGCGGAGTTCCAAACATATTCGAGGCCGGCGATGTCTCGGTCAGTTGGAATACCTGGGCTCTGATCTGGGCTCAGGGGCAGTTTCCGATCTACTCGGTGGGATATCAACAATTTGTTCCGACGATTTGGGCGGTTACGTACATTTTCACCGGATCGACCGAACAATACTTTGCTTTTTACATATACCTCTCTTTCATCGTGGTGCCTGTTGTTCTGAGTGCGATGAGCTTGGGGCGTCTTGGCTACTGGCAGCCGCTGGTTCCTTGCATTGCGCTTGCCTGGCTGGTGGCCGAAATACGCAATCCATGGTTGAGGGCTTGTCTGGAGCAAGGCTTTCCGGATTGGGTTGCCACGATCTTTGCGTTTTGTGGCGTCGTGTTATTTGTCTCGGATCCGCCTGAAGGTCGGTACAACCGAGAAAAGATTATCACGGCTCTGATATCGCTCGGCCTGGTCTCCATCGCCGCGGCTACGAAGCCCCAGTACGGGGTGTTCACCGCGGCAGTATTGATCGCCCTGTGCATCGACGCCGTAAGATACTTGCCGCCCAGCGAGCGAACCAAATTGATTGCCGTTGCAGTCGGGCTCGTCTCGGCCTTTGCCGTTGCCTATGTCGTCTACTATCAGCACATTGCGTTCCGCCGGATTCCCGATCATTCGCTCCCGATCTCAGAGAAACTCTCGCAGGCCCTGGCGCTTTTCAATTCCAACTTTACGCTGCCGTTTCGGATTGTGCTGTATTCCGGCGTCGCGATCAGTCCATTTGTTCCCCGTGTCCGATGGCTTTCCCTGCCCCTGATCATCGGGATTTCGGCTTGGGCGTTTGCGCTGAGTTATGATTTGCGTAATCTCATCGGCTTTCTATTGGTAAGTGCCTTTATTCCGCTCTTTGTGCTGGCGCGAGCTTTTGCATCGACGAGATTGTTCCCGCTTGATCGGCGATGGAGGGTGCCGGACGGCGGTGTCGTCTGCTGTCTGGCGTTGCTCTGTATCGGCCTAAGCCTTAGCTTGGCGAAAAGTGACGAAGAACTGAAGCGCAGGTTCGCCGCTGAACAACTCGTGAAAGGCGCCGGGCTTAAGGTCAACCAGAAGATAGAGCAACTCCTTCGCAGCGGCTGCACCATCATCAACGCGGATGACTACCTCTTTACGATTTCGGCGTTTCAGCAATTCAAGGACAAGATGCCATATTTCCATTTCGAGGCCCCTATTACTGATGGGTTGAAGGTCCTGCTCGACAAAGCGTCGGGATGTACGGGAATTATTTATCCATTCAACATCACGCATTCTTCGATCTTGAGTTATGTGTCGACCAAGCCCGAATTTGCCGAGGTGGTGGAGGATAAAGGCTGGATGTTGCGCGTAGCGAACTCCGCCAGAGGCGGAAGCTAGGAATCGGGTGATGCAAGACGAGCAAACAGGGAGAAAACAAGTGTTCTTAGTGGGCTGTGACGGCCGCGTGGGCTGCACCGGCGCCCGCCGCCCTGGGGCCGACCAAGCCGGTCGAGATCGCCACCGCCGCCAGGGCCGCAAGCGCGCCATTCAAGATGGGCGGCTCAACAGCCTGATCCTTCACTTGTCCGCATGGCCGTAACCCGCTATGCGGGCACGCACCTTCTCAATCTCATCCTTCGACAACAGCGGCGGTTTCCCGATCTGCAGGGACGCATGGTATTGCCGCGCCAGC
>NZ_JBQTHN010000214.1:0-5035 GCF_052389815.1 Bradyrhizobium sp. | reverse complement strand
TCAATGGGGCCGCATCGCGAGAGGCGATGCGGGTCTGCTGGCGCCCATGGTGTCGGCCAGGCGGTGTCTCAATGGGGCCGCATCGCGAGAGGCGATGCGGGGGCGAGGGACGCTGCCCTCAAGGCGGCGAACGGGTCTCAATGGGGCCGCATCGCGAGAGGCGATGCGGGCCGGTTTACCTCATCCTTCTCCATTGGGACCTCGTCTCAATGGGGCCGCATCGCGAGAGGCGATGCGGGAGAGGGGGTCGTAACCCTCTGGAATTGCGGGTCGATTTTGGCCGTTTTGCCGGGGTTGCATTGCAATGCGAATTTTGCGCCCGGAAAGCCGCCTTTTTGATCGGAATTCTGCCCGAAACGCACACGCTGTCAATCGGTTGCTGAAGCTCCACTGCCTTCGGCGCTCCGATTGTGCAGCGCCATCGGTACCGGCCGTGCCTTGCGTTGCCCGTCGTTCAGCACAGCATCAGCTCCGCCAGCGCGCTCTGCCGGTGCTTCGGATGCCGGCGGTAGCCGCGCCGGCTCTCCTTCACCCGCGGACGGAACAGCGCCTCGCGTAGCGCGGCGGCAAGCGCGTTGCGGCGGTTGACCATGATGGTCCCCAGACGACTTGGGCGGCGGGCGGTCCTGTAACGCATGGCGATCTCCGTTGGCTTCCTTGCCGACGCCATCGCACGCGACATGACCAGCCAATCGGACGGCAAGCTTGCGGCCCGCCATGAGCAAACGCGCAAGCTTGCAGCTCCGTGCCTTCGCCGCGCGCCGTGCCAGAACCGCTGCAACGTTCCCCACGACCATGCAGCCTTCGACCATGCGCAAGGTTGCGGCGGAAACGAAGCGAAGACAGCGCGCCTAAGCTCCGCACCTGAGATCAAGACCAGGCGAACATTCCGTTCCGCCGTCACAAGGATACCGAACATGACCCAGCGCACCACCCTGCTTGCCTCCGCCGCCGTCATCGCCGCCATCGCGCTGCTGCCTGTCGCCCGCGCCGCCACCGAGCCGAAAGAGGCCGCGCCTTCCGCCGCCACCGAAGCTACCGACCAAGCCCTCGTCGACATGAAGGCGCTCACCGAGCAGAGCACACGCTTCAAGGCCGACGCCGAGGCCGCCCTCAAGGTCCTCGACGAGAAGCAGGGCATCCTCGACACCCTCCTCAAGGACACCAAGGGGGCCAGGCAGTTCACCGACGACATGGTCCGCCTGCTTCAGGCCACCGCCGACCGCCTCGCGCCCAATGCGCCCTACATGACCACCCTGCAGGCCCAGCTCGAGATCGTGCGCGCCCTCTCCCGCAATGCGCAGGCCTCCACCGATCCGGCCAACCGCCCCTTCGCCGAGACCTTCGACCGCCAGGCCGGACAAATCGCCGCCATCATCGCAGAGGCCCGGGACCTAGGCACCCGCCTCGTCGCCCAGGTCGAGACGATGAAGCTCAGCCGCGACAGAATCGGCTTCGCCTATGCCGCCGCCAAGACCGACGCCTTCATCCAGGCCGCCCGCGAATATCTCGACACCGCCCGCGGCGTGCTCAGCGGCGCAACCGATCTCGCCAACCGCGCCAATACAATCAACAGCCCCGCCGTCCCCACTCAGTGAGACAGCCAAACATGAAGGGCACCACCGCCATGCTGTTCGCCAGAACCATCCTCGCCATAACCTGGGTCAGCTCCATCCAGCCCGCCTGGGCAGATGATCCTGGCCGGACTGACCCAGCTCTGCCTGATCGCTGCAAGTTGCTCACGGCCGAGCTTCACAGACTGCAGGAACTGCAAGAGGACATCCTGCGCGAGCTCCAGGTCAACGAGCGGAACGCCCGCGCCCTCGGCGACTGGTACGGCCGCGAGCACTACCAACCCTATGTCGACACAATACGGGCACAGCGCCGACAGATCGAGGCTCAGCAGAGTCTGCTCGCGCAGACATCCTGTGCTGCGGCCGGTCAGTGATACCGCAAGGCGCAAGCTTGCGCGACACGACCAGAATCTCGAGCAATGCTATCCGTACCGACCGTAAAGGGAGATCACGAAAATGGCCACAGTATCCAGACACGGCTCGTTTTTCGCAGCGGGGATCACCGTCGTCGCCTCGTTCGTGACCGCGCAGCCAGCAACGGCGCTCACCGTCCTCCACCACCAGTGCCAGGCGCACCGGACGAACCCCGTCCAAGCCATTGAGGCCTGCACCGGCCTGATCCGGCTCAATACGGACAGCCCGCGCAACATGACCCTTACCTATCTTCACCGGGCTGCGGCCTGGATGAAGCAGGGCAATCCCGGCCAGGCCGTCCAGGACGCAACCAGCGCGCTGCAGCTATCGCCGGGCAAGCCCCAAGCCCTGGTCATGCGCGGCCATGCATTCCGGAAGCTCCGCGACATCAACCAGGCACGGGCAAACTTCGACCAGGCCATTGCCGCCGATCCGAGCCACGCGCCGGCTTACAGCGGTCGCGCAGTCCTTCACCTCGGCAGCCGCGACTATGATCGGGCGATCATGGACGCCGACGCTGCGATCCGGCTGGATTCCAATCTTGCTGTCGCCTATGGCGTCCGCGGCACCGCTCGTGTGCATAAGAGGGATATTGCGCATGCCTTCTCCGATCTCAATCGCGCACTGCAACTGAATCCGCAGATGACGGACGCCTACAACGCGCGCGGCCTGGCCCACAAGGCTCGTGGCGATCTCAATGCTGCTGCCGCCGACTTCGATCGCGCGCTCGCGATGGATCCGAGCCATCTGCCTACGCTGCAGAACCGCGCTGTCGTGCGGAGGATGCTGCGCCAGTTTGCGGCCTCGCTCGACGATCTGAACCGGGCGATCAGCCTGAACCCCCGCGAAAGCAACAGTTTCCGCGAACGCGGCATCACCCACCTCGAGGCCGGCGACTTCGTCCGCAGCCTGCCGGACCTCAACGAGGCTATTCGGCTCGACCGAACCAATGCCGAGGCATTCGCCATCCGCGGCAAAGTCCTGGAGAAGAAGGGTGAAACGCGTGCTGCACTCGCCGACTTCGCAGCCGCACTCGCCATCGATCAAAACCATGCCGGCGCGTTGGCGGGACGCGGGCGAATTTCGGCGGCCGAAAACGCCCTCGCCAAACAGATGCCGGTGGTCCAGCTAGTCCAAGCGCCCTCAGCTGTAAAGCCTACAAACCCCTCGGAGGGGCGTACGGCTGCAATCTCGAAGCCGATGCCCAACGTCACCGTTGGCACAACGGCAAAGCCAGCCGCGAAGATCGAGACTCTCGTCGTAGCCCAGGCGAATGCTGCTCCCATCCAGGCTGCGCAGGCGGCCACACTGACAATCCGTCCACTCAAGGATACGGTCGCGGCGTGCGAGAAGGCTGCACGACCTCAAAGCGACCTCGCCATCGACCGGGCCGGCGGCAAGGGAAAGCTCTCATTCCCGACCTGCTATCGCGGCCGCGCTCACGCCGACTGCGTGCTCGGCGCAATCCTCGAAGAGGCCGCCGCCATCAGCCACGACTACGGCGACATCGTCAAGGCCAACTACTCGGACCTCACCGACGTCGCCGCGATCTGCAAGATCGATCCGCGCCAGATCGACGAACATCTTGCGAAGGCCGGCGTCTTCAACGACCGGGCGTCTGCGCTGCAGAAGGCCTACGAATCCAGCGGCGCTTGCGTCAGTGGCGTTCAGAAGGCAGTGTCGGAGATCGACCTCAGCGCGATGAATGACTCGCAGAAGCTGCTATTGTCCATTCGCGGAGCGATCGGAGCATCGCTTGAGCAAGCCTCGGCACGGCAGAAGGATATTTTCCGCCTGATGCAGGCCATTCGCGACGCGCAAAAGTCCATGACTACCGTCCGAAGTGTTCGCGCCACGGTCTGCAAGTAGCCTTTTCGTCAAACCGACGGGTTGCCGGATCGGCGTTCACGCCTATGATGTTTGCCGCAACGAGCGAAGAACGAAGCGAGCCGCGACAAGTGACGTTCCCCCAATGCTACCGATGGAGCCTCTCCGGACCCAGCTCCTTGCCGGCACTGGCATATGCCGGAGCCATCGGCTCCGCCGCGCGTGCAGCGGTCATAGGGGCCGCCCAACGGAGGGGGGTCGACAAGCTGCCGGATGCATTCCATCACAGCGACAATCACAGCCACGCGTTCTGGATCGCCGAGGATGCGGACGAGGATGGCTATATCGATCATGTCGTCGTTTTCTGCGAAGAAGGTCTCACGAAGCAACTGGTAGAGATACTGGCGGCGGCAGACCGGATTTTTCTCGGCCGGCTCGGCGAGTGGCAATTGATTCCGAACTGGATGGGAGGCCGCTCTCCAGGCGGGCTGTTTGGCCCGTCCGTCATCTGGCGCTCAATGTCAGCCTACGTTCCGCCTTGGTGGCAGTCGTCCCGGGCCAGGGCCAAGCCGCGGGAAGCTTATTCGCCAAAACGTCAACTCGAGACGGAAATCGCCGCTCGATTCGCGACAGAGTACGAGCAGGCGCCGGTCCCTGTTCGCATCGTGATGAGCAACGTGTTCTCGCGCGGAAACCTATCGCTAGATCCTCGCGCCTTCATCGCCAATTTGCCGAAGGGCCAAGCACGCCGACGACGGGAGACCGGAGATGCGGCGGCGCAGGGGGTCGAAATCGAGTTTGATCGACCGGTTTGGGGGCCGCTCGCATTTGGTTACGGCGCCCATTTCGGACTGGGCGTGTTCGAACCGGTAGTGCAGGAATAGTGCATGGCGTGGTGGCAGGCTCACCCAAAGTTCGGCATCGCCTAATGGCCTCAAGCAAATCGTGGTTTGCAGTGTCATGTAGCGGCCGCGCTTGACGACCGCCATGGCCGCCTGCAGCCCGTAGCGCCCGCTATGCGGCCCTGAGGACGCCCAGCGAGGGCTTCGGAATTGCGTGCCCTCTTCCCCTCCCCCGAACGCGCCTCCTCAAGGTATCCATCCGGCGAAGGCCGCGGGGAACCTGAGCTTGCGGGGTTGCGGCGTTCAATGGGGATGGAACAATCCGTCGGATCTCAGTGTGTCGATCGCCTCAGCGAGAGTGAGGCCGCGATGGAGGCA
>NZ_JBQTHN010000213.1:0-37637 GCF_052389815.1 Bradyrhizobium sp. | reverse complement strand
CGCAGTGCATTACGAGTTCTTCCGCAAGCACTTTGCCATCAAGGGCATCGAGGTGGCGGAAGCCTGCGCGAGCACGCTGCATGGTCTGGAGCGCCTGCGCGGCCAGGTCGCGGCGGGTATCGTGTAGGCAGCGGCGACACGGCCGTCCGATGATCTTTCCCGTCGCCGCGTCAATGGCCCGGCGGCGGGGCGATCGGCGAAAGCTCAGCTGTCCGCCAGCTCGCTCTTCTGATCCCGCTGCGCGCCGGCGGCGGCGACCTGCGGCAGAATGCCGTGATTTCTCGCGCGGCCTTCCCGAGCAAGACGCATGCGCTCCAGCTCGGCTCTGGTTACGAACTTGATGACTTCGCCCATGATGGTTCTCCAATGTCCGTTTGGGCCTTGCACCGGCAATCCATGCCGTCACTCTCCAGTTACGTTTCTTCGTCGGGTTTGCATCAGGAGCGGGCGATAACGGCGGGATAAAAAGCTTGTGACCCCTGTGCTCGCGAACAGGCGGAGGAACTGCGTCAATCCGGCGACGAAACCATTTTCAGGCTGCGACGAAATCATCCTGAAACAAACCGGCGTCTAACGCTTTGACATGTCATCTGAGCGGGCCGGGGCAAGGATGAATGCCATGGTTGAGCTTGCAGCAGTATTGATGGGACTGTTCAGCGCCGGCGTTTTCGTCGCGCACGCCATCGATGCCTATCACGCGCAATAGGCGCGCTTTCGCCCGACGGTCCTCCGCCTCGTTCCATTGCGATCCATCCGGATTGCCGGGATGGAGCTGCAATCAAGCGACGTCTATAGTCCCGTCCAGGCACGACCGGACGGGAGAAAACAATGGCCGCCCCCGCGCAGGATTCCTCCGACTGGCTGGGTCTTTCAGGCCGCGTCGCCGTGATCACCGGCGGGGGCGGCGGCATCGGCCGCGCAACGGCGGCTAGCTTTGCGAAGGCCGGCGCCAAGGTCGCGATCCTCGATCGCGACGAGCAGGGCCTTGCGAAAACGCGGAGCGAAATGCGCGCGATGGGCATGGATGCCGTCGTGGCGCCCTGCGACACCACGGATGCGGCGAGCGTCGCCACCGCTGCCGAAGCGGTCGAGAAAGCACTCGGTCCCTGCAGCATCCTCGTCAACACCGCCGCCATCCTGCGCGCGGGCGGCCTGGACACGCTCTCGCTCGACGAGTGGAACGCGACGCTTTCGGTCAACCTGACCGGCTATTTCCTATGCGCGCAGATCTTCGGCCGGCAGATGCGCCGGCTCGGGCGCGGCAGTCTCGTGCATGTAGCTTCCGTCGCCGGCTCCAACGCGCAAGGCTTTTCCGGCGCCTACAGCGTCAGCAAGGCCGGCGTCGTCATGCTGTCGCGCCAGCTCGCCAGCGAATGGGGGCCGCAAGGCATCCGCAGCAATGTGGTCAGCCCCGGCCTCGTGGTCACGCCGATGAGCCAGGCGTTCTACGATACGCCCGGCGTGACCGAGCGGCGGACTGCGGTGGTGCCGATGCGCCGCATCGGCGCGCCGCAGGACATGGCCGACGCGATCCTGTTCCTGGCCAGCGATCGCGCGTCCTACGTCAACGGCGACGAGATCGTCGTGGACGGCGGCTTCACGCGGACCATCATGAATCTGGTGCCGCGGCCGGGGCACGGCGCGTAGGTCAAGGACCAGGCCTTTTTTCCGTCGTCCCTGCGAACGCAGGGACCCATAACCACAAATGGCAATTGCGAGGGCAAGCCGTCGACCAGTTCGCCCAGACAACGTCCGCCGCGGCGTATGGGTCCCGGATCGCGCTTCGCTTGTCCGGGACGACAACCTAGTCGAACAGGCTCGACACCGACTCTTCGGCTGCGGTGCGCTGGATCGCTTCCGAAATCAGGTCGGCGATCGAGAGCGAGCGGATGTTCGCCGTTTTCTTGATCGCGTCGGTCGCCTGGATCGAGTCGGTGATGACGAGCTCTTTCAGCTTCGACGAGGCGATGCGCGCCGCGGCGCCGCCTGAGAGCACGCCGTGGGTGATATAGGCGTAGACTTCCCTGGCGCCGTTGGCGAGCAGCGCGTCCGCCGCGTTCACCAGCGTTCCGCCGGAATCGACGATATCGTCGACCAGGATGCAGGTGTGGCCCTCGACCTCGCCGATCACGTTCATCACCTCGGACTCGCCGGCGCGCTCGCGGCGCTTGTCGATGATGGCAAGCGGCGTGTTGATGCGCTTGGCAAGGCCGCGGGCGCGCACCACGCCGCCGACGTCGGGTGACACCACCATCACATTGGAGAGGTCGAAGCGCTCCTTGATGTCGCGCACCATGACCGGCGAGGCGAACAGATTGTCGGTCGGGATGTCGAAGAAGCCCTGGATCTGGCCGGCATGCAGGTCGAGCGTCATGACGCGGTCGACGCCGGCCTGCGTGATCAAATTGGCGACCAGCTTGGCCGAAATCGGCGTGCGGGAGCCGGACCGGCGATCCTGCCTTGCGTAGCCGAAATACGGGATCACCGCCGTGATGCGGCGCGCCGAGGAGCGGCGCAGCGCGTCGGTGATGATCAGAAGCTCCATCAGATGGTCGTTGGCCGGGAACGACGTCGACTGCAGGATATAGGCGTCCGAGCCGCGGACGTTCTCCTGGATCTCGACGAAAATCTCCATGTCGGCGAAACGCCGGACCACGCCCTTGGTGAGGGGGACGCCGATCCCGTCGGCGATCGCCTGCGCCAGCGCCGGATTGGAATTGCCGGCTATCAGCTTGATCGAGCCGTTCTTGGCCGACATGGACGCCTCTTGCCTCGCCTTGCTGGATACGACGTTCAGCATCTCGCGCTACCCTCGAGTCCGGCGGGTTTTCGATGGGCGAGGAGATATCAGGGACAAAGTGTCGCTGGCAACCCGGTACCCGGCTTTTCTTGGGCAAAAATGCGCCGAAAATGCCTGGGTTAGGGGCTCAGTAGGCGTTGTAGGCCAGCACCTGATCAACCGGCTCCAGGGCCGCCACCGCAGGCCCGCGTTTTCCCGGGGCGGGAGCGGGCGCAGGCTCGGGCGGCGTGCCGTTGACCAGGCCGGAGAGGCCGGACAGGCCCGCTTGCGCGATCTTCCGCAGCACCATGTCGTCGGCATGGGCCCAGGCGTCGCGGCCGCCCTTGCCGGCGGGCTCCTCGCCGGACAGGCGCAGCGCGCGCTGCTGGCTGGCGTCATAGACGTCAAAGACCCAGGCGATCACGGTGCGGCCGCGCACCACCTGCGCGGAGAGATAGCTGCGCACGCGATAGGTCGCGGCACTCTCGCGCGAGACGATGGCGAGGTTGCGCAGCTTGGACTCGCTGTCGAGCACGCTGACCATGCGGTCGAACACAGGCGGCGGCGGACCGTCGATGGATTCGAAGGTGACGGTTGCAGGCCCGCCGGTCGCCAGCGCAAACGCTCCACCGGGCGAGCTTCCGGTGGAGGCGCAGCCGCCGAGCGCGCACGCCGCCAGCAGCACGGCGGCGATCACCGCGCGCGAAATGGCTTGCAGGTTGGTTGACGCGTCCCTCATTTCTCCCTGCGATAGCGTTAACGGCTGTTAACGTCTAGGGCGGGCGGGACACAGCAACGGAGGAAACCGGCGGCGAAAAGCAGCTGGGTTTGCCTCATTCCGGGACAAAGGCGGTATGCCGGACGGGCTTTCGCGCTAGGATGGCCGGAATGTGTCCACCGGGCAGGGGCGATCCATGCGGGCCTTTCTTCTCGACGGCTATGGCGCCGTCGCGGACCACGTGAAGCTGGCCGATGTCACAGATCCCATCCCGCGGTTCAACGAGGTGGCGATCGAAATCCATGCCGCCAGCCTCAATCCGATCGACTTCAAGATCGTGC
Organism: Bradyrhizobium sp.; assembly: GCF_052389815.1. Classification (GTDB taxonomy): domain Bacteria; phylum Pseudomonadota; class Alphaproteobacteria; order Rhizobiales; family Xanthobacteraceae; genus Bradyrhizobium. Next base: position 33,799 of record NZ_JBQTHN010000213.1, on the reverse strand, counting down.
GCGGCGATCTCAAGCGGGTGTCGAAATATCTGATGCCACGCACCTTCGGGTTCGATGCCAGTGGCATCGTGCTGTCGGCGGGGATGAGCGCGACGCGGTTCAAGCCGGGCGATGCCGTCTATGCGCGCGCCTCGCGCGAGAGCATCGGCACGTTCGCCGAAAAGATCGCGCTGGCCGAAGATTTCGTCGCGCTGAAGCCGACGGGCGTCTCGCATGCCGAGGCCGCCTCGCTGCCGCTGGTGGGCCTCACCACCCTGCAGGGGTTCGGCAAGGTCGGCGCCCGCGCCGGCCAGCGCATCCTGATCCATGCCGGCGCCGGCGGCATCGGCACCTTCGCGGTTCAATATGCGAAGCATCTTGGCCTCGACGTCACCACGACGACGAGCGCGAAGAATGCCGACTTCGTCAGGTCGCTCGGCGCCGACAGGGTGATCGCCTATGACCGGGAGAGCTATCTGGAGCAGGGCGGCGGCTACGACATCGTCTACGACACGCTCGGCGGCGCGTTCACGGTCGACGCCTTCAAGGTGGTGAAGCGGGGCGGCGCCGTGATCTCGCTGAGCGGCCCGCCCGATCGCGATTTTGCCCGCCGCGAGGGCGTGGGGCTATTGGTGCGCCTCGCAGTCTGGCTGATGAGCCGGAAGGTGTATGCCGCGGCTGAAGCCGCGGGCGCCGGCTATTGCTGGTTCTTCACCGAGCCCAGCGGCGAGCAGCTGCGCGAGATCGCCGGCCTCGTCGAGGCCGGCGCGGTGAAGCCGGTGATCGACTGCGAGTTCGCTTTCGAGGAGTTGCCGGCGGCGCTCGCTTATCTGGAGAAAGGGCGGGCGCGCGGCAAGGTCGTGCTGAAGGTGAAGTGAAGCGCTACTCGCGCTCCAGCGCGATGGCGTGGACGTGGCGGCCGTAGTCCGGCTCCCCGCGGTGCACGGAGCGGCGATAGCTGAAGCAGCGCGGGTCGGAATAGGTGTCGATACCGAGGTCGTCGATGACAAGGACGCCGGCATTTTCCAGCCGCAGGCGGATCAAGCCGGCGAGATCGAACATCGAATGGCCGGCCCGCTCGCCGGGCAGGAAGAAGCGGGCATAGTCGGCGTCGGCATCGAGGAAGCGCTCGACGAATTCGGCGCCCACCTCATAGGAGGGTTGACGGATCATGGGGCCGATGGCGGCGACGATGTCGCCACTGACGGCGCCGAGTTCCTCCATCTCCTCGACGGTCGATTCCAGAATACCAGTCAGTGCGCCCTTCCAGCCGGCATGCGCCGCGCCGATCACGCGAGCGGCGGGATCGACGAGCAGGACCGGTCCGCAATCGGCCGTGGTGACGCCGATGGCGAGCCCTTCGATGCGGGTTACGATGGCGTCAGCCTTGGGGCGCGGTTCGCCGTTCCAGGGGCCGGTCGCCACGATGGTGTCGGGGGAATGGACCTGATGGGCGTTCAGGAAATAGTCCGGCGCAACACCCAGTCGCTCCGCCATGCGCCGGCGATTTTCCATCACCTTCGCCTTGTCGTCGTTCGAGCCGAGGCCGCCGTTGAGGCTCGCATAGACGCCATCCGATACGCCGCCTTCGCAGGTGAAGAAGGCGTGGCGCAGGCCGGGAACGGCCGCGAGCAGCGAGGAGCCCAGCATCATGACCCGGCTTCCCCGGTTTCGTCTGAAAGGCCGGCGAGCGAGACCAGATCGGGCTGCGAGATGCCGATCGCCTTGAACATCGAGCCCATGCCGCCGCGGCCGGAATCGGTGAGGCGCTTCAGGGCGCCGTCGATGTCGGCGGAGAGTTCGGGCGTCGCTTTCGCCATCAACGTCGCCGCGCGCGTCTCGATGCCGAGGCGTTTCAGGAAATCGCCCTGCGTTACCGGGCCGTGCACCCGGGCGCCAAGATCTTCCGCCGCGCGACCCAGCGCCTGGAAATCGACATGGGCGGTGACGTCGGCTTGGCCGGGATTTCTCAGTGGATCGGTATAGCTGTGGCGGGCGATGGCCTGAAAAGTGTCGCCGGCATCGCTGCGCAGGTGGCCGTAGTCGACGATCAGCGCAGCCCCGTCCTGCTCGCGCACGCGGCGCGCGATCTTCATGATCTCCTTGTCCGGCCGCCATTCGAAGATGGCCCCATTGGGCGCCTCGCGCACCAAGGGCGGCAGCAGCACCTCGAAGCGCGGCGTCGGCTCGGGCATGTGGCCGAACACCAGCTTCTCGTTCTGGTCGAGTTCGACCGTGCGCTCGTGCCAGCCGGTTTCGCGCTTCACCATCTGGTGGATCGGCAGCACGTCGAAATATTCGTTGGCGAAGATCACCGCCGGCCCGTCAAGCACGTCGTCGATGCTGTCGTGCCAGGTGATGTTGCGCACACCCGACAGCGTCGAGCGCTGCTTTTCGCGCAGCACCGGGTTGACCTCCACCATGTGGATGGTGAGCGACTGATAGAGCGGCGGCAGCACCCTGAGCGCGCGCAGCGCATCCGCCATCATGGTGCCGCGGCCGGGGCCGAGCTCGATCAGCCGCAGCAGCGGCGGCTGGCCGATCGCGCGCCACACCGAGGCCGCCCACAGCCCGAGCAGCTCGCCGAACATCTGGCTGACTTCCGGCGCGGTGGTGAAATCGCCTTCGCGTCCCAGCGGATCGCGCGACACGTAATAGCCGTGCTGCGGATGCATCAGGCACAATTCCATGTAGCGCCAGACCGGCATCGGTCCCGACGACTTGATCAGCTTCCTGATCTCGGTCAGCAGCGGCGAAAATTCAGTGGTCACGTTGGGCCCAAAATGAAACTAACCAAACCTGCTAAGCCCCCGCCTATGGCGGGGCGAAAACCGGCAGTTCTACAGCTGCGGGAATGAAGTCATGAAGTCTCCTTGGGGAACCGCCAAGAACCCTCAAGGAGACCATGATGGAAGCAGAGTACAATCATCTTAATCACGCGACTTGGGAGTGCAAGTACCACGTCGTGTTTACGCCGAAGTACCGCAAGAAGCTGCTGTTCGGGAAGATCGAGCGGCATTTGGGTCAGGTATTTCACGATCTGGCACGACGGAAGGAGTGCCGGATCGAAGAAGGCCACCTGATGCCGGATCACGTCCATATGCTGATATCGATACCTCCCAAGTATTCGGTGGCGCAGATCATCGGGTACATGAAAGGGAAGAGTTCGATATGGATCGCACAGAATGTCGAACGCAAGATGCGAAATTTCCTGGGCCACAAATTCTGGGCCCGCGGATACTTCGTCACCACCGTCGGCCGCGATGAGGAAATGATCCGGGCGTACATCAAGAATCAGGAAATGGCCGACCAGCAGCTGGACCAGTTTGAGCTGAAGATCTCAGCCGCACCAAAATCCAATCAATCGTCCTAACATCCCTTAAAACCGCCTTTGGCGGTTCCCAATCAAACCTCCAGCTCTGCTGGAGGTTATTGGCTATTTGGCGGTTCCCTTACCCCGCCATGCCTGCACTATAAGGATAATCCCGGCAACAATCATCGGCAGGGACAGCAGCATGCCCATGGTGAGGCCGCCCCAGAGGAAGCCGAGCTGCGGGTCGGGCTCCCTGAACAATTCGCCGGCAATGCGCGCCAGCGCATAGATCGCGATGAAGCTGCCGAGGATCAGGCCGGGGCGCTTCAGCGCGCCCAAGCGGATCATGATCGCCAGCACCGTGAACAACACGATGCCTTCGAGCGCCGCCTGGTAGAGCTGGCTCGGATGCCGCAGCAGTTGCAGGCGGTCGTTCGGGAAGATCATCGCCCAGGGCAGGTTGGGGTCGGCGGCGCGGCCCCACAATTCGCCATTGATGAAATTGGCGAGCCGCCCCAGGAACAGGCCGATCGGTCCGACAGCGGTGACGATGTCGCCAAGCGACAGGATCGGGATGCCGTTGCGGCGCGCGAACCACATCACCGCAACGACGCAGCCGAGGAAGCCGCCATGGAAGGACATGCCGCCTTCCCACAGCATGAAGATCGCGCCCGGATGCTGCATGAAGAAGGGCAGATTGTAGAACAGCACGTAGCCGGTGCGGCCGCCGACGATGATGCCGACGGTGACCCAGAGGATGAAGTCGTCCATCTGCAGCAGCGAGATCGGCGCCTTCCCGCCCCACAGTCTTTCGTTCTTGATCAGCGCGCGGGCATAGATCCAGCCCAGCACGATGCCGCCGATATAGGCGAGCGCATACCAGCGGATCGCGATCGGGCCGAGCGAGATCGCGATGGGATCGAAGACCGGGAAGGTGATGGCGAGATAGGGCATGCGCTCGGAAGGCTAGACGAGGTTGCGGCGATAGAGCGATAGCAGCCGCTCCCAGTGCCGCTCGGCGGCGTCGCGGTGATAGACCGGCCGCTTGGGAAAGGCAAAGCCGTGATGCGTGCCGGGATAGATTTCGACCTCGTTGTTCGTGCCCTTCATCGCTGCGCTCACCTTGTCGATGATCTCCTGCGGCGCGTAGATGTCGGTCTCGGCGCAGGCGAAATAGAGCTCGGCCTTGGTTTTCGGCGCGGCCAGATGCGGGCTGTCGGCCTGGTCGGTGGCCAGATGCGTGCCGTAGACCGAAGCCGCGGCCTTGACGCGATCGGGGAAGTGCGTGGCGGCGTTCACGGCGTAACGCCCGCTCATGCAATAGCCGAGCGCGCCGACGATTTTGGTGTTCGCGGCCGGTTGTCCCTCGGCATAGGCGAGCAGCGCCGTGGTGTCTTCCATGACGAGCGGGATGTTGATCGAGTTCATGAAGCCGAACATCCGCTTGCGCTCGGGCGCCTCCGGGTCGGGCGGGATCGGGCCGAGCTCCATCACGCCGGAGCGGTAATAGAGATTGGGCAGCATCACGTAGTAGCCCGACGTGCCGAGCCGGCGCGCCATGTCGCGCAGCTCCTCGCGGATTGCCGGCGCATCCATGTAGAAGATGATGACGGGAAACGGGCCGCCGCGTTCGGGATGGGTAATGAAGGTGTTGGTTGAGCCGTCCTTGGTGGGAATCTCGACCTGGCTATCGATCATGGGCGTTTCGCTGCCGTTCTTGCTGATTCTGATTTCTTGTTCGCGCGTTCAATACGATTGCAAGGAAAGGGCAATATGACAAGGATGGCCAGGACATTGCCAAGGCAAGCCCGGGCATTGCAAATGCAAGCCCGGACATTGCAAATGCAAGCCCGGGCATGTCGGGCTTGAACTCGTGGGCCGGCATCGCCATTGTCTTGGGCGCCATTGGACGGAAGTGGAGAGTATCGCGATGACCCAGACCACCAACCGGTTCTTCGACGAGATCGGTCGCCTGATGAACGACGCCGCCGGCGCCGCTCAGGGGGTCAAGCGCGAGGTCGACAACGTCATGCGCCACCAGGCCGAACGCATCCTGCGCGACCTCGACATCGTCCAGCGCGAGGAGTTCGAGGCGGTCAAGGAGATGGCGCAGCTGGCGCGCGAGGAGAACGAGGCGCTGAAGGCGCGGATTGCGGTGCTGGAGGCGAAGCTCGGCGGCGCGCCTGCGGGCTAGGTCTTTGTTGGCGTCATTCCGGGGCGGCTCGAAGAGCCGAACCCGGAATCTCGAGATTCTCAGGAGCGCAAGTGCGCTCCATAGTTCTCGCTTCGCGAGCCCCGAAATGACGGCTAGAAAAGCCCCACATTTCCTTGTCATTTCCGGACTTTGGGGCTAAAAGCCCGCCAACTTCGCAGCCCCCGCACCCCTGGAGGCTTGCTGCGGAGCTTGCGCCATAGGCCGCGTTGCGGCCTATATCTTTTTACAAAACAAGGACTTAACGCAATGGCGACGACCGTCAAGGAATTGAAGGCGACCGCGCGTCCGCAGAGCGGCAAGGGGGCCGCCCGGGCAGAGCGTCGCGCCGGGAGAGTTCCCGGAGTGATCTACGGCAACAACCAGCCCCCGGTGACCATCTCGGTCGACGACCGCGAATTGCGCCAGCGCATCCTCGCCGGCCGCTTCCTCACCACGATTTACGACATCGAGCTCGAGGGCAAGAAGCACCGCGTGATTCCGCGCGACTTCCACCTCGATCCCGTGCGCGACTTCCCGATCCATGTCGACTTCATGCGGCTCGGCGAAGGCGCCACCATCCGCATCAGCGTGCCGCTGCACGTGGTCAACTCGGAGACCGCGCCGGGCATCAAGCGCGGCGGCACCGTCAACATCGTCACCCACGCGCTCGATCTCGAGTGCTCGGTCGACAACATCCCGCAATATATCGAGGCCGACGCCGCGACGCTGGAGATCGGCCACTCGCTGCATCTCTCCGACGTCAAGCTGCCCGCGGGCGTGAAGTCGCTGACCCGCAGCGATGCGACGCTGGTCACCATCGTGCCGCCCTCCGGCTACGCCGAAGAGCAGAAGGCGGCTGCGGCTGCCGCGGCGGGTGCTGCGGCGCCGGCTGCGGGCGCGGCTGCCCCGGCGGCGGCGGCTCCGGCTGCGGGTGCCGCGGCTCCGGCTGCGGGTGCTGCGGCTCCGGCGGCTGCCAAGGCGCCTGCCGGCGGCGACAAGAAGAAGTAAGCGGCTCCGGCATGGTGCCGCGTCATGCGCCTGTTTGTCGGCCTCGGTAATCCCGGCGCGAAATACGCGCAGAACCGGCACAACATCGGGTTCATGGCCGTCGACGAAATCGCACGGCGTCATGGTTTTTCACCATGGCGCCGTCGTTTTCAGGGCGAGGCGTCGCAAGGTACGCTCGATCGCGAGCAAGTCCTGCTGCTCAAACCGGCCACCTACATGAACGACTCCGGCCGCGCCGTGCAGGAGGCGGCCAACTTCTTCAAGATAGCGGCCGGCGACGTCACAGTGTTCCAGGACGAGCTCGAGCTGCCGGCGGCCAAGGTGCGGGTGAAGGTCGGCGGCGGCATTGCCGGCCACAACGGGCTGCGCTCGATCACCTCGCATATCGGCAACGACTATCGCCGGGTGCGGCTCGGCATCGGTCATCCCGGCATCAAGGAGCTGGTGCATCAGCACGTGCTGTCGGATTTCGCCAAGGCGGACCGGCCGTGGGTGGAGGCGCTGTGCCAGGTGATTGCGGACAACGCCGCACTGCTGGCGGCAGGGCACGACGCCTCGTTCGCGAACAAGGTGCATCTGGCGCTGCTGGCGAAGGGGTTTCTGGACAAGGGCGACAACGGCAAGGAGTAATGCTCGTCATCGCCGGGCTTGACCCGGCGATCCATTTTTCGAAGTGGATGGATACGCGGGTCAAGCCCGCGTATGACGACCTCAAATCAAGGCGCGCCGCTATTCGTGGTGCGAAGGATCGGAAGCAGTATGGGATTCAAATGCGGTATCGTCGGCCTGCCCAATGTCGGCAAGTCGACGCTGTTCAATGCGCTGACGGAGACGGCGGCGGCGCAGGCGGCGAACTATCCGTTCTGCACCATCGAGCCGAATGTCGGCGAGGTCGCGGTGCCCGATCCGCGGCTCGACAAGCTTGCTGCGATCAGCAAGTCCGGCCAGATCATCCCGACCCGGCTGACCTTCGTCGATATCGCCGGCCTCGTGCGCGGCGCCTCGAAGGGCGAAGGGCTCGGCAACCAGGTCCTGGCCAACATCCGCGAGGTCGACGCCATCGCCCATGTCGTACGCTGCTTCGAGGATTCCGACATCACCCATGTCGAGGGCAAGATCGCTCCGCTGGCTGACATCGAGACCATCGAGACGGAATTGATGCTCGCCGATCTCGACAGCCTGGAGAAGCGCGTCGACAATCTCTCCAAGAAGGCCAAGGGCAACGACAAGGAGGCCAAGGAGCAGCTCGATCTGGTGGATCGCGCGCTGGCGCTGCTCCGCGAGGGCAAGCCGACGCGGCTGCTGGAGCGCAAGGTAGAGGAAGAGCGCAATTTCCGCATGCTGGGGCTGCTTACGTCGAAGCCCGTGCTCTACGTCTGCAACGTCGAGGAAAGCTCGGCCAGGGACGGCAACGGCTTTTCGAAGCAGGTGTTCGAGCAGGCGCAGAAGGAAGGCGCGGTCGCCGTCGTCATCTCCGCCAAGATCGAATCCGAGATCGCGACGCTGTCGCGCGAGGAGCGCGCCGAATTCCTGGAGACGTTGGGGCTGGAGGAAGCCGGCCTCGACCGGCTGATCCGCGCCGGCTACCAGCTGCTCGACCTCATCACCTATTTCACCGTCGGCCCGAAGGAAGCGCGGGCCTGGACCATCGATCGCGGCACCAAGGCGCCGGCCGCGGCCGGCGTCATCCACACCGATTTCGAAAAGGGCTTCATCCGCGCCGAGACCATCGCGTTCGACGATTACGTGACGCTCGGCGGCGAAGCCGGCGCGCGCGACGCCGGCAAGCTGCGGCTGGAAGGCAAGGAATACGTCGTCGCCGACGGCGACGTGATGCATTTCCGGTTCAATACGTAAGCGGTGTTGTAGGGTGGGCGAAGGCGCGCTTCGCGCCGTGCCCACCTTCTCCGGCGTGCACGCGAAGGTGGGCACGGCGCAAGTGCGCCTTTGCCCACCCTACGATTCCAGCAATGACGAGGATCAATGCATCCCGCCCTGGTCGCGGATGGCGCCGAGGTGCTCGTTGATGCGGAATACGATCAGGACGAATTCGGCGGCGATGCGACAGAACACGATGCCGACCACGACGCTGGCGATCGAGGACAACAGCAGGATGAAGCCGACGAACGGGCTGATCGCCATGTAGGCCAGGCCCTGCAGGATGCCGTAGATGCCGAACAGCACGATCAGGCCGATCGCCAGCCAGTAGAACGTCTTGATGATCGTGGGTGTGATGAAACGGTCCCACTGAAACAGATCCTGAAGATCGAACATCGGTCTTCCCCCAGCCTGAAGGTAAGATTAGGTCGCCTCGAATTGGCCGCTGGCCTAGCCCCGAAAAACGCCGCGGACAAGCCCGCAAACGAGCACCGAATCAGGATGCTCATGCGCCATGCATTTGCTCGGGTTGTGATTGCCGGAAATAACGGCCACAATCGGGCTTCCTTCCGGCTATTTTTTCCCTTGGCATGAGCACACTGACTTTCGAAGACTTCAAACCCGGCCGTTTCGGCACGTTCGGCCCGCGCCACGTGACGCGCGAGGAGATTCTGGAATTCGCGGGCGAGTTCGACCCGCAGCCGATGCATCTCGACGAGGAGGCGGCCGGCCGCTCGATGCTGAAGGGCCTGTCCGGCTCGGGCTGGCATCTCTGTTCGGTGATGATGCGCCTTCTGTTCGACGGCTTCATCGGCCGCACGGCCTCGCTCGGCTCGCCGGGGGTGAGCGAAGTGCGCTGGATGGCGCCGCTGCGCCCCGGCGACGACATCACGCTCGATGTCGACGTTGCCGAGGCGCGCGCCTCCAAGAGCCGGCCCGACACCGGCATCGTCACCTTCAAATGCACCGCGCGCAACGCGGCGGGCGTGGCGCTGTGCGAGATGACCTCGCCGATCATGGTCAGGCGCACTGTGGCCACGGCGGAGCAATCGCGATGAACTTCTACGAGGATCTCGAGGTCGGCCAGCGCCGCGAGATCGGCGCCTACACCTTCACCGCGGAGGCGATCAAGAAATTCGCCGCGAAGTACGATCCGCAACGCTTTCATCTCGACGAGGAGGAGGGACGCAACTCGCTGTTCGGCGGGCTTGCCGCCTCCGGCTGGCATGTCGGCTCGGTCTGCATGAAGATGCTGGTCGCCGACGGGCAGCGGCGGGTAAGGGAAGCCGTCGCGCGCGGCGAGAAGGTCGGGGTCTGGGGGCCGTCGCCGGGCTTTCGCGACCTGCGCTGGATCCGGCCGGTGCTCGCCGGCGACACGGTCACGTTCTCCACGGGAATCGAATCCAAGCGCGCATCGGACTCGCGGCCGGGCTGGGGCATCCTGCAGGCCCGCTCCGGCGGCGTGAACCAGCGCGGCGAGGACGTCTATTCCATCCGCGCCACCGCCTTCGTGCCGCTGCGGGAGCCCGTCTGACAGGTCCCGCTCAATTCGTCATGTCCGGGCTTGTCCCGGGCATCCACGTCCTTCGTTGCCGCGAAGAGAAAGGTTTGGATGGCCGGGTATAGGCGAGCGGAAGCGACGCCGTCCTTCGGACGGCTATGCCCGGCCATGACGACGGAGAGGGCGGAGCGAACATGGTTAGCGAAGCCGCCTGTCGTTTCCGCGCAATTAATCCTGTTGGGTAGCGGATCGCTCGCGCTAACGCATTGTGAACTTTCCAGGGCAATAGTCCCGCGAACGGACGGGGGACTCTCATGGCGGATCGCAGCGCGTTGCAGTTTGTTGGCTTTATCTTCGCAACCGTGACCCTGGCAGTGATGCTGACCACCGGCATGGTGGTGAAGGGTCATGCCGACGGCGTCTATACGCTGGACGGCGGCCGCACGGTCATCGTCCGCTAACCATAGTTTTCGATCCGAAGTTTAGCGGCTCCACAACAGCGCCATCACGGCGACTGTCGCAATCAGGATTCCGACGAAGCGGATCATGATGGTGCCGACATGGTGCTGCGAAGCCTGCACCGGAATCGGATCGGAGTTGTTCGGACGAATACTTTCCATCGGATAATGTCCCAATACTGAACGCCCGCGCGGCTCGCGGCCCCGTTGTTGGTCGCCATGCACGATCTCGTAGTTCAAATCGATTCTGAAAATTCAGCGGTTGCCGCATCGGGCCCGTTTACGGCCCGAACAAAACGCCGCCGCCCTCCCGAAACGAGAGAGCGGCGGCGCTTCGATGGAGCAAATCAGCCGTTGCGAAGTCCGTCGGCGGCGCGCTTCCACTGCGTGACGTTGTCCGCGATCATGCGGGTGGATTTCATCGCGGCGTGGCTGAGCTGCGCATAGCCGGAGATCTCGCGCTGGACGCGCTGGCCTTCGGCATGCAGCAGGTCGCGCAGGCTTTCCAGCTCCGCGATCAGCTTCTCGATCTCGGCGAGCGAGGTGCCGGCGACGCGCTGGATCAGCGAATTGACGTTGTTCACGGTTGCCTCGGCGTTGGGATCGACGGGTGCGGTGTCCGGGCTCGGGACCTGCGGCCGCCGCAGATAGGCAATGTCGTTGCGGACGAATTCGCGGATGCCATCCTCGACTTGCGAGACCGCGGCATTCTCCACGTCGCCGGCTTCTTCGATCTCTTCTGCGCGATTGTGAGCGTTCATCGGCTACTTCCCTTGGTTCGCGTTGGCGCGAGCGCGGACTGTCCCCCGCACGACGAATGTTAAGTGCGCGGTAATCTAGGCGTGCCGAATTTGACCGCATCTGGGCCAATCTGCGGCGATGCTGGGTTGATTCAGGGAAGCGAAAGGGCGGGAAATTTCCGCGTTTTCAGCCGATTCACCAGCTGCGCTTGAAGCCGGCGCTGATGCTCTTGCTGGTGGTGCCGCTCGGCGTTTCGCCGATCGAGCCGGAGACGGTGACGCCGTCGAACAGCTTCTGCTCGGCGCCGACCTTGCCCAGCCACCTGTCGTCGCTGGAGGACAGCGTGCGGCCGGCGGTGAGGCTGGTGCCGGTGTCGCCGATCGACAGTTTCGCCGACTGGTCGGTCTCATAGCGCTGGGGATGCGCCGGCACGCCCGGCACGGGGACGAGACCCTGCTGGATCACGTCGTAGCGGTTCTGCAGGGTGAGCGAGGTGCCCTCGCCGAGCGGCACCGATTTGCTGATGCTGGTGCCGAGCTTGCCCTGCTCGCTGGAAGGATCGACGCGCGCCTCGACCGAGGTCTTGTCCCAGATCGGGCCGACGCCGGGGGCGGTGATGGCGGCCCAGGCACTGCCGGAGGAATTTTCCGGCGGCGCGCCGGGCGAGATCTTCTGCCGCAGCAGGTCGCCGCTGGTGGCGCCCGTGGGCTGGTTGACGACGGTCATGTCGGCGCCGATGCGGGTGTCCCAGAACGGCGAGATCGACTGCTTCACCGACACCGACGCGGCACCGTTGCCTTGGGCGCTGGACGACCATTTTGTGTCGTCGCTCTCACTGCGCTTGGCGGCCGCGCGTCCCTTGACGGACGGCAGGTGCAGCATCGAGGCATCGATATCGAGCTGGCTCCAGTCGAGCTTGTCGATGTCGACGTCTTTCAGCAGGTCCTCGTCGTTCTTTTCGGGCGCCGGCGCAGTCTCTTCCTCGACCTCATCGGCTTCCCCGGCGGCGGGAGGCGACTGCGCCAGCGCCGCTGCCGAGAGCAGGCCAAAACCTGCCGCCAGGGCGAGCAGCCGCCATTTTCCCGTCGATGTCCTGAACTTCATAGCCCTGCCCGGTTCCAGCCCGACCTACATGCGGTCATTCTGGCGCAAAATTGTGGCGGGCTCATCTCGCGCGAGTAACAGGCACGTGCGCGTCACGCCGATGCCGCGACCGTCCGCATGTGCGGCGGATAGACCGTCTGCTCCGCCAGCTCGAGGCTGTCGATGAGGATGCGGATGCTGGACAGCCGGCCTTCCCGGAATTGGGCGAAATGCGCCAGCCGCACCCGCACCGGCTTGTTGGTCTCCAGCAGCGTCAGCGAGTAGCGCAGCATCGAGGAAGCCGCCTCCACCCCCAGCATGATGGACTCCCGGTCGAAGCGGTGCACCCGCACCCGCTCGGCGATCTGCCGGATCACTTGCAGCACCGCTTCCCTGCCGCGTCGCGCGCCGAAGCACGGAAACAGGTCGACCGGGCCGTGAATGGTCCATTCGACCTCCTCGTCGATCAACGGTTCGATCTGGTCGAACTGGCGCTCGTTGATGGCGCGATGCAACGCGCGCGAGAAACGCCAGAGGCTATGCTCTGTCATTTGATGGTGGTCCCTGAATTTGGACAGCGCGACCCCGAAAGGCGGAAACCGGTTTTCGGAAAAGATCGCGCTCAACGACGCAGCAATCGGCCCCTCGGCGTCATCGCTGACGCCCGGGGCGGCGGGCTGCGTCTCATTTATCTATTGGTCGGTGAAATGGGGCGGCGGTTGCAAAAAACCAGCCGGCGTTTTTGCATTGCACAAATGCCGTGGCAGGGGCCGTCGTCAGTGCTTTCGGGGCGCTTTTGGCGGCCGTTCGATGGCGATTTCGGCGTCCCGCCAGGCCAGCACGCCGAAGGTGACGGCCCCGGCCAGCCCGCCCAGCAGGGCGCCCAGGGGCATGAAGGTGAAGAACACCAGCATGCCGCCATAGCCCTCGAAATTCGAGGTTTTGAAGATTTCGACCCAGGCAAGGCCCGCGCCGACGCCGAGCGAAGCGCCCCCCAGGGCGCCCAGAACCAGACCCAGCACAACCAGCAACGCGATCTTCATACGTCCCTTGACCGGGCCGGTAAGCCCGAGAGCGGCCCTGTGCTGGGTCGCGAAGGCCGCGGCAAAGGTTCACGGGCGGGGCAGGGAATGGTGAATGGGTGAGCTGTCATTCCGGGGCGCACGAAATGCGAACCCGGAATCTCGAGATTGTGGAGCGAGGTTCCGGGTTCATGCTTCGCATGCCCCGGAACGACGACCTCAGCTCTCCCCAGCCGGCTTGCCCGTCACTTCGGCCGAGAGGTCGCGCTCCAGCACCTGGCCGACCAGGTCGAACGTGTCCATCACCTCGCGGATCTCGGCGATGCGGCCCTCGCGCAGCGTGTAGAAGCCGGCGATGTCGAACTGCACCACCCGCTGGTTGCTGCGCTTGCGGAAGAACACGCGGATCAGCGCCGCGACCTTGTTGCCCTCGGCGACCACGATCGGCACCTCGTGGCGCATCTCGCTGTAGCGGCCGTGCACCGTCTGCCACATCTCGCGCAGCTCGGCCTTGCCGCGGCGCAGGCCGAGATGCGGCAGGATGTCGATCGGCGCGTTGGAGAAGAACACGACGTCGTCGGTGCAGCGCGCCAGCGTCGCCTCGAGGTCGCCGGTGTAGAAGATGTCGAGCATGTCCAGCACGCGCTGGCGGTTGGATTGTTCGCTCATTTCCTGCTCCACGCGCGCCGCGACTCGATCAACCCTGTATTGCGACCGCAACGATGCGGCTGGCAACTGCCGCGCTGCGGCCCGAGATGCGGAAACAGCTCGACCGGCAGGTAGACCATGAACAGCACGTCGTCGCTGCAGCATTTCATCGCGGCGTCGGCGTCGCCGGAGTAGTAGGCAGCGAGGAAGTTCAGCACCCGCTGCCGGTTGATGTCGTCGGCCATTCCGCCGCTTCGCTCCGTTGATTCGCACGGCCCCGCTTCGATAGTGAACGAGAGACGGTGCTGCGATCAATCGGCAAAACGACGGAGGCGCGCGGGCGTCTGGCGCATGACATGACGGATGCCACCGCGTCACATTTTCGCGCGCGTCCTTGTCGCCGGCGGAACGGCGCCTATCCTTTATGGGAACACGATGCCTGATCGTTTGGGGAACGGTGCCCACCACGCCGCGATCGTTCCGAACATCGCGACCACAGAGGTATTTCGATGACGAAGACGTCGAAGCACGTTCCGCCCGTGCCCGAGGACAACAAGAGCCACAAGGGCCCCGGCAGCGAACCACCCGTGCCCATCGACACCACCCGCGGCCACCGCGACGACGAGAAGCACAACATCCGCGAGCAGGCCGCCCACGGCAATCTCACGCAGAACACCAGCAACCGCAGGTCGGGGTGAGGGCAGGGCGCGCCGCGACGGGCGGCGCGGAATGACGATGTTTGCAGCCCGCGAGCTCGCTACCCCAAAATACGCAAAACAACCCCATGCAAAGTAGCAGGGGAGCGGGACACTCACCCCGCCGGCGCCACCTTCCGCGTCGCGAGATCGATGATCACGCGCCGCTTCTTCTCGCGCCCCGGCGGCACCCAGGCATCGCCCTTCGACAGCGTGCCGAAAATCTCCTTCGGCTTCGGAAAGCCCTTGCCGCATGCTGTCTTGAAAGTATCGGCGTCGGCAAGGGTGGCGTCGAACGCCACCGTCTCCTGGCGCGGCCCCGCGACGAGCTTGGACAGCTCGAAATATTTCGGCGGCGCCTCCTTGCAGGTCACGACATTGGCGCCGTGCGCGCCGGTCGAATCCGTCGCCTCCAGCAAAAAGTCCGGCGCGATGCCGATGCCCTTGCCGAAGTCGCGCGTGAACGACATCAGCGCCACGCCGCCTTCGAGATAGCCCTGGCCGATATGGCCGGTGAGGCAGACCAGCGAGTCCTGCTTCTCGCCGCGCGGCACGACAATGCATTGATTGACCCGCGAGCCCGGCTGGAAGCCGGCGAAGCCGTATTTGCCGTTCGTGAGCTCGAACACCACCGCCCCGCCGTCGTCATTGGCCCGCGCCTCGCAGTCGCTCTCGTAATTGACCACCAGCAGCGGATTGCCGGACGCGACGAAGCGGCCGGCGAAGCGATCCCCGAGCAGCTTGACCTCGCAGCCGCTCCTGTTGCCGCTGGCGGGATATCCCCTGGCGCGCTTGCAGGTGTCGCCCTTGATGTGGGCGGGGTCGCAGAAGGCTGCGAGGAGCGTGCGGGTGGTGGCGTCCTGGGCGTAGGTGGGGGAGGCTGCAAGAACAACGGCGCTGCCCAAGGCGAGCGCGGTGGCGGTGTAGGTTGATTTCGGCATGGAGCGGATCACGCTTGGAGAGTGGCGGACACAACTGATCGGAGCAGGCGAGCGCAGCAATGTTTGGTCGGCGGAGCGCCGAACCTTTCAAGGCCGGGTTCCTCCGTGACGTGTATCACGTCGCGCGTCGTACCACTCCCTTATGTTGACCGGAAGCATTCGCAATCCTCAGAAACAGGGGAATACCGCCATGAACGCGATCGCTGCCCCGAAATCCCGATCCATCAACTGGCTGGAAGGCGTGACGCTGTCCGCCCTCTTGCAGGGGATGCCGACCTTCACCGCTGCGGCACTGCTGCTGAAGCTGTTTGGCAGCGCGCAAATCGTCAACGATCCCGGCGGCGTCGCGATCTTCGTGCTCACGGCTTCGATTTTCTACGCGCTGATGACGGCCTGGCTCGGCCCGAAGTTCCTGCGTTTCTTCAGAAACAGCCACGAGCCGTTGTTCTTCGACGCCAGCCTGTCGTTTGCGGAGAAGCTCACGCGCTGGCGCGAAAAGCCCGCGACGTCGCTGCAGCTGCTGACGAATGTGGTGATGCTGTCGGTGCTGGCGGTGGCGGTGATGACGGTGGGGTAGGGGCTTAATCGCTACCCTCATCGAGCAGTTTCTGTACTTCCGTTTGGCTTTCTCCAAACGTGACGATCGATGAAGGTAGTCCGATCAGCACGAGCGGACATGGATTGCCCACGCCACGCTGAACACGATCCTGCAGTTTGCTCCAATGCGTGGTCGCCATGCCGAACTTGTCGGAGACGAACTGATCGGCCCACGCATTGCGAAATGGAATGGGATTGATTTCGCGCGAAACCCGCTTCATGACGTCACGGATCTGGCGCGCCGTCGGGTTGAGGCCGATTCGTTTCATGTCTTCGTGGGAATCGACACTTCTCTCGTCTGCAAATCGGCGAACGAGTTCTCGTATTGAACTCTGAAGGCTTGCGCCTCGGGTAACAATGACGCCCAACGAAATGCCGCCATCGGCATGGAGCCGTTTGAAATTCTCAAGATCGCGATCGAAGAACGGATCCTTGTTATTCCATTCGATCTCAAGCGCAATCGTGCCGGCCTCGAAGGTCTTCACATGATCGATTTCGTGAGACTGAGCCTCTCGCTCGACCCCGTCGATGATCCGCTGAACGACGAAGTTGTGTTTGCGCCATTCATGAGCGGCAAGCGCCCTGCGCAAGCGCTGCGTGCCCTTTGTCTCGCCGCCGCCTGACCCTATGATTTCCTCGATCGGGATTGTCGAGGACAGCAGCACGCCCTCCAATTGCTCGGCCACTTCGGGGAAGTCGATGCTGAGAATGGCCTTGGCGTGCGATCGAAACTCGATCTCGAACCCGCGCTCTTTAAGCTGATCAAACATCTGTCCGGTGCCCCCGCCCGCAGGCCCGAACATTTATCACCAACTATCTTGAGAACGTAACGTGAACATGATATTATGCGGTCAAGAGAGCGCGTATATCGTTTGCCATACCTAACGCCTTGGAGTCGCCCATGCTTTCTGCGGGACAGGATTTGCTGCGCTTTGCGGAAGGCCGTCGGTTTGCGACAATACTTGCTGACCCGCCGTGGCAGTTCACGAACAAGACCGGGAAGGTGGCGCCCGAACACAAGCGGCTCTCGCGCTATGGGACCATGAAACTCGACGAGATAAGCGCGTTGCCGGTGCCAGAAATCTCTGCGGCCACATCTCATCTATATCTGTGGTGCCCGAACGCGATGTTGCCGGATGGCCTCGCCGTGATGAAGGCTTGGGGCTTCACCTACAAGTCCAATATCGTCTGGCACAAGGTGCGGAAGGACGGCGGCTCGGATGGTCGCGGGGTCGGTTTCTATTTCCGCAATGTCACCGAACTCATTCTGTTCGGCGTGCGCGGCAAGAATGCGCGCACGCTGGCGCCTGGTCGCCGGCAGGTCAACTTGCTGGCGACGCGCAAGCGCGAGCACTCGCGCAAGCCGGATGAGCAGTACGAAATTATTGAAGCGTGCTCACCCGGGCCATTCGTTGAGCTATTTGGTCGCGGCACACGCAAGGGCTGGACGACGTGGGGCAATCAGGCGGAAGATTACAAGCCGACCTGGAAGACTTATGCAAACCACTCACAGGCGGGGTTAGTTGCTGCCGAGTAGCTAACCTTTGTCAGATTTAAAGAGCGATTGGGCGCGTTGCATTACTGCTGCGGGTAGAGCCTTTTCGGCCATTCCTGATAATGCACCAGCTAGCAAAGCTATCGATCCGCTTTGCAAAATCTTCGCGCCTTCAAATGTTCCAATCACAACGTTTGCGAAACCCGTTACAAACACTAGCCCTAAGATCGACGTCAGCAGGCCCGCAAAGATAAGCCGCAATGGGGGGTCAATTCGATCTTCCTCCAGTTGAGCGAGGTCAAAAAATGTTAGGACGACCTTTCTTGATGCGAACGAGCACCATGCCCCGATCATGCATCCGGTCCATAAGAGGAAAAAAGTCCGATAGTACACAAGTTGCCGAGGGAAATTAGGGCCGTACTTGTCCAAAAGAAAGTAAGCGATTACTGCAATGAAAGCGAACGCTAGCGCCCAACGTCCCAATTTTAGCATGTAGTCATTCTTCACTCGTCCCGCTTCGCGATCAACGATCTCTGCCTGTAGACTATCGAGGGCAGCCTCGGCCACCGTAACGGAAGGGTTCGATCCCACGAGGCCTACCTGGGACAAACCCAAGAGTTTGGAGAAAGCCTCGTTGAATTTTGGGCCGCCAGTTGGATGTATGGCTCGCAGATTGCTTAACGTACGTTCGATCCGATTTTTCAAAGTTTGCTGTTCACTGGGGCAACCGGGCGCTACGACCTTAAAGTGTATGTCTTTTTGCCCATCATCCCCCAGCCGCTCTGCAACTATCCAATAGCCTTTCTGCCCATCTGTCTGTGTACTGGCATCGGAGGGCTTAGAGGGTTCGTTCGCTGCCTCAGGGTTAGCTGACGGGGTCGACACAATAGATCACCGACCACAGCAAGGACACTTGCCGTCATCTGGGCTGGTCATTTTCGTAACGTTCGCATTTATTTCATTGAGTTGCTCACGGCCCAAGCGCTTGTCGATCTGCTCTAGTTCGCTCAGTAGAGCAGACTCTGACTTGGAGCGAAGCGTCCCCTTCTTTTCAAGACGTGCCTTTATTTTGCTTATTTCACTGGGGAGCGGCATTACTGAATCCTCCAAAATCGATTGTCTATTTT
Source organism: Bradyrhizobium sp. (assembly GCF_052389815.1). Lineage (GTDB taxonomy): Bacteria > Pseudomonadota > Alphaproteobacteria > Rhizobiales > Xanthobacteraceae > Bradyrhizobium. Next base: position 15,119 of record NZ_JBQTHN010000213.1, on the reverse strand, counting down.
CAATCAATGGTTGCGAACTCGAATACCACTAACCTGTTCTTACGCACAGTCAACTAATATTCACGTCCGGGCTCGCCTAGATAGCTCTCTACCTCTTCTTCCACCCACCGCGCCTCCCCGGCGCACCGCCGGTCGACCGCGGGCTCGGCCCGAACTCCGGGCCGGACTGCCTTGAGTCCGTCGGCTGAATGATCCTGCTCGTGCCGCCGAACGGTTTGGCGGGGAGGGGGCGCTCGCCGCGGTAGGGCAGCGACTCCGGGCCGTGCATCTCGTCGAGATGCGGCTTGTGCACCCGTGAGCCGGACTTGCCGCCGGCCTTCATCGCCGACTGCACACTTTTCTTCTTCATCGCGCTGACGGGCAGGTTCGCGGCCTCGCCGTATTTCTTGCTGCCGGTGTAGGCGCCGGCCTTGCCTTGCACCGTCTTCTGCTTCGCGGTGGGATCGTCGACCACGGCCATTTCGGTGGCGCGCAGGCGCTTGACTTCGTCGCGCAGGCGGGCGGCTTCCTCGAAGTTGAGGTCGGCGGCGGCTTCGCGCATGCGGGTTTCGAGGTCGCTCAGCACGGCCTCGAAATTGTGGCCGATCGAAATGACATCGTCGGCCATGCCGCCGTCGCCGATCTCGACCAGCACATGGTCGCGCTCGTAGACGGAGTTGAGGATGTCGCCGATCGATTTCTTCACGCTTTCGGGCGTGATGCCGTGGGCCTCGTTGTATTCGACCTGCTTCTCCCGGCGGCGGTTGGTCTCGGCAATGGCGCGCTCCATCGAGCCGGTCATCTGGTCGGCATAGAGGATCACCTTGCCGTCGACGTTGCGCGCGGCGCGGCCGATGGTCTGGATCAGCGAGGTCTCGCTGCGCAGAAAACCTTCCTTGTCGGCGTCGAGGATCGCCACCAGCGCGCATTCGGGAATGTCGAGGCCCTCGCGCAGCAGGTTGATGCCGACCAGCGCGTCGAACGCGCCCAGACGAAGATCGCGGATGATCTCGATGCGCTCGATCGTGTCGATATCGCTGTGCATGTAGCGCACGCGAATGCCCTGCTCGTGCAGATATTCGGTGAGGTCCTCCGCCATGCGCTTGGTCAGCACCGTGACCAGCGAGCGATAGCCGGCCTGCGCCGTGGCGCGCACCTCGCCGACGAGATCGTCGACCTGCGTGCGCGCGGGGCGGATATGGACCGGCGGGTCGATCAGGCCGGTGGGGCGGATCACCTGCTCGACGAACACGCCGCCGCTTTCGTTCAGCTCCCAGCCGCTCGGCGTCGCCGACACCGCCACCGATTGCGGGCGCATCATGTCCCATTCCTCGAAGCGCAGCGGGCGGTTGTCCATGCAGGAGGGCAGGCGGAAGCCGTATTCGGCGAGCGTCGCCTTGCGGCGGAAGTCGCCGCGGAACATGCCGCCGATCTGCGGAATGGTGACGTGGCTTTCGTCGGCGAACACCAGCGCATTGTCGGGCACATATTCGAACAGCGTCGGCGGCGGCTCGCCGGGGCGGCGGCCCGTGAGGTAGCGCGAATAGTTCTCGATGCCGGCGCAGCTTCCGGTCGCTTCCATCATTTCGAGGTCGAAGGTGGTGCGCTGCTCCAGCCGCTGCGCTTCCAGGAGGCGCCCCTGGTTGTGGAGCTCGTCGAGCCGCAGCTTCAGCTCTGACTTGATCGACTTGATCGCCTGCACCAGCGTCGGGCGCGGCGTCACATAGTGCGAGTTGGCGTAGATCTTGATGAATTCCAGCTCGTCCTGCTTGTGGCCGGTGAGCGGATCGAACTCCTCGATATTCTCGACGGTGTCGCCGAACAGGTTGACGCGCCAGGCGCGGTCCTCGTAGTGCGCCGGGAAGATGTCGATGACGTCGCCGCGCACGCGAAAGGTGCCGCGGGTGAAATCGGCCTGGGTGCGCTTGTATTGCAGCGCGACGAGGTCGGCGATCAGCTGCCGCTGGTCGATGCGCTCGCCCTTCTTCAAGGCAAAGGTCATCGCGGTATAGGTCTCGACCGAGCCGATGCCATAGATGCAGGACACCGAGGCGACGATGATGACGTCGTCGCGCTCTAGCAGCGCGCGCGTCGCCGAGTGGCGCATGCGGTCGATCTGCTCGTTGATCGAGGAATCCTTCTCGATATAGGTGTCAGTGCGGGGAACGTAGGCTTCCGGCTGGTAGTAGTCGTAATAGGAGACGAAATACTCCACCGCATTGTCGGGGAAGAAGCTCCTGAACTCGCCATAGAGCTGCGCGGCCAGCGTCTTGTTCGGCGCCAGGATCAGCGCCGGGCGCTGCGTCGCCTCGATCACCTTGGCCATGGTGTAGGTCTTGCCCGAGCCGGTGACGCCGAGCAGCACCTGGGTGCGGTCGTTGCGCGCGATGCCTTCGACCAGCTCGGCGATCGCGGTCGGCTGGTCGCCCTTGGGCTGGTACTCGGACTTGATCTCGAAGCGCACGCCGCCTTCGGATTTTTCCGGGCGCGGCGGGCGGTGCGGCGTCCACACCCTAAGCTGGCCGTCCTCGCCGCGGAATTCCGGCCGGCCCTCGCGGATCAAATTCTCCAGCGCCTCGGCGGTGGCCTGGACGCCGAGCGCTTCCATCTTGTTGCGCGGCGGGCGCGCCAGCTCCGCTTCGTCGTCCTCGGCGGTCGGCAATCCCAATTGCCGCGCCAGCTCCGGATCGAGCATGGGAATCGTGGCCGATGTGCCGTAATTGGCCTGCGGCGCTTCCTCAAAACCCTCGCGCGCCGCATCGCGCTTCGCCACGTCCTCCTGCGTGCCGCGCGTCGAGGCACGGGCGCGATGCGCGGCGGCCTCGCCACTGGAGCGGCGGTCCCAGGAATTGTCCGGCGGCGGCTGCAACCCGGTGCCCGAGCCGAGGCCCGCATCGCCGCGGTTGATGGCGGGATTGAGCAGCTCGGCCAGCGCCGGCCCGATCGGTTGCACGTCGGGGCGGTGGGCTTTGGATTTGGGGGTTCTGCCGGGCTTTTTCGTGGTGTCGGGTTTCTTCGCCATGCGGCGAATATGGGATGCTTCCGCCACGCAGGAAAGGGCAAACGCGGCAGGGTTCCGTCAGCGCGAGACAGCTGTCAGCAGGTGGCAGCACGCTCTTTCCCGCGGCGTCCTTACGAAACCGTCCTTCGTCATGGCCGGGCATAGCCGTCCGAAGGACGGCGTCGCTTCCGCTCGCCTATGCCCGGCCATCCACGTCCTTCCTTGGCGCGGCAAAGGCCGTGGATGCCCGGGACAAGCCCGGGCATGACGACGAGTAATTGCTCAGGCGTGGATGGAGACTTACGCAGCGGGCGCGCCTGCCGGCTCGACGATGTCGAGATGGATGTTGCCGCAGCGCGTGCAGCGCATGGTCCAGTATTCGCAGCCGCCGCGGCCGACGCGGCCGGGGATGATCTTCAGCACCGTGAGGCCGGCGCTGCATTCCGGGCAGGCGGCACGCGCGGGAGGGCCGGCGATTGCGGGGTCGATCTCAATACGCTGCAAGGGACGCTCCTCCGGATGCGACCCGGCTGCGCAGCACGAAGCGGTCGATGTGGCTCTTGGCGTCGGCAATGGCTTCCTCCGGATCGCTCCAGGCGAGGCCGACGTCGAGGGCGGCGAAGGAAATGCCGTCGATCACGACCGGCTGCCGGTCGGCCCGGCGGATCCGCGCGTGCCACAGGCCCTTGCCGGCCTCGAAGGATTCGATGTCAAAACCGTCATAGAGGCAGGTCATTGCGGGCTCCGGGTTTCTCGTCGATTCGCATGAGACCACGGAACGCACGGGCGGCTTGTGAAACGGATCACAGGTGCCGGTAAAATTGCGTCGGGGCGTCTCGTCAACCGGCGCCGCGCGCGGCCTTGCGGCGGGCGGCCGGCTCGGCGGCGGCGCGCATGATCCAGCGCCGGAACGCGGCGAAATCGCGCTGCTCGGTGCGGAAGCTGCGATAGACCAGGTACCAGCGCATGCCCTTGGGCACGCTGAGGCCAAACGGCGCCACCAGGCGGCCGGCGGCGAGGTCGTCGTCGATATAGGGGCGGATGCCCATGGCGATGCCGAGGCCGTCGATCGCGGCCTGCAATGCCTGGCCGTAGAACTGGAATTCCGGGCCGCGCGCGGTGAGGCGCGGCACCTGCGCCGCCTTCAGCCACAGCGGCCAGTCGTCGGGCGAATGCGCGACGCGCAACAGGCTCGGCCCCTTCAGGTCGCCGGCGCGCTTGAGGCCGCTGGCGAGCCGCGGCGTGCATACCGGCGTCAGATCGGCGGCGAACAACGGCTCTGCGACGAGTCCCGGCAAGTCTCCGTCGCCGAGCCGGATGCCGCAGCTCCAGTCCTCGCCGAACGGCACCGCCGCGCCGCCGGTGGTGATGCGCACGTCGATATCAGGCTCCTCCTTCCGGAAATCGGCGAGCCGCGGGATCAGCCATTTCATCAGGAAGGTCGGCCCGACGCCGATGGTGAGCACGCGAACGCTCGCCGGCGCCGTCACCTGCGCGGTCAGGCTTGCCAGCGCATCGAAGATCGGCGTCAGCCCGCTCTGGTAGGCGCGGCCCGCCGCGGTCGGCACCAGTCTGTTGGCCTTGCGCTCGAACAGCACGACGCCGAGCCGCTCTTCCAGCAGGTGCACCATGCGGCTGACCGCGGCGGCGGAGACATTGAGCTCGCTGCCCGCCGCGGCGAAGCTGCCGGAGCGCGCCGCCGCCTCGAATGCCTTGATGCCGTTGAGGAAGAGCAGCCGCCGCAAAATTCGTTACCCTCAGGAAAACTGATGCCAGAGCAAGATAACTCGGTTTGCGCCGGTGGGACAAGCGCGGCACTACTATGCATGTAGTTGGAAACTGATTCCGGTGCTGCCGTCTTCGCCTCTCCCCGCCTGCGGGGAGAGGCCGGAGCGCATCGAAGATGCGATCCGGGTGAGGGGGACTCTCCGCGAGTCCGTCTGTCACCGTTTTTGTCGATGCAGCCCCTCACCCCAACCCTCTCCCCGCGAAGAGCGGGGAGAGGGGGAATTGGCAGTTTGCCGGAGGCCCGCGTGACGCCGTTACTGATCGCCGCACTCGGCTTGCTGATGGTCTCGACCGCGTTCCTGTCGGGCATTTTCGGCATGGCGGGCGGGCTGATCCTGATCGGCGTGCTGCTCACCATCCTGCCGCTGCCCTCGGCGATGGTGCTGCACGCGATCACGCAGATGGCCTCGAACGGCTGGCGCGCGTTTCTGTGGCGCGCGCATATCCGCTGGCGGCCGGTCATGATCTACATGTTCGGCGCGTTGCTGGCGCTCGGCGCCTGGTCGATCACGCGCTACGTTCCGGACAAGCCGATCGCGCTGCTGCTGCTCGGCATCACGCCGTTCATGGCGCGGATGACGCCAGTCAACATCAAGCCCAATCCCGACAGCATCCCGCAGGGCACGTTCTACGGCTTCATCTGCATGGGACTGATGCTGATGACCGGTGTCTCCGGTCCGTTGATGGACACCTTCTTCCTCGGCGGCAATTTCGGCCGCAAGGAGGTGGTGGCGACCAAGGCCGCCTGCCAGGTCGCGAGCCATTTCGTGAAGCTGGTCTATTTCGGCGGCATCATCGACCAGGCGGCTTCGCTCGATCCGGTGCTGGCGGCCGTGGCGGTCGCCGCCTCCATGCTCGGCACCACGCTGGCGCGGCGCCTCTTGGAGGCGATGAGCGATGCCCAATTCCGCACCTGGGCCAACCGGCTGATCACCGCGATCGCCTGCTACTATATCGGCTACGGCAGCTGGCTGCTGCTGAGCCCGTACCTCAAGACGTGAAGGAGGGTCTCGGATGCGTGACGCTACCGACGCACTGGTGCTCGATCTCGTCGAGTGGATCGCGCGCGAGCCGCGGCCCTATGCCGAGGCGATCGAGACCTGGCGCACCTCCTGCCCGCGCCTGACCGTCTGGGAGGACGCGATGGATCGCGGCTATGTCGCGCGCCGGCCGACGGCGGACGGTCTGCGCGTCACCGTCACCGCTGATGGCGAGCGGCTCCTGCGCGAGCACGGGCGAATCCGGCCGAATGCTGTTGGTTTGAAGCTTTCCTGACGCCGTTACGATGGCGGCCGCTGCGGCGCGACCGCCGTCCAACTTTCGAGCTATCTGTCATCGAGTTGCCAACTTGCTGTAGCTCAATTATCCGCGTCGGGATGTGGCGTAGGATTGCGATATGAAGATCACAGGTATCACTTGCTCCTCTTGCGGAGCGGCATACGAAATGGCGGAAGCTGTTTCCGTGCAAGGCAACCCCGGCCAGGAAAGCTGCTGCCTATGCGGCACCTTGCTGGTACGGTGGCATGAACCGAGCCTGAGGGCGTTCCGGCTCGTTATGGCCACCGAGCATCGCTACGCTCGCATGCCAGCGCCGCCGCCGCCCCAAACCGTCGCCTAGATATCGAGCAAACGACCCGGTCGAATAGATCGATTCGATCGCGCACCACCGCGCGGGCGTGGGCGCGATTATTGCGGTTTTATGAATGACCTAGCTCAACGCAGCAACGGTGCGCCCGTGGCACGCTTGACTTTCGTTGTCAGCGAGGTGTGCCGTGAAGACCGTCATCGTCAAAGAGCTCGGACAGGCCGACATTCTGTTGCCGTCGCTCGTGGCGGAGGGGCTGGCCGCGAATGACCGCATCAAGCTTCGCTTGAGCGCACTCCAGGCGGCCGCACAACATGCCAGGGAGCCGAATGGCGCGGTCGCCGACCTCGCGGTCGAAAGCCGGGCGGCGGGAATTGCGCCGGCCGCGCTGGTGACGCTGATCGGCGGCGCCCATCTCGCCGGCGACGGCAAGATCGTCGCGCCCGGCCTTGCTCCGCTGCTCAAGGGCATCGACGAGGACGCTGAAGCCATGCTCCGCGCCGTCGCTGTCGGTGACCGTGCGGGAGGCGAAGGATTTCAGGCGCGGCTGACGTCGCTGCGCGCCGCGGGCCATCTCGATGCATCGGCGGAAATCGAAATCGCCCGCATCGGCCGCCTGACCGGCGTCGCGCACGAGGGCGCCGACAGCCTGCATCGGCTGGTGATGGACCTGCACAAGGCGTTGAACCGGCTGGCGGCGAGCCACTCCGAGGACATCATCGCCGGCGCCCGCGCCTTCGGCATCCGCAAGGAGGATCGCGCTGCGGTCGAGAGTTTCATGCGCGGCGTCAACCAGACCCGCGCGCTGAAGTTCAACCATCCGGGCCTCGACGCCACGGCGATCCGTTCGGGCGAGCGCCTGATCATCCAGAACGACATCGGTACCACCGATGCGCATGTGGTGGTCATCGCGGTTGCGGTCAACGCGGTGACGGTGACCTACACCGACGTGCACCGGTCGCGCGCAAGCTTCTTCACGTCGCAGCTCGACAAGTTCGCGGTCAAATGGAGCGGCCTCGACCGCCACGCCGCGGCGGGACTGGAGGAGAACAGCTCCTTCTTTCTGGTCAGCGGTCTCTACGAAGCGCGCGACGGCGAGGATCGCGACGCGTTCCTGGCGGCGCTCGGCGCTTCCTTGGTGTTTCTGATCGACTGGAACAAGGCGCGCAAGCTGCTGCGCAACTGGGTCACCAAGGACGATGCCGTGCGCATTCTCGGCTGGGCCGCCAGGCACCGGATCGGGCACCGCGCCTTCCTGGAGCTTGGTGGCAACGAGCTGCTCGGCGCCGCCGTGCGCAACGCGGCGCCGACGCGGATCGGCTTCGGCGAGCGGCTGGACCAGGTGCTGAGCCGCGACGCCGCGATGGATTTCCTGAAAACGACGCTGCAAATCTCGACCGAGGCGTTGCTGGGCGGGCAATCGTCCAGGCTGGCGCGCGACCGCATCGGGGCGGAGCTCGTGCGCCATCTCGACCGCGTCGACAATGCGCTGCTCGCCATCGTGCTGCGCCAGATCGGACTGGCTCACGATGTCGCGATGGCCGTGTTCCACCACATCGCCGATGCAAAGGCCGATCCGTCGGCCGGCAAGCAGCTTGCCGCCCGCGCCAGCCGGATCGAGCAGAAAGCCGACCGCATCGCGATCGAGGCGCGCGCGGAGATCGTCCGCCTCAATGCCCGGCCGATCATCGAAGAGCTGGTCGACCGGGTCGAGGAAGCCATCGACGAGCTCGAGCAGGCCGCCTTCATCGCTTCGCTGGCGCCTCACGCTACCGATGCGGTGCTGAAGTCGGCGCTGGTCGCGTTGTCGTCCATCGCCGTTACCGCAGCCGAAGTCGCCGCCTCCGGGCTCGCCGCGGCCGCGGAGGTGCAGGAAGGCCGGCGTGCGGACTCCGAAGACGCGCTTGCCGCGGTGGCCCGGCTGATCGACGCCGAGCACGCGGCAGATGCCGGCGAACGCGACATCACCGCGCGCATCTTTGCCGGCGGCCTCGACGTAGCGGCATCGCTTTCGGCGCTCGAACTCGCCCGCGCCATCGAACGATCGACCGATCGTTTTGCGGGCTTCGGTCATCTGCTGCGCCGCTACACCATGAGCGACCTGTCGGCCTGAGGAACGCATCCCATGAAAATCGTGCGAATTGGCGGCGGATCGAGCGAGCTTGCTTCCGCCGAGAAGATCGGCGCCAAGGCGGCCAACCTGGCGCGCATGGCGGCGCTCGGTTTGCCGGTCCCGCCTGCCTTCGTGCTGCCGGTCCGGCTTTGCGCCGATATCGTTGCCGGAAAGGCCGATGCGACGCGGCATCTGCTCGATGGATTGCAGGAGGGGATTGGCTTCCTGGAGGCCGCCACCGGCAAGTCGTTCGGCGATTACCGCAGGCCGCTACTGGTATCGGTGCGATCCGGGGCCGCCCGTTCGATGCCGGGCATGCTGGACACTGTGCTCAACGTCGGATGCACGTTGACGGCGGTGCGGGGTCTGATCCGCAGCAGCGGCAGGCCGCGCCTCGCATGGGATTGCCGCCGCCGTTTCCTGGAAAGCTATGCCGAAACGGTCGCCGGTCTCGATCCCGCGCCGCTGGCGCTGCGGCTCGGCGAGCTGGTCGTCGCCGAGGGCGTCGAAAGCGACCGCGATCTCGACAGCGAGGCGCTCGAGCGGCTGGCATTCGACGAGCGCAAGCTCGTCGAGGACAGCGACGACGGCTGGCTCGAGGATGCCGCCATGCAGCTCGAGCGCGCGGCCCGCGCCGTCTATCTTTCCTGGATGAGCGAAAGGGCGCAAACCTACCGCAGGCTCGAGGGGCTGCAGCATCTGGAGGGCACCGCTGTTACCGTTCAGGCCATGGTGTTCGGCAATGGCGGGCCGTCGTCGGGCGCCGGTGTCGCGTTCTCGCGCGACCCTTCGACCGGCGCCGCGCAGCCGGTGATCGACGTGCTGTTCGACGCCCAGGGCGAGGACGTGGTCTCCGGGCGACGCACGCCCGACACCGAGCGGACGCTGGCCCGCGCGCTTCCCTCGGTTGCGAACGAGCTTGGCGCCGTCCTGGCGCGGTTGGAGCAGGAGTTTCGCGACGTTCAGGACATCGAATTCACCATCGAGGACGGCAAGATGTGGATCCTGCAGACCCGCTCCGCCAAACGAACGCCGCGCGCGGCGCTGCGAATCGCGATCGATCTCGTGCATGAGGGGTTGATCACGCGCGAGCAGGCGCAGGAACGGCTCGCAGCCATCGACCTTGCGGCGCTCGTCGAAGCGTCGCTGATTTCCACGCGGCCGGCCGTGGCCGCCGGAATCGGCGCGTCCGCCGGGATCGCGGCGGGAAGGGCGGCCTTCGATTCCGAAGGCGCCCAGCGCCTCGCTGCCGCCGGCGATCCGGTGATCCTGATGCGGCCCGACACCTCCACCGCCGACATCGCCGGCTTCGCCGCGGCGGCCGGCATCGTCACCGCGGTTGGCGCGCGCACCGCGCACGCCTCGCTCGTCGCGCGGCAGATGGGCAAGCCCTGCCTGGTCGGATGCACCGAACTCGGGGTTGACACGGTCGCGCAATGCGCACGGATCGGCGAGCACATCGTTTCGGCCGGGGACTGGATCACGGTGGACGGCAACGAGGGCCGCCTCTATCTCGGCCGCTGTGAAATCGCGCTGCGCCGGCCCGAGGCCGAACTTGCGGAACTGGCGAGCTGGCAGGGCGAGCATCGCGCCGAGCCGGCGCTGTCATAGCGGAGCGGCCATGCCGATCTTGCGTCACATTTCGCGGCGCATGGGCATGGCCCATTGACTCGGCCGCACGTCCTGCCCAAATTCATGCAGTCGCATCTTTCTCGATGCATGCGTTCACGCCAGCAGGACCTGCCGCCATGATCGACCTCTATTACTGGACCACGCCGAACGGCCACAAGATCACGATGTTCCTCGAAGAAGCGGAGCTGCCGTACAAGATCATCCCGGTCCAGATCGGCAAGGGCGAGCAGTTCAAGCCCGACTTCCTGAAGATCTCGCCCAACAACCGTATTCCCGCGATGGTCGATCACGAGCCGAAGGGAGGCGGCAGGCCGATCTCGATCTTCGAGTCCGGCGCGATGCTGCTTTACCTCGGCGAGAAGACCGGAAAATTCCTGCCGGCCGATCTGCATGCGCGCTACGACGCGATCCAGTGGACGTTCTGGCAGATGGGCGGCCTCGGCCCGATGGCCGGACAGAACCATCACTTCAACGTCTATGCGCAGGAAAAGATCAAATACGCCATCGACCGCTACGTGAACGAGACCAACCGCCTCTATGGCGTGCTCGACAAGCGTCTCGCCGACCGCGAATTCATCGCCGGCGATTACTCCATCGCCGACATGGCAAGCTATCCATGGGTGGTGCCGTGGAAGAACCAGAGCCAGAACATCGACGACTTCCCGCATCTGAAGCGCTGGCTGGAAACGATCCGCGATCGTCCGGCGACGGTGCGCGCCTATGCCAGGGCGAAAGAGGTCAATCCGAATTTCGGCCAGCCCGTCAACCGCACCGAGGAAGAGCGCAGGATCCTGTTCGGCCAGACCGCGGCCGTGGTGCGGTAGGCGGCACCTCAAACGTCATTGCGAGCGAAGCGAAGCAATCCACCTCTCCATTCGGGGAGAGATGGATTGCTTCGTCGCATGCGCTCCTCGCAATGACGGGCTTGGCACCACCGCTACGCTCGCAACGACGATTGTTGCTGCGCCGCCAGCTTCCGCAGGCAACCCGGACACAGGCAGTCGCCGGCATCCGTTGGCATGGGCAGCCGGAAGGCTTCGTCCGCGCACCAGCAGCCGCCGGCGAGATTGCAGGAGAATTCCGTCCCGCACGAGGCGCAGGCGAGGCGGCGGGGGCTCGGGATTTCTGACCGATCTGTCATGAAAGGGGGCCGGTTTCTCTCGCTGAATTAATCCCGGGTTCATCCCGAAAGGCGTTATGATCCCGCGCAAATCGGAGATCAAGGACGGTTCAAGGGAAACCAGATGGCCCGCGATTCGCAAGCCGCGCTCGTTGCCCTCAATCGCTTCGGCCTTGGCGCGCGCGGCGGCGCGTCCGGCGACTTCATCAACGCCGCCTCCGATCCGCGCGGCTTCGTCAAGGCGGAGCTCGCCCGCCCCAACGGCGCGCTGCTCGAACTGCCGGGCCTTGCCTCGACGCCGGCGCTGGCGAAAGCCGTCTTCGACTATCAATTCGAGATTCAGCAGGCGCGCAACGCGGCGAAATCGGCCACCGCAGGCGCTCCGGCCGAGGCGCAGCCTTCCGACGCAAAGCCGAAGCGGGCCCGCAACCTCTCGCTCAACCGCCTCGCGATGGAGATGGCGCCGAAGGAGCCGGCGATGCGAGAGGGCGAAGCGGGCAAGGCGGCCACGGCCGCGCCGGCACCCGAGCCGAATGCGAAGCCGCCGCCGCAATCGCCCAACGTGATCCAGAAGACCTTCCGCGCCGAAGCATTGGCGCGCATCCAGCGCGCGAGCATGGCGGACTGCGGCATCGTCGAGCGGCTGGTGGCGTTCTGGTCCAATCACTTCTGCATCTCCGCCGCCAAGGGCGGGCTGGCGCGGATGTGGGCCGGCTCGTTCGAGCGCGAGGCGATCAGGCCGTTCGTGTTCGGCCGCTTCGCCGACATGCTGAAGGCGGTGGAGCAGCATCCGGCGATGCTGTTCTTCCTCGACAACCAGCAATCGATCGGCCCGGACTCCCGCGCCGGCATCAACCGCAAGCGCGGCCTCAACGAAAATCTCGCCCGCGAGATTCTGGAGCTGCACACGCTCGGCGTCGACGGCGGCTATACCCAGCAAGACGTCACCGCGCTGGCGCACGTCATCACCGGGTGGACCTATGCCGGCCGGCTCGGCCAGCTCGGCACCCCCGGCACCTTCGTGTTCAACGCCAATGCGCATCAGCCGGGCGCGCACAGCGTGCTCGGCAAGACCTATGAGGCCGGCGGCGTCGCGCAGGGCGAGGCTGTGCTCGCCGATCTCGCGCGCCACCCCTCGACGGCGAAATTCGTAGCCGCCAAATTCGTCCGCCATTTCGTGGCCGACGATCCGCCGCCGGCGCTGGTCGCGAAACTGCAGGATGTATTCAAGCGAACCGACGGCGATCTCAAGGCGATGACGCTGGCGCTGATCGACGCGGACGAAGCGTGGAATGCGCCGCTGACCAAGATCCGCAGCCCTTACGAATTCCTGATCGCGACCGGCCGCGTGCTGGCGCGGATTCCGGAAGATCCCGGCCGCTATCTCGGCGGGCTCAACACGCTGGGCCAGCCGCTGTGGTCGCCCGCAGGCCCGAACGGATTTGCGGATACCAACGCGGCGTGGGCCGCGCCGGAAGGCATGAAGCTGCGGCTCGACATCTCCGCGCAGGTCGCCTCGCGCATTGCCGAGAGCGTCGATCCGCGCGATCTGCTCGAGGTCGTTGCCGCGGATGCCGCCTCGCCCGAAACGCGGCGCACGGTGGAGCGCGCGGAGTCGCGCCAGCAGGCGCTGGCGCTGCTGCTGATGTCGCCGGAATTCCAGAGGAGGTGAGGCCGATGGAAACGATGCCGGATTGTTCCGAAAACCGGATGGTGACGCGACGCGCGATGCTGCTGGGCGGCGCGTCCTTTGCCGCCTGGGCCTACTTGCCGAAATTCGCGCGCGCCGCCGACGGCCGCGATCCGCGCCTCGTCGTCGTCATCCTGCGCGGCGCGCTGGATGGTCTCGCGACGGTGGCGCCGATCGGCGACCCCGATTATGCCGGCCTGCACGGCTCGATCGCGCTGGCTTCGAGCGGGGCGAAGGCCGCAACCATGCTCGACAATTTCTTCGGCCTGCATCCGGCGATGCCGGAGCTTGCGCGCATGTACCGCGACAAGCACGCCGCGGTCGTCCATGCCGTGGCGACTTCCTATCGCGAGCGCTCGCATTTCGACGGGCAGGACGTGCTGGAAAGCGGCTTTGCCGGCCCGGGCCGCGTGCAATCCGGCTGGCTCAACCGCGCGCTGGAAGTGCTGCCGCGCGGCGAGCGCGTCAAGAGCGGGCTTGCGGTCGGCCCGACCACGCCGCTGATCCTGCGCGGCGCCGCGCCGACGCTCGCCTGGGCGCCGGTGGCGCTGCCGCAAGCCGCCGAAGACACCGCGATGCGACTGATGGATCTCTACAGCCAGCGCGATCCGGCGTTGGCGAAAGCGCTCGCCGCCGGCCTGCAGCTCGACAGGATGGCGTTAGGGGACGACATGAAGCCGAAGCCCGGCACGGGCGGCGTGAGCGCGATGCGGTTGGCGGCGCGCGGCGCAGCCAAACTGATGGCGGCCGACGAAGGCCCGCGCATCGCAGCGCTCGCCTTCGACGGCTGGGATACCCACGCCAATGAAGGCGGCGCGACGGGGCGCCTCGCGCAGCTGCTCGGCGGCCTCGACGGTGCGCTGGCGGAATTCGAAAGCGGCCTCGCCGCGCGCTGGCGCGATACCGTCGTCGTGGTTGCCACCGAATTCGGCCGCACCGCGCGCATCAACGGCACCGAAGGCACGGATCATGGCACCGGCACGGTCGCGCTGCTGGTCGGCGGCGCGGTGAAAGGCGGAAGGATCATCTCGGACTGGCCCGGCCTGAAGCCCGCCAGTCTCTACCAGGGCCGCGACCTCGCGCCGACCACGGACCTTCGCGCCGTGTTCAAGGGCGTCTTGCACGACCATCTCGGCATCGGCGAGTCCGTGCTGGCGCAGACGGTGTTTCCGGATAGCGGTACCGCGAAGCCGATGAAGGGATTGCTTGTTTAACCTCTCCCCGCCCTTTGCTGCGAAGAAGCGGGGAGAGGGAGCGATAGAGCGTCGCCGCCTCGCTACCCCATCGTGATCTCGTCGATCTCCGCCATATCCTCCGCGCTGAGCTGCCACTCGATCGCCTTGACGTTCTGCTCGATCTGCTCGACGCGCGTGGCGCCTGCGATGACGCTCGAGACTTGCGGGCGTGCGGCGAGCCAGGAGAACGCGAGCTCCAGCATGGTGTGGCCGCGGGCCTGCACGAAAGCCTGCAGCTGCTCGACGGTGTCCTCATTGCGCGGCGTGACGTAGCGGTCTTTCAGCGCCGGCGCCTTGCCGAAGCGGGTGTCGTCGGGCGGCTGGGCGCCGCGCTTGTACTTGCCCGTCAAGAGCCCGCTCGCCAGCGGGAAAAACGGCAGCAGGCCGAGCTTGTATTCGGCCGCCGCCGGCAGCAGGTCCTTCTCGATGTCGCGCACCACGAGGCTGTATTCGTCCTGGCAGGAGACGAAGCGGCTCGTGTTCATCGCGCGCGCGACGTGCTCGGCCTCCGCGATGCGCCAGGCCGGAAAGTTGGAATTGCCGATGTAGCGCACCTTGCCCTGGCGGACGAGATCGTCGAGCGCGCGCAGGCTCTCCTCGATCGGCGTCAGCGGATCGTAGTCGTGCTGCTGGTAGAGGTCGATGTAGTCGGTCTTCAAACGCCGCAGGCTCGCTTCCACCGCTTCCATGATGTAGCGGCGCGAGGCGCCCTGCTTGGTGCCGTCCTTGCTCATCGGCTTGGAGTATTTGGTCGCCAGCACGATGTCCTTGCGGCGCTCGCCGAGCACGGTGCCGAGCACCGTCTCCGAGCCGCCCATGCCGGCATAGATGTCGGCGGTGTCGAACAGCGTGACGCCGAGATCGATGGCGCGGTGGATCACCTTGCGCGAGGTCTCCAGATCGGTGCGCTGGCCGAAATTGTTGCAGCCGAGGCCGACGGCGGAGACGCGCAGGCCGGAGCCGCCGAGATTGCGAA
>NZ_JBQTHN010000212.1:0-28201 GCF_052389815.1 Bradyrhizobium sp. | reverse complement strand
CACCCCGACCCTCTCCCCGCAAGAGCGGGGCGAAGGAGAAGAGCGCATACCCCTCCCCCCGATTCCCCGCTTGCACTTTGCCGCGCGCTGAGGCGGAAAGAGGGCCATGCTCTCGACCCCGCCCGCCACCTTCCACGCCCATTACAAGGCCCTCATCGCTTCCGGAGCGATCGAGGCCGATCCGGCGCAGCATGCCGCGGCGCAAGCCTTCGCGGCGCTGGAGGGTCGGCTAGGCGGCTACACGCCGATCAAGAAGCAGAGCCTGTTCGGCCGGCTGTTCGCCGACAAGGACGAGCCGCCGCCGCGCGGGCTCTATGTCCATGGCGAGGTCGGCCGCGGCAAGACCATGCTGATGGACCTGTTCCTCGATCAGTCGCCGGTCAAGCACAAGCGCCGCGCGCATTTCCACGAATTCATGGCCGAGGTGCACGAGCGCATCTACGCCTACCGCCAGAACATCGCGCGCGGCGAGATCGACGATGCCGACGTGATCGGGCTGACCGCGCATGCGATCTTCGAGGAGGCGTGGCTGCTCTGCTTCGACGAGTTCCATGTCACCGACATTGCGGACGCCATGATCCTCGGCCGGCTGTTCGCAAGGCTGTTCGGTCTCGGCACCGTGGTGGTGGCGACCTCGAACGTGGCGCCCGACGATCTCTACAAGGGCGGCCTGAACCGTGCGCTGTTCCTGCCCTTCATCGCGCAGATCACCAACCACATGAACGTGATGCGGCTCGATGCGCGCACCGACTTCCGGCTGGAAAAGCTTGCCGGCGCGAGGATGTGGCTGACCAACGATCCCGAAGCCGAATTCGTGCTCAACCGCGCCTGGGGCCGGCTTACCGGCAGGGCGCCGTGCAAGCCGCGCGATATCGCGATCAAGGGCCGCAAGCTGCACGTGCCGTGCTCGGCGCATGGCGTGGCGCGGTTTTCCTTTGCCGACATCTGCGAAAAGCCGCTCGCAGCAAGCGACTATCTGCGCCTCGCGCACGACTACCACACCATCCTGATCGACCGCATCCCGGTCATGGACTACGCCGATCGCAACGCCGCCAAGCGCTTCATCTCGCTGATCGACACGCTCTACGACAACGGCGTGAAGCTGATGGCCTCTGCCGCGGCCGATCCGGTCTCGCTCTATGACGCGACCGAAGGGGTCGAGGCCAACGAGTTCAAGCGCACGTCTTCGCGGCTGATCGAAATGAGCTCGGAATCGTACCTGGCGTTGCCGCACGGGCGGAAGGATTCTTCCGCCAGCGGATCGACGACGGGGCTGGTGGAAACCTGATCGTTCCGCCGTCATTGCGAGGAGCGCAGCGACCGAAGCAATCCAGCTTTCTTTAACCCCGGCAAAGCTGGATTGCTTCGCTTCGCTCGCAATGACGGTTGGGGCCGGTCCTGGCATACCTGACTGAAATCCCGGCAGTGCTGCCAAAGGGGAATGGCGCGACTTGAACCGGTCCTGCTAAAGGGATAACCACCCTCCCCGAAAGCTCCTTCCCATCCTCCTTACCCGCTCTCAAAGGACAGATTTCCCATGGCGCGCGACAAGATTGCCTTGATTGGCTCCGGTCAGATCGGCGGTACGCTGGCTCACCTCATCGGGCTGAAAGAGCTCGGCGACGTCGTGATGTTCGACATCGCCGAAGGCATTCCACAGGGCAAGGCGCTCGACATCGCGCAGTCCTCGCCGGTCGACGGCTTCGACTCGCATCTGGTCGGCGCCAATTCCTATGAGGCGCTCGACAACGCCAAGGTCTGCATCGTCACCGCCGGCGTGCCGCGCAAGCCGGGCATGAGCCGCGACGATCTTCTGTCGATCAATCTCAAGGTCATGGAGCAGGTCGGCGCCGGCATCAAGAAATATGCCCCCGACTCCTTCGTCATCTGCATCACCAATCCCCTGGATGCGATGGTTTGGGCGCTGCAGAAGGCGTCCAACATGCCGCACAAGAAGGTGGTCGGCATGGCCGGCGTGCTGGATTCCGCGCGCTTCCGCTATTTCCTCGCCGACGAGTTCAACGTCTCGGTCGAGGACGTCACCGCCTTCGTGCTCGGCGGCCATGGCGACACCATGGTGCCGCTGACGCGCTACTCCACCGTCGCCGGCATCCCGCTGCCCGACCTCGTCAAGATGGGCTGGACCTCGCAGGCGCGCATCGACGAGATCGTCGACCGCACCCGCAATGGCGGCGCCGAGATCGTCAACCTGCTGAAGACCGGTTCGGCGTTCTACGCGCCGGCGGCCTCGGCGATCGCGATGGCCGAGAGCTACTTGAAGGACAAGAAGCGCGTGCTGCCCTGCGCCGCCTACCTGAACGGGGAATACGGCGTAAAGGACATGTATGTCGGCGTGCCCGTCGTGATCGGCTCCAAGGGCGTCGAGCGCGTGGTTGAGATCGAACTCGCCGGCAAGGACCGCGAGGCCTTCGACAAGTCGGTCGGCGCCGTGCAGGGTCTCGTCGATGCCTGCAAGAAGATCGCGCCGGATCTGCTAGGTCGCTGATAATACTTGATAACCGGCCGAAGATCGGCCAGCTCGATCTTCGGCTCTTGCAGTTCTTGTGGTATATGGTATGCCAGCCACAGAACACAGGCGGGGGCGCCGACCCCTGCCGATTCAGGGTTTGGGGAGCGTCTGTCGATGAATATCCACGAATATCAGGCCAAGGCTCTGCTGCACGAATTCGGCGTGCCGATCTCGAAGGGCGTGCCGGTGCTGAAGCCTGAGGACGCCGAGGCGGCGGCCAAGAAGCTTCCCGGCCCGGTCTGGGTGGTAAAGAGCCAGATCCACGCCGGCGGCCGCGGCAAGGGCAAGTTCAAGGAAGCCAAGGCCGGCGACAAAGGCGGCGTGCGCATCGCCAAGTCGGTCGCCGAGGTCGTCGAGTACGCCGGGCAGATGCTCGGCGCGACCCTTGTCACGGTGCAGACGGGTCCTGCCGGCAAGCAGGTCAACCGCCTCTACATCGAGGACGGCTCCGACATCGATAAGGAGTTTTACCTCTCGATCCTGGTCAACCGCGAAACCTCTGAAGTGTCGTTCGTGGTCTCGACCGAAGGCGGCATGAACATCGAGGACGTCGCGCACTCGACGCCCGAAAAGATCGTCACCTTCTCGGTCGATCCGGCGACCGGCATCATGCCCCATCACGGCCGCACGGTGGCCAAGGCGCTCCACCTTTCCGGCGAGCTCGCCAAGCAGGCGGAAAAGCTGGTGAGCCAGCTCTACGCCGCCTTCGTCGCCAAGGACATGGCGATGCTGGAGATCAACCCGCTGGTCGTCACCAGGCAGGGCGAGCTGCGCGTTCTCGACGCCAAGGTGTCGTTCGACGACAACGCGCTGTTCCGCCATCCCGAGGTGGCGGTGCCGCTGCGCGACCTGACCGAAGAGGATCCCAAGGAAATCGAGGCGTCGAAATACGATCTCAACTACGTGACGCTCGACGGCACCATCGGCTGCATGGTCAACGGCGCGGGCCTTGCCATGGCGACCATGGACATCATCAAGCTGTACGGCATGGAGCCCGCCAACTTCCTCGACGTCGGCGGCGGCGCCAGCAAGGAGAAGGTCGCGGCGGCGTTCAAGATCATCACGGCGGACCCGAACGTGAAGGGCATCCTGGTCAACATCTTCGGCGGCATCATGAAATGCGATATCATCGCCGAAGGCGTGGTCGCCGCCGTCAAGGAAGTCGGCCTCAGCGTGCCGCTTGTGGTCCGGCTCGAAGGCACCAACGTCGATGCCGGCAAGCAGATCATCCGGGAGTCCGGCCTCAACGTGCTCCCCGCCGACAATCTCGACGACGCCGCGCAGAAGATCGTGAAAGCCGTCAAGGGAGGCTAGCGATGGCCGAGGATCGTCTCACCGCGCCGAAACCGCAGGAAGAGCACAAGCGGCTCGCGGTATTCGCCGGCGAATGGACCGGCGAGGAGATGGTCTATCCGTCGCGCTGGGACGCCGGCGGTCCGGCCACCTCGCGTGTCGTCGCGCGCATCGATCTCAACGGCTTCTATCTGATCCAGGACACCCGCCAGACCCGCGACGGCAAGGAAAGCTTCGCCACCCACGGCGTGTTCACCTACGACCGCGAGGACCGGCTCTACAAACTGTTCTGGTTCGACTCGCTCGGCTACTACCCGCCGTCGCCGGCCTCCGGCAATTGGCAGGGCAAGCAGCTGGTGCTGGTGCGCGGCTCGCTGCGCGGCAACGCCCGCCACGTCTACGAAGTCATCGACGACAACAGCTACTCCATGAAGATCCAGTATTCGCCCGACGCGGAAGGATGGGCCGACGTGCTCACCGGCGTTTACCGGCGCGTGCACTGACCCCCACTCCGTATCTCGCGAAAGTCATCCCGACCATGTCCATCCTGATCGACAAGAACACCAAGGTCATCTGCCAGGGTTTTACCGGCAAGAACGGCACGTTCCATTCCGAGGCTGCGATCGCCTACGGCACCAAGATGGTCGGCGGCGTCGCGCCGGGGAAGGGCGGTTCGAAGCATCTCAACCTGCCCGTCTTCGACACCGTCGCCGAGGCGCGCGCCAGGACCGGCGCGGATGCGTCCGTGATCTACGTGCCGCCCCCAGGCGCGGCCGATGCGATCTGCGAGGCGATCGATGCGGAAGTCCCGCTGATCGTCTGCATCACCGAGGGCATTCCGGTGCTCGACATGGTGAAGGTGAAGCGTTCGCTGGCTGGCTCGAAGTCGCGCCTGATCGGGCCGAACTGCCCGGGCGTGATGACCGCGGGCGAATGCAAGATCGGCATCATGCCGGCCAACATCTTCAAGCCGGGCTCCGTCGGCATCGTGTCGCGCTCGGGCACGCTGACCTATGAGGCGGTGTTCCAGACCACGCAGGAGGGGCTCGGCCAGACCACGGCGGTCGGCATCGGCGGCGATCCCGTCAAGGGCACCGAGTTCATCGACGTGCTGGAGAAGTTCCTGGGTGACGACAAGACCACCTCGATCATCATGATCGGCGAGATCGGCGGCTCGGCCGAGGAAGACGCCGCCCAGTTCATCAAGGACGAGGCCAAGCGCGGCCGCAAGAAGCCGATGGCCGGCTTCATCGCCGGCGTCACCGCGCCTCCCGGCCGCCGCATGGGCCATGCCGGCGCGATCATCTCCGGCGGCAAGGGCGATGCCGGTTCCAAGACCGCGGCCATGGAAGCTGCCGGTATCAAGGTATCGCCGTCGCCGGCCCGGCTCGGCAAGACGCTGGTCGAGGCGCTGCGCGGCTAGCGCCCGACCCAAGGTCCACCTAAATCAGGATCGAGGCTCCGGCAGTGAAGCCGGGGCCTTTTCGTCGTCGAAACCCTCCGAAGCAGCCCGCTCAAAGATTTGAACTCAAATTCGCCACTTGGTTCTTTTCCGGGCGAACATTCGGCGCAAATAGGGTAAAGGATTTTTCAACCCGTCGGCCCGTAACCGGACCGGCCGCCGCGCCGTATTCCATGCGCGAAGCAAGAAATCACCAGGACGCCATCATGTCTCGTCAGGACGCGAACGCCGCTTTTGCTCTGTCCTCGTTTTTGCAGGGCACCAACGCCGCCTATATCGACGATCTCTACGCCCGCTACGAGCAAAACCCCAATTCCGTCGATGCCGAGTGGCGCGAATTCTTCAAGAGCCTGAAAGACAGCCCCGCCGACGTCAAAAAGAACGCCGAAGGCGCTTCGTGGGGGCGCGACCACTGGCCGCTGACGCCGCGCGACGAGCTCACCTCCGCGCTCGACGGCAACTGGGCATTGGTCGAAAAGGCCGTCGGCAGCAAGATTGCCGCAAAGGCGCAGGCCAGGGGCGCCGAGCTGTCGCCCGCCGAGGTCAATCAGGCGACGCGCGACTCGGTGCGCGCCCTGATGCTGATCCGCGCCTATCGCATGCGCGGCCATTTCCACGCCAATCTCGATCCGCTCGGCATCGAGGCGCAGCGCGACCGCGAGGAACTCGACCCGCGCACCTACGGCTTCGCCGAAGCCGACTACGACCGCAGGATCTTCCTCGACCACGTGCTCGGCCTCGAATACGGCACGCTGCACGAGATCGTCGCGATTTGCGAGCGCACCTACTGCCAGACGCTCGGCGTCGAGTTCATGCACATCAGCAATGCCGCGCAGAAGTCCTGGATCCAGGAGCGTATCGAGGGCCCGGACAAGGAAATCAGCTTCACCCCGGAAGGCCGCCGCGCCATCCTCAACAAGCTGATCGAGGCCGAGGGCTTCGAAAAATTCTGCGACCTCAAGTTCACGGGCACCAAGCGCTTCGGCCTCGACGGCGCCGAGTCGCTGATCCCGGCGCTGGAGCAGATCATCAAGCGCGGCGGCAATCTCGGCGTGAAGGAGATCGTGCTGGGCATGCCGCATCGCGGCCGCCTCAACGTGCTCACCCAGGTGATGGCCAAGTCGCACCGCGCGCTGTTCCACGAGTTCAAGGGCGGTTCGGCCAATCCCGACGCGGTCGAAGGCTCCGGTGACGTCAAATATCATCTCGGCGCGTCGAGTGACCGCGAGTTCGACGGCAACAAGATTCATTTGTCGCTGACCGCCAACCCCTCGCATCTCGAGATCGTCGATCCCGTGGTGCTCGGCAAGGTCCGCGCCAAGCAGGACCAGCACGGCGATCCGCCGGACATGCGCATCTCGGTGATGCCGCTCCTGATGCACGGCGACGCGGCGTTCGCGGGGCAGGGCGTGGTCGCCGAATGCTTCGGCCTCTCGGACCTGAAGGGCTATCGCACCGGCGGCTCGGTGCATTTCATCGTCAACAACCAGATCGGCTTCACCACCTATCCGCGTTATTCCCGTTCTTCGCCTTACCCGTCCGACGTGGCGAAGATGATCGACGCGCCGATCTTCCACGTCAATGGCGACGATCCGGAAGCCGTGGTGTTCGCCGCCAAGGTCGCGACCGAGTTCCGGCAGAAGTTCCACAAGCCGGTCGTCATCGACATGTGGTGCTATCGCCGCTACGGCCACAATGAGGGCGACGAGCCGGCGTTCACCCAGCCGGTGATGTACAAGCGGATCGCGGCGCATCCCTCGACACTCACGCTCTATTCCAAGCGCCTGATCGCCGAGGGCGTAGTCACCGAGGGCGAGGTCGACAAGCTCAAGGCCGACTGGCGTGCGCGGCTCGATGCCGAGTTCGAGGCCGGCACCAGCTACAAGCCGAACAAGGCCGACTGGCTCGACGGCAAATGGGCGGGCTTCAAGATCGCCGATCAGGAAGAGGACGCCCGCCGCGGCGTCACCGGCGTCGATACCGCCGTGCTGAAGGACATCGGCCGCCGGATCACCAAGGTGCCGGACGGCTTCCGCGTCCACCGCACCATCCAGCGCTTCCTCGACAACCGTGCGAAGGCGATCGACAACGGCGTCGGCATCGACTGGGCAACCGGCGAGGCGCTGGCGTTCTGCTCCCTGCTGGAGGAAGGCCGCCACGTCCGCCTGTCCGGCCAGGATTGCGAGCGCGGCACCTTCTCGCAGCGCCACTCGGTCTTGATCGACCAGGAGGACGAGAGCCGCTACACGCCGTTCAACCATCTCGGCGTCGAGCAGGGCCATTACGAGGTCATCAACTCGCTGCTGTCGGAAGAGGCCGTGCTCGGCTTCGAATACGGCTACTCGCTGGCCGAGCCGAATACGCTGGCGCTGTGGGAGGCGCAGTTCGGCGATTTCGCCAACGGCGCGCAGGTGCTGTTCGACCAGTTCATCTCCTCCGGCGAGCGCAAATGGCTGCGCATGTCCGGCCTCATCTGCCTGTTGCCGCACGGTTATGAAGGGCAGGGGCCGGAGCATTCCTCCGCCCGCCTCGAGCGCTTCCTGCAGCTCTGCGCCGAGGACAACATGCAGGTGGTCTATCCGACCACGCCGGCCAACTACTTCCACATGCTGCGGCGTCAGCTGCATCGCGAGATCAGAAAGCCGCTGATCGTGATGACGCCGAAGTCGCTGCTGCGCCACAAGCGCGCGGTGTCGCGGCTCGACGAGTTCGGCAGGGACACCTCGTTCCACCGCATTCTCTGGGATGACAGCCAGATGCTGCCGAACGAGCCGATCAAGCTGAAGCCGGACGGCCAGATCCGCCGCGTCATCCTGTGCTCGGGCAAGGTCTACTACGACCTCTACGAGGAGCGCGAGAAGCGCGGCATCGACGACGTCTATCTATTGCGCATCGAGCAGCTCTACCCGGTGCCGCTGAAGGCGCTGGTGCTGGAGCTTGCCCGCTTCAAGGGCGCCGAGATCGTCTGGTGCCAGGAAGAGCCGCGCAATATGGGCGCCTGGCACTTCATCGAGCCGTATCTGGAGTGGGTGCTGAACCAGATCCACGCACCGAACCGCCGTCCGCGCTACGCCGGCCGCGCGGCGTCCGCGGCGACCGCCACCGGCTTGATGTCCAAGCACGTGGCGCAGCTCAAGGCGTTCCTGGACGAGGCTTTGAACTAACTGTCATGCCCCGCGAAAGCGGGGCATCCAGTACGCCGCGGCCCCGCCGTCATCATTGACGCCCCGGCGTACTGGATCACCCGCCCCACGTGCGCAACGGCGCACAAGGCGGGTGATGACATCAGCGAAATGTTGCTCAAGGGTATTGAGGAAAGACCATGACTGAAATTCGCGTTCCGACGCTCGGCGAATCCGTGACCGAGGCCACCATCGGCCGCTGGTTCAAGAAGGCCGGCGAAGCCGTGGCGGTGGACGAGCCGCTGGTCGAGCTCGAGACCGACAAGGTCACGATCGAGGTGCCCGCGCCGTCCGCCGGCGTGCTCGGCGAGATCGTCGCCAAGGACGGCGAGACGGTCGCGGTCGGCGCGCTGCTCGGCCAGATCAACGACGGCGCCGCAGGTGGTGCGAAGGCCGCGCCCGCCGCCGCCAAGCCCGCCGCGGCACCGGCTGCCGCTCCGGCGCCGGCCGCGCCCAAGGCCGCTCCGTCCGATGCGCCGCTGGCGCCCTCGGTGCGAAAGCTCTCCGCCGAGAGCGGCGTCGATGCCTCGACCGTGCCCGGCTCCGGCAAGGACGGCCGCGTCACCAAGGGCGACATGCTCGCCGCCATCGAGAAGGCCGCTTCCGCTCCCACCCCGGTCAACCAGCCCGCCGCCGCCGTGCAGGTGCGCGCGCCGTCCCCCGCGGACGACGCCGCGCGCGAGGAGCGCGTGAAGATGACGCGGCTGCGCCAGACCATCGCGCGTCGCCTGAAGGACGTTCAGAACACCGCGGCGATGCTGACGACCTTCAACGAGGTCGACATGACCAACGTCATGGCGCTGCGCTCGCAATACAAGGACGTGTTCGAGAAGAAGCACGGCACCAAGCTCGGCTTCATGGGCTTCTTCACCAAGGCCTGCGTGCAGGCGCTGAAGGACATTCCCGCCGTCAACGCCGAGATCGACGGAAGCGACCTGATCTTCAAGAACTACTACCACGTCGGCATTGCGGTCGGCACCGACAAGGGCCTGGTCGTTCCCGTGGTGCGCGACTGCGACCACAAGTCGATCTCCGACATCGAGAAATCGATCACCGATTTCGGCCGGCGCGCCCGCGACGGCCAGCTCAAGATCGACGAGATGCAGGGCGGCACCTTCACCATCACCAATGGCGGCATCTACGGCTCGCTGATGTCGACGCCGATCCTCAACGCGCCGCAGTCCGGCATCCTCGGCATGCACAAGATCCAGGAGCGGCCGATGGTGGTCGGCGGCAAGATCGAAGTGCGGCCGATGATGTATCTGGCGCTGTCCTACGATCACCGCGTCATCGACGGCAAGGAAGCCGTCACGTTCCTGGTGCGCGTCAAGGAGAGCCTGGAAGATCCGGCGCGGCTGGTGCTGGATCTCTGAGGCCGCTCTCGCCTCTTCAACTCCGGCCTTGCGGCCGGAGTTTTCGCGAATGGATATAACGAGCGGGGACGAATGTGACGGACAAAGTCGTTGTCATCACCGGCGGTAGCCGCGGCATTGGCCGCGCCGCCGCCATTGCCGCCGCCGCGCGCGGCTTCCGAATCGTGGTCGGCTATGCCAGCAACAAGGCGGCGGCCGACGAGGTCGTCGAGCAGATCGAGCGCAAGAACGGCAAGGCGATCGCGGTCAAGTGCGACGTCGCTCATGAGACGGACATTCTGGCGCTGTTCAAGGCGGCCGACGAATTCGGCACGCTCGGCGCGCTGGTGAACAACGCCGGGATCGTCGGGCCCTCGGCGCGGGTCGAGGACATGTCGGCCGAGCGCATCCAGCGCATGATGGCGGTCAACGTCACCGGCAGCATCCTGTGCGCGCGCGAGGCGGTGAAGCGGATGTCGACCCGCCGGGGCGGCAAGGGCGGCGTCATCGTCAATCTCTCCTCCGTCGCCTCGCGGCTCGGCGCACCCAATACCTATGTCGACTACGCCGCCTCCAAGGGCGCGGTGGATTCCTTCACCCTCGGGCTCGGCTATGAGGTGGCGGGCGAGGGCATCCGCGTCGCCGCGATCCGGCCCGGCCTGATCGACACCGACATCCACGCCTCCGGCGGCGAGCCCGACCGCGCCCATCGGCTCGCGCCGATGGTGCCGATGAAGCGCGTCGGCACGGCGGAAGAAATCGCCAACGCCATCGTCTGGCTGATCTCGGACGAGGCCTCCTATGTGACCAGCGCGATCCTCGACGTCTCCGGCGGGCGCTGATTATCCTCCCTCAGCTATCAGGACTTCCATCATGGCTTACGATCTCGTCGTCATCGGCACCGGACCCGGCGGTTACGTCTGCGCAGTTCGCGCGGCGCAACTCGGCATGAAGGTCGCCGTGGTCGAGAAGAATGCGACGCTCGGCGGCACCTGCCTCAATGTCGGCTGCATGCCCTCGAAAGCGCTGCTGCACGCTTCCGAGATGTTCGAGGAAGCCGCGCACTCCTTTGCCAAGATGGGCGTCAGCGTTTCCGCGCCGAAGCTCGATCTGCCCGCGATGATGAATTTCAAGCAGCAGGGCATCGACGGCAACGTCAAGGGCGTCGAGTTCCTGATGAAGAAGAACAAGATCGACGTCTTGATGGGAAGAGGAAAAATCCTCGGCGCCGGCAAGGTCGAGGTCACCGGCAGCGACGGCAAGGCGCAGACGGTTGAGACGAAGAATATCGTCATCGCCACCGGCTCCGACATCGCGCGGCTGAAGGGCATCGAGATCGACGAGAAGCGCATCGTGTCCTCGACCGGCGCGCTGTCGCTGGAGAAGGTGCCGGGCAAGCTTCTGATCGTCGGCGCCGGCGTGATCGGGCTCGAGCTCGGCTCGGTGTGGAACCGCCTCGGCTCCGAGGTCACCGTGGTGGAATTCCTCGACCGCATCCTGCCCGGCATGGACGGCGAGGTCGCCAAGCAATTCCAGCGCATGCTCGAAAAGCAGGGCTTCAAGTTCAAGCTCGGCGCCAAGGTCGCCGCGGTCGACACCTCGGGCAAGACGCTGAAGGCGAGCGTGGAGCCGGCGGTGGGCGGCGCTGCGGAAGCGATTGAAGCCGACGTCGTGCTGGTTTGCATCGGCCGCGTGCCCTACACCGACGGCTTGGGCTTGAAGGAAGCCGGCGTCGCGCTCGACAATCGCGGCCGTGTGCAGATCGACAAGCATTTCGCCACCAGCGTGAAGGGCGTCTACGCCATCGGCGACGTCGTCGCGGGCCCGATGCTGGCGCACAAGGCCGAGGATGAGGGCGTGGCCTGCGCGGAAATCCTTGCAGGGCAGGCCGGCCATGTGAACTACGATGTCATCCCGGGCGTCGTGTATACAACGCCGGAAGTGTCCTCCGTCGGCAAGACCGAGGAAGAGCTGAAGCAGGCCGGCATCGCCTACACGTCCGGAAAATTCCCGTTCACCGCCAACGGGCGCTCCAAGGTCAACCAGACCACCGACGGTTTCGTGAAGGTTCTCGCTGATGCGAAGACCGACCGCGTGCTTGGCGTGCACATCGTCGGCCGCGAAGCCGGCGAAATGATTCAGGAAGCGGCGGTTCTGATGGAATTCGGCGGCTCGGCGGAGGATCTGGCGCGCACCTGCCACGCCCATCCGACCCGTTCCGAGGCCATCAAGGAAGCCGCGCTTGCGGTCGGCAAGCGCGCCATCCATATGTGACCGCGGAGGCGGCTCGGGGCAACTCTGGCCGTCGGGATTGCATCGATGCTGCGTCGTCTCGCTCAACCGTTCTGGGTCCTGCTTGCGATCATCTTCCTGATCGAGGCATGGCTGTGGGATCATCTCGAGCCCATCGTCGAGAAGATCGTCGCCTGGATTCCGCTGCGCCAATTCAAGCAGTGGCTTTCCGAGCGCATCGACGCGTTGTCGCCGGCGATGACGCTGATCGTCTTCGCGGTGCCCGTCATTCCGCTGTTTCCGCTCAAGCTGTTCGGGCTGTGGCTGCTCGCGCATGAGTATTGGGCGACAGCGGTCTTCGTCCTCGTGTTTGCCAAGTTTGCCGGCGTCGGCATCACCGCCTTCATCTTCGACGTGACGCGCGAGAAACTCCTGGAGATGCGCTGGTTCGAGGTGACCTACGATTTCATCATGATGCTGCGCGAGAAGGCGAAGGCGCTGGTCGCGCCGATCAAGCAGCGCATCCGCGAAATCCTGCGCGGCGACGGCGAAGGCTGGTCGGCCCGCACGCTGCGCCTGATCGCCCGCTTCCGCCGCCGCGTGCACGAGGCGCGGTAGCTAGCGGTGTCATCGCCCGCTTCAAGCGGGCGATCCAGTATTCCAGAGCCGTAGGGTGGGCAAAGCGAAGCGTGCCCACCTTTCTTGCGTCGGTGCCAAGGAAGGTGGGCACGGCGCAAGTGCGCCTTTGCCCACCCTACGATTCTATTTGCTCAATGCAGATGCAGCGCGTGCAGCAGATGCGGCCAGAACAGGCCGAAGCCGCCCATCGCGATTCCCGCCAGCAGCAGCGCGCCCGACAGCCAGGCCAGCCAGATCATGCCGGTGATGATGGTCGCCGACGCCAGCACGATGGCGATCTGGAACATCGCGGACGCATATTCGTAATGGTGGTACTTGTCGGTCGCCACGTCGCGCGCGGCTTCGGCCTGCTTGGCGCGCTTGGCGAGTTGCTCCGATCCCTCGCCGGTGTCCGGCTCGTTGCGGTAGCGCGCCGCCGTCTTGGTCCAGTCGTCGATCTGCTTGGCCAGCGCGGCCTTGGCGGCTTCGTCGGTGGTGGTGCCGAGCGCGAGCTTGCCCTGTTCGGCCGCGGTCTGGATCTGGGTGCGCCGGATGCTCTTGGCCTGGAAGAAGGCCCAGAGGTTGGACGCCTCGACGTTCTTGCTGAGCGATTCGGTCTGCGCGCCCTTGCCGAGCATTTCCGACAGCGCCAGGAACAGGGCAATCACCGCAATCAGCAATGCGATGTTCCTGTTGGAGCTGGAAGCGTGTTCGGCATGCTCCGCGTGCTCCATGCTCTCATGTGCGCCCATAAATCCCTCCAGGTGAATGCGTCGCGCCACGATTGGCCGAACAATGTGGCGCGCGCAAGGGGGTGCCATAGTGTTTTCAAGCGGGATGGGCACCGGTTCGCGTCAGGAAAACACGTCAACGCTAGGATGTGCGGTCAGCCGTGTGACGGGGATATGTCAGCGGCGCGGATGGGCGCTGCGGTAGACTTCCAGCAGCCGCTCGCTGTCGATGCCGGTATAGATTTGCGTGGTCGAGAGCGAGGCGTGGCCGAGCAACTCCTGGATGGCGCGCAGGTCGCCGCCGCGGGATAATAGATGCGTGGCAAAGGAGTGCCGCAGCGCATGCGGCGTGGCGCTGTCGGGCAGTCCCAGCGCGCCGCGCAGCCGCTCCATCGCCAGCTGGATGATCCGTGGGCTCAAGGGTCCGCCGCGCGCGCCGACGAACATCGGCCCGGCCGGCGACAAGGACCAGGGGCAGATCGCAGCATAGTCCTCGATCAGGTGCAGCACGTTGTGCAGCACCGGCACCATCCGCGTCTTGTTGCCCTTGCCGGTGACGACCAGCACGTCGCCTTCGCCGGGTTTCGGCACGTCGCGCCGCTTCAGTCCGAGCGCCTCCGAGATGCGCAGGCCCGAGCCGTACAACAGCGCCATCACGGCGGCGTCTCGCGCCAGGATCCAGGGATCGCGCTCCTCGCCGGCGCGCTCGTCGGCGTCGGCCAGACGTTTTGCCGCCGCCATCTGGATCGGCTTGGGCAGGCTCTTGCCGACCTTCGGCGCGCGTATGGCCGAGAGCGCTCCGACCTTGCCCTTGCCCTCGCGCTCGAGGAAGCGGCCGAACGAGCGCAGGCCCGCCAGCGCCCGCATCAGCGAGCGGCCGGCGATGTCGTCGGCGCGCCGCATCGCCATGAAGGCCCTGACGTCGCTGGCCTCGATGGCGGCAAAGTTCTTCAGCGTCACCTGCCTGCCGCGGTGTTCGGCGAGGAAGGCCAGAAACTGCCTGATGTCGCGGGCGTAGGCTTCCAGCGTCTTCGGCGACAGCCGACGCTCTGCGCCGAGATGTTTTTGCCAGTGTACGATCTCGCGCGCGATGGAGCTGTCGGCGCATTCGAGCGCAAACTCTGCAATGGCTGGGTCTGGTTTCGCCAATTTGCCCTGGGCTCTGCTTGCGGAAGATCTGGGGGTATCGACGCCGTGATTCTCCTGATTATATCGCACCTTCTTCCTTTACCCTTCGCTAAGGCGGCGACTTATCTCGATGGACCACACCACGCGCACCAGTCCCTCGGCCACCTCGACCCGCGTAGTCGACGTGCTGGTGCCGGTCGCGCTGAACCAGACCTATTCCTATCGCGTGCCCCGGGGCATGGAACTGGAAGCCGGCGACGTCGTCGCCGTTCCGCTCGGCCCGCGCGAGGTGATCGGCGTGGTCTGGGCGCCGAACGAAAACCCCGATCCGCGGCTGCACAATCGCCTCAAGGACGTCGGCGAAAAGCTCGACGTGCCGCCGCTGAAGGCCGAGCTGCGCGCGCTCGTCGATTGGGTCGCCAATTACACGCTCTCGGCCCGCGGCATGGTGCTGCGCATGACCCTGCGGATGGGCGAGAATCTCGGCCCCGAGCGGGCGCGCATGGGCGTGCGCCTCGTCGGCGAGCCGCCGCGGCGCATGACGCCGGCACGGCGGCGCGTCATCGAGGTGCTCTCCGACGGCTTGCTGCATGGCAAGTCGGAGGTCGCGCGCGAGGCCGGCGTCTCCACCGGCGTGATCGACGGCCTCGTCGATGAAGGCACGTTGACGGTCGAGGTGATGCCACCGCCGCCACCGCCTCCGCCGCCCGATCCGGATTGCGCGCAGCCGGAATTCACGCGCGACCAGCGCAGCGCGGTCGACATGCTGCGCACGCTCGCC
Organism: Bradyrhizobium sp.; assembly: GCF_052389815.1. Lineage (GTDB taxonomy): Bacteria > Pseudomonadota > Alphaproteobacteria > Rhizobiales > Xanthobacteraceae > Bradyrhizobium. The sequence goes on along the minus strand of NZ_JBQTHN010000212.1, from coordinate 12,892 downwards.
GCCAATGGCAGCTTCCATGTCGCGCTGCTCGACGGCGTCACCGGCTCCGGCAAGACCGAGGTCTATTTCGAGGCCATCGCGGAGACCATCCGCCGCGGCAAGCAGACGCTGATCCTGATGCCGGAGATCGCGCTGACCGGCCAGTTCCTCGACCGCTTCTCGCGCCGCTTCGGCGTACGTCCGATCGAATGGCATTCGGAGCTGACGCCGCGCACCCGCGCGCGCAACTGGGCGGCGATCTCCGAAGGCAAGGCACCGGTGATTGTCGGCGCGCGCTCGGCGCTGTTCATGCCCTATGCCGATCTCGGCCTCATCGTCGTCGATGAAGAGCACGACCAGGCCTACAAGCAGGATGACGGCGCGCATTTCCACGCGCGCGACATGGCGGTGGTGCGCGCCCATATCGCGAAAATTCCCATCATCCTCGCATCCGCAACACCCTCGGTCGAGAGCGAGGTCAACGCGCGCAAGGGCCGCTATCAGCGCGTGGCGCTGCCTTCGCGCTTCGGCGGCCAGCACATGCCGCATATCGAGGCCATCGATCTCAGGCGCGAGCCGCCGCCGCGCGGCCGCTTCATCTCGCCCAGGCTGGCCGAGCAAATCCAGCTTGCCGTGGAGCGGCGCGAGCAGGCGCTGCTGTTCCTCAACCGCCGCGGCTATGCGCCGCTGACGCTGTGCCGCGCCTGCGGACATCGCTTCGCCTGCACCATCTGCGACGCCTGGCTAGTCGATCACCGCTTTCGCCAGCGCCTGGTCTGTCACCATTGCGGCTTCTCGATGCCGCGCCCGCATGTCTGCCCGAACTGCGCGGCGGAAGAATCGCTCGTTGCGGTCGGCCCCGGCGTGGAGCGCCTGCAAGAGGAGGCCGCCAGCCTGTTCCCGGATGCCCGCACCATGGTGCTGTCGAGCGACCTCATCACCTCGATCGAGACCATGCGCACCGAGCTCAACGAGATCGCCGAGGGCCGCGTCGACATCATCATCGGCACCCAGCTGGTGGCGAAAGGGCACAATTTTCCGCGGCTCAATCTCGTCGGCGTGGTCGATGCCGATCTCGGCCTCAGCAACGGCGATCCGCGCGCCGCCGAGCGCACGTTCCAGCTGCTCAACCAGGTGATCGGCCGCGCGGGCCGCGACCAGGGCCGCGGTGTCGGCTACCTGCAAACCCACCAGCCCGAGCATCCCGTGATGAAGGCGCTGGTCGCGAGCGATCGCGAGGCGTTCTATGCCAGCGAAATCGAGCAGCGCGAGCGCGCCGGCTATCCCCCGTTCGGCCGCCTGGCGAGCCTGATCGTCTCCGCCGGCGACCGCCCCACCGCGGAAGGCTTTGCGCGCAAGCTGGTGTCCATCGCCCCGCTCGACGAGCGCATCCAGGTGCTGGGTCCGGCCGAAGCCCCGCTCGCGGTGATCAAGGGCCGCTACCGTTTTCGCCTGCTGGTGAAGTCGCTGCGCAATGTCGACCTGTCGGAATATTTGCGCGAATGGCTGGCGGCGGGGCCGAAGACGAAGGGCAACCTCAAGCTCGAGGTCGATGTCGATCCGCAGAGCTTTCTGTAAGGCGTAACGTCCCCCGCCGTCATTGCGAGCGAAGCGAAGCAATCCAGCTTTGCCGCTACAGGAAAGCTGGATTGCTTCCGCCTTCGCTCTCCGAGCTTCGGCGGACTCCCAGCCCTGCGTAGCTTGCGGAGCAAGCGGAGAAGGGTCGTCGCTTCGCTCCTCGCAATGACGGTGTTTGAGGCGGGCGGCTCCCGCAACAAAAAAAGCCCGCCGTCATTGGCGACGGCAGGCTCTCTTGAAGCACACAGTTTCCTGCGGCCTTACGCAACGCAACGCTTACCGAACCGGGGGCGTATTCGGAAAACGGAGCTTGTCGGCGTGGCGAGGCCTACATGACCTCGGCGGTGACGTGGCCGACGCCGGAGGAGGTCAGGCCGACCGCACGCGCGGCTCCCTTGGAGAGATCGAGCACGCGTCCCTTGATGAAGGGGCCGCGGTCGTTGATCGTGACGACGACGCTCCTGCCCCTGTGGGTAACGCGCAGCTTGGTGCCGAACGGCAGCGACCGGTGGGCGGCCGTCATGTCGTTCTCGTTGAAGCGCTGGCCCGAAGCGGTCTTGCTGCCGGACTCGTTGCCGTAAAACGAGGCGACGCCCGCGAAGCCGCCGGAGCCCGTCGGAATGGCCGCGTTCGCGTCCTTCCAGCTCGAGCTGGCGTGGTGGCGGTGGTGATGCTTCTTCGATTTCGCGGAGGCTTCAGCAAGGCCCCCGACCAGGATAGTTGCGGCGATGAGCGCAGTCGCCGAGAGCGACCGGGTTGCTCCCGGCGCCGACTTGTTGGTCTTCAGCATACTATAGTCCCTTGATAGTATTGCCACATTTGTGACAGTGGAACCCCCGTCCCAGTTGCGTTGGGTAGCCGTTTCCTTTCGCAATGCGGCATGAATTGGGCAGTAAAGCCAGATTATCTCGGGCTGAAACATCTTGTTACTAATAGGTAGGACTACGGAAAATTCCGTAACTCTTCGGCTTAACGAATACTTAACCAATTTTATACTTGGAATTACTGTATAGATCGGGCGAATGCTGCACTGCGAAGAAGTGTCGAAGTAAAACGCCAAGTGCAGGTGGACCCCGGCTTCGTTCCGGCTTGGCAGCTCCCCGGAAGTGGCATGGAACGATGGCGGGCTTGGCTGACGGTGCCCGCGACCGGCGGCGAGGACGGTGCTCCCCAAGTGAGTTTCGCAGGGCCAAAGCGTTGCTTGCCGCGGGCTGGAAAACTGCGACGGGGCAGGGCTTCCGATCACACGCGCGTCATGTTGCACCTGCGCGCTCGCCATGCTAGCTAAGCCGCGATTTTAACGATCCCGGCAAAGACTTTTGCCGGTCGAAAATCGAAGTCCCGCTTGAATTCCAAGGGCTTGGATCGCTAGGCGCCGCTGTGTGGCGACGGTTTTTCCCTTGCGAATTTGACAGCTGAAAGAGCGCGCTGTGGCTGCAGAAGATCCGTCGGTTTCCGGGGTGTCCGGTCGTTATGCAACGGCCTTGTTCGAGTTGGCGCGGGATGAAAAATCCATCGACGCCGTCAAGGCCGATCTCGATAAGTTCGAAGCCATGCTGGCCGACAGCGCCGACCTCAAGCGCCTGGTCCGCAGCCCGGTATTTTCCGCCGACATGCAGTTGAAGGCGCTGTCCGCGGTGCTCGACAAGGCCGGCATGACGGGCACGTCGGCCAAATTCCTCAAAGTGCTCACCGCCAACCGGCGCCTGTTCGCGGTGTCGGACGTGATCCGGGCCTTCCGCGCGCTGGTGGCGAAGTTCCGGGGCGAGGCGACCGCCGAGGTCACCGTCGCCGAACAGCTCAATGACAAGAATCTCGACGCGCTGAAGGCCGCACTGAAATCGGTGACGGGCAAGGACGTCGCGCTCAACGTGAAGATCGATCCTTCCATTATCGGCGGCCTGGTGGTCAAGCTCGGCAGCCGCATGGTGGATAGTTCGCTTCGCACCAAACTCAATTCGATCAAGCACGCGATGAAAGAGGCAGGCTGATGGACATCCGCGCGGCGGAAATTTCCGCGATCCTCAAGGACCAGATCAAGAATTTCGGCCAGGAAGCCGAAGTTACCGAAGTCGGACAGGTGCTGTCGGTCGGTGACGGCATCGCCCGCGTCTACGGTCTGGACAACGTCCAGGCCGGTGAAATGGTCGAGTTCGAGAACGGCACCCGCGGCATGGCGCTCAACCTCGAAACCGACAACGTCGGTATCGTGATTTTCGGCGCCGACCGCGAGATCAAGGAAGGCCAGACCGTCAAGCGCACCCGCGCCATCGTGGACACCCCGGTCGGCAAGGGCTTGCTCGGCCGCGTCGTCGACGCGCTCGGCAACCCGATCGACGGCAAGGGCCCGATCCAGGCCGACAAGCGCATGCGCGTCGACGTCAAGGCGCCCGGCATCATTCCGCGCAAGTCGGTGAGCGAGCCGATGGCCACGGGCCTGAAGGCGATCGACGCCCTGATCCCGATCGGCCGTGGCCAGCGCGAGCTGATCATCGGCGACCGCCAGACCGGCAAGACCGCGATCGCGCTCGACACCATCCTGAACCAGAAGCCGCTCAACGCGCAGCCGGACGAGAACATCAAGCTGTATTGCGTCTATGTCGCGATCGGCCAGAAGCGTTCGACCGTCGCGCAGTTCGTCAAGGTGCTGGAAGAGCAGGGCGCGCTGGAATACTCGATCGTCGTCGCCGCCACCGCATCCGACCCGGCGCCGATGCAGTACATCGCGCCGTTCACCGCCTGCACCATGGGCGAGTACTTCCGCGACAATGGCATGCATGCCGTGATCATCTATGACGACTTGTCCAAGCAGGCCGTCGCTTACCGCCAGATGTCGCTGCTGCTGCGCCGTCCGCCGGGCCGCGAAGCCTATCCGGGCGACGTGTTCTACCTGCACTCCCGCCTGCTCGAGCGCGCCGCCAAGCTCAACAAGGAGCATGGCTCCGGCTCGCTGACCGCGCTGCCGGTCATCGAAACCCAGGCCAACGACGTGTCGGCCTACATCCCGACCAACGTCATCTCGATCACCGACGGCCAGATCTTCCTGGAAACCGACCTGTTCTTCCAGGGCATCCGCCCGGCGGTGAACGTCGGTCTGTCGGTGTCGCGCGTCGGCTCCTCGGCGCAGACCAAGGCGATGAAGAAGGTCGCAGGCAAGATCAAGGGCGAGCTGGCGCAGTACCGCGAAATGGCGGCGTTCGCCCAGTTCGGTTCCGACCTCGACGCCTCGACCCAGCGCCTGCTCAACCGCGGCTCGCGCCTGACCGAGCTTTTGAAGCAGGCGCAATTCTCGCCGTTGAAGATGGAAGAGCAGGTCTGCGTGATCTGGGCCGGTACCAACGGCTATCTCGATCCGCTGCCGGTCAACAAGATCAAGGCCTTCGAGGACGGCCTTTTGTCGGTGCTGCGCGGCAAGAACGCCGATCTGCTTAACAACATCCGTGACAGCCGCGATCTCACCGACGACACCGCCGCCAAGCTGAAGTCGGTGGTCGAAGGTTTCGCCAAGTCGTTTGCATGATGCCGTCATGGCCGGGCTAAAGCGCGAAAGCGCGTCTTAGCGCAGATGTCCCGGCCATCCACGTCTTGGACGTGGAAAAGAAAGACGTGGATGTCCGGCACAAGGCCGGGCATGACGAAAGTAGGGTTTTGCGGCCTGCTCGAACGGTAGGTCGCCGGGGTGAACGAAGAATGGCTTCACTGAAAGACATGCGGGTCCGCATCGCCTCGACCAAGGCGACGCAGAAGATCACCAAGGCGATGCAGATGGTCGCGGCCTCCAAGCTGCGCCGCGCGCAGACCGCGGCCGAAGCGGCCCGGCCTTACGCCACCAAGATGGAAGCCGTCATCGGCAACATCGCCGCCGCGGCCGCGGGTTCGCCCGGCGCGCCGGCGTTGCTCGCCGGCACCGGCAAGGACCAGGTGCACCTGCTGCTGGTCTGCACCGGCGAACGCGGCCTGTGCGGCGCCTTCAACTCGGCGATCGTTCGCCTTGCCCGCGAGCACGCACAGTCGCTGATCGCGCAGGGCAAGGAAGTCAAATTGTTTTGCGTCGGCCGCAAGGGCTACGAGCAGCTCCGCCGCACCTTCGAGAAGCAGATCGTCGAGCACATCGACCTGCGCAGCGTGCGCCAGCTCGGCTTCGTCAACGCCGAGGACGTCGCCAAGAAAGTGCTGGCCCGCTTCGAGGCCGGCGAATTCGACGTTTGCACGCTGTTCTACTCGCAGTTCAAGTCCGTCATCGCGCAGGTTCCGACGGCGCAGCAGGTCATCCCGCTGGTGGTCGGCGAGGGCGGCAATGGCTCGGCGACGTCGTATGAATACGAGCCGGAGGAGGACGAGATCCTCGCCCGCCTGCTGCCGCGCAATCTCGCGGTGCAGATCTTCCGCGCGCTGCTCGAGAACAACGCCTCGTTCTACGGCGCGCAGATGAGCGCGATGGACAACGCCACCCGCAACGCCGGCGAAATGATCCGCAAGCAGACGCTGGTCTACAACCGCACGCGTCAGGCCCAGATCACCAAGGAACTCATCGAAATCATCTCCGGCGCAGAAGCAGTCTGACCGGGCACGAAATTCGGATCGAAGGAGACAGTCACATGGCTACAGCAGCCAACCAGATCGGTCGCGTTACCCAGGTCATGGGCGCCGTCGTCGACGTGCAGTTCGAAGGCCACCTGCCGGCCATTCTCAACTCGCTGGAGACCAAGAACGGCAACAACCGCCTGGTCCTCGAAGTCGCGCAGCACCTCGGCGAATCGACCGTCCGCACCATCGCGATGGACGCCACCGAAGGTCTGGTGCGCGGCCAGGAAGTCACCGACACCGGCCAGCCGATCGCGGTTCCCGTCGGTGACGGCACGCTCGGCCGCATCATGAACGTGATCGGCGAGCCGATCGACGAAGCCGGTCCCATCAAGTCCGAAGGCAGGCGCGCCATCCACCAGGAAGCGCCGACCTATACCGACCAGTCCACCGAAGCCGAGATTCTCGTCACCGGCATCAAGGTCGTCGATCTTCTTGCTCCGTATGCGAAGGGTGGCAAGATCGGCCTGTTCGGCGGCGCCGGCGTCGGCAAGACCGTGCTGATCCAGGAATTGATCAACAACGTCGCCAAGGCGCACGGCGGCTACTCCGTGTTCGCCGGCGTCGGCGAGCGTACCCGTGAGGGCAACGACCTCTATCACGAGTTCATCGAGTCCAAGGTCAACGCCGATCCGCACAATCCCGACCCGAGCGTGAAGTCGAAATGCGCGCTGGTGTTCGGCCAGATGAACGAGCCGCCTGGCGCCCGCGCCCGCGTCGGCCTCACGGGCCTGACCGTCGCCGAGCACTTCCGCGACCAGGGCCAGGTCGTGCTGTTTTTCGTCGACAACATCTTCCGCTTCACGCAAGCCGGCTCGGAAGTATCGGCGCTGCTCGGCCGTATTCCTTCGGCGGTGGGCTATCAGCCGACACTCGCCACCGACATGGGCGCGCTGCAGGAGCGCATCACCACCACCCACAAGGGCTCGATTACCTCGGTGCAGGCGATCTACGTTCCGGCCGACGACTTGACCGACCCGGCGCCGGCGACCTCGTTCGCGCACTTGGACGCCACCACCGTGCTGTCGCGCGCGATCTCGGAAAAGGGCATCTACCCGGCGGTCGACCCGCTCGACTCGACTTCGCGCATGCTTTCGCCGCTCGTCGTCGGTGAGGAGCACTATCAGACCGCGCGCATGGTCCAGCAGGTGCTGCAGCGCTACAAGTCGCTGCAGGACATCATCGCCATTCTCGGCATGGACGAGCTGTCCGAAGAGGACAAGATTGCGGTGGCGCGCGCGCGCAAAATCGAGCGCTTCCTGTCGCAACCGTTCTTCGTGGCCGAAGTCTTCACCGGCTCGCCCGGCAAGTTCGTCGACCTCGCCGACACCATCAAGGGCTTCCGCGGCCTTTGCGAAGGCAAGTATGACCACCTGCCGGAAGCCGCCTTCTACATGGTCGGCACCATCGAAGAGGCGGTCGAGAAGGGCAAGAAGCTCGCCGCCGAGGCAGCCTAACTCTGATGTGTCATTGCCGGGCGAAAGCGCGAAGCGCGTCTTTGCACTGAGACCCGGCAATCCATCGAAAGAGAAGTTTTTGTTTGATGGACCCGCGGGTCAAGCCCGCGGGTGACGATGGAAAAAGCGGATAGACCATGGCCACCTTCCACTTCGATCTCGTCTCTCCTGAAAAGCTCGCCTTCTCCGGCGAGGTGGATCAGGTCGACATTCCCGGCATGGAAGGCGATTTCGGCGTGCTCGCCGGCCACGCGCCGGTCGTCGCGGCAGTCCGCCCCGGCATCCTGACCGTCAGCGTCGGCGGTCGGCACGAGAAGATCATCGTGCTCGGCGGGCTTGCGGAAGTGTCGGACAAGGGCCTCACCGTGCTCGCCGACGTCGCGACCTCGATGGAGGATCTCGATCGCGCCAAGTTTGCCGAGACCATCGCGGAGATGGAAGAGAAGCTCAAGGAGCACGAGGGCGACGAGCTCGATCAGGCCATCGAGCGGCTCGATCAATTCAAGAGCATCCAGGGCCAGCTCCAGTCCACGGCCATGCATTGAGCCCCGGCTCGTTTTTCGGAACGGCGCATTCGCGGGCGTGACGTCCGCCGGTTGCGAAAAGTCCAATCCGATCAGTCTCCGGCGCCGGTCATCAGCCCTCCTTGGGCCGTTGCGCGTGACGTCGACTGGCGGCATTCTGCAGGCAATTTATTGCCAGGGCTGCCTTTCATTAAGCGCAAGATCGCGGCGATTTTTGCGGCCGATATTGCCAGTTACAGCCGACTCGTCGCCGAGGATGAAGAGGAGACGCTGCGCCGGCTTGCCTCTTACAGGCAGGTGACCGACGATTTCATCGCCAAGTGCCGCGGGCGCATCTTCAACACTGCCGGAGATGCGGTGCTGGCGGAATTTCCCAGCGCCGTCGAGGCCGTTCGCTGCGCCATCGACATCCAGGAGAGCCTGCGCACCCGCAACATGGCCTATCCGCCGAGCCGGCAGATGGCGTTCCGCATCGGCATCACCATCGGGGACGTGGTCGAGCGCGACGGCGACCTCTTAGGGGACGGCGTCAACATCGCCGCGCGCCTGGAGAGCCTCGCCGAAGTCGGCGGCATCTGCGTGTCGCGCGCCGTGCACGAGCAGGTCGCCAACAAGCTGTCGGTGCAGTTCGCCGACATCGGCGCGCAGGAAGTCAAGAACATCCCGAACCCCGTGCACGCCTTCTTGGTGGCGATGCGGCGTGAGGACGGCACTTACGCCAAACCGCAGGTGAAGAAGCCCGCCGGGGCATCGGCGCCGCCGAACTGGATGTGGCCGCTGGCGGTGACCGTGGTCAGTCTCGCGGCCATCGGCGTCGGCGGCTTTCTCTATTTCACCAAGCTGGAGATGACGCCCGCCGCCGCGATCGCCCCGGCAGCGCGGGATGGCGTCGTGCGCAAGCTTGCCGAGGCCACGTCCGGCTGGAATGCGATCGCCGTCGGCGCCGCAGGCCGTCCCGGCGTGTCGGTGAGAGCCGCAACCGAGCAGAACGCCATCAACGAAGCCCTCGCCAATTGCGTCAAGTCCGACAGCTGCCATGTCATCGCGATCGGCCCGTTCGCGGTCGGGTCGAATTAGACCGTGACGAGATCAGGTTGAGCTGGCGCGGCATCGGGGGTTCACCTCTCCCCGCAAAAGAGCGGGGAGAGGTGCTTCCGATGCCGCGTAACCGAATTTCATCTCGCTCTAGCTGGGTTAGCGAACGGAGGCGCCGGGCACTGTCCTACTTTGCATGGGGTTGTTTTCGCGATTTTTGATCCAGCGCCGTGCGGGTGCAAAAGGTTGCGCGCCTAGTCCCCAGCGAATTTGGCGAACAGTCCGGCCACCGTTCGATACACCTCGCGGCGAAACGGCACCACAAGATCGGCGACCCGGTCGAGCCGTTCCCAGCGCCAGGCATCGAATTCAGTGGGCTGGCCGCCTCGCGGGGTCAGCGGATCGATCTCGCTCTCCGATCCCGTGAAGCGCAGCGCGAACCATTTTTGCCGCTGGCCGCGGAATCCGGCGAGGCGGTGCGAGGCCGGTCCGTCGTAGGGCGGGAATTCGTAGGTCATCCAGTCCGTCTCGCCGAGATATTCGGCGGAGACCGCACCCGTCTCCTCCCAAAGCTCGCGCATCACGGCGGTCCGCGGATCCTCCTGCGCATCGATGCCGCCCTGCGGCATCTGCCATTCCAGCCCCGGCAGGATGATTTCCGGCCCGTCGTCCTTGAAGCGGCGGCCGATCAGCACGCGGCCGCCGGCATTGAACAGCGCGACGCCGACGTTGGGGCGATAGCGTTTCTCGGAGGGCTTCACTTCCCCACAAGCCTGGCAAATTCCTTCACCACCCGCTCATAGACCGGCCGCTTGAAGGGGATGATCAGCTGCGGCAGGTTTTTCATCGGCTCCCAGCGCCAGCTGACGAACTCGGCCTTGTGACCGCCGCCGGGACTCTCGACGTTGATCTCGCTGTCCTTGCCGGTGAAGCGTGCGGCGAACCATTTCTGCCGCTGGCCGCGATAGCGGCCCTTCCAGGCGCGCCCGGCGATGGTGCGCGGGATGTCGTAGATCAGCCAGTCCGGGACTTCACCGAGCTTTTCCACCGAACGGATGCTGGTCTCCTCGTAGAGCTCGCGCTTGGCGGCCTCCCAGGTGTTTTCGCCGGGATCGACGCCGCCCTGCGGCATCTGCCAGACATGGTGGTCATCGACATGCTCGACGCCGCTGGCGCGCCGTCCGATGAAGACGAGCCCGTCCTGGTTGAGCAACATCATGCCGACGCAGGTCCGGTAGGGCAGATCCTCGTAGCGCGCCATTCCGTCAGGGCTCCAGACTATCAGACAGGCAAAGCCAGGGGACCTTGCAGATGCGGCCAACGGCCTGATTACGGGCCGATCCGGTGCGGATCATGCCTAGTTCGATTTTGATTTCAGCATCGCGGTTGTCAATGGCACCAGCATGATGCCGCGGCCCTCCAGGGCCTTGCTCCAGGCCGCAAGCCGCTCGATCGAAATCGGCAGCGCCGAGGCGATGCCGACCGCAGTGCCGCGCTCCCTTGCGATGGTTTCGAGCTTCGCCAGCGCGCGGTCGATCTCGAGCGTGGTGGGAACGGCGTCGATGGTGAGGTCGGCTTTGGCAAACGGCATCGCCTGGCCCGCCGCCAGCGAGGCCGCGACGCTGCGCGGCGCCGAGCCGTCGTCGAAATAGCCGAGGCCCCGTTTGGCCGCCTCGCGGACGACCGGCTGCATGACGTTGTCCGACACCACGAAGCGCGCGCCCATGAAATTGGCAATGCCGGCATAGCCCTGGAAGCGGCTGAAGTGCCAGTGCAGCCGGTCGAGATTCTGTTCGGCGCCGAGCGTCGACAGCAGCGTCTGCGGCCCCGGGTCGTTGTCGGGATAGTCGAACGGCTCCATCGGCACCTGCAGCAGGATCTCGTGCCGCTGCGCCCGCGCCCGCTCCGCGAGCTTGGTGGGATCGGCGCCGTAGGGCGTGAAGGCCAGGGTCACCGCCGGAGGCAGCTTCATGATGGCGTCCACCGTCTTGGCGGCGCCGACGCCGAGCCCGCCGACCACCACGGCCACCACCGGCATCCTGGCGGCCCTGGCGCGGTCGGCCTCGGCTGCATAGACCGTGAACGGCTTCAGCCCGTCGGCCATCACGGGGATCATGCCGTAGCGGCCTTTCTCGAGAAGGCGCTGGTCGATGCCGGCCATGGGAACGGCCGCCGCCTCGCCGCCGCCCTTGGCAGCATCGCCGCCGACCACGAAATCCTGCCGCTTGCCGCTGGAGCCGTCGATGATGGTGACGGTCTGTTGCCCGCCGGGGGCCGCCTGCTGCTTGGCCGGCGCCTTGTCGCCCGCAGCCGAGGGCGGCGCCGCAGCCGCCTTCTCGGCCTCCGGAGCGGGCTGGCGCAGCACGATCCTCGCCTTCGGCTCACCTCCCAAGGGGTCGTCGGTGAACAGGGCGAAGCCGATGAAGCCGACCAGAAACAGGCCGAGCAGCATGGCGAGCGCCTGCATCGCCGTGAACGGCAGGCGGAACCGGCGCCGCTTCCGCGCAACCGTTCCCTGTCCGAGCGGTGTGCTCAGATCATCGGCCGCTTCAGCCATCAATCTCCCCGAATCACCGCCCGCGAAGATACCACGGCAAGGCCAAATCGCGGCGGTTCCACGGCGCCGTGGCGGTACGGGTCAGAATGATCGTGGACTGAATTCATCCGCCAAAATGAAAGGGCGGCCCGCAGGCCGCCCTTTCGCAAATCTCGATGACCGAAAGCGTCAGTTCGCCGCCTTGGTGGGAGGTTTGTCGGTGGTCGTGGGCCCGGTGGCGGTGGCCTTGATGCCATGCAGCAGGTCGGCCGCGGTCTTCAGCGCCTTGTCGTCCTTGGCGTCCGGCGGGACGTAGGACTGCGAGCCGGTCTTCTCGTCGCCGTCGTTCTTCAGATGGCCGCGCAGCGAAGCCTCGCCCTTGGTGTCGGTGCGCGCCTTCAATTCGTCCGGCACGTCCTGCAGCACCTCGATGTCGGGCACGATGCCCTTGGCCTGGATCGACTTGCCCGACGGCGTGTAGTAGCGCGCGGTGGTGAGCCGCAGCGCGCCGTTGCCGCTGCCGAGCGGGATGATGGTCTGCACCGAGCCCTTGCCGAACGAGCGCGTACCGACCAGCGTCGCGCGCTTGTGGTCCTGCAATGCGCCGGCGACGATTTCCGACGCCGAGGCCGAGCCGCCATTGATCAGCACGATGACCGGCTTGCCCTTGGTGAGGTCGCCGGCATGCGCGGCGCGGCGCTGCGTCTCCTCGGCATTGCGGCCGCGGGTGGAGACGATCTCGCCGCGCTCGAGGAACGCGTCGGAGACGGTGACGGCTTCCTCGAGCAGGCCGCCCGGGTTGTTCCTGAGGTCGATGATGAAGCCCTTCAGCTTGTCGGCGCCGATCTGGTTGGCGAGATTGTTGACCTCGCGCTTCAGGCCTTCGGTGGTCTGCTCGTTGAAGGTGGTGACGCGGATATAGGCGATGTCGTCCTGCTCGACGCGGGCGCGCACCGAACGGACGCGGATGTTGTCGCGCACCAGCGTCACCTCGATCGGACTGTCCTTGCCCTTTCGGATGATCTTCAGCCGGATCTTGGTGTTGACCGGTCCGCGCATCTTCTCGACGGCCTGGTTCAGGGTCAGGCCCTGCACCTGCTCGTCGTCGAGCTGGGTGATGATGTCGTTGGCGAGAATGCCTGCCTTCGATGCCGGCGTGTCGTCGATCGGCGAGACCACCTTGATCAGGCCGTCTTCCA
>NZ_JBQTHN010000211.1:0-23546 GCF_052389815.1 Bradyrhizobium sp. | reverse complement strand
ACCGTATTGTGGCGGCTGGCGACCGGGTTGCGCTCATAGCCGCCGCGCTGGAAGAAGTTCGCAGTCGGCACCTGCTCGCGCATCGCCAACGGCATCGTCACCATGTCGAGGCCGGTGCCGTCGCCGGTGAGGTTCATCATTTCCAGCTCGGCGGCGCTGAGCGGCCGCGTGTGGCCCTTGATGCGGGCAAAGTGCACCGACGTCAGGAGCTTGTGGGTCTGCAGATGCGGACCGACGTCGATATCCAGCACCATGGCATGCAGTGCCCAGCCCTTCTCTGTGTTGGCGAGCTTTTCGTGCTCCGACCAAGTGTCCGGTACCGACTGCGCAAAGGCGACCATCCGCTTCATCACCGCAATCTTTTGCTCCATCGTCTGGCGCGGCGCGCCGGACAGCTTGGCGGCCTTGTCATGCAGCGTCCTCAGGAGCGCCGCGCCCTGCTCGGCGATCAGCTCGACGCTGTTGGTGGTGAGGAGCTGGTTGTAGCCGATCGCGGTCGAGATCGGCCGCGTGCCGGGGCCGCGATAGCCCGACTGCATGTCGTAATTGCCGTTGCCGCCGGTCTCGAAGGAATAGACCCGCACCGCCTGCTCGCGCGTCAGCCCGAGGCTGGTCGCCACCTTGGCATAGGCCTGCTTGAACTCGATTTCGGAAGCCGGCCGCTGCGGCGTGAACTGGAAATGCTCGGCCGCCGCCTGGATGAGATCGGGGACCATCGGGAGCGCCTTGCGCGGCGGCCGTTCCGGCGCCGACGGATCGATCGGCTTCTTCGGCCCGGTATAGACCGGCGGATGCGTCAGCACGTAGTCGTCGAGCGTAATCTGTTGCCCGGCGCGCCGCTTGGCGTTGCGGCCGCGGCGCTTCTCGGCGACCGAATTCCAGTAGGCATTCAAAGGCGCTTGCGCTTCCTCGTATTCCCTCAGCTTGCGGCGATACTCCGCCATGGCTTGCGGCGAGGCCTGCGCCATGGCGTCGGCCACGGAGTCGGCAAGCGCGGGCATCTCCGTTGCAACGGCCTGCGACGCACAAGCGAGCAGCGCGAGCGTAGCAAGACCATGGCGAATCATCTGCAGTGGCATGGCCCGTTTTAGCAAGCGAGGCCGCCAAGTCAGCCGTCAAATTCTGCGGCTACTCGCCCTATTCCGGCTCGACGCCGCGCGAACGGTCCAAAGGACCAGACCCGGAATGACGACTCCATCAACGCCAGGCGAAGACTGGCTGTTCCAGCTCAGCGACGCGTGTGTAACGGCCGGCCAGGAGCTCGCTGAACTGATAGATCAGCGCCGCCGTCGGGGCGTGGATATGCCCGCCGCCCAAACGGAAGCGGACGACGCGGCGGGTGCTCTCGGGAATGCTGGTGAAGCTGAAGGCATCTTCCCGCTCGATCTCGTCGAGGCCGACGCGATGGACATAGGCGACCTCGGCCGGGTTCGGCACGATCGAGACCCCGGGCCCCGCCCACACCACGACCGGCGTGATCAGATAGCCGGACCGGGTCGGATAATCGTCGAGCATGCCGAGCACTTCGCGCTCGGTCAGCTCGAGCCCAAGCTCCTCGTGCAGCTCGCGCAGCGCAGCCTGCATGCCGGTTTCGCCGGCATCGCAGCGCCCGCCCGGCAGCGCCCATTGCGCGCTGTGGGACCGCAGCCCCTCGGCGCGGCGGGTGAGCAGGAAGGCGGTGCCCTCGCCCGCTTCGCTGTCGGTCAGCGCAATCACGACCGCCGCCCGTTTCAGCGCCGGCGTTGCCAGCTCCGCCGCCGCGCGCGGAAATCCCGCACAAAGCTCTGCGATTTTCCGCCGGGTGGTATCGTCGAAAACGCGGGTCATGGCGCTTGACTACAACAGGTCCGCGTTCGATGAAATGTGCAAGAACTCATGACAGCATGCAGGGTCCGGAACGAGATGATCGACAAGGCCGCCGCAAAGCTCAAGTCGGACGGCTGGGCCATCGTCGAAACCACGGGCTTCCTGCATCTGATCGGTCCCCTGTGGGAGCGTATCGTCGGCGGCGCGCACGAATATGCGCTGATGACGCAGGACAAGCACCACAACCGCCGCGGCCTGGTGCAGGGCGGTGTGATCATGACCTTTGCGGACCGCACCTGCGGCATGACCGCCCGCCATGTCTCCGGCAAGCCGACATTGGCGACGGTGCAGCTCGACACCCATTTCGTCGAGGCCGGCAAGATCGGCGAGGTGCTGATTTCCCGGCCGCGCGTAGTACGCTCGACCAGAAGCCTGATCTTCATGGCGACGGAAGTGACGGTGGACAGGCGCGTCATCGCAATGGCGAACGGCGTGTTCAAAATATTGAAGAGTGAAACCTAACCACGCCGTCATTGCGAGGAGCGAAGCGACGAAGCAATCCATTTGTCCTTCCGTGTTTGACATGGAATGCTTCGCGGAGCCTGTCATCGGGCGCGCGTTCGCGCGACCCGTTGGCTCGCAATGACGGCAAAGAATCGGAGGACCTCAGCCCCATGCAATACCGCCAGCTCGGCCGCAGCGGCCTGAAGATTTCGCCGATTTGCCTGGGCACCATGATGTTCGGCGGGCCGACCGACGAGGCAACTTCGTCGCGGATCATCGCGAAGGCACGCGAGGCCGGCGTCAACTTCATCGACTCGGCCGATGCCTATAATGGCGGGCAATCCGAGGTCGTGGTCGGCCGCGCCATCTCCAACAACAGGCAAAGCTGGATCCTCGCGACAAAGCTCGCCAACCAGATCGGCGACGATCCCAATCGCGGCGGGCTGTCGCGGCGCTGGGTGATGCAGGCGGCCGAAGAAAGCCTCAAGCGCCTCGGCACCGACCACATCGACATCTATTATCTGCACAAGGAAGACCACGCGACGCCGCTGGAAGAGACCGTGCGCGCGATGGGCGACCTGATCCGCCAGGGCAAGATCCGCTATTTCGGCCTCTCCAATTATCGCGCCTGGCGCGTCGCCGAGATCTGCAATATCTGCGACGACAACGGCATCGACCGCCCGGTCGTCAGCCAGCCCTATTACAACGCGATGAACCGCATGCCCGAGGTCGAGCATTTTCCGGCCTGCGCCTATTACGGCCTCGGCATCGTGCCCTACAGTCCCCTCGCCCGCGGCGTGCTCACCGGCAAGTATGCGCCCGACGCCGCGCCCGACAAGAACACCCGCGCCGGCCGCGCCGACAAGCGCATGATGCAGACCGAGTGGCGGCCGGAGTCGCTCAAGCTCGCGCAGGAGATCAAGCGCCATGCCGAGAGCCGTGGCATCTCCGCCGGACAGTTCGCGGTCGCCTGGGTGCTGAACTCCGCCTTCGTCACCGGCGTGATCGCCGGCCCCCGCACCGAGGAGCAGTGGGACGACTACATCCGCTCGCTCGACTATCGCTTCACCGCGGAGGACGAGGCGCTGATCGACCGGCTCGTCGTCACCGGTCATCCCTCGACGCCGGGGTTCAACGATCCGGCGTATCCGATCGAGGGGCGGAAGGCGCGGACGGGGTGACGGCCGCGCTCAGGTGAGGTGCGGGGCTTCCTCCTCCGTTTCCTTGCCATTCCACTCCGCGGGAGCAATCGTGGTGTCGATCAGTTCGCCGCGCAGCAGTGCCAGCGGAGACTTCCAATAGATCTGGATGTTGTGGAGCGGGTCGGTCAGAACCTTGAAGACCCACACCAGCCCGGTGAACACGCCCCGGGTGACGAACAGCTGGATCATGCGGAACAGCCCGCCGCCGATCCCGACCGCCAGCCAAACCGCGCCGACGTGGCGGAGGAAATCCATCCGTCCGGCCGGCGGATCGAACAGGCCGAACAGCGTCGGGAAAAAGAACAACGCCACCGGCACACCGCCCCACACCAGGAGCAGGACGATCTTGCGGCTCTGGTTGTAACCGACCTTCACTTCCTCCTTGTACTCGTTGGTGACCTTGTTCACCGCGTCATAGCCGTTAGGCTCGAAAAAGAAATGACCCGTCTGCCGTGTCAGCATCGCAAGCCAGCCGACGAGGCCCGCCATCGCAGCATCCTTGAACAGCAGCGCATAGCATACGAGAAAGATCAGCGCGCTGATCAGGTGCAGCGTCTGATTGATGCGACTTTGATGATAGTAGCGGTAGTCGTCCCAGCGCTGCGTGTGCAGCGTTTCAGTGAAGCGGCTCATCACGGTCCCCATGGTTGCGTTCAACGCCGGACCCGTAAGTGGATTCCGTGAACTGGCTGTGACAGTAAATATATGTCATGCTCAGACCCAGCGCCCGCCTTGGCGTTCCATCGCCTGACGAAAGTCGTTGAAGCAATCGCCGCAATGATTGTCGGGAGCCCCGCGCTTGGAAGGACACAAGGCGCGGACGGGGTGACCGTGCCGTCGGCGCTACGGAACTACCCTTTCAATACGCCCGGGAACCACTATCTATTGGAAAGGCGCAGCAGCCGTGAAGGATCGATTTTGAGCAAGAATCCCGATGAAGAGCGTTCTCGCAAGGAACTGGCCCACGAGAAGCGCGAACGCCTCGCCGCAGAGGGAAGGTCTGCCATGGCGGAGATCGCCGCGCGCAACGCCTTCGTTGCGAAGAACACGGCCCGGCTGAGGCAATTGCGGCTCGCCAAGGAGGCCGCCGATCGCGAAGCTGAAGCGGGCTCTCCGCCCGAGCCTGTCAAGAAGCCGAGGAAGAAGCGGATGGCCACCGGGGCCTGAGACGGCATCCCATCGCCCGCGCGCCGTCGACGGCGCACCAACGCAAAGAACCCCGCCGGTTCCGGCGGGGGTCTTCTGCGACCAAGACTTCAGTGCCTCCGGGGAATATTCGGCGTGGAAACCCGGTTCTGATTGATTCAGAACCGCGTCTCCAATCTTATTGTTTGTGCGTTTTCTTCACGCGAACCGGTATCCACTTCGCTCGAAAACGCTGCTGCTGGGTCAGATCAGCGTGAGATTTTCCGCACTGGTCTTGCCGCGCATCTTGTCGGTCTTGAGCTCGAAGGACACTTTCTGCCCTTCGCCGAGGCCGGTCAGGCCTGCCCGCTCCACCGCACTGATGTGAACGAACACATCCTTGCTGCCGTCCGACGGCTCGATGAAGCCAAAACCCTTCTGGCCGTTAAACCACTTCACTGTACCTGTAGCCATGTAGCTCTCCATAGGCGCATAACGCCAAATGCCCGCACGACCTCCGTGCAGGTTCCGAATTCAATCCTAGCGATGTCTCGGGGAAGGAGCCGTAGGCCGCAATCAACAAGGTAGCGCGTTCAAATCGAATGCGCTCCACATATAGCATTTCCGGCCGATTGCAAGGGTACGCGACCAAGTATCTTCCCCAACGCCGATTTTCCGATCATCATTGCCAGGTTCTGGACCGATCTCGAGCCGCCGATGGCCTTTGAAGACCGCTACGGCCTATCTCTCTCCACCACCTCGCCCGAGGCCGCCGCCGCCTATCGCGAGGGCATGGACCTGCTGCTCGCGGCCTGGACCGGCGCTGCGGAAGCGTTCGAGCGCGCCATCGCGGCCGATCCGGAGTTTGCGCTGGCGCATATCGCGCGCGGGCGCGTCCACACCTTCTATCAGCAGGGCGATGTGGCGCGGAACAAGGCAGCGCTGGCGCGCGAGCTGGTGGCGAGGAACGGCAGCGCGCGCGAGAAGAGCCACGTCGAGACGCTGGCGCTCGCCATCGAGGCGCAGCTTCCGGCTGCGCTCAACGCCACGCTGAAACACGTGGACGCCTGGCCGCGCGACGCCATCGTGATGTCGCTGCCGATGGGCGCGTTCGGGCTGTTCGCCTTCTCCGGCATGGCCGACCACGACCAGGCGCGCGTCGACCTCTGCGGACGCTACGCCCATCATTACGGCGACGACTGGTGGTATCTTTATAACCACGGCTGGGCACTGACCGAGAACAACGACGTCAAACGCGGCCGCGCCATGACCGAGCGCTCCTTCGCGATACGCGAGGCCAACGCCAACGCGGTACATGCACTGCTGCACGCGATGTTCGAGGACGGCTCGGTCGAGGATGCCGACGCGCTGGTCGATCGCTGGATCGGAACTTACGACCGCGCCGGCATCCTGCACGGCCACATCCGCTGGCACCAGGCGCTCGGCGCGCTCGAGTACGGCGATGCGGCGCGCGCGCTGAACATCTACGCCGAGGTGCTGCAGCCTTCCGTCACCCAGGCGCCGCCGCTCAACGCGATCACCGACGGCGCCTCGCTGTTGTGGCGGCTGCAGGCCTACGGCCATCCGGTGCCCGACGGGCTGTGGTCCGAGGCGGACGCCTCCGCGCAACGCGCCTTCCCGCGGTCGAGCATTCCCTTTGCCGACGCGCACATGGCGCTGTTCGCCGCCGCCACCCGCAATCAGGCCGCGCTGGAAGAGCGTCTTGCCGTGATCGAGAAACGCCTCGCCGAAGGCAAGCTGCCCGCCGGCCCCGTGGTGCCCACACTGTTCCGCGCCATGAGCGCGTTTGCCGAGGGCGACTATCGCGGCTGCGTCACGCAGCTTTCGCCCGTGCTCGACGAAGTCGTGCGCATCGGCGGCAGCCACGCGCAGCGCACGCTGATCGAGGACACCTTCATCGTCGCGCTGATGAGGAGTGGGGATTTGTCGCGCGCCCGCGCCATGCTGGACGCGCGGCTGCATCGCCGGCCCTCGCCGCGCGACTTGCGCTGGCTGGCGACGGAAACGGCCGGCACCTGATCCGCTACTCGGCTGCGACCATGCGCGCGTCGGGGCGCAGCTTGCCGCGCGCGGCGCGATGCCAGAACAGGCTCGGCCCCTGCGTCAACAGGCGATAAGCGCGCGGACTGACGCCGCAGCTCTCGCGGAAGCTGCGGCTGAAATGGGTCGATGAGCTGAAACCGCGGCTGAACGCGATCTCGGTGATCGAGCTGTCCTTGAGCGCCGGATCGGCGAGATCCTGCCGGATCCGCTCCAGGCGGGTCTGCCAGATGTAGGCATTCAGCGTCTCGGCCTCGCCGTCGAACAGCTTGTGCAGATAACGCTTCGAGCAGCCGATGGCGGCGGCGACGCGATCGAGCGACAGCAGCGGATCGTCGAGATTGGCATCGATGTAGCGTTTGACGCGGTCGCGAGTGAGCTCGCGCAGCGAAGCGTCGGTCGGCGTGCCCGAACGATCGAGCACTGCGAGCTCGACATGGCTTGCGATCATCTCCGCCAGATCGTCGTTGCCTGGCTCCGGTCCACCATCGCGCAGCGCTGCGAAGGCCGCCACCAGCAGCTGATAGGCCGGCCGGCCGGCGCCGGCGCGGCCCGAGAAGCGCCGCACGACGAGACGGTCGAGGTCCAGCCCCGGCCGCACGAGCTGCTCGCGCGGCAGCAGCATGATGACCTGGTTGATCGGCTCGGGATTCGACACCGTGTAGGGTTGAGTCATGTCGTACAGGCTCCATTCGCCGGGAGCCAGCACCACCTTGCGACCGTTCTGCTCGAAGCAGGCCGCACCCTCGATCTGTGCCACCAGCTTCACGTAGTCGCGACTGTCCCTTCGGATCAGCCCGGGCGTGCGCTGCACGCGATGGCGGCTGACGACGATGTGCGCCACGGACACGCCGCCGGACTCGCCGAGCTCGAGACGGCCCTCGAATTGCGGGTCGCCAAAGGTGTCGGCCTGCAACGGTCCGATATGGCGACCGACGAAGTCGCCCCACAGACCAAGCCGCTCGCCCGGCGCGACGTCGGCGGTGGAAACCACGGCCAGATTGTTCTGCAAGGTCCTCAGCTCCTTCCCCTCGCCTCGACCCTAGCGACCGGCCGCGTCCGGCGCCACCGCTGTTTCCCGGTTTGTGCGCCGCATTGGCACATTGCCACCGGCGCCACGGAGGAGTTCGCTCTTGGGCAAGAACCGGCATCCAAGGCGGCGCAAGATGGACACAGCCAGGCCGGCAAAGACAGGCCGGCCAAGAAGTTAACACCGAATTTCGGGGAGGACGCAGATGAACAGAGGTCGAAGGCTGTTTGCGGGGACACTGGCGTGCGCCATTTTGACGCTCGGCTTTGCAGGGGCGGTTACCGCACAGGAGCCGGCCTCGATCAAGATCGGCTACGCCATTTCCAAAACCGGCCCGAATGCCGGCGGCGCCAACATCACCCAGATCCCGAACTACCAGCTCTGGGTGAAGGAGGTGAACGACAAGGGCGGCCTGATGCTCAAGAGCATCGGCAAGCGGGTGAAGATCGAGGTCATCGAATATGACGACCGCTCCAATTCCGAAGAGGCCGTCAAGGCAGTTGAGCGCCTCGTTACGCAGGACAAGGTGGACCTGCTGTTTCCGCCTTGGGGCACCGGCCTCAATCTCGCGGTCGGTCCCGTCTTCAACAAATACGGCTATCCGCAGCTCGCCTTCACCGCTGTGACCGACCGCGCGCCGGACCTGGTCAAGCGCTGGCCGAACAGCTTCTGGTTCCTCGGCACCAGCAAGCAATATGTCGACGCGCTGGTCGATCTGCTTTCGCAGATGCGCAAGGACGGCAAGATCAACGACAGCATCGCCATGGTCAGCATCGCCGACGGCTTCGGCATCGACCTGTCGAAGGCGGCGCGCGAGGGCTTCGAGAAGGCGAAGTTCAAGCTCGCCTATGACAAGAGCTATCCGATCGGCACGCAGGATCTCTCGCCGCTGCTCGGCGAAGCCCAGCGTTCCGGCGCCGACACCTTCGTCGCCTTCAGCTACCCGCCGGACACGATGGCGCTCACCGACCAGGCCAAGGTCGCCTCCTTCGCGCCGAAAGTGATGTTCCTCGGCGTCGGTGTCGGCTTCCCGCTGTATCCACAGCGCTTCAGCGAGAACATCGAGGGCATCATGTCGCTCGGCGGCTGGCAGGCCGACAACAAGGGCACGGCCGAATACCGCGCCAAGCACAAAGCGATGCACAACCGCGATCCCGACTATTGGGGCAGCCAGGTCGGTTATTCCTCGCTGCAGATGCTCGAGCAGGCCATCGAAAGGGTCGGCAAGATCGACCGCGCGGCCATCATCAAGGAGCTGCAGACCGGCACGTTCGATACCGTGATCGGCAAGATCAAGCTGGAGAACAACATGCCGGTGAAGGCTTTCCCGCTGATCGGGCAATGGCAGAAGGGCTTCTACACCGGCGTGGCGCCGGCAGGTCCCGGCATGGCGGCGGTGGTCGTGCCGAAGCCGGCGTGGAAGCAGTAGAGTTGGCGTAGACTGGCTCTCGGGCCGCCGCGAGGCTGCGGTGGCCCGAGGCCATTTTCGGTAAGCACATGTTCACTGCCGCAGTCACGTCCGGGCTTGTTCTCGGCGGCATGTATGCGCTGATCGCCATGGGGCTGACGCTCCAATACGGCGTCGCGCGGATCATGAACCTCGCCCATGGCGAGCTGATGATTGCCGCTGCCTTTGCGGCATTCTGGCTGTTCACGTCCACCGCCGTGAACCCGCTGCTCGGGCTCCTCCTCGTCGTGCCAGCCGCCTTCGCGGTCTCCTGGGCGATCTATCGCCTGCTGCTGACGCCGCTGGTAGCCCGCGCGCCGAGCCGCGACGCGCTCGAGGTCGACAGCATTCTCGCCACCTTCGGCATGCTGTTCGTGATCCAGGGCGTGATGCTGGTGATGTTCGGCGGCGCCTATTACAGCTACAGCTTCCTCGCCTTTCCCGTCACCATCGCCGGGACGACCGTCGCGGCCAATCGGCTGCTGGCGCTCGGCTTCGCTGCTTTCCTCGGGCTTGCCCTCTATCTCTACCTGACCCGCACGCGGCTCGGCACTGCCGTGCGCGCCGTCGCCGCCGATCCGCAATCGGCGCCGCTGGTGGCGATCGACGTGAAGGCCACCGCGGCGCTTGCGTTCGCCTTCGGCGGCGCGCTGGTGGCGGCAGGCGGCGTGCTGGTCTCGATGTTCCTGACCTTCAACGCCAATATCGGCGTGGTCTTCACCATGAAGGCGCTGATCGTGGTGATCATGGGCGGCGTCGGCAATCTGCTCGGCTGCCTCGTTGCCGGCCTCATCCTCGGCCTTGCCGAGACCTTCGTGGCGACCTTCGTCGATCCCGGCCTGACGCTGGCAACCACCTACGCCATCTTTCTTCTCGTCCTCCTGCTTCGCCCGCAAGGCCTGTTCGGGACGGCAACGCGATGAAACCGGTCTTCGCGCTCGCCGCAGCGACAATCGCGGTCGCCATCCTCGCCACGTTGCCGCTCTATGCCAACGGCTACCAGCTGTCGCTGGCGATCACGCTGATGAACTATACCGTGCTCGCTACCGCCTGGACGCTGTTCTCCGGCCCGACACGCTACGTGTCGCTCGCCACCGTCGCCTTCTTCGGCATCGGCGCCTACACCGCGGCGGTGCTCGCGGAACGGATGGCCTGGCCCTGGATCCTGCTGATCGCGCTCGCCGTCGGCCTTGCTGTCGCGCTGATCGTCGGCCTTTCGACGCTGCGGCTGTCCGGCGTCTATTTCGTCATTTTCACGTTTGGACTGGCCGAGCTGATCCGCCAGATCGTCACCTGGTACGAGGTCAACGTTACCCGCACGCTCGGCCGCTATATCTTCGTCGGCATCGACCCGGCCGACATCTATTGGCAGTTGCTCGCGCTTGCCGTGCTGGTGTTCGCCGCCGGCATCCTGATCCGCCGCTCGCGGCTCGGCCTCGCATTGCGCGTGATCGGCGACGACGAGACGGTGGCGCGGCACATCGGCATCAACACCACCATCGCCAAGGTGGCGTTGTTCGCGCTGTCCGCCGCCTTCATGACGCTGTGCGGCGCCGTGATGGCGCCGCGCTGGACCTATATCGATCCGGCGATTGCGTTCAATCCGGTGGTGTCGTTCCAGGTGCTGATCATGGCGCTGCTCGGCGGCGTGCACCGGCTCTACGGGCCGCTGTTCGGCGTGGTGCCGCTGGTATTGTTGTTCGAGTTCCTGCTCGCCAGGTTCCCGAACCACTTCTCCATCCTCGTCGGCCTCGCCTTCATGCTGATCGTCTACGCGATCCCGCAAGGCATCGTCGGCTTCGTCGAGCGCCTCCTGCGACGCGGAGGCGCCAAATGAGCGCGCCGCTGCTCGACGTCTCCGGGCTCACGCGCCGCTTCGGCGGTCTCGTCGCCGTCGACGACATCTCGCTCTCGCTGGCGTCGGGCGAAATCCTCGGCCTGCTCGGCCCCAACGGCTCCGGCAAGTCGACGGTGCTGAACCTGATCTCCGGCGCGCTGCGGCCCGACCGCGGCAGCATCCGCCTCGAGGGCCACGAGATCGGCAGCGCCGCGCCGCATCGCATCGCGCGGCTCGGCGTGGCCCGAACCTTCCAGCTGGTGCGGGTGCTGCCGTCGCTGACCTGCGGCGAGAACGTGCTCGCTGGCCTTGCCTTCGGCCGCGACGCAATGTGGGGCCACGCGGCGGAGCAACGCGCCGACGCGCTGCTGGCGCGCGTCGGGTTGCCGGGCCGCGCGGCCACGGCCACCGGCGAGCTCACCTATATCGACCAGAAGCGCCTTGAACTCGCGCGTGCGCTGGCGCTCGATCCGCAATTGCTGCTGCTCGACGAATGGCTCGCCGGCCTCAATCCGACCGAGCTGCAGGAGGGTATCGCGCTGGTGCGCTCACTGCGCGGCGAAGGCATGACCATCCTGCTGGTCGAGCATGTCATGGACGCGATCCGCTCGCTGTGCGACCGCTGCGTCGTCATGAACGCCGGCCGCAAGATCGCGGAGGGCTCTCCCGATGCCGTGCTCGCCGACGCCGAAGTGATCCGCGCCTATCTCGGAGACGACGATGCTTGAGGTGTCGGGCATATCGGTCGCTTATGGCAAGCACCTTGCCGTCGATCGCGTCAGCTTGCACGTGGCGACGGGCGAGATCGCGCTGATCCTCGGCGCCAACGGCAGCGGCAAGACCTCGCTGCTCAAGGCCGTCGCCGGCATGCAGCCGGCCGCAGGCGCCTCGGTTCGCCTCTCCGGCCGCGAACTTTCCGGCCTGCCGGCGCATGCCATCGTCGAGGCCGGCCTTGCGCTGGTGCCCGAGGGCCGCGGCGTGTTCGGCGAGCTGACTGTGCGCGAGAATCTCGAGCTCGGCGCTTTCGCAAGGCGCGCGCGGGCGGCGGAGGCGGAAAACCTGCGCCTTGTGCTGGAGCTGTTTCCGCGCCTCGGCGAGCGGCTTTCCCAGCAGGTGCGCACCATGAGCGGCGGCGAGCAGCAGATGGTGGCCGTCGGCCGCGCGCTGATGTCGGCACCGAACATCCTGCTGCTCGACGAACCCTCGCTCGGGCTGTCGCCGCTGATGTGCAAGGAGCTGTTCGCGGCGCTGGCGCGGATCCGCGACAAGGGCCTCGGCATTCTGCTGGTCGAGCAGAACGCCAAGCGCAGCCTCGCCATCGCGGACCGCGGCTATCTCATCGCCAACGGCCGGATCGTCGGTGAAGGCGGCGCGGAAAGCCTGCGCAGCGATCCGGCGGTACAGCGCGCCTATCTCGGCGCCGCCGAGCCGGGCCGCGTCGTCACCGGCGGAAACGGAGCGGGCCGCGCATGAAGCTCCTCGACGGCAAGATCTGCATCGTCACGGGCGCCGCAGGCAGCCTCGGGCTCGCCACCGCCGAGCTGTTCCTGCGCGAAGGCGCCAAGGTGACCCTGGTGGACCGCGACTTATCCGCGCTCCAGGCTGCAGCGGAGCGCCTGGACGCCCATGCCGGCAACCTGATGATCCAGGCCGCCGACGTCGCCGACGCCGGCGCCACGTCGGCCTTCGTCGAGGCGACGCTGGCGCGCTGGGGCGGGCTCGACGTTCTCTTCTGCAATGCCGGCGTCAGCGGCGATATCTGCCCGGTGGTCGACTATCCCGAAGACGTGTTCGACCGCGTCATTGCGGTGAACGTGCGCGGGCCGTTCCTCGGCTGCAAATATGCCCTGCCGAAGATGCGCGATGGCGGCAGCATCGTCATCACCTCGAGCGTGGTCGGCACCACCAGCGATCCTGGCATCGCTGCCTACGCCACTTCCAAGCATGCCGTGATCGGCCTGATGCGCACCGTCGCCAAGGAAGCCGCGCCAAGGGGTATCCGCGTCAACGTGGTGGCGCCCGGCCCGATCGAGAACGATTTCCAGCGCAATGTCGAAACCGGCCTGTCGCGCGCCATCGGCCGCGATGCGGGGCAATTCCTCGACGGCCTGATCCCGCTTGGACGGCACGGCCGCGCGGAAGAGATTGGCCGGCTCGTGCTCTACCTCGCTTCCGGGCAAAGCAGCTTCTCGACCGGCGCCGTGTTCATGGCCGACGGCGGCATGTCCATCTGATTGATCGAACCCAAGGGAGATTCCCATGCCCGAGCTCGCACGGAACGAATTCTGGAAGGACCTGAAGCCGATTGCCCAGGTCTTCAGGACGGACGCGTTGCCCGAGGCCTATATCGCAGGCGCGGCGACGGAGGACGAACGCTACTACGTGCCGTTCACCGAGACGGTGTCGTCGCGGCCGCTCTGGATCTCGCCGTCGCAGAACAAATGGTGCGATATCCTGATGGCGAAGGGCGCGGGCCTGGTGAACCGGCACTATCACCCGCACGAAGTGTTCGCCTATACGATCTCGGGCAAATGGGGCTATCTCGAGCACGACTGGACCGCGACCGCCGGCGATTTCGTCTACGAGTCCCCCGGCGAGGGTCACACCCTGGTCGCCTACGAGCACAAGGATCCGATGCGGGTGTTCTTCATCGTCACCGGTCCCCTGATCTGGCTCGACGAGAACGGCGCCTCCGCCGGCCATTTCGATGTCCACGACTACATCGCCATGTGCCGGGCGCACTACGACAAGGTCGGCCTCGGCGCAGACAAGATCGACGCGCTGTTTCGCTGACGGCCCGGCGTCATGCCGGAACCGCACCTCTGCTGCGCGGCAGCCGCCGGCAGTTGACGGCTACCGCATCCCGACAACGCTGCTACACTGCATCCCAATCAGGAGATTGCGGGAGGACGGCGAATGACGGAGATCGTTTCGCTCGAGGCGCTGGCGGGTGAAGTCCGGCCGGGGCAATCGCTGGCGATCCCGGTGGCCGGCGTGTCGATGGCGGCGACCGCCGCCCTGATCGAGGCCGGCGTCCGCGACCTCAGGCTGATCTGCGTCCCCATCTCCAGCATGCAGGCCGATCTCTTGATCGGTGCCGGCGCCGTCGGGGAAATCGAGACCAGCGCCGTCTCGCTCGGCGAAGCCGGCGGTGCGCCGCGATTCAATGCCGCCGTTCGCGCCGGCAGCTTTGCCATGCGCGATTCCACCTGCCCCGCGATCCTCGCCGGCCTTCTGGCGGCACAAAAAGGCGTGCCGTTCATGCCGATCGCCGGCATCGTCGGCAGCGATCTGCTCACGGTGCGGCCTGACTGGAAGGTGATCGACAGCCCCGTTGGCGAACCCGGCAAGGTCGTTGTGGTGCCGGCGATTACGCCGGACGTCGCCCTCTTCCACGCCCCGGAGGCCGACCGTGCCGGCAATATCCGCATCGGGCGGCACCGGGAGCTCGCGGCGATGGCCTATGCAGCCAGGAAGACCTTCGTCACTGTGGAGCGCATCGTCGAACGCAACCTCATGGCGTCAGAGGATTCCGCGGCAGGCGTGCTGCCCTCGCTCTATGTCGACAAGGTCGCGGTCGCCGCGCGCGGCGCATGGCCCTTGCCGCTGTGGGACGAATATCCCGGCGACGATGTCGAGGTCGCGCGCTATGCCGCCATGGCGCGCTCGGAGGAAGGCTTTCGCGCCTATCTCTCCGGCTTCCTCTCCCAGCGCAAGCAGGTGGCCTGAACCATGGCTGGCGAGCGCGAGCGCCGCGAGCTATTGATCAACGTCATCGCCGGCCTCCTCGACGGCATCCGCCATGTCGCGGTCGGCGCGTCCTCGCCGATCCCGGCCGCGGGCGCCATGCTGCTGCGCGCCCGCAACGCACGCGACGGCAAGCCGCCGGTTCGGATATCGATCCTCGGTTCGCAGGAGCACAATTTCTTCACCAACGGCGCCGTGGAAGTCTTCGACTGCGCCGCACAAGGCCGGATCGACGCCTTCTTCCTCGGCGGCGGCCAGATCGACGGCGCCGGCAATATCAACCTCGTGGGCACCGGCACATACCCGCAGACCGACGTGCGCTGGCCGGGCTCGTTCGGCTCGGCCTATCTCTACCACCTGGTGCCGCGCGTCATCCTGTTTCGCGAGGAGCACTCGCCGCGGGTCTTCGTGCCCAGGGTCGATTTCGTCAGTGCGGCGGCGACGACGCCGGAGGTGACGCGCCGCGGCGGGCCCCATGCGCTGCTCACCAACATGGCGCTGTTCGACTTCGACCGCGTCCGCGGCGGCTTCACCTTGCGTTCGGTGCATCCCGGTTTTTCCGCCGCCGACATTCGCAGCCAAACCGGCTTCGACTATGTCGAGCCGGCGGTAGTCCCGACGACACCCCTGCCCGATGCAGAGACGCTGCTGCTGCTGCGCGGACGGATCATGGACGAGTTGGCCGAGACCTATCCGGCCTTCGCCCGCTCGATGCTGCAGGCGGCGTAGCGGTGAGGTGGATCGCCGCCCATTCGAAATTTATTTCGTCACGGGCGGAATAAATCCGGCTTGCCGTGATTGATGTTTGATCTATCAGGCGGCCTCCCCGCGCCGTGGGGCGCAGGGGGAGTGTCGATCACCGGACGACACAAACCGGCACACAATGTCGGTCGAGCCTGCTTGCCGCAGCGCAACAACTAGTCGCAACTTGCCTCAGAGTGAGATGTTCGTTTTCGGCATGCACCACCGCTTGCACGCGCGAAGAGACGCACCGCTCACTTCTCACTTGCCAAAATGCTGAACAGGCCTTTGACTGGCATCCTCAATACAAGGAAGCCAGCGCGAAAAGCGGGCAATATCTCAATCCGGGAGAAGCTCATGAGCAAGCGAAGTGACACCAGAACGACACGCCGTCGTTTCCTGACGGCCGCCGCTGCCGGCGGTGCCGTAATTGCGATGCCCCAGGTCAGCCGGGCCCAGACCGTGACCCTGAAGATGCAGGGCTCCTGGGGCAAGGCCGACGTCTTCAACGAGATGGCGGAAGACTATGTGAAGCGCGTCAACGACATGGCCGGCGCCCGGCTGCGCATCGACTATCTGGTCGGCGGCTCGGTGGTGCACCCGTTCCAGGTGTTCGACGGCGTGCATGGCGGCCAGATCGACGCGGCTCACACTGTGACGGTCTACTGGTATGGCAAGCACAAGGCGGCCTCGCTGTTCGGCACCGGCCCGGTGTTCGGCTTCAATGCCAATGAAGGCCTTGGCTGGATTCACAACGGCGGCGGCCGCCAGCTGTTCGAAGAGCTGCAGACCCAGATCATGAAGGTCAACATCAAGAGCTTCTTCGCCATGCCGATGCCGACCCAGCCGCTCGGCTGGTTCAAGAAGCCCATCACCAGCGAAGCCGATCTGAAGGGCCTGAAGTATCGCACGGTGGGCCTTGCCGCCGATCTATTCCAGGCGATGGGCTCGTCCGTCGCGCAGCTTCCGGGCGGCGAGATCGTTCCGGCAATGGAGCGCGGCGTGATCGACGGGTTCGAATTCAACAACCCGACCTCGGACCGCCGCTTCGGCGCGCAGGATGTTGCCAAGTACTACATGATGGGCAGCCACCATCAGGCGACCGAATACTTCGAGATCATGTTCAACAAGACCAAGTTCGACGCGCTGCCGGCCGAACACAAGGCCATCCTGCAATATTCGGCGGAGGCCGTGTCGTCGGCCAACGAATGGAAGGCCATGGACTACTACTCCAAGGACCTCCAGGAACTGATCACCAAGGACAAGGTCAACGTCTTGCGGACGCCGAAGTCGGTGTTCGACGCACAGATCAAAGCCTGGGACGGCCTGATCGCCCAGCTCGGCTCCGATCCCTTCATGAAGAAGGTGATGGATTCGCAGAAGGCATGGGTGCGCCGCGTTGTTTACTACAACATGTACAACGCGACGGACTACCGCGGCGCCTTCGAGCATCACTTCCCTGGCGTGATCAAGATCTGACGCTTTCGCGAGGCATCGCCGACGCGGTATGAATGAAGGCGGCGCCGTCAGGGCGCCGCCTTAAACGGGTGGAGGACGACCGCAAACGCGGCTCGGGGCGGGTTCGGCTAAAATGAGAAAATTTCTCTTCTTCATCGATGAGCTCAGCACGTGGGTCGGTAAGGCGTTCGCCTGGCTGATTCTCGTCCTGACGCTGGGCGTCAGCTACGAAGTGTTCGTGCGCTACGTGCTGCGGGCGCCGACCACCTGGGCCTTCGACATCAGCTACATCACCTACGGCGCGATGTTCCTGATGGCTGGGGCCTACACCCTTTCGCGTAACGGTCACGTCCGCGCCGACACGGTCTATCGGCTCTGGAAGCCGCGCACCCAGGCGACGGTGGATCTGGTCCTCTACATCTTGTTCTTCCTGCCGGCGATCGCAGCGCTGATGTATGCGGGATGGAACTACGCGCAGATGTCGGTGCGCTTCCGCGAAGTCAGCATCTTCAGCCCCGCGGGCGTGCCGGTCTTCCCTCTGAAAGCACTGATCCCGGTCACCGGCTTCCTCCTGTTCCTGCAAGGTTTTGCCGAGATCGTCCGCTGCGTCCTGTGCATTCGCACGGGTGTGTGGCCGCGCCGCCTTCACGACGTTGAGGAAACCGAAAGCATCGTCATTCGCGAGCATCTGCAACAGCAGTCTGCAGCCGCGCCGTCCGACGAGAAGGGAACGCGCGCATGACCGACCCGCAAATCGGCCTGTTGATGCTGTGCCTCTTCATCTTCATCATCATGCTAGGCTTCCCGATCGCCTTCACGCTGATGGCGATGGGGGTCTCATTCGGCTTCTACGCCTACTACACGCCGGGCCAGGAATTCTTCCAGAATCGCGTATTCACGCTGCTGGTGCAGAAGACGTTTGAAGTGACATCCAGCGACGTGCTGGTTGCGGTACCGCTGTTCCTGTTCATGGGCTACCTTGTTGAGCGCGCGAACATTCTCGACCGCCTGTTCCACTCGTTGCAGTTGTCGATGAAGAACGTGCCGGGCGCGCTGGCGGTCGCCACGCTGATCACCTGCGCGATGTTCGCAACCGCCACCGGCATCGTCGGTGCGGTCGTCACGCTGATGGGCCTCTTGGCGCTGCCGGCGATGCTCCGCGCGGGTTACGATGTAAGGCTATCGGCCGGCGTGGTTTGCGCCGGCGGCTGCCTTGGCATTCTGATTCCCCCGAGCATTCTGTTGATCGTGTACGCGGCGACCGCCGGCGTTTCCGCGGTCAAGCTCTATGCCGCGGCGTTCATTCCGGGCTTCATGCTGGCCGGCTTCTACGTCCTCTACGCGATGACACGCGCGATCATCAATCCGGCGCTGGCACCCAAGCTGCCAAAGGAACAGACCGATGTGCCGTTCTCGACGGTGTTGTGGGCGCTTGCCACCTCGTTCCTGCCGCTAGCGCTGCTGATCGTTTCGGTGCTGGGCGCGATCCTTTTCGGCCTCGCCACGCCGTCGGAAGCGGCGGCCGCCGGCGCGCTGATGAGCATCGTGCTGGCAGCGGCGTATCGTTCGCTAAACTACGAGATGATGCGGGAGTCCGTGTATCTGACCGTGCGCGCGACCGCGATGGTCTGTTATCTGTTCATCGGTTCGTGGACGTTCTCCGCCGTGTTCGCGTTGCTCGGCGGCCAATCGGTCGTCGAGGAGTTCTTCCTCTCCATGAACCTCAGCCCGGTCATGTTCCTGCTGCTGACGCAGGTGATCATCTTCCTGCTCGGCTGGCCGCTGGAATGGACCGAGATCATCATCATCTTCGTGCCGATCTTCCTGCCGCTGCTGCCCAAGTTCGGCATCGATCCGGTGTTCTTCGGCATCCTGGTGGCGCTGAACACCCAAACGGCATTCAACACCCCGCCGGTGGCCATGGCCGCCTTCTACCTGAAGGGCGTAGCGCCGCCGCAGGTGCAACTCTCGGATATTTTCTCGGGCGCGCTTCCCTACGTCTTCATGGTGTTCCTCACCATGGCGCTGGTCTACATCTTCCCCGGACTGGCGCTGTGGTTGCCGGAAGTCCTCTACGGAAACCGCTGAGCGGCACGTCGGGAGCGTGAATGAGTCTCAACGCGCTCAGCCTTACGGAAGCTGCGGCCGGCATCCGCGACGGCCGGCTCAGCTCGGCGGAACTCGTCGGCGACTGTCTCAGGCGCATCGACGAGGTCGACGGCGACGTTCAGGCATGGGCCTTCCTCGATCGCGACCACGCCATGTGGCAGGCCGAGGCCGCCGACGATCACCGCAAGCAGGGCAGGCCGACCGGCCCGCTGCACGGCGTGCCCGTCGGCATCAAGGATATCTTCGACACCGGCGACATGCCGACGGAGTTCGGCTCGCCGCTGTGGGCCGGGCGCACGCCGCGCCGCGATGCGGCGGCCGTGGCGCGCTTGCGGGCGGCTGGCGCCGTGATCCTCGGCAAGACGGTGACGACCGAGTACGCCTATTTCAATCCGGGCAAGACGCGGAACCCGCACAATCCGGAGCACACGCCGGGCGGATCGTCCTCGGGCTCCGCCGCGGCCGTCGCGGCGCTGATGGTGCCGGGTGCTATCGGCTCGCAGACCAACGGTTCTGTGATCCGGCCCGCCGCCTTCTGCGGTGTCGTCGGCTTCAAGCCGACGCACGGCCTGATCCCGCGCAGCGGCGCGCTGCTGCTGTCGCGCGCCCTCGACCACGTCGGCGTGTTTGCGCGTTCGGTCGGCGATGCGGCGCTGCTCGCCCAGACGCTTGCGGGGTTCGACGAGGAGGATCCGGACACGCGGCCCCTCGCCAGCCCCCCCTTCGTCGACGCGGCGGCAAGCGAGCCTCCATTGCCGCCGCGCTTTGCCTTCGTGCGTTCGCCGGCCTGGCAGCATGCCGAAGAGGTGACCGTGCAGGCTTTCGCCGAACTGGTGAAGGCGCTCGGCGAGCGCATTTCCGAAGTGGAGATCGGCCAGAGCTTCGACCGCGCCATCGACATGCACCGCACCGTCATGGAAGTGGAGATGGCGCACAACCTGCATCGCGACTTCGAGCAGGGCGGCGATTTGCTGAGCCAGGTGCTGCGCGCCTTGATCGAGCGCGGGCGCCGGGTTCTGGCGGTCGAATATGCGCGCGCGCTGGCCGGCAGCGCGCCGCTCAGCGCCGCGCTCGACGGCGTATTCGACGAGTACGACGCCATTCTGACACCGGCCGCGCCCGGCTCCGCGCCGCGCGGTCTCGACAGCACCGGAAACCCGGCGTTCTGCTCGCTGTGGACCTATCTCGGCACACCGGCGGTGACGCTGCCGCTGCTGCAATCCGGGAGCGGCATGCCCATCGGCGTGCAACTGGTCGGGCGCCGCGGCAACGATGCGCGCCTGCTGCGGACCGCCAACTGGCTTGTCAAAACTCTCGGCAAGGGCGACACTGGATCGCCTGCAAAGACTCGTGCGCGCCGCACGAAAACAAGGGGTGGCCGATGACGAACCTCATCACCGGACTGATCGGCGTGGCGGGCGTCTGCGTGTTTCTCGGCATCCTTTTGTGGTGGATCAAGGCGCTGCCGCTGATCGTCATCTGCGTGGTCGTGATGGCGCTCCTGATATGGGATTTCTATCAATCGCTCGGCGCCAACGGGAACGGCGCCTGAGCTATTTCACCGTCGCTGGCGCCGGCGCGCCGGTTGGCGGCGGCGCGACCGGGACACCAGCCGCAGTTTCATCCGGCACCAGCCCCGGCCCCTGCTCGACCACGGGCACTGCGGTCCCGTTCTGCTCGCGCCGGAAGGCGAGCATGGCGACACAGACCAGATAGAGCCCGGCGCCCAGCGCATAGGTCGAGGCGATACCGAACTGGATGGAAAGCGCCACGCCAAGCACGGAGGCCAGCATCGAGGTGATGCCGTTGGCGCTCCACAGGAACGGCAGCAACTCCGCGTTGCGGCGCCAGAGGCTGAGGCCCAGCGGGAACATCATGCCCATGCAGAACGCCGGCGGCGCCAGCAGCGCAATGGAAACCAGAATGCGCACGTCGGTGGCTTCCGACCGCGTCCAGGTCGTCACCAGCGGCGTGAGGACGCCCGCCGCAGCGAGCGTGACCAGCAGCGCGGCGCTCCGCCCGATCATGGCGCCGCGGCCGGGCGGATGCGCGCCGACCGTCGCGCTGCCGATGCCGCTGAAGATCAGGATGGTGAAGAGAACGACGCTCAATCCGTAGACGGGATGGCCGAGGAAGACCATCAGCCGCTGCATCTGCGCGATCTCGATCAGCATGAAGCCGAGGCCGATGGCGCTGAAATACAGCACCGGGGGGCTCAAGGTCGAAAGCGGCATCCGCTGCGCCAGCTGCACGAACGGCACGACGATGTAATAGGCGCAGGCGGCGAGCGCGACGGCCAGCATCAACAGCACCATGCTGATCGCCACGTTGTTGTTGGTGACGGCGGTGGAGGGCTGGGTGATGAACTTCGACAGGCGCTGGGTGAAGAAGAAGAACGGGCTGTCGTCGGTCGACGGGGCGACGTTCTCCGGCAGCGAGGCGAAGAAGGCCGCATCGGCCTTGCCGGAGAGCAAGGTCGAGGTGACGCCGTCGAAGGCCACGTCGGGTCCGAGTATGACCTTGAAGCCCTGCGCGGCGAGCCTTGCCCGCGCGCCCTGCCACTCGGCATCGGTGAAGGCGTCGGGCCGGGTGATGACGGTCACGATCGGACCGCCAGTGACGGCGATCACATGCCGGCCGATCTCGGCAGGCGCCACGCCATGGCGTTGCAGCGCTTCGGCGGCAATCGCCACGAGCCGGTAGAACTCGCCGCTGTATTCCTTCGGGTCGTACCAGCGCGAGATCGACAGCAGCCCGCCGGGCTTCAGCGCGCGGTAGAAGTCGCCCCAGGCATCGACGGTGTAGAGGCGGTTTTCCGTCAACGTCAGGCCGCCGGCCGCCGTGGCCGCCCAGGTGTCGATCAGCGAAATCTGCACGAGATCGTAGCGGTCGGAGGAATGGTTGATGTAGCTGCGCGCCTCGGCGTTGATCAGCGACACGCCCGGCTGGCGATCGAGATGGCCGGAGAATTTCGCGAACTTGTCGGTCAGTACCTCGAAGATCGCCGGGTTGATCTCGATGCCGCGGATACGCTCGGCGCCGAACAACAGCGCGGACAGGATGTCGCGCCCGCCGCCGACGCCGATGATGGCCGCGTCCTTCGGCGGCTGCACCAGATAGGCCGCGTTGATGACGTCGTCCTTGAGGTACGACAGCTTGCCGAGATCGCCGTCGAAGCGTGTGATGACGGTCGCCGCATCGGCGTCGATATCGAGGAGCTTCTGCTCGATCTTGACCTGCGGCTCCCGGACAAAGCCCCAGCCGAACGGAACGGTCTCGCCGAGCGGCCGCACCCGCACGCGCGAATAGGTGTTCCAGCGCTCGAACAGCGTTTCCTTCTGCTCGTGGCCCTTGGCCCAGAACACGCCGAGATGGCTTTTTCCGGCAACGTCGAGCCCGGTGTGCAGGGCGGCGGCTGCCGCCAGCGTCGCGGCGACCGCGCCGCTCAAGCGCCGGGCGCCGAAATCGCTGCCGCTGCGGACCACCATCCAGCCGGCGCCGGCGGAAAACGCGCCGAGCCAGAGGGTGGCGCTGACGGGATCGACGACGAGCAGCGCGAAGATGATGCCGAGGCAGCCGAGCGCGGCGCCGGTCAGGTCCGCGGCATAGAGCCAGCCGCCGGAATACGGCAGGCGGGTGAGCAGCAGCGTGATGCAGACGCCGCTGTTGGAAAACGGGATGACGAAGGCGAGCGCCGCCAGCGCCAGCGCGCCGGGCACCAGGGCGTTCGGCACGACCAGCGGCACGCAGAGGAAGGCGATCATCGCGCCGACGCCCGACAGCGCGAACCAGGCGGCGTGCCGCGCGAATTCGCGCGCTACCGCTTCGGTCGAAAAGCGCTCGGCGTTGTTGTAGACCTCCATCGCGCCGCGGGTGAGACCCAGCATGGCCAGCGAAATCGCGGCGAAGGCGAAATGGTAATACAGCATCACGCTGAAAAAGCGCGTGATCAGGATCTGGAATGCGAGGGTGGCGCAGGCCAGCACGAAGATCGCAAGGTAGTAGCGGCCCGAAATCGCAGGATTTGCCGGCACGGTGTTCACCCTTTGTGGGAATCGGTCATCGGCACGAAAAACAGGGCCGTTCCGGCCCATCCTGATCGAGATTCCCTAACAAGCTGTTGCCCGCCTCGCGCAGGCGTTTCCACATCGTCATGGCCGGGCATAGCCGTCCGAAGGACGGCGTCGCTTCCGCTCGCCTATGCCCGGCCGTCCACGACCTTTCCCGCGGCACAAAGAAACGTGGATGCCCGGGACAGGCCCGGGCATGGCGAGTTTGTGGCGGACGGCGGATGAAAACAATCCGCATACGCACTGCCCCTCCCTCATGGCCGGACGCGCCAGACGGTCAGATTGCCGGGGGAATTGAGCTCCACGGGCTGCAGGAAATCCGGCACCTCGCCGCGGCCGAGCCATGAGGGAGGGGCAGTGCGTATGCGGATTGTTTTCATCCGCCGTCCGCCACAAACTCGCCATGCCC
>NZ_JBQTHN010000210.1:0-11281 GCF_052389815.1 Bradyrhizobium sp. | reverse complement strand
AAGCCATCCTCTATTGCCTGTGGGACATGGGGCTGAAGGTCGGCCACGCCACGCGCTCGGTCGACGAATCGATCCGCCAGGCGCGCGGCGACATGACCATCCGCACCGCGGTGCTGGAGACGCGCTTTCTCACCGGCGACCAGCCGCTTTACGACCAGCTTGTGGCTCGCTTCGACAAGGAGGTCGTGCAGGGTTCGGCGGCCGAATTCGTTACCGCCAAGCTTGCCGAGCGCGAGGAGCGGCATCGCCGCGGCGGGCAGTCGCGCTATCTGGTCGAGCCCAATGTGAAGGACGGCAAGGGCGGGCTTCGCGACCTGCACACGCTGTTCTGGATCGCGAAGTACGTCTACCGCGTGCGCGACACCGACGAGCTGCTGGAACGCGGCGTGTTCGACGCGCAGGAATACCGCACCTTCCGCCGCTGCGCCGACTTCCTCTGGTCGGTGCGCTGCAACCTGCATTTCCATGCCGGCCGCGCCGAAGAGCGGCTGTCCTTCGACATGCAGCGCGAGATCGCCATCCGCCTCGGCTATACCAGCCACCCCGGCATGCAGGACGTCGAGCGCTTCATGAAGCACTACTTCCTGGTGGCCAAGGACGTCGGCGACCTGACCGCGATCCTGTGCGCCAAGCTGGAGGAGGAGAACGCCAAGCCGGCGCCGGTGCTCAGCCGCATGGTGGCGAAGTTCCGCCCGAGCACGAAGCGGCGGCGCGTGCCCGACAGCGACGACTTCATCATCGACAACAACCGCATCAACCTCGCCGCGCCCGACGTCTTCAAGCACGATCCGGTCAATTTGATCCGCATCTTCCGCCTGGCGCAGAAGAACGACCTCGCCTTCCATCCCGACGCGATGCGCACCGTGACGCGCTCGCTGAAGTCGATCAACACGCAGCTGCGGGAAAATCCCGAAGCCAACCGGCTGTTCATGGAGATCCTCACCTCCAACAACGCCGAGATCGTGCTGCGGCGGATGAACGAGACCGGCGTGCTCGGCCATTTCATTCGCGCCTTCGGCAAGATCGTGTCGATGATGCAGTTCAACATGTATCACCACTACACGGTGGACGAGCACCTGATCCGCTGCGTCGGCTGGCTGCAGGAGATCGAGCGCGGCGGCAACGACGAGTTCGTGGTGGCGAGCGACCTGTTCCGCAAGATCCGCCCGGAGCATCGCGCGGTGATCTACATCACCACGCTGCTGCACGACATCGCCAAGGGTCGGCCCGAAGATCACTCCACCGCGGGGGCCAAGGTGGCGCGGCGGCTGTGCCCGCGGCTCGGCCTTTCCGCGGCCGACACCGAGCTCGTCGCATGGCTGATCGAGGAACATTTGACGATGTCGACGGTCGCGCAGTCGCGCGATCTCTCCGACCGCAAGACCATCGAGAATTTCGCAGCCGTAGTGCAGTCGGTCGAGCAGATGAAGCTGCTGACGATCCTGACCACCGCCGATATCCGCGGCGTCGGCCCCGGCGTGTGGAACGGCTGGAAGGCGCAGCTGCTGCGCACGCTGTATTACGAGACCGAGCCGGTGCTGACCGGCGGCTTCTCGGAAGTGAACCGCGCACAGCGCATTGCGGTGGCGCAGTCGGAGTTCCGCGCCGCCTTCACCGAATGGCCGGAGACCGAGCTCAACGCCTATATCGGCCGGCACTATCCGGCCTACTGGCTCAAGGTCGAGCTGCCGCGCAAGATCCGCCAGGCGCGCTTCATCCGCGCCAGCGAGCAGGCCGGCCACAAGCTCGCGATCAATGTCGGGTTCGACGAGGCGCGCGGCGTCACCGAGCTGATGCTGCTGGCGACCGACCATCCCTGGCTGCTGTCGATCATCGCAGGCGCCTGCGCGTCGGCCGGCGCCAACATCGTCGACGCGCAGATCTACACCACCACCGACGGCCTTGCGCTCGACACCATCGCGATCTCCAGGGAATACGACCGCGACGAGGACGAGGGCCGAAGAGCCACGCGGATCGGCGAGATGATCGAGCAGGTGCTGGAAGGCAAGCTGCGCCTGCCCGAGGTGGTCGCGCGCCGCACCGCCAAGGGCAACGGCAAGGTGCGCGCCTTCGTGGTCGAGCCCGAGGTGTCCATCAACAACCAGTGGTCGGACCGCTACACCGTGATCGAGGTCTCCGGCCTCGACCGGCCCGGCCTGCTGTACGAGCTGACGACGGCGATCTCCAAGCTCAATCTCAACATCGCCTCCGCCCATGTCGCGACCTTCGGCGAGCGGGCCCGCGACGTGTTCTACGTCACCGACCTGCTCGGCGCGCAGATCAACGCGCCGACCCGGCAGGCCGCGATCAAGAGCGCACTGTTGCACCTGCTCGCGCAGGAAGAAAAGGCCGCACAGCCGGCGGCGTAGCATCTCACGTCCCGGCTTCAGTCCCGGCCAACAAGCGAGGACGGAAGCTGCCAAAGCTGCTAATATGCAATGCAGTAGGGGGCGACGTATTAGGGGGCGACGCTGTCGCCGCTGATGATAGCGATCACCTAGCGACGCAGCGCAGGCCCGGGATGGCCAAGTGCTTGGTGCTGCCGATGATGCGTTACCTGGCCAAGAAGTCCTGGCCCTCAGCCGAGCAATGGTTGCTCGGCTGCATGGTGCTGGCGTTGGGATCGGCGGCTTGCATCTGGCTCTTGCTCGGTCCGGCGCCGACCACCCCCGCCTATTTGGTTGCGATTGCGCTCCTCCTCGCGTCGCTTCTCGCCTTATTATTCATGATGCGCCTTGTAGGCACCACCCGCAGGCGGATGGAAGCTGTGCTTTACGGCCGAGCGACAGCCGAACGACACGCAATAGAAGCGCTGCGCGATAGCGAGGCGCAATGGAAGGAGGTGTTCGAGCACAACCCGGTCATGTACTTCATGGTCGATGCGGCCGGCACCGTCCTGTCCGTCAATACCTCCGGTGCTGCGCAGCTTGGTTACGCTGTCAGCGAATTGCTGGGCCAATCCGTGCTGAAGGTATTTCTCCCGGAAGACCGGGAGATGGTCCGGTCCAATGTCGCCGTCTGCCTGGACAAAATCGGCCAGACGCACAGCTGGGAAATCCGAAAGATCCGGAAAGGCGGCTCGATACTCTGGGTTCGTGAAAATGCCAAGGCCGTGCGCCGGCTGGATGATCGGTTGATCGTCCTCATCGCATGCGAGGACATCACCGAGCGCAAGGAAGCGGAACATGCACTGCAACAGAGTGAAATGTATCTGGCCGAAGCCCAGCGATTGAGCCGCACCGGCAGCTTTGGCTGGCGTGTCGCCGATGACGAAATCATCTGGTCGGCCGAAACATTCAGAATATTCGGATTCGAGAGGGCCCCTTCCGTGAAGCTCGAGGCGATCATTCAACGCATCCATCCGGATGATCGTGAGCGCGTGCAACAGACCTACCGCCGCGCGCCCCGCGAGGGAAAGGACTTCGAACATGAATTTCGATTGCTGATGCCGGATGGGTCGGTCAAATATGTGCGGGCGACGGCGCATGCCGTGATTGACGCTGACGGTATCGAATTCGTTGGAGCGGTGACGGACATCACTGCGCGCAAGCGCGCTGCGGCGGAACTTCAAGAGGCGCAGGCGAATCTCGCCCGCGTCACGCGCGCGACGGCACTCG
Organism: Bradyrhizobium sp.; assembly: GCF_052389815.1. Lineage (GTDB taxonomy): Bacteria > Pseudomonadota > Alphaproteobacteria > Rhizobiales > Xanthobacteraceae > Bradyrhizobium. The sequence goes on along the minus strand of NZ_JBQTHN010000210.1, from coordinate 7,664 downwards.
GTCAGCTAACGGCGTCCATCGCCCATGAAGTGAACCAGCCGCTCGCTGCCGTCGTTATCAACGCCGCGGCATGCCTGCGCTGGCTCGACCGCGATCCGCCGGACCTGAAGGAAGCGCGCGACGCGGCGCAGTCGATCATCAAGGACGGCAATCGGGCAAGCGAAGTGATCCGGCGCATCCGCGCGCTCGTGACCAAGACCACCGAGCAAAAGACTTCGCTCGACCTCAATGAGGCCATCAACGAGGTTATCTGCCTGGTGCAGCACGAGCTGTTCAGGCACCGGGTGTCGTTGCGCCTGGAGCTCGCCCCCGCCCTTCCCCTTGTTGTCGCCGACCGCGTTCAGCTGCAGCAAGTCATCCTCAATTTGTTGATTAACGGCGTTGAGGCGATGCAGCCGGTCACAGACCGGCCGCGCGAACTGGTAATCCAGACACGCCAGGAAGATGCCCAGGCTTTGGTGACGGTAAGGGATTGCGGTACCGGGATCGCCGCTGGGGCCGCTGACCAGCTGTTCGACGCCTTCTTCACCACCAAATCCAACGGCATGGGGATGGGCCTGTCGATCTGCCGCTCAATCGTCGAAGCCCATGGAGGACAGCTCTCCGCTTCCGGAAATGCCGGCCCCGGTGCGACGTTCCAGTTCACTTTGCCATTGCGTCATGCGGACAACGCGCTGGTGGCCTAAACCTCCACGCCTTCATGCCGCAGCAGCCAGCGCTTGCGCTCGAGCCCGCCGCCGTATTTCACCAGCGAGCCATTGGCGCCGATCAGGCGGTGACAGGGCACGACCACGGAAATCGGGTTGGCGCCGTTGGCGTGGCCGACGGCGCGCATCGCGCGCGGGGCACCGAGCTTCACTGCGAGTGCGCCGTAGCTCAGCGTCGAGCCGGCCGGAATCTTCGGCAGTGCGCTCCACACCTTGCGCTGGAACGGCGTGCCGGCGACGCGCCACGCGATCTCGCCAAGCTGGGCGAGGTCGCCGTCGAAATAGGCCGACAGTGCCCGCTTCACCGCAGTGGGCGCCTTCGCCTCCTTCAGCGCGACGTCACCGCATTGCAGCCGCAGCAGCTGCCGCATCCGCGTCTCGTGGTCTTCCCAGTCCAGCGCGCGCAGCACGCCGCCGCCGTCGGTCACGAGCAGCGCGACGCCGATCGGCGTTTCCAGGCGGTCGAGGCGAAGGCTTTCCGGCATGGCTCGCACCGAAGCGTTTCTCTGCGGGAGGGTTCTCGCACTCTCCACGCCGGCCGTGCTAGCGTCCACCCGAAATCCGCGAGGGGGAAAACATGATCGTGATCGCCAATGTGCTGGTGGCGCTGGTCGCCGTACTGCACGTCTATTTCCTGATCCTGGAAATGTTTCTCTGGACCAAGCCGGTGGGTTTGAAGACCTTCGGCAACAGCCAGGAGCGCGCCAATGCCATGGCGGTGCTCGCCGCCAATCAGGGCCTCTATAACGGTTTCCTCGCCGCCGGCCTGCTCTGGGGCCTGTTTCATTCCGCCCCCGCCTTCGCGTTCCAGATCAAGGTGTTCTTCCTGCTTTGCGTCATCATCGCGGGCGCGTATGGCGCATATTCCGTGAGCCGGAGAATTCTTTTTGTGCAGGCCGCACCCGCTGCCCTAGCCTTGATCATGCTCTACCTCGCCTGACTAGTGACGCGACTGCTCGCCTTGCATCGCACCATGGCTTCCGCCACACTCGCGGGCCAGGCGATGGCGGCCGCTTGTCGGTTGCGGGAAGACCATCGTCTCAACACAACAACAACGAGGACCAGCACGATGAGGAACGGGATTTTTCATCTGGTCGCGGCGGCAACGGTCGCCGTCGCACTGTCGGCGTCGCCTGCCGACGCGCAGAAGAAATACGACACCGGCGCCTCGGACACCGAGATCAAGATCGGCCAGACCATGCCGTTCTCCGGCGCCTATTCCGTCTATGCCAGCATCGGCAAGACGCAGGCCGCCTACATGAAGATGATCAACGAGCAAGGCGGCATCAACGGCCGCAAGATCAACCTGATCCAGTATGACGACGCCTATTCGCCGCCGAAGACGGTCGAGCAGGTCCGCAAGCTGGTGGAAGGCGACGAGGTCCTGCTCACCTTCCAGCTCATCGGCACCGCCGCCAACGCCGCCGTGCAGAAATATCTCAACAGCAAGAAGGTGCCGCAGCTGTTCGCCGCCACCGGCGCCTCGAAGTTCACCGATCCGAAGAACTTCCCCTGGACGATGGGCTACAACCCGAACTACTTCGTCGAGGGCAAGATCTATGGCCAGTTCATTCTGAAGGAGCATCCGAACGCCAAGATCGGCATCCTCTATCAGAACGACGATCTGGGTAAGGACTATGTCAACGGCCTGAAGGCCGGCCTCGGCGACAAGGCGTCCAAGATGATCGTGGCCGAAGCCTCCTATGAAGTCTCCGACCCCACCATCGATTCGCAGGTGCTGAAGATCAAGGACGCCGGCGCGGACCTGTTCTACAGCGCCTCGACCCCGAAGCAGGCGGCGCAGGCAATCCGCAAGATCCACGAGCTGAACTGGAAGCCCGTGCACATCCTGGACATCAATGCGAGCCCGGTCAGCGCCACGCTGAAGCCGGCGGGTCTCGAAGCCTCCAAGGGCGTGATCAGCGTCAACTACGGCAAGGATCCGGCCGATCCGACCTGGAAGGACGATGCGGGCCTGAAGAAGTATCTCGCCTTCATGGACAAGTATTATCCGGAAGGCGACAAGATGAACACGGTGAACACCTACGGCTATTCGACCGCGCAGCTGCTGGTGCAGGTGCTCAAGCAGTGCGGCGACAACCTGACGCGCGAAAACGTGATGAAGCAGGCCGCCAGCCTGAAGGACGTCGTGCTCGATCTCGGCCTGCCCGGCATGAAGATCAACACCGGCCCCAACGACTACCGCGTCAACAAGCAGCTGCAGATGATGCGGTTCAACGGCGAGCGCTGGGAGCTGTTCGGCCCGATTCTCGAGGACGCTGGCCCGGCGGGTTAGCATCGGCACAATCGAGGAAAGCGATCGGCGGCCTTCGGGGCCGCCGATTTTTTTGGGTGCCAGGCCGCGATGGGTTGGCGGCCCACCGGGGGCTGGACCAAAAAACGCGAAAACAACCCCATGCAAAGTAGAATTGGGGCCGTCGTTTCCGCTATCTCGGCACCTCCCCGAACGTCTTCCCCGCCGGCAGCACGGCGTGGCGGATCAGGCGGGAATCCTCCACCGCCGCCTGGCGATGCTTCACCGCCTCGCGATAGACGGGGTCGCGGATCATCTCGACGAAGGCGGCGACCGACGGGTATTCCGCGATGAAGCAATGGTCCCAGCGCTCCTCCGCAGGGCCGATCAGCGTCAGCTCGAACCTGCCCTGCCAGACGATCCGCCCGCCGAGCCGTTCGAAGACCGGCCCGCTCTCCCGCCCGTAGGCCGCATAGGCCTCCGCACCGGTCGCCTTGCGTCCGTCGGAATAGGCGGCCTCTGCGCGCAGCCGCACCAGGTTGAGCATGTGGATGGGACCCTCGCGATTGTTGTCGCGGAACTCTGCAAAAACTTCCTTGGTCGGATCGATATGGCCCATGCCGTTCTCCCTGAATTGCGCGGCCTTTTAACACGGCCCGCCCCAGCTCCTAATGGCGTGTTAACCTCTCGCTAACCGGCCCTTAAAGTCCGCGCCGTAGCGTGCGGCGGGACCGGTGTGGACGGCGTTTTGGATGGCGTGGGGACGAAAAAAGAGCGGCGCGCGCAAGGAGCCGCGGTTCGGCCTGGCCGCCGCCATGGCCGATTTGCGCCTCGATCCCAAAGATCGCATTCCGTCCGCCGAAGAAAAGCCGAAGAAATCCGCCAAACGAAAGGCCGATAGCGACGACGACGATGCCCCGCCACCTCCAGAACGGAAGCCCCGCGTGAGCAAGAGCGGCGCCAAGCGACGCGCCAAATCCGGCAGGCGCTTCCGCCTCGGCCGCCTGTTCTACTGGGGCGCCGTGCTGTCGCTCTGGGCGGTCATCATGGTCGTCGGCCTCGTCATCTACGCCGGCGCGCAGCTGCCGGCGATCCAGTCGCTGGAAATCCCCAAGCGCCCGCCGACCATCCAGATCGTCGGCTTCGACGGTGCCGTGCTGGCGACCCGCGGCGAAATGGCCGGCTCCAACGTCGCGCTGAAGGATCTGCCGCCCTACCTGCCGAAGGCCTTCATCGCCATCGAGGACCGCCGCTTCTATTCGCACTACGGCGTCGATCCCGTCGGCATCGCCCGCGCCGCGGTCGCCAACGTGCTGCATCGCGGCGTCTCGCAGGGCGGCTCGACGCTGACTCAGCAGCTGGCCAAGAACCTGTTCCTGACCCAGGAGCGCACCTTCAAGCGCAAGCTGCAGGAAGTGGAGCTCGCGCTGTGGCTGGAGCGCAAGCACTCCAAGAACGAGATCCTCGAGCTTTATCTGAACCGCGTCTATTTCGGCTCCGGCGCCTATGGCGTCGAAGCCGCCGCGCAGAAGTACTTCGGCAAGTCGGCCAGATCAGTCACGCTGGCGGAGGCCGCGATGCTCGCCGGCCTCGTCAAGTCGCCGTCTCGCCTTGCACCGAACCGCAATCCGGAAGGCGCCGAGCAGCGCGCGCAGATCGTGCTCGCCGCCATGGCGGACGCCAAATTCATCACGGACGCGCAGGCGCAGGCCTCGATCGGCCATCCCTCCTATCACGTGAAGCCGGCCGGCGCCGGCACCGTCAACTACGTCGCCGACTGGATCGGTGAAGTGCTCGACGACCTCGTCGGCCAGATCGACCAGAGCATCGTGGTCGAGACCACCATCGATCCGAAGCTGCAGAGCGTGGCGGAAGCCGCCATCATCGACGAGCTCGCGGCAAAAAGCGTGAAGTTCAGCGTCACGCAGGGCGCGCTGGTGGCGATGACGCCGGACGGCGCCGTGCGCGCCATGGTCGGCGGGCGCAACTATGCGGACAGCCAGTTCAACCGCGCGGTCACCGCCAAGCGCCAGCCGGGCTCGGCGTTCAAGCCGTTCGTTTACCTGACCGCGCTGGAAGCGGGCCTGACGCCGGACACCATCCGCCAGGACGCGCCGCTGGACCTGAAGGGCTGGCGGCCCGAGAACTACACGCACGAATATTTCGGCGCGGTGACGCTGACCCAGGCGCTGGCGATGTCGCTGAATACCGTCGCCGTGCGGCTCGGCATCGAGGTCGGACCGAAGAACGTGGTGCGTACGGCGCACCGGCTCGGCATCTCCTCCAAGCTGGAGGCCAATCCGTCGATCGCGCTCGGCACCTCCGAAGTCTCGGTCACCGAGCTCGTCGGCGCCTACGCGGCCTTTGCCAATGGCGGCCAGAGCGTCTCGCCGCATGTGGTGACGAGGATCCGCACCGTGGAGGGCAACAAGACGCTCTATACGCGCCAGGCGGACCCGGCCAACCAGGTGATCGACCCGCGCTACGTCGCGATGATGAACGCCATGATGCGGGAGACCATTGCGACCGGCACCGCGCGCAAGGCCGACATTCCCGGCTGGACCGCGGCGGGGAAGACCGGCACCAGCCAGGATTTCCGCGATGCCTGGTTCGTCGGCTATACGGCGAACCTCGTCACCGGCGTCTGGCTCGGCAATGACGACAACTCGCCGACCAGGAAGGCGACCGGCGGCGGCCTGCCGGTGGAAGTCTGGACCCGTTTCATGCGCGCGGCGCATCAGGGCGTGCCGGTGGCGGCCCTGCCGAAGTCGCGCGGCGGCGTCGGCGGATTCCTGTCGAACCTGTTCCAGAACACGGCGCAGTCGAGCGTCGCGCCGACCCAGGCGCCGCCGCGGCCGGTCCCGTCCGATGGCGGCTATCGCCCGCCGCCGACCCGTGCCTCCTCACCGCCGCCCCAGCCGAATGCACGGCCGGAACCCGCCGCCGGCCTCGATGGCTGGCTGGTGGACCGGCTGTTTGGGGGACGGTAGGCGGCGCCACGGGCATCCAGTACGCCGCGGCCTTTAGGCTCAATCATGGCTGTCTCTGGAATACTGGATCGCCCGCATGCGCGGGCGATGACAGCGGAGGGCGGGAGGTGCCAGCGTGCGCTAGCTAGCTAATCCTCGATCCCGTAGCGGTGCAGGTCGTTGCCGTGGGTATCGAGCCAGATTTTCGCGCGCTCGACGTGGACGCAGACGCGGCCCACCACGCGCCAGAACCGCGGCGAGTGGTTCATCTCGACGAGGTGCGCGACTTCATGCGCGGCCAGATAATCCAGCACGAAGGGCGGCGCGAGGATCAGCCGCCAGGAATAGGACAACGAGCCCGCCGAGGTGCAGGAGCCCCAGCGGCTGGACTGGTCGCGGATCGACACCCGCTTGACGCGAACGCCAAGTGCCTCCGCATGGGCGTGCGAGGCCCTGTGCAATTCCTTGCGCGCCTCGCGCTTGAGGAAATCGTGCACGCGGCGGTCGGTGAACTCGATGCCGCCGGCGACGCAAAGGATCCTCTCGCCGGACTCGCGCGTCTCCGTCCACACCGTGCCGCGCTCGCCATTGCGATGCACGATCCGGTGCGCCACACCGCGCAGCGGGATCACCGTGCCGGGCTGAAAGGGTGCGGCCTTCGGCAGGCGGCCGAGGCGCGCGGCGATCCAGCCGCCATGCATGTTGGCGAACTCCCTTGCCTCCGCGATGGTGCCGCGCGGCGGCATGGTCAGGATCGCCTCGCGGTCGGTCGGGTGGATGCGCAAGGTATATCGTCTCGCGCGCCGATGCCGGCGGAGCTTGACCGAGAAGAATTGGGAGCCGTGCCTGACCACGAGAGTCGAGGGTTCGGCGGGCCGCCGGTAGAGGAGCGCGCGAGTAGCCATGTCTGGAAGTCCGGGGAGGAGCAGTTCGCCCGGAATCTGCCACATCCGGCGCCAGGGAAATCGGTCGGCGCAAAAACAAATCATTTGCCCAATATACAGGGGTCGGCGGCCCCGCCGCCCCTACCGGCAGGGGCTGGAACCAAAAAATTTAGGTCGATTCCGGTCCAAACGAGGGGTTCAAAAAATGAGTCCCAACTCATTCGTTCAAAGGGCCGCGAATCCGGATTCCCTGTGCGGATTCAGGGAGTTAACCAACTCCAGATTCGCGTTCGGGTTTCCGTTACTCGGCCGCCGAATGCGCAACCTTGAGCGACGGCTTCTTGTTGGTCGCCGCCGAGATCATGAAATCGTTGATGCGCGGCACGATCTCCGAGCGGAAGCGCGAACCGTTGAACACACCGTAATGGCCGACGCCCTTCTGCACGTAGTGCACGCGGCGATGGGCGGGAATCAGCGGGCACAGAGCGTGGGTCGCCTCGGTCTGGCCGAGGCCGGAGATGTCGTCGTTCTCGCCTTCCACCGTCATCAGCGCGACGCGGCGGATCTTCCCGGGATCGACCGGGCGGCCGCGATGGGTCATCGTGCCCTTGGGCAGCGCGTGCTTGACGAACACGAGGTCGACGGTCTGCAAATAGTACTCGGCCGGCAGGTCCATGACCGCGAGATATTCGTCGTAGAATTCGCGGTGCTTGTCGACGAGGTCGCCGTCGCCCTTCACCAAATTGGCAAACAGCGCTTTGTGGGCGTCCATGTGCCGGTCGAGGTTCATGGTGATGAAGCCGTTGAGCTGCAGGAAGCCCGGATAGACGTCGCGCATCACGCCGGGATG
>NZ_JBQTHN010000209.1:0-26588 GCF_052389815.1 Bradyrhizobium sp. | reverse complement strand
TAAGCCGCCAAACCATTGCGCGGGGAAGGTCGGGATGTCCTGGCTGTACCTGTCAAATCCGTGTGCGTTTTCTTACTACCGTTGCACACGGTGCTGCGGGCGCAGCCGGCGCCCGGCCTTCTCCGCGCCCTCTCTTCAAGAGGGTGCCAACGAGATAGCAGAACTCAGGCGATTCCGAGCCGTGAGAATGAGATCGCATGTCTCTCTTCCGTCATTGCGAGCGAAGCGAAGCAATCCAGCTTTGCCGCAGCAAAGAAAGCTGGATTGCTTCGTCGCTTCGCTCCTCGCAATGACGGCATTCGGTAGCGCTAAGCGCAAATCACCCCGCCTTCCGCTCCGGCTCGAGCTCCCGCTCGGTCACCACACAATTGCGGCCGCGCTTCTTGGCCTGGTAGAGCGCGCGGTCGCAGCGGTCGATCAGGTCCTCCATGGACTCGCCGCCCTGGAATTGACCCACGCCGATCGACACGGTGATGCCCGGCAGCTCCTCGCCGGTGGCGCGGCGGGTGATCTTGCAGTCGGCGAGCGAGGAGCGGATGCGCTCGGCGGTGGCGGTGCAGACCGCAAGATCCGCACCGGGAAGGACGGCGATCAGCTCCTCGCCGCCATAGCGCGCCGGCAGGTCGTCCTCGCGCACGCGGTCGCGGAGCGCCTTCGCCACCAGCCGCAGCACCTGGTCGCCGACGCCATGCCCGAACCTGTCGTTGAACTGCTTGAAGTGATCGATGTCGATCATGAGCGCGCTGAGCGGCCGGCCCTGCTCCATCGCCTCGGCCTGCGCGACACGGAAGAACTCCTCCAGCGCACGACGGTTGGGCAGGCCGGTCAGGGTATCGGTCCGCGCCCGCTCCTCCGACTGCGACAGCGATTCGCGGATCACGTCGAGCTCGCGCGATTTCTCCGCGAACTGCGCCTCGAGCCTCGTGGCGCGCGTCGCCGCCTTGGCAAGCTCGCCCATCAGGGTCTCGACCAGGAGGCGCGGATCGGTGCCGATCTCGGACCGGTCGGCGACGTTGCTGATCGCCGCGATGTGCGTGCGGTTGTCGGAAATGGCGGTGTCGAGGAATTGCCGGGCGGTGGCCAGCACGTCGTGCAATTGCTGCGAGACCTGATGGGCGACCGCCTCGTCGGTTCCCCTGGAACCGACGTAGGTCGTGTAGAGGTCGCGATTGGTCGCCGCGTCGAACTTGCGCTTCTGCGCGATCAGGATGTTGATAGTGCGTTTCAGCTCGATCGGCGCGCCGAGCGCATATTTGAACCAGACGTGGAAATTGTGCGGGGTTGGCGGAACGCGCTGCTCGGTAATGGCGCGCATGGCCTTTTCGGCCACGCCGCTCACATACTCGAAGTCAAGCTCGTCGAACGCGTCGGCCAAGGGGAAGCACTTGTTTCCTGCGGGTCTGAGTTTCTTTTTCTTGAGGGCGAAGGTCTCATGAAATGGTTAAGTGCCCCTCAATCGTGCTCGCGTTGCGAGCAGGACACGGCACTACAACGGGTTGCATCTCCGGCATGCTGCGGGCCGGCTCCAGGACGTTGACCCCCCGCGGTCTTTTGTGGCCTAGTCCGCCGTCCTTTGCCGGCCCCGAATCCTCGAAAAGCCCCGTAATTTCATGACTACCGACCGCTATAACGCCCGTGAATCCGAGCCGCGCTGGCAGCGCCAGTGGGACGAAAAGGCGATCTTCGCCTCCAAAAACGACGATCCGCGGCCGAAATATTACGTGCTCGAAATGTTCCCCTATCCCTCCGGGCGCATCCATATCGGGCATGTCCGTAATTATACGCTCGGTGACGTACTGGCCCGCTTCATGCGCGCCAAGGGCTTCAACGTGCTGCACCCGATGGGCTGGGACGCCTTCGGCCTGCCGGCGGAGAACGCGGCGATCGAGCGCAAGGTCGCGCCCAAGGCGTGGACCTACGACAACATCGCTGCAATGAAGAAGCAGTTGCAATCGATCGGCCTGTCGCTCGACTGGAGCAGGGAATTCGCGACCTGCGATCCCTCCTATTACAAGCATCAGCAGAAGATGTTCCTCGACTTCCTGAAGGCGGGGCTGGCCGAGCGCGAGAAGCGCAAGATCAACTGGGATCCGGTCGACATGACCGTACTCGCCAATGAGCAGGTGATCGACGGCCGCGGCTGGCGCTCCGGCGCCGTCGTCGAACAACGGGAAATGAACCAGTGGGTCTTCAAGATCACGAAGTACTCGCAGGAGCTGCTGGACGCGCTCGATGGCCTGGACCGCTGGCCCGACAAGGTGCGGCTGATGCAGCGCAACTGGATCGGCCGGTCCGAAGGCCTGTTGATCCGCTTCGCGCTGGATGCAGCGACCTCGCCCGCCGGCGAAACCGAGCTGAAGATTTTCACCACGCGCCAGGACACGCTGTTCGGCGCGAAGTTCATGGCGATCTCTGCGGACCACCCGCTGGCGCAAGCCGCGGCGGCAAGGAATCCGAAGCTGGCGGCGTTCATCGCCGAGATCAAGAAGATCGGCACCGCACAGGAGGTTATCGACACCGCCGAGAAGCAGGGCTTCGACACCGGCATCAGGGCGATTCATCCGTTCGACCCCACCTGGAAGCTGCCGGTCTATGTCGCGAACTTCGTGCTGATGGAATACGGCACCGGCGCCATCTTCGGCTGCCCCGGCCACGACCAGCGCGACCTCGACTTCGTCAACAAGTACGATCTCGGCGTTACGCCGGTGGTCTGCCCCGAGGGCCAGGACCCGAAAACTTTCGTCATCACGGACACCGCCTATGACGGCGACGGCCGCATGATCAATTCGAGCTTCCTCGACGGCATGACCATCGACCAGGCCAAGGAAGAAGTCGCGAAACGGCTGGAGAGCGAGACCCGCCCCCTCCATAACCCTCCCCCGCAAGCGGGGGAGGGAAGGGTGGGGGCCGTCGGCGAGCGGCAGGTGAACTTCCGCCTGCGCGACTGGGGCATCTCGCGCCAGCGCTACTGGGGCTGTCCGATCCCCGTGATCCACTGCCCGAAATGCGACGTGGTGCCTGTGCCGGACAAGGACCTGCCGGTACGGCTGCCGGAAGACGCAACCTTCGACAAGCCGGGCAACGCGCTCGACCATCATCCGACCTGGAAGCATGTGAATTGCCCGAAGTGCGGCGCCAAGGCGCAGCGTGAAACCGACACCATGGACACCTTCGTGGATTCGTCCTGGTATTTTGCGCGCTTCACCGATCCCTGGAACGAAGACGCGCCGACCACGCCCGCCGTTGCCGATCGGATGATGCCGGTCGACCAGTACATCGGCGGCGTCGAGCACGCGATCCTGCATCTGCTCTACAGCCGTTTCTTCACCCGCGCGATGAAGGCGACCGGCCATATCGGCATGAAGGAGCCGTTCGCCGGCATGTTCACGCAAGGCATGGTGGTGCACGAGACCTACCAGAAACCGGACGGCACCTATGTGACGCCGGCCGAGGTGAAGATCGAGATGCTCGGCAGCGAGCGCCGCGCCAGCATGATCTATGGCGGCGAGCCGATCGCGATCGGTCCGATCGAGAAGATGTCGAAGTCGAAGAAGAACACCGTCGACCCCGACGACATCATCGCGACCTACGGCGCCGACGTCGCGCGCTGGTTCATGCTGTCCGACTCCCCGCCCGACCGCGACGTGATCTGGAGCGACGAGCGCGTGCAGGGCGCATCGCGCTATGTGCAGCGGCTGTGGCGGCTGGTGAACGAGTCCACAGGCATCGCCGGGTCGGCGCCGACGGCGCGGCCGGCCATCTTCGGCACCGAGGCACTGGCCTTGCGCAAGGCCGGCCACGGCACGCTGGACAAGGTCTCGACCGGGATCGAGCGGCTGCACTTCAACGTGTGCCTCGCCCACATCCGCGAGTTCACCAATGCGCTGGCGGACGTGCTGGCCCAAATCCCGGCCAAGGGCGGCAAAACCCCGGCCCCGGACCTAGCCTGGGCGGTCAGGGAAGCTGCGGTCATCCTTGTTCAACTGATTTCGCCCATGATGCCGCATCTGGCCGAGGAATGCTGGCAGGTGCTGGCCCAGCCCGGGCTGATTTCGGAGGCCGATTGGCCCAAAATCGAACGCGATTTGCTGGTTGAAGACACCATGACCCTGGTCGTCCAGGTCAACGGCAAGAAACGCGGCGAAGTCACAGTGGCCGCCGAAGCGCAGAACACGGAAATTGAGGGTGCCGTTCTGGCCCTCGATGCGGTAAAATTGGCGTTGGGCAGCAAGCCCGTGCGGAAGGTGATCGTGGTGCCCAAGAGGATCGTCAATGTGGTCGGCTAGGAGCAGGATCGCCGTTCGGCTGCTGGCCGTGGCCGCCTTGGCCGGGCTCACGGCCGGCTGCTTCCAGCCGATGTATGCCGAGCGCACCGACGGAACGCCGGGACTGCGCGAAAAGCTGATGGGCATCGAGCTGCCGCCGGTCGACAAGCCGAACGCCTCGCGCGAGGCGCGCCTCGGCGTGGAAATCCGCAACGCGCTGGCGTTCAAGCTCTACGGCCAGGCCACCGGCCTGCCACCGACCCACAAGCTGGTGCTGCGCTTCTCGACCAGCCGCTCATCGCTGATCCTCGACCCCAACACCGCGCTGCCCTCGTCCGAGAATTACGGCATCGACGCGCAATACAATCTGGTCGAGCTCGCCACCAACAAATCGGTCATGACCGGCTCGACCTTCTCGCGGGTGTCCTACGACATCCCGGGCCAGTTGCAGCGCTTCGCCCGCGCCCGCGCCTTCCGCGACGCCGAGGACCGCGCCGCGCAGGAGATCGCCGAAAACATCCAGACGCGTCTGGCATCCTATTTCACCGCCGGCACTTAACTTCGTTGGTCGCGCTCCGCGGAAAAGAAATCGACAGCTTCCTCGCCCGCCCCGACGCGGGCCGGCCGATCGTCCTGCTATACGGCCCCGACGCCGGTCTCGTCCGCGAGCGCGCCGACGCGCTGATGGCTTCCGCCGTCGACGATCCCAACGATCCCTTCTCCCTCGTCCGCCTCGATGGCGACGAGCTCGCCGCCGAGCCGTCGCGCCTGGTCGACGAAGCGATGACGGTGCCGCTGTTCGGCGGCCGCAGGGCCATCCGCGTCCGCGCCGGCTCGCGCAGCTTTGCCAGCGGCATCGACACGCTGGCGGAGATGCCGATCCGCGACTGCCGCATCGTCATCGAGGCCGGCGAGCTGCGGCCGGAGTCCCCGCTGCGCAAGGCCTGCGAGCGCGCGAAAAATGCGGTGGCGATCGCCTGTTATCCCGACACCGAACGCGATCTGGCAAAACTGATCGACGACGAGCTGAAGCCGTCCAACCTTCGCATCGCGCCGGATGCCCGCTCGACCCTGATGGGCCTGCTCGGCGGCGACCGCCAAGCCTCGCGCAACGAGCTGCGCAAGCTCGCGCTCTACGCCCATGGCAAGAGCGAGGTGACGCTCGACGACGTCATGGCGGTGGTCTCGGACGCCTCCGACCTGAAGCTCGATCCGGTCGTGGACGCCGCCTTCGCCGGCAATCCGGCCGTAGTTGAAAGCGAGTTCGCCAAAGCGATGGTCGCCGGCACCTATCCCGGAATCATCATCGCCGCCGCGCAGCGCCAGGCCGCATGGCTGCACAAATCGGCACTCGCCGTCGCGGAAGGTACACCGCTGTCGACCGTGCTCGACGGCGGCTTCCCCCGACTGCACTTCTCGCGCAAGGGCGCCGTCGAAACCGCGCTGCGCAATTTCACCCCGCAGCGCCTGGTCGGCACCATCGACCAGCTGGGGACCGCCGCGCTCGACATGCGCAAGCAGACCTCGCTGGCTGCCGTGATCGCGCAACGTACGCTGCTCGCAATCGCGGCGAATGCACGGAGGAAAAGTTAGCTGCTCCGCGCCAGCCGTCGCATCACCTCGTCGAGCTGCTCGAGACTCTTGTAGGCGATCTGCACGGAACCGCCGGGATCGCGATGGTTGACGGTGACGGTGAGGCCAAGGGCGTCGCTGACGCGCTTCTCCAGCGCCAGCGTGTCGGCATCCTTCTGCTTGGCGGCGCCGCCGCCGCTGCGCGGCTTCTGCGGCTTGCGCTCCGGCACGCCCGCTTCATGCGCCAGCGCCTCGGTCTGGCGGACGTTGAGGCCTTCCTCGACGATGCGCTTTGCCGCGGCAAGCGGATCGGGCACGCCGATCAGCGCCCGGGCGTGGCCGGCGGAGAGCTGGCCCGCGGCGATATAGGCCTGCACCTCCGACGGCAGCTTCGTCAGCCGCATCGTGTTGGCGACATGGCTGCGGCTCTTGCCGACGATTTTCGCGATGTCTTCCTGGCTGCGTTTGAACTCGTCGGCCAGCGCATGATAGCCCTGCGCCTCTTCCAACGCGTTGAGGTCTTCGCGCTGGACGTTTTCGATGATGGCGATCTCCAGCGCGTCGCTGTCGCTGACGTCGGCCGGCACGATCGGAACTTCATGCAGGCCGGCGAGCTGGGAGGCGCGCCAGCGGCGCTCGCCGGCGATGATCTCGTAGCGGTCGTGTGCCCCCTTCACGGGACGGACCACGATCGGCTGGATTACGCCGTGCTGCTTGATGGAGGAGGCGAGCTCGTTGAGCTCGGTGTCGGAGAAGGCGCGGCGCGGGTTGCGCGGGTTGGGCTTCAGGAACTCGATCGGCACCTTGCGCTGGTTGCGCGGCCGCTCGACATGCGCGGCTTCGCCGCCGACATCACCGATCAGACTTGCAAGACCGCGACCCAATCGCGAACGCGCTTCGTCGGCCATCGTCGCCAGCTCCCTTGGATTCACTCGCAGTACTCCAACATCGAAGTTCGAATCGTAGGGTGGGCAAAGCGAAGCGTGCCCACCTGTGGTGAAGAAAAGTGGTGGGCACGGCGAAGACGCCTTTGCCCACCCTACCGATCAATGCGCGCGCAACTCGCGCTCGCGCTGGATCACTTCGGTAGCGAGCTTGAGGTACGCTTCGCTGCCGACGCATTTGAGATCGTAGACCAGGACCGGCTTGCCGTAGGACGGCGCCTCGGAGATGCGCACGTTACGCGGGATCATGGTGTTGTAGACCTTAGCTCCCATGAACTGCCTGACGTCCGCGACGACCTGGTTCGACAGATTGTTGCGGCTGTCGAACATGGTCAGCACGATGCCGTGGATCGACAGGTTCGGATTGAGCGTGGTCTTCACCTGCTCGACCGTTTGCAGCAGCTGCGACAATCCTTCGAGCGCGAAGAACTCGCATTGCAGCGGCACCAGGATGGCGTCGGACGCTGCCATCGCATTCACGGTCAGAAGGTTGAGCGAGGGCGGGCAATCGATCAGCACGTAGGTGTAGTCGCTGTCCGGCGTCGCGTTCTGGTTCAGCGCCGCGATGGCATCGCGCAGGCGGAAGGCGCGGCCGGGCGTGGTGCCGAGCTCGAGCTCGAGGCCGGACAGGTCCATGGTGGAGGGCGCGATGTACAGCCGCGGCACCGCCGTGGGCACCACGGATTCGCGCAGGCTGGCTTCGCCGATCAGGACGTCATAGGTCGAGCAACTACGGTTGCGCCGGTCGATGCCAAGCCCGGTCGAGGCGTTGCCCTGGGGATCGAGGTCGACGATCAGAACCCGCTCGCCGATCGCGGCCAGAGCCGTGCCGAGATTGATGGCGGTCGTGGTCTTGCCGACGCCGCCCTTCTGGTTGGCGAGCGCCAGGATGCGCGGATGACCGGGAGGCTTGGGTGCCATATCTTCTTGATATACTTGATCAATTACATCCATGGCCGGCTGTCCCCAGCTAGTCCGCGGCAGCGTTGCGCCGCTCGATCTTGTCGAGTTCG
The DNA here is from genome assembly GCF_052389815.1 of Bradyrhizobium sp. Taxonomy (GTDB): domain Bacteria; phylum Pseudomonadota; class Alphaproteobacteria; order Rhizobiales; family Xanthobacteraceae; genus Bradyrhizobium. Next base: position 18,794 of record NZ_JBQTHN010000209.1, on the reverse strand, counting down.
ACGATCCAGCCCTGTCCGCCGGTGCGGCTGGAATGAAGCTTTGGCTCAATCTTCCAATATTTAGTGGCTTCGGTCAATTCAGCCTCTACATCTTGACCCTTGAGAAACAAGGCCTTTGCACCCCGTCTCACCAGCGGTTCCGCGAAGCCGATCAGCTGATGTAGCGGAGCCACCGCTCGCGCCGTAACGCAATCGACTGCGCTACCGAATCTTTCCACAGTATCCCCGATGTCGGCGAGATGCACAGCCCCCGGCGCGCCGGTGACGCGAATTGCCTCGCGCAGGAAGGCTGCCTTTTTGGCGATCCGCTCGACCAAATGGACCCTGGCACCCGGCGTCTCCGCCAAGGCACAAGCCAGCACCACGCCGGGAAAGCCGCCGCCGCTGCCGAGATCGACCCAGGTCTTCGCGGTTGGAGCGAGGCTCAGGAGCTGCAGCGAATCCGAGATGTGACGCGTCCAGAGATTTGGAAGCGTGGAGGGAGCGACCAGATTGGTCTTGGCTTGCCACTCCAGCAGCAGCGCGACGTACCTATCAAGGCGCGCCTCTGTTTCACGTGAAACAGGAGTAAGGGCGAGGGCGGCGCCTTTGTCGGAGGCGAGGTCAATTTGATGGGACGAATGGGCCATGGTGTTTCACGTGAAACGTCAGGCCGTCGCCTTCAGGCTCTTCCGCCGGGCCTCGCGCCGGAGGTAGGCAGCCAGGATGCCGAGGGCGGCTGGCGTCATCCCGTCGATCCGGCCCGCCTGCCCCACGGTCCGCGGCTGATGCGCTCGGAGCTTGGCGCGAGCCTCGTTGGAGAGACCCGGCACGTCGTCGTAATCGATACCCGTCAGAACCAGGCCTTCGTCGCGACGGAAGGCATTGACGTCAGCGGTCTGGCGCTTGAGATAGACATCGTACTTGGCGTCGATCTCAAGGTGGACCGCGATCTTCGGGTCGATGGCCGAAAGCTCCGGCCAGATGCCGAGCAGCATCGGCCAATCAACCTCGGGATAGGCCAGGAGCTCAAACGCCGAGCGGCGGTTGCCGTCGCGGTTCAGGGCCAGCCCGTGGCGGGCCGCTTCGTTCGGAGTGACTGCCAGAGACTTCGCCAGCACCTTCGCGGCCTCCAGCGCCGCCATCTTGGCGGCGTGTCGCTCCGCCCTCGCCGGCCCGACGCAGCCCAAAGCGATGCCGTTGTCGGTCAGGCGCTGGTCGGCGTTGTCGGCCCGGAGCGTCAGGCGGTACTCGGCGCGCGAGGTGAACATCCGGTACGGCTCGGTGATCCCGCGGGTGACGAGATCGTCGATCATGACGCCGAGATAGCCGTCGGCCCGGTCGAACACGATCGGATCGGCTCCCCCGGCGGCGAGCGCCGCATTGAGGCCGGCCACGATCCCCTGCCCGGCAGCCTCCTCGTAACCCGTCGTGCCGTTGATTTGGCCGGCCAGGAAAAGGCCCGCCAGCCGCTTGGTCTGCAGGGTCGGCTCCAACTCGCGAGGATCGACATGATCGTATTCGATGGCGTAGCCCGGCCGGACCATCTTCACTCGCCCAAGGCCCGGGATCGAGGCCAGCATGGCGAGCTGGATTTCCTCAGGCAGCGAGGTGGAGATGCCGTTGGGGTAGACGGTCGTATCGTCGAGTCCCTCCGGCTCCAGGAAGATCTGGTGGCCGTCGCGATCGCCGAAACGGACGATCTTGTCCTCGATGGAGGGGCAATAGCGCGGGCCGGAGCTCTTGATCTGGCCGGAGTACATCGGCGAACGATGCACATTAGTCCGGATCACCTCATGGGTGGCCGGCGTGGTCCGTGTGATGCCGCACTGGATCTGGGGCGTGGTGATCCGGTCGGTCATGACCGAAAACGGCTCCGGCGGATCGTCGCCGGGCTGCATCTCCACCGCGGACCAGTCGATGGTGGTCCCGTCGAGCCGCGGCGGGGTCCCGGTCTTGAGGCGCCCAAGGGTGAAGCCAGCGCGTTCAAACGAGGCAGAGAGACCCATGGCCGGAGCCTCCCCGACCCGGCCGGCAGGCCAGCTCTTCTCCCCAAGATGGATCAAACCGCGCAGAAAGGTTCCGGTGGTGATTACGACGGCGCCAGCGGCGAACTCACGGCGATCGCCCAAACGGATCCCCATGACCCGGCCGCTGACTACGATCAGCTTATCCGCCTCGCCCTCGATCACCTCGAGATTGGCGGTCTCCCGGATCGCCGCCTGCATCGCGGCGGAATAAAGTCTTCGGTCGGCCTGGGCCCGCGGACCGCGCACGGCCGGACCCTTGCGACGGTTCAGCATGCGAAACTGGATGCCGCCGGCATCGGCGACCCGGCCCATCAGTCCGTCCAAGGCGTCAACCTCGCGAACCAGATGACCCTTGCCGAGACCGCCGATGGCGGGGTTGCAGGACATCGCGCCGATGGTCGAGAAGCGGTGTGTGACCAACGCCGTCCTGGCGCCTATGCGCGCAGCAGTGGCTGCGGCTTCACAGCCGGCGTGGCCACCGCCAATGACGATGACGTCGAACGATGCTGAAGATGCGGTCATGGACCGGACTTCTATCGCGGAGTGGTGAAAGCCGAAAGCGGTAAGTGAGGTGGGCCCGGCCGTCCTGTTTCACGTGAAACGCCTGGCACCGCTAGCTGTGTTTCACGTGAAACAATCCGTTAATCGGTTGAACGAAGGACTATTACTTTCCAACACAGAATTCCTGGAAGATCACATCCAGAATGTCCTCGACGTCGACCCGTCCCAGCAACCGCCCGAGGGAGTAGGCGGCGGCGCGGAGCTCTTCGGCGGCCAGCTCCTCGCCCTCGCCTACGACATCGATCGCCCGGCGCAACGAATCGGCGGTGTCCTTGACGAGCATCCGCTGTCGCTCGCGGGCGATCAAGCCGCCCTCGCTTCCGCCAAAATAGCTTTGCGCAAAGCCCACCATGGCTTCGATCAGTTCGGGCAGGCCTGCCCCGCTCCTGGCGGAAATCCGGAACTCGGCCATTGGCCGACCGCGGGCATCGATCGCGGCGGCACCAATCCTGACCAGGTCGATCTTGTTGCGCACCAGCCAGACCGGCGCCGTACCGTGATACTCGACCGGCGCGCCGGCGGTGTCGGCAAGCCAAAGCACGAGATCCGCTTCCCCTGCCCTCGCCCGCGCGCGGCGCACACCCTCCTGCTCGACGGGATCGGCGGTCTCGCGAATCCCGGCGGTATCGATGACCGTCACCGGATAGCCGTCGAGGTCGAGCTGCACCTCGATGACGTCGCGCGTGGTGCCGGCATGCGGCGAGACGATCGCGACCTCGCGGCGCGCGAGCTGATTGATCAGGGTGGACTTGCCGACATTCGGCGGGCCCGCAATGGCCACCACAAGGCCGTCGCGCAGACGTTCGCCCTGGCCCTGCGCGGCAAGCACATTCTCGATCTCCGCCAGCAACGCTTCGATCTTCGCCAACGCCGGCCGAATCAATTCGGCGGGCACATCGCCTTCATCGGAGAAGTCGATGCCGGCCTCGATCAGCGCGGAGGCCTCGATGATCTGCGCACGCCAGTCGCGTGCTCTGTCCCCGAGCAAGCCTTTCAGCTGCCGCAGCGCCTGGCGGCGTTGCCGGTCGGTGTCGGCATGGATGAGATCGTCGAGCCCTTCGGCTTCGGTGAGATCGAGCTTGCCGTTCTCGAAGGCGCGGCGGGTGAACTCGCCGGGTTCGGCGGGGCGGACATTTTCAAGCGCTGACAGCGCCGTGAACAACGAAGCGAGCACTGCGCGTCCGCCGTGGACGTGGAATTCGGCGACGTCCTCGCCGGTGGCGCTGGCGGCACCCGGAAACCAGAGCACGACCGCATCGTCCAATGGCTGACCGTCCGCGCCTCGAAGCAACGCCCGGGAAGCGGTGCGCGGCGTCGGCATTTTTCCGGCCAGTGTCGAAAGCGCATTGCCGGCTTCCGTGCCCGACACCCGCACGATGGCGATCGCGCTCGGTGCACGGCCTGAGGAAAGTGCGAAGATCGTCTGGTCCCGCGGATGCATCGCCTAATAGTCAGGGTGGCATCGAAAAGGCAAAGCGGTCCCTATTGGGTCACGACTGGGCAGCTCGCTTTGCCGAACCAAGGACGCCCAATGTTTTGTTGCGACGGTGGCGGTGCGCATCTCCCGGACCCAAGCGATCGCGTATGATTAGCCGACATATTTCAATAAGTTACGGGTATAGCGGCAAGTCGGCTGCGGAACTTTCATGCTGCAACCGCAGTGCAGCAAAGATTGCAGCAAATCGCCCTGCCCTAATCCACTAGGTCAGACCTAAGCCCCGAATCCTTAAACCGGAAACAGCCGAGATGGGTGGTTCGCTGGACTGGCTGGATCAGCGCCCTCCGTAGCTCGGGCAGAGCTTCTGGTTTGCGCCCTGCTGTGTTGTGCCCGCAATCGACGGATGGTCAAGCGATCACGGCTCCGCCCGGTCAGCCATTGGATCATGCTCGCTTGGACATGTAGTCCTCGCGATCTTTCCAATCACTGCGCAGCAACGTCGTTACGTGTTCGATCGTTTGCCTTCCGTCAGCCATGCAACGGCTAGCAACCTCAGCTACGCGTCGATACCCCAATTTGCGCTGCATCGCCCAAGATTTTTCGTTGCCGTCGAAGTAGCCGTTGACCAACTTCGTCAGGCCCAATTCGCAAAAAGCAAATCGGATCTTCGCCTCGAACGCTTCGCGCCCATAGCCGCATCCCTGAAAATGGTTGGCGATCCAAATTCCTCCACCACCCGTACCGGCCTCCCAGTCAATCTTGTTGAGACTGACCCCTCCGATCACTGTTCGCTCAGGTCTAAGTTCAATCGCAAATTCGTATGCAATCGGCCGAATGCTTGCATTCGAAATCTCCTGGCACCTCTTGATCCAATCTTTGGCGTGTGATGTCGAATAGGGGTGAGGGACGAAAGCTAGCCACTTTGCGAGCTCGAGATCGTTCAAGCCGAGCGTGAGTTGTTCTATGTCTTCCTCACCCCAAGGTCGGAGCGTAAGGCTCGACGTTTCGATCTTGATGTCCACGACGTTGCAGCCTCCTTCGCCCCGAAATCATCAGTTAACAGTTTCGGCTGGGATGATCATCCAGCACAGCAAGCCGATCCAGGCCTCAATGAAGCTGTCGCCTCCAACCGCGACAGCGCCCCTTCGGAGCGGTCCGGCCATAAACAAGGCTGCCGACCCGATGGGGATCGACAGCCCGTAAACGACTTCAATTCTCTTGCGAGCTTCCTTGCGCGACCGCCGCGGCACCCGACACCATGACAGCAATGACCGTCAGGATGCCGGCGCCGCGGCCTTGCGCATCAGGTGTTCATCGACTCGAAGAACTCCGCGTTGTTCTTGGTGTTGCGGAGCTTGTCGAGCAGGAAGTCGATAGCGTCCATCGTGCCCATCGGATTGAGGATCCGGCGCAACACGTACATCTTCTTCAAAAGCTGCGGATCGGTGATCAGCTCTTCCTTGCGGGTGCCGGAGCGCGAGATGTCGATCGCCGGGAAGGTGCGCTTGTCGGACACCTTGCGGTCGAGGATCAGTTCCGAATTACCGGTGCCCTTGAACTCTTCGAAGATGACTTCGTCCATGCGGCTGCCGGTATCGACCAGGGCGGTGGCGATGATGGTGAGCGAGCCGCCTTCCTCGATGTTGCGCGCGGCGCCGAAGAACCGCTTCGGACGCTGCAGTGCGTTGGCGTCGACACCGCCGGTCAGCACCTTGCCGGAGGAGGGCACCACCGTGTTGTAGGCGCGGCCGAGGCGCGTGATCGAATCGAGCAGGATCACCACGTCGCGGCCGTGCTCCACGAGGCGCTTGGCCTTCTCGATCACCATTTCCGCGACCTGGACGTGACGCACCGCCGGCTCGTCGAACGTCGAGGACACAACCTCGCCCTTCACCGAGCGCTGCATATCCGTGACTTCTTCCGGGCGCTCGTCGATCAGCAGCACGATCAGATAGCATTCAGGATGATTGGCGGTGATGGAGTGCGCAATGTTCTGCATCAGCACGGTTTTGCCGGTGCGCGGCGGCGCCACGATCAGGGCGCGCTGGCCCTTGCCAATGGGCGCGACGATGTCGATGACCCTTGCAGAAAGGTCTTTCTTGGTGGGGTCGTCGATTTCCATGCGGAAGCGCTGATTGGGGAACAGCGGGGTGAGGTTGTCGAAATTGACCTTGTGCTTGGCCTTTTCCGGATCCTCGAAGTTCAGCGTATTGACCTTGAGCAGCGCGAAATAGCGCTCGCCTTCCTTCGGGCTACGGATGTGGCCTTCGATGGTGTCGCCGGTGCGAAGGCCGAAGCGGCGGATCTGCGAGGGCGAGACGTAGATGTCGTCGGGGCCGGGCAGGTAGTTCGCATCGGGCGAACGCAGGAAGCCGAAGCCGTCGGAGAGAACCTCGACGACGCCCTCGCCGATAATGTCGATCTCCTGGATGGAGAGTTGTTTGAGGATGGCGAACAGCAGCTCCTGCTTGCGCATGGTGCTGGCATTTTCGACCCCTTTCTCTTCCGCGAACGCGACGAGTTCGGCCGGCGTTTGAGATTTGAGGTCTTGGAGTTTGATTTCCCGCATCGGGGTGGTCCTGTGGAGCATTCTTGGAGGGAAGAGAGCTTTGCGAAAAAGCAGGCGCGTAAGGGAAGGTCGCAGGTCTAATCAAGGAAAGCGCCGGTGAGGGCTTCAAACCTGATGCGGCGGCCGGTCCGACGAAGAGACCGGAACGCAACCACATCCGCCTGCGTGGGGTGGGATAAATCAAATATAGAAAATCGTTCCGGGGTCCGCAAGCAGGCGAGGGGAGGCTCCCTGTTGATCAAAACGGCTTGACGATCACCAGGATGACGATGAGGATCATTAGTCCGGTAGGTACCTCATTGATAATACGATAGAATTTTTGACTGCGGGTATTCCGGTCGGCGCGGAAATCCTTTACCCAGCGCGAAAAGAAACCGTGCACACCCGACAGAATCAGAACCAGCACGAATTTGGCGTGAAACCAGGGCGACGTGTACCAGGGCGCGGCCCAAGCCATGTACAGCCCGGCCAGCCAGGTAACGATCATCGCGGGGTTGATGATCACCTTGAGAAGACGCCACTCCATGACCTTGAAGGTCTCGGACTGCTTCGAGCCCGGCTCGGCCTCACAGTGATAAACGAACAGCCGCGGCAGATAGAGCATGCCGGCCATCCAGGAGATGACCGCGATCACATGCAGTGCCTTGATCCACTCGTACATCGGCTAGCCCGGTCATAGATCCCTGGAAGCGTGGGACCGATACATATCCGCAAAGCCGGTCTCTTCTAAACTAATAAATCTATGATTCTTAAGGTTTGAAGAGTCTTGGCCGTTGATTGGACTCACGCAATCCTGTCCGATCATCGTAAAGCGCTTGTTCACATCCCTCAACATTCCTTCTCGTGCTGCCATCGATCCGAATAATGTGCTTCGAGTCAGAGCCTTGGCGGAGTTTGTGGTCAGCATATACAGAGACAAGTCCACATATTCTCACTATCATTCCGGCCAGGGCTTTGGACTTGTCCTTCCGCCAGGCCCTGTGAAGAAACTGACGAGATATCCCCCGGGCGGGGAACGCCGTTCCGTTTTGGCAGTCAGGCTCCACAGGGACTCACAGGATACACAGGGGTTTTGGTGCCCACGTCAGGCAATTACTTCCATCTACATCTGGTGTCGGATTCGACGGGCGAAACGCTGATCACGGTGGCGCGCGCGGTGGCCGCGCAATATGCCAACGTCAGCGCTGTGGAGCACGTCTATCCGCTGGTGCGAAGCCAGAAGCAGCTCGATCGCGTGCTGAACGAGATCGAGGAGGCGCCGGGCATCGTGCTGTTTACGCTGCTGGAGAAGGACCTGGTTCATCGCCTCGAGATCAAGTGCAGGGAGATGAATATTCCGAGCCTGTCGATCATCGGGCCGGTGATGCAGCTGTTCGAGGCATATCTCGGCGCTGCCACCACGGGCAAAATTGGCGCGCAGCATGTGCTCAATGCGGAATATTTCCGGCGTATCGATGCGCTGAACTATACCATGATCCATGACGACGGGCAGCATGTCGAAGGCCTGGAGGAGGCGGATGTCGTGCTGGTCGGCGTGTCCCGCACGTCGAAGACGCCGACCTCGATCTACCTCGCCAACCGGGGAATCCGCACCGCCAATGTGCCGCTGGTGCCCGGCATTCCGCATCCGCACCAGCTCGAGACGCTGAAGAAGCCGCTGGTCGTTAGCCTGCATGCGACGCCGGAGCGCTTGATTCAGGTGCGGCAGAACCGTTTGCTCAGCATGGGGGCCGCACCTTCGAACGAGGACTACGTCGACCGCCAGGCAGTGGCCGACGAGGTCGCCCATGCGCGTCGGCTCAGCGCAAGATTCGACTGGGTCCAACTCGACGTTACCCGGCGCTCGATCGAGGAAACCGCCGCGGCTGTCATGAAGCTCTATGCCGACCGGCAGAAGACGCGACACACCGAATGAACTCTTGGGCATGACGATCTGGCGCGGCAAACATCCGCTGGTTCTGGCGTCGCAAAGCCGCGCGCGGCAAATGCTGCTCGGCAATGCCGGCCTCGCCTTCCAGGCCGTACCCGCCGACGTCGACGAGCGCGCCATCCAGCAGAAATCCGGCTTGTTGAAGCCCGGAGAAATCGCCGCGCTGCTGGCGCAGGAAAAGGCGCTATCCATCTCCGCGACGATGCCGGACCGCCATGTCATCGGCGCTGACCAGACGCTGGCGCTGGGCCAGTGTATGTTCTCCAAGCCGGAGGGCCGCGCGGAGGCGGCCGAGCAGCTGCGCGCCCTGGCCGGGAATACGCACGAGCTTCACTCCGCTGTCGCAGTGGCGCGGGACGGTAAGATCCTGTTCTCCGGCGTCGAGGTCGCGCGCATGACAATGCGACTGCTCACGGCCGAGGAGATCGACGGCTATCTGGATTCGGCCGGCGAAGCGGTCACGGCCAGCGTCGGCGCCTATCAGCTCGAAGGCTTGGGCGTACATTTGTTCGAGCGCATCGAGGGCGACCATTTCACCATTCTCGGCCTGCCGCTGTTGCCCTTGCTTGCATTCCTGCGCGGGCAGGGGCTAGTCGGGGTCTGAAGCAACGCGGCGGAACGGACCCCCACCATGCTGATTCTTGGACTGACCGGCTCGATCGGGATGGGCAAATCCACGACCGGGAAACTGTTCGTGGAAGCCGGCGTGCCGCTCTATGACGCCGACGCCGAAGTCCACAAGCTCTACGAGGGGGCGGCAGTCCCGGCGATCGAGGCGGCCTTTCCCGGCACGACGGCGAACGGCAAGGTGGACCGGCAAAAGCTCTCCGAGCGCGTGGTTCACGATCCGGCGGCCATGAAGCAGCTCGAGCAAATCGTCCATCCGATGCTGGGCGCAGGCCGACAGAAATTCTTCGAGGATGCAGAGCGTGCCGGCGTGCCTGTCGTCGTGGTGGACGTGCCTCTGCTGTACGAGACCGGCGGCGAGAAGCGGGTCGATGCGGTGGTGGTGGTGACGACGTCGCCGGAACTGCAGCGCGAACGCGTGCTGGAGCGCGGCACGATGGATGCCGCGAAACTCGATTCCATCATTGCCCGGCAGGTGCCTGACGCGGAAAAGCGCAAGCGCGCGGATTTCGTCGTGGATACCTCGCACGGCCTCGATCCGGTACGCGCGCAAATCAGGGACATTCTGGCCGCGGTTGTTAAGATGCCGAAACGGCGGGCGTGATTCGCCGCGGCAAGAAGCCGCCCTGCAAGAAACCGTCCTGCAAGAAAATACTGGACCATGCGCGAAATCGTTCTCGATACCGAAACCACCGGCCTCGACCCGTTGCGCGGCGACCGCCTGGTCGAAGTCGGCTGCATCGAGCTGTTCAACCGCATGCCGACCGGGCAGACCTTCCATCGCTACATGAATCCCGAGCGGGACATGCCGGCGGAGGCGTTTGCGGTCCACGGCCTTTCCACCGAGTTCCTGGCCAGCAAGCCGTTGTTCTCGGAAGTAGTGGAGGAATTCCTCGCCTTCATCGGCGATGCGCCGCTGGTGATCCACAACGCATCCTTCGACGTCAGCTTCATCAATGCCGAGCTGGACCGGCTCAAGCGTGGGCCGATCCTGAAGGACCGGCTGGTCGATACGCTGTTGCTGGCGCGCCGGAAGCATCCGGGCGTGTCGAACCGGCTGGACGATCTCTGCTCGCGTTATGCGATCGACAATTCCCGCCGTACCAAGCACGGCGCGCTGCTCGACGCCGAGCTGCTCGCCGAGGTCTATATCGACCTGATCGGCGCGCGGCAGTCGCAGCTGATCCTGGCGGCCGAGAGCGTCGACATCAGGGTCGGCGCCGGCGGCGATACGCCGCGGCGGCAGCGAGAAATTCCGCTTGTCCTGCGCGTCAGCGAGGAAGATCGGCTCGCGCATCGGGTTTTTGTCGCCACCCTTGGCGACAAGCCGATCTGGAATGACTTTCTGCCGGCCCCGATCGCGGCGGCAGCCGGCTAATCAGCTCGGCTTGGCCTGAGCGGCGGCTGCGGCCTGTTGCCGTTCCATGTTCTGGCGATAGAGGCCGACGAAATCCACGGGATCCAGCATCAGGGGCGGGAAGCCGCCGTCGCGCACGGACGTTGCGATGATCTCCCGCGCGAACGGGAACAGCAGTCGCGGGCACTCGATCATGACAAGCGGATGCAGGTTCTCCTGCGGCACGTTGACGATGCGGAACACACCGGCATAGGCGAGGTCGAAGGAGAACAACACCTTGCCGCTGCTCTCCGCCTTGCCGTCGACGTGCAGGGTCACCTCGAACTCGTTCTGCGCAATGTTATTGGCAGAGACGTTGATCTGGATGTTGATCGCCGGCTGCTGTTGCTGCTGCTGCAACGAGCCGGGTGCGTTCGGGTTCTCGAACGAGAGGTCCTTGGTGTACTGCGCCAGCACGTTGAGCTGGGGAGGGGCTCCCTCCTGCGGGGCGCCATTGCCATTGGTCATGAAAATCTCTCCTGGAGCGGGCGGGCCTAAGGACCGGTTTCAGGCCACAATTCGCGCATGAGGTTGCGAAAATGCCCGGATCGGCGCGAGTGGCTATCATAGGCCCAAGCCCCTCCACAAGGAGGAGGATGGCAATCGCGCGAGGAATGGCAGCGAATGTGGCCCAGGACGTCCGGCAGGACGTCCCAGGCTTACCGTAAATTATTGAAGATGCGCGATTTCCGGGCACGATCGGGTTTCCCCTCGTGGCCAAACGCGCTAGTATGCCCGCGCCAAAACGCGCCATTGGCCTGGCATAGTTTCGTGCCTACATGCAGCGGACTTGATCGGTGATGTAATGTTGGCCGTTCCCCACTCGGCGGGAACGCTCCGCCGCCGGACCCGTTGCCGCGGCAAGAGGTTAAGAAAGCGAATAGCGACGTGGATATCTACACCATCATCTTCCTGGCGCTGGCCGTGTTCATCTTCCTGCGCCTGCGCAGCGTCCTCGGACAGCGGACCGGACACGAACGGCCGCCGTTTGAGCGTTCGCCGCGCAACGTCGCGCAGGGTGCGCCCGATTCCAATGTCGTTCCGATGCCGGGCAGCGTGATCGACCAGGCGCCGGCGGCGCCAAACGCCGATGTCGCTTCGGCCGATCGCTGGAAAGACATCGCCGAGCCCGGAACCGCGCTGGCGCAGGGGCTGGATGCCGTCGTCGCTCAGGACTCCTCGTTCGATCCGCGGCATTTCCTCTCCGGCGCCCGCAGTGCCTATGAAATGATCGTGCTGGCCTTTGCCAATGGCGACCGCCGGGCGCTGCGCGACCTCTTGTCGAGCGAGGTCTATGAGAGCTTCGAGACCGCCATCCGCGATCGCGAGAAGCACGACCAGAAGACGGAGACGCGCTTCGTCTCGATCGACAAGGCCGAGCTCGTCGCCGCTGAAGCGCGCGACCGCGCCGCGCAAATCACCGTTCGCTTCGTGTCGCAGATGATCTCCGTGACCCGCGACAAGAATGGCACCGTCGTCGATGGCAATCCCGACAAGGTCGCCGATATCACCGATGTCTGGACGTTCGCCCGCGACACCGCCTCACGCGACCCGAACTGGAAACTGGTTGGCACTGGAAGCGCCGGCTGATCCGCACGGCAATCGAATTCCTGCCGTTGCGGGCTGGCTGATCGCGCTTGCGATGGCGCTGCTGCCGGCGAGCGCCGATTCGCGCGCCGTACAATCCCGCCATCATCGCGCCGAGGCGCCGCCAAAGCCGCGGCCGCTGCCTTACCCGGCGCTCGAGCTGCCGCTGGAAGTTCCGAACAGCCAGTATGTGCCGCTGGCGTGGAGCGACGTCACCGGCTGGCGCGAGGACGACCATCTCGCCGCCTACAAGGCGTTCCGCATCAGTTGCCAGCCGATCGTCGCGCAGAACGGCCCGCCACCCGATTCCAAGGCATTGGGCACTTCGCTGCGCGATCCCTGTCGTATCGCAAGGGGGCTTGAGCTTTCCGAGGGTGCTAAGGCAAAAGCCTTTTTCGAGGAGAACTTCCTGCCGCTCCGTATCTCGCGGCTCGGCGAAGGCGAGGGCTTCGTGACCGGCTATTACGAGCCGATCATCGAAGGCTCGCGGACGGAGAACGAAATCTACAACGTTCCCATCTACCGCCGCCCGTCCAACCTGTTCGTGAAGGGCCAGACCCAGGCCTCGGCCGGGCTTCCCAACAAGGGCGCGGTCTATCGCAAGATCGGCCGCCGCAAGCTCGTGCCCTATTACGATCGCGGCGAGATCGAGGACGGCAAGATCGAAGGCCGCGGGCTGGAGATCGCATACTTGAAGAACCAGACCGATCTGTTGTTCGCGCAGATCCAGGGCTCGGCGCGCATCGAGCTGCCGGACGGCTCGATGGTGCGGATCAACTACGATGCCCACAACGGCTATCCCTATACCCCGGTCGGCCGAGTCCTGATTGACCGTGGCATCATCCCGCGCGAACAGATGTCGATGCAGAAGATCCGGGAATGGATGGAGCAGAACCCCGACGGCGCCAACGAGCTGCGCCGGGCGAACCGCTCCTACGTCTTCTTCCGCGAAGTAAATCTCTCCGAGAAGGACGAGGCGGTCGGCGCGCAGGGCGTGCCGCTGACGGCGGGCCGCTCGATCGCCGTCGACAAGGGGCTGCACGTCTACGGCACGCCGTTCTTCATCGAGGGCGACCTGCCGATCGAATCGGAGCGCGCGAAGACGCCGTTCCGCCGCCTGATGATCGCGCAGGACACGGGCTCGGCCATCGTGGGGCCGGCGCGCGCCGATCTGTATTTCGGCGCCGGCGCCGAGGCGGGCCGGGTGGCCGGACGGCTGAAGAACAATGCGCGCTTCGTCATGCTGGTGCCGAAAGCGCTCGATCCGCTCGCGCGCGGCCGCAAGCTGCCGGTGCCGGACGAGCGGCCCTCTGCAAGGATCGCAAGGCTTTTTCCGCAGGTCGAACCGGCGAAGCCGACGAAGGATGCCGCACCCGCCGCGGCAATGCCGGCCGTCGGCGCCCAGGCGTCGATCCCGCTGCCGGTAGCGCGCCCGAAAGAGGCTCCCGAGCGCGACACCAGGCGCACCCGTCAATCGCGCGATCGATGAAGCGCCGGCCTCCCGAGATTGCCGACCCGTCGGCGAGCCCGCGGCGCAAGCGCAGCTTGAGCGAGGACGAACGCAAGCTGTGGGAGAGCGTGGCCCGGCAGGTCAAGCCGCTGCGCCAGAGCCCGCGTCTCGGCCGATCGCACCCGCTCCACGCGGAAACGCAGGATGCCGCCGCCTCCGTTCCGCCGCGGCCGTCCTCGCCGGTGAAGATTGCGCCGCCGCCAAAACCGCATGCACCGCCGCTCGCGCCGATCGGGCGTCGCGAACGCGCCCAGCTGTCGCGCGGCAAGAAGGAGATCGACGCCCGCATCGACCTGCACGGCATGACGCAAACCCGCGCGCATCGTGCGCTGTTCGGCTTCCTGCAACGCGCCCATCATGAAGGCCTTACCTTCGTTCTCGTCATCACCGGCAAGGGCAAGATCGGCGGCGGCGATTCCGAGCGCGGCGTGCTGCGCCGGCAGGTGCCGCACTGGCTGGCGCTGCCGGAGTTCCGCACGCTGGTGGTCGGCTTCGAGGAAGCCAATGTTGGCCACGGCGGCGAAGGCGCGCTCTATGTGCGGGTGCGGCGCGCGCGGTCCTAGAACGGCCGCACGATTCCGACACGCGGGATCAGCGAGACGATGGCGCCGAAGATCGTGGTCTTCGTGTCATCTGTCGGGATAGGGGACGTCTCGCGCGAAGCCGGCAGCATCTTCACCGCGTGCAGGACCAGGAACATGCATACCGCCCAGTTCGAAACCCAGCGCGAGTAGTCGAACACGATAGCGAACATCACGAGATAACCGGCGCTGACGATCGCAAGCGCAGCGATGACGATACGACGGTGCATCTCGCCCGCCAGTGCGCGTATCAAGCCGGCAAAATAGCGCCACAGCGGTGTGTGCAGCCAGATCAGCAGCGCGAACACCGGAACGCCGAGGATGTTGTGCGGCAGGCGCGCCCAGGTGTCGGCGATCTCCTTCGACAGCGGCTGGTACCAGATGTAGGCAAAGCTCAGGAGATCGGTACGCGAGGGATCGGCCATCCGGCTCTGCAGGTGATCGACGAAGGCCTGCGGAGGTGCGTCGACGGCGCCGAAGAACTGCGTGGCGATGAAGAGCGACGCACTGCCCGCGCATGCGGCGAGACCCGCGATGACGTTCTGCCACGTCAAACCTTGCGGCAGGTAGTGGCGCAGCACCACGATCGCGGCGATGGTCGGCACATACATCAGCACATGGATATGGTGGATCAGCACCAGCACGATCGAGAAGACTGCTGCGAGCAAGACATAGGCAATGGATCGTGCCGGAATCAGCAGCAGGCAGATCGCCAGCAGGCAGCCATAGATGTCGAAATGGCCGAGCGTGTGCATGAAGTTCTTCAGGAAGAACGGCGAGCCCGCCATGAAGACGAGCAACGGCAGGTGCCTCTCGTGGAAGCCGAAGGTGCGGCGGAAGAGCTGAAGAAACAGGCCGAGCGTGATGATCCACGCGGTGCCGGCGAGCGCGAATACCAGCCAGACCGGCACCTTGGCGGCGAACAGCGAGACGGCCGCGCCGATCAGCGCGCGCTTGGTGAAGCCGAAATGATAGTCGACGAGGAGATGGATGTAGGGGACGTAAGGCGGCAGCGCGATCTTGTGCAGGAAGACGCCGATGAAGACCGCGGCATTGACGGCCAGCATCAGCCGCCAGGGATTTTGCCAGAGCCGGAGATTCATCGCCCACCCGAAGAGATCAGGCGGGCGTTATCACATGGCTGGCAAGGTTCGCGCAATGGAGCCGCAACTTCAGTGGTCGTCCCGGCGAAAGCCGGGACCCATAACCACCGCCGCTGAAGTTGCGAAAGCTGGAGCTCCAGCTTGTTTCAAAACCACGTCCCGTGGTTGTGGGCCCCGGCTTTTTCCGGGGCGACAGTTACAGAATAAACCGGCTCAAATCCGCATTCTTGGCGAGGTCGCCGACATGCTTCTGCACGTAATCCGCATCGACCGTGATGGTCTCGCCATGGCGATCCGGCGCGGCAAAGGAGATCTCGTCGAGCACGCGCTCCATCACCGTCTGCAGCCGTCGCGCGCCGATGTTCTCGACCGTGGAGTTCACGGCAACCGCAACGTCCGCAAGTGCGTCGATGGCGTTGTCGGTGATGTCGAGCGTCACGCCCTCGGTCTTCATCAGGGCGACGTACTGCTTGATCAGCGAAGCCTCCGGCTCGGTCAGGATGCGCCGCAGGTCGTCGCGGGTCAGCGCCTGCAGCTCGACGCGGATCGGCAGGCGCCCCTGCAGCTCCGGCAAGAGGTCCGAAGGTTTGGCGATGTGGAAGGCGCCCGACGCGATGAACAGGATGTGGTCCGTCTTGACCGCGCCGTGCTTGGTCGAGACCGTGGTGCCCTCGATCAGCGGCAAGAGATCGCGCTGCACGCCCTCGCGCGAGACATCGCCGCCGACGCGGTTCTCGCGCGCGCAGATCTTGTCGATCTCGTCGAGAAACACGATGCCGTTATTCTCGACGGCGCCGATCGCCTCCAGCACCAGCTGGTCGGTGTCGAGCAGCTTGTCGGATTCCTCGGCGACGAGAATTTCGTGGGAGTCGGCAACGGTCAGCCGCCGCGTCTTGGTGCGGCCGCCGCCGAGCTTGCCGAAGATGTCGCCGATCGAGATCGCGCCCATCTGCGCGCCCGGCATGCCCGGAATTTCGAACATCGGCATGCCGCCGGACGACTGTGTCTCGATCTCGACTTCCTTGTCGTTGAGCTCGCCGGCGCGCAGCTTCTTGCGGAAGGATTCGCGGGTTGCCGGGCCGGAGCCCGGGCCGACCAGCGCATCCAGCACGCGCTCCTCGGCTGCGAGCGTCGCCCGGGCCTGCACGTCCTTGCGCTTGCGTTCGCGCACCTGGGCGATCGCCACCTCGACGAGATCGCGGACAATCTGCTCGACGTCGCGGCCGACATAGCCGACCTCGGTGAACTTCGTCGCCTCGACCTTGAGGAACGGCGCGCCGGCAAGCCTGGCCAGACGCCGCGCGATCTCGGTCTTGCCGACGCCGGTGGGCCCGATCATCAGGATGTTCTTCGGCAGCACCTCTTCGCGCAAGGAGCCGGTGAGCTGCAGCCGACGCCAGCGGTTGCGCAGCGCGATCGAGACCGCGCGCTTGGCATCGGACTGCCCGACAATGAAGCGGTCGAGTTCGGAGACGATTTCGCGGGGGGAAAAGTCGGTCATGGGCCCTAGCTATGTCGGAACGCTGCGATCGGCAAGCCGGATCAAAGGATCGGCGGTCCGCCTTGCCATTGCTTGATCGCTTCGAAGGGGTGGATCAGCATGAGGATGTTCAGCGTCAGATTGTCGCGAATGTGCAGCAGCATTGCGACCTCGAATACGATCCCGAGCGCAACCGTCGCAGCAACAGGGATTTTCCTCGCCAGCAGGAAACCAAGCACCATCGACAGCGTGTCGGAGATCGAGTTCACGATGGTATCGCCGTAATAGTCGAGCGAGATGGTGCCGGCGCGATAGCGCTCGATGATCCAGCTGGAATTTTCCACCAGTTCCCACGCCCCTTCGACCAGCATCGCGATGATCAGGCGGCCCGGCCAGGCAAGCCGCGGAAAGGCGAGGAACGCCGCGCCGTAGAACAGGAAGCCGTGCAGGATGTGCGAGAAGGTGTACCAGTCGGCGATGTGCTGCGAGTTCTCCGAGCTCTGCACCACGCCGTGCCAGAATTTGACGTAGCCGCAGGCGCAGATCGGCAGCCGGCCGGCCAAGTAAAGCAGCACCGCCTGCAGCGCGAGCAGCAGGGCCGCGAGGACCAACCACTGCCAGGCAGCGACTCTGGTGGCGATGGTCGGCTTCGGCGAAAAGGTCATGCGTTGCGCACCATCAGGAGAGCGATGCCGTCAGGTGTATCGACCAGACGGTCCCTTGCAAAGCCCGCCTTTTCGTAAGCGCGGATCGCCCGCGCGTTCTCCGGATCGGGATCGGTGACCAAGCGCGGCGTTCCGCCAGCCAGCCTCCCGTCGACGAACGCGCGGATCAATGACGATCCATGGCCGCGGTCGACCATATCGGGCTCGCCGATGAACTGGTCGATGCCGCGTGTGCCCGCTGGATGCGGGCCGAAGCCGGAATTCCAGTCGGTCAGATCGTAGCACTGGATATAGCCGAGATCGCTTCCGCCGGTTGAGACGATGAACTGGTCCATCGCAGGCTCGTCGAGGTCGCCGCTGACCAGCGCATACTGTTCGGCCGGATCGCCCCACCATTCGCGCACATGCGGCTGGGCGAGCCAACGCGCGATCATCGGCAGGTCGGCCGTCGTCATCGCCCGGAACAGATAGCGGGACCCTGGCGCCATGCCCTACAGCGTTTCGATGGTGACGTTGCGGTTGGTGTAGACGCAGATGTCGGCGGCGATGTCGAGCGAGCGGCGCACGATGGTCTCGGCGTCCTTGTCGCTGTCGACGAGGGCGCGCGCGGCGGCCAGCGCATAGTTGCCGCCGGAGCCGATCGCCATCACGCCGGCCTCCGGTTCCAGCACGTCGCCGGTGCCGGTCAACACCAGCGAGACGTCCTTGTCGGCGACGATCATCATGGCTTCCAGCCGGCGCAGATAGCGGTCGGTGCGCCAGTCCTTGGCAAGCTCGACTGCGGCGCGGGTCAATTGCCCCGGATATTGCTCGAGCTTGCTCTCCAGCCGCTCGAACAGGGTGAAGGCGTCCGCCGTGGCGCCGGCGAAGCCGCCGATGACGTCGCCCTTGCCGAGCCGGCGGACCTTCCTGGCGTTGGACTTGATGACGGTCTGGCCGATCGAGACCTGGCCGTCGCCGCCGATCACCACCTTGCCGCCCTTGCGAACCGTCAGAATCGTGGTGCCGTGCCAGACCGCCGGCTCATGGGGAGATGCTTGCATAAGATACCTCGCGTTCTCGCCAGATTTAGGGGTTTGGGCTTGCCGTTACAATCGGGCCAGAACGGCCGGGATTCCGGTCACCATAGGCCGAACTTCAGTCATCTGAGCGTCATCCCGCAGTGGCGAAGGCAGCATTCGCCTGTTAAAAGACCCGCGTTTTCGGGCCAGTGGAAGCGGGTTTTTCAATAGCGCCCAAACAGGCCCCCGCGCGCCACCGAAAGTAAAATACCCCCCCCAGGGCGCATAAATTTGTAGTTGTGCAGAGATTATAAAATTAGCCAACTGGCTCCCCCCC
>NZ_JBQTHN010000208.1:0-2453 GCF_052389815.1 Bradyrhizobium sp. | reverse complement strand
GCCCGCAGCGCCGTGTGCCAAAAACTTGGGTAGTGGCGCACACGGTTTTGACAGGTACAGCCGAGACAGCCCGGCCTTCCCCGCGCAATGGGTTTACGGCTTATACGTACTCTCCCCGGTGAGCGGCCTTTTTTGTCACCGTTGCCCCGCCGGCACAGGCCAGCAGGGATAGACGCCAGGGTCGCGGCGCCAGGACCACACGACTTCGCCGTCCGCAGCAGCCTTACGTCCAGCGGCGGCTCGATCCCTTTCGGAAACCGAGCCGTTACGCCTGAGCCTGCCACGGCCATCGCATCCCAAGCCCAACGCATCGTGACGATTCGCGAAACGCCCCTCAGCGGGCCCGGGACGGGGGAAGGCATACCGCAAATCAGAATTCCGGTAAAGAGAAATCTTTTTGATTTTGGGGCTTGACAGGAATTTCGAGAAACCGAAGTGGCTTGCCCGACGGCCGGCGTTCATCGCCAGATGGAACAGCGTGATCGCTTCGGCCCCCGGCATGAGCCTGGAAGCGAGCAGATCGGGCGGCGACGTCACCACCGACCACGGCCGGGTAAACCCGGCATTGAAATGGATGGCGCCCGAAACACGGATGACACGCAGAACCTCGGACAAGACGTCCATATTGCCTCCGGGCTGATCACAAAAGCCCGCAATATCGGCGCGCAGCGTCCCGGCAAAAACTTTGAGCGCCTCGATCATTGAGTCAAAGCTGTCCGGGCCTTAGTCCATCGCCAGGTTCGGCGGAACCGTTTAGGCGGCGGCCGATTGGAACCAGAGCCCATCCGTCGCGGGAACTGACCGGTGTTGATGTATCCGCGGCACCGGGCCGCAGCAATCGTTTTGCCGACGGAGATTGTCATGTTTCTCAAAACCATCGACGATACGGAGGCGACGGGCCGGATCGGCGAACTCTATGCACAGAAGGCCCAGAACGGTTTTATGATGGCCGCGATACGCGCCTGGACGGCGAGACCCGACCTCCTACCCATCTATCAGGAGTTCGCGGACAAGACCCGCGCCGGCTTCTCGCTGACGCCGCGCGACTGGCGGCTGATCACGTTCGTCGCTGCACGGCAGGTGCCATCCACCTATTGCTCGCATGTCGGTCGGCAGGCCGATCTGACCACACGTTCAACTTGCGGGGATCGACTGAGCACAGAAGAGGAGATGACGATATGACTACGAACGTCAAACAGATGATGGAAGCCGCCAACGCAGTGGTGCCGCGGATCACGCCGGCGCAAGCAAAGGAGATGATGGCCAAGGGCAACACGCTGGTGGTCGACGTGCGCGATGCGCCCGAAGTGGAAACCAGCGGCAAGATCGCCGGCGCCATTCACGTCTCGCGCGGCATGCTGGAGTTTCGCGCCGACCCCGACACGCCTTACCACGACAAGAATTTCAGCAAGGACAAGGCGATCATCCTCTATTGCGCGTCCGGCGGACGATCGGCGCTCAGCGGCAAGGTGCTCAAGGACATGGGCTATGCCAACGTCCACAACCTCGGCGCCTTCAAGGACTGGGCCGAAAGCGGCGGGAAGATCGAGAAGACCATAGAACCGGGTATGTGAAGCAGCGCGATGCGGGGACCACCTGAACGGGTGGTCTCCGGCAGGCGCATTCACTTCGGCACCGGATGCGCCCTCGCCAGTTCATCCAGCGGCAGCTTCGCTTCCTGATCGGTCAGCGGAAAGCGCACGATGACGTCCTGGCGCCAGAGCTGGCCCCATAGCCCTTCCGGCGACCATTTCTGCGGCTCGGGACCGCGCGGTCCTTCGATCCAGACGAGATACCACTCCTTCATAAGGCTGACGTAGGCGCGCCATCGGCAGGTGCAAGCGCATTGACTTGATGTTCTCTTTTTGTTCTTATCGCAACATCGCCCCTATCGTCGCGATGGATGCGATGACCACGCCAGCCACCATCCTCCATGCCGACCTCGATGCGTTCTACGCATCCGTCGAGCAGCTGCTCGACCCATCCCTGCGCGGCAAGCCGATCGCGGTCGGCGGCGGCGTCGTGCTTGCCGCATCCTACGAGGCCAAGGCCTTCGGCGTTGCCGGCGGCATGCCGGGACGGCAGGCGCGCGAACTGTGCCCGCAGCTGATCTTCGTTGGCGGTCATTTTCGCGAGTACCAGCGGCTCGGCGATGCGGCGATCGCCGTGCTCGGCGATTTCACGCCGCTGGTCGAGCGCATCTCGATCGACGAGGCCTTTGCCGACGTTGCCGGCTGCACCCATCTGTTCGGCACGCCCGCCGAAATCGCCGGCCGCATCCGCCGCCGCGTGCGCGACGAGCTCGGCCTGCCGATCTCCATAGGAGTGGCGCGCACCAAGCATCTGGCCAAGATCGCTTCGCAGGTCGCAAAACCCGATGGTCTCGTGGTGGTCGATCCAGACACTGAGCTCGACTTCCTGCACGATCTGCCGGTCGGGTTGATGTGGGGCGT
>NZ_JBQTHN010000207.1:0-6719 GCF_052389815.1 Bradyrhizobium sp. | reverse complement strand
TTTGTCGATGTAAACCGCGACCACCTCACCGAGGACGAGCCACCCCTGAACCGCCTCGCCCTTCCAGTTCTTGAATTGGACGACCTCTGTAACCTTGCATTCCATCGCTGCGCGACTTTCGCGCACGCGCGGAACGCTGACATGGCGGCTGGGCGCTGCCGTCAATCCTGCGCTCTCGAATTCACTTACACCACGCGCCAGCGGCGCCGCCGTCTTGTTCATCTGCTCTCCCAACTCTCGGGTCACGAGATTCCAGACGAACTCACGCGTTTCCAACACGTTCTGGACACTGTCTTTCCAGGATATAGATGCAAATCCCAGGATCGGAGGGTCATAATTGAACGCATTGAAGAAGCTGTAGGGCGCCAGATTGAGTTGCCCCTTCGCGCTTCGCGAGGAAATCCAGCCGATCGGACGCGGTGCAATGATCGCGTTGAATGGATTATGTCGGAGTCCATGCCCCTTGGACGGCTCGTAATAGTGAATGTTTTCGGTATCCACGGTTAAGATGCTCCCACGTAACATTCGATCCACCGCGAACATCGACGCTCGCGTCGCGCCCTTGCTGCCCGCGTACCGGCTGAAGCGCGGGGCGTCTCCCGGCGCGTGTAGGCCTCGCGTCAGCCAGCCGTTAGTCTCGAAAAATCCGGCTTGCGACGCTCGGCAAACGCTGCGAACGCCTCGCGCGCTTCTGCGGTCTGCAACCGCTCGCGGAACAGCGCGCTTTCGCGGCTCATTTGCACTGCGATCCTTTCCATATCGCGCATCAGCGCCTTGGTGTGACTGAGCGAGCCTGCGGGCTGCTTAGTCAGGGCTTCGGCGGCTTGCCGGGCTCTGGCTCGCAACTCTGCGGCCGGCACCACGGCGTTGGCCAAGCCACAGGCCAATGCAGCGGCGGCATCGAGTGGCTGTCCCAGCGCAAACATGGCGTAGGCGCGGACGTGGCCGATGCGCGCAGGCAGCAGCCAACTCGAGGCCGCCTCTGGGACCAGAGCCAGATTCACGAATGGCGTCATCAGCCTTGCGGTGTCGGCAAGAAAAACCAGATCGCAATGCAGGAGCATCGTGGTGCCGACCCCTACTGCATTGCCTTGGACCGCGGCGACGAGCGGACGGGTTGCCTTGCCGAGGTTGTTGATGAACCGGAACGCCTGACTTTCACTCGCATCCTTACCGTTGGCTTGAGCGCTGAAATCCGCGAGATCGTTCCCAGCCGTAAAGCTGTCGCCCTCTCCCTGAAACAGCACGACGCGGATGGCCGGATCTTGCTCCGCCCTCTCCAACCCATCCGACATGGCGCTGTACATGGCGTTGCTAAGCGCATTCTTCTTGTCGGCGCGGGCCAACGTCAATGTCATGACGCCCGCGGCAACCTCGGTTTTCACGTGTTCGGTCACGATTTTCTCCTCTCGAATCCGGGTTCTGTACACTGGGGGCGCTCCGCGCCGCCGCTCGCGGCCTGAGTGCGCAAGGCCTGCCGACCGGCCTCCAGAAGGGCGTCAGACAGCCGCTTGTCGCCGGCCGCACGCGCGAGCACGATCGAACCGACCATGGTTGCAATTGCGATGGCGGCCGCCTCCCGCGCATCCGATGATGACCTCTTCGGGATCAACCGGGCGATGATATCGATCATTTTCTCGAGCCTGCCTGCAAAGGTACGCCGTGCCTCCGGGCCTGAGCGTCCGATATCCGCGGCCAACGCAGGAAGCGCACAGCCGCGAGCCGGGTTGTTGCGATGGCGCGGGCTCAGATAGGACTCGACGACTGCGTCGAACCCTTTCTCGGCGGACAACCCCTGCGTCAGATCCAGCCAATGGGCGATGGTTTGATCCATGGCCAAAGCGAGCGCTTCAACAACCAAAGCGTCACGTGATTTGAAGTAGGAGTAAAAGCTGCCATGCGTCAGATCAGCAAGCTCCATCAGGTCGACGACACTCAAGCCGTCGGCACCGGTCTGACGTAGGCCGTAGGAAGCATTTTCGACGATCCGCCTGCGCGTCTGCTGCCCATGGTCTTTCGGGTAACGCATCGCTTGCTCCCGGATGAACAAAGAAACACAGCCATATTAGATGATTATCGTCATATATAACAATGAAATTCCGCAGAATGGCTTTTTTATCTGCGCCTCTCTGGAAAGCGGTCAGATGATGCCGGCCTCCAGATTGAAGGCACGCTAGTGCCCGACAAATGCCGGCTTGCGCTTTTCGACGAACGCGCGAACCGCTTCCTTGTGATCCGTCGTTCGCGCGGAGCGGATCATGTAAGCCGCTTCCTGGTCCATCGAATCCAGAAGGTCCGTGGCCAAGGCATGGTCAAGGTTGTCCTTCATGCCGGCGAAAGCCTGCGAGGGGCCCTCGGCCAAGGACCTTGCCAGCGCAAATGCGGCATCGCGAAGCTCGGCGTCGGCCACTACCCGATTCACCAGCCCCAAGGTCTCGCAGCGGCGTGCGTCGATCCGTTCGGACAGAAACATCAACTCGCGTGCCCGGGACGTTCCCACCAGCCTCGTTAGCAGCCAGGCGATGCCGTAGTCTCCGGTCAATCCGATGCGGGCATATCCCGTGGTCATCACCGCCGATTCAGCGGCGATTCGAATGTCGCAGGCGAGTGCGAGCGCAAGCCCTGCACCCGCGGCAGGCCCGGGAAGCGCCGCGAGCGTCGGCTTTCGTAACCCCACCAGCGCACCCGTGAGGGTGCGCTGCTTGATGCGCAAGTCGGCGATCCGCTCATCGATCGGCGTTTCTGCCTTCGCAGAATTGCTTCCCATGCCCTTGACGTCGCCGCCGGCGCAAAACGCGGTCCCGGTGCCGGTGATGAGCAGTGCGCCGACCCTGGAATCATCACCGCATTGCCTGATCATGCGCCTGAGCGCTGGGGTCAGTTGATCGGACAAGGCGTTGCGGGCCTCGGGCCGGTTCAGCGTGATGAGCGCCACGCGATCCCGGATCTCACAAAGCAACTCACCCGTGCCGGTGTCGACCTCGATCCGATCTTCTGCCATCCGCCTTGTCCCGTCGAGCACCTTCAGGCGACCATCAAGGCTTCCTTGCTGTCGGCGTCCAAGAATCCCGTCAGCCGCTCCCTGATCAGCCGCTCGGCATCGGCCATGATGCGGTCGATCAGCTCCTTCACCGTCGGAATGTCGTTGATGAGCCCTACGACCATGCCGCAGCTCCACGCGCCGGCGTCCATGTCGCCGTCGATCATCACCTTGGGATAGACGCCTGCCACCTGTTCGTGAATGTCCTGGATCTTCAGGCTCGCGCCCTTCTCGCGCTCGATTTCGAGGAGCTGGTCGACGCCCTTGTTCTTCAGCACGCGCTCGGTGTTGCGCAGCGCGCGCATGACCAGCACAGTGTCGAGTTCGGTCGCCTCGACCAGTGCCTTCTTCACATTGTCATGGACCGGCGCTTCCTTGGTGGCGACGAAGCGAGTTCCCATGTTCATGCCAGCCGCCCCCATCGACAGCGCGGCGACGAGGCTGCGTGCATCTGCCATGCCGCCCGAAGCCACGAACGGGATCTTCAATTCATCAGCCGCACGCGGCAAGAGGATCATGTTCGGCATATCATCTTCGCCGGGATGGCCCCCGCACTCGAAACCGTCGACGCTGACGGCGTCGCAGCCGATCTTCTCGGCTTTCAGCGAGTGCCGCACAGAGGTGCATTTGTGGATCACCTTGATGCCGGCCGCCTTCAGCGCCGGCATGTATTGCTCGGGGCTACGGCCTGCGGTCTCCACCGCCTTGACGCCGCCTTCCTTGATCGCGGCGATGTATTCCGGATAAGGCGGTGCAGTAAAGCTCGGCAGGAAGGTCAGGTTCACGCCGAACGGCTTGTCGGTCATATCGCGGCAGCGTGCGATTTCCTTGGCCAACAGTTCCGGCGTCCTTTGCGTCAGGCCGGTGATGATACCGAGTCCCCCGGCGTTGGACACCGCGGCGGCGAGCTCGGCGAAACCGACATAGTGCATGCCGCCTTGGATGATCGGATGCTGAATGCCGAACAGTTCAGTGATTGCTGTCTTCACGTGTGATTCTCCGCTTTTCCGATCAGTTGACGATTTCGAACAGACCCGCCGCGCCCATGCCGCCACCGATGCACATGGTCACCACGCCGTATTTCGCCTTGCGCCGCCGGCCCTCGATCAGGATGTGGCCCGTGAGCCGCGCCCCAGTCATGCCGTAAGGATGACCGATCGCGATCGAGCCGCCATTGACGTTGAGCTTGTTCGGATCAATGCCGAGCTTGTCGCGGCAATAGATCACCTGCACCGCGTAGGCTTCATTGAGCTCCCAGAGATCAATGTCATCGATTTTCAGGTTATGGCGCTTGAGCAACCGCGGGATCGCGGCGACCGGGCCGATACCCATTTCGTCCGGTTCGACACCGGCGGCGACGAACCCGCGGAAGATACCGAGCGGCTTCAGGCCCTTCTTCGCGGCCATCTTGTCGCTCATGATCACGCAGGCCGATGCGCCGTCGGAGAGCTGGCTGGCATTGCCCGCAGTAATGGTCTTGCCTTCGAATACCGGCTTGATTTTTGCAAGTCCTTCCGCCGTGGTGTCGGGGCGCGGCCCCTCATCGTTCGACAGGGTCACCTGCTGATAGCTTACCTCCTTGGTGTCCTTGTTGACGACCGCCATCGT
This sequence comes from Bradyrhizobium sp., assembly GCF_052389815.1. GTDB lineage: Bacteria > Pseudomonadota > Alphaproteobacteria > Rhizobiales > Xanthobacteraceae > Bradyrhizobium. The sequence continues at coordinate 2,071 of NZ_JBQTHN010000207.1, read as the reverse complement.
GGTTGTGATCGGCACGATCTCGTCTTTGAAGCGGCCGCCCTGCAGCGCGGCACCGATACGACGCTGACACTCGAGGCTGTATTCGTCCTGCCGGTCGCGGCCGATCTTGTAGCGTTCGGCGACGACCTCGGCGGTTTCCAGCATCGACATGTACATTTCGGGCTTCATCGCCATCAACTCTTCGTCGACGACATGAAACTTGTTCATGTGCTCGTTCTGCACGAGGCTGATCGATTCGATTCCGCCGCCGATCGCGATCTCGACGCCGTCGAGCATCACCGAGCGCGCGGCAACCGCAATCGCCTGCAGGCCGGAGGCACATTGCCGGTCAATGGTGGTGCCGGCGACAGTCACCGGCAGACCGGCGCTGATCGCACCCTTACGCGCCACGTTCATCACCATGGTGCCCTGCTGCATCGCACAGCCCATCACCACGTCCTCGACCTCGCCAGGCGCGATGCCGGCCCGCTTCACCGCTTCGGCCATCACGTGGCCGGCCAGGGTCGGGCCTTCGGTGTTGTTGAGCGCGCCGCGATACGCTTTACCGACGCCGGTGCGGGCGGTGGAAACGATTACTGCTTCAGTGGTCATGCTTGCCTCTTTGCTTAGGCGGCCGCGTCCAGCTGCGCGTAACGCAGCACGTGGAACGCGGGATCGCCGAATTGGATGTTGATGGAGGAGATTCGCTTGAAATAGTGTCCCACATTGAGTTCGTCGGTCATGCCCATGCCGCCGTGAAGCTGCACAGCCTGATCGGCGACGAACCTCGCGGCGTAGCCGATCTTCGATTTTGCGCCGGACGCGAGCCTGGACAGGCCGGGCTCATTCGCTGCGAGACTCAGGGTGAGATGCTGCATCAACGAGAGGGCCTCTTGATGCGCAATGAACATGTCGACCATGCGGTGCTGCAGCACCTGGAAGCTGCCGAGCGTGACGCCGAACTGCTTTCGGGTCTTGCTGTACTCCAGTGTCGCGTTGTTCAGCTCGCCGATCGCGCCGACTGTTTCGGCGCACAGCGCGGCAATGGCGCGATCGCGGGAAGCCTCGAGTGCGGCGACACCCGCACCCTCTCCGCCAAGCAAGCGGCCCCTCACGCCGTCCAGGCTGAGCTCGCCGGCGCGGCGGCCGTCGATGGTCTTGAAACTGCGCAGATGCAGGTTCGCCGCCTGGCGATCCACGATGAACAGGCTGACGCCGGCGCGGTCGTGCCGGTCTCCCGAGGTGCGTGCAGAGACAATCAGATGATCCGCCCACGGCGCGGCGATCACCACGGCCTTCTCGCCTACGAGTATGTAATCATCGCCCTCGCGTCGCGCCGTTGTCGTGAGATTGGCAAAATCAAAACGTGAGGCTTTTTCGGTCCAGGCAAGCGCCCAGATCGACGTTCCCGAGATGATGTCGGGAATGTATTCGCTCTTCTGCGCGGCAGATCCCTCGCTCTCGAGCAAGCCTCCAGCGAGGACGATGGTCTCGACGAAGGGTTCGACCACGAGGTGGCGGCCGAACTCGTGCATCAGGATCATCGTCGAGAGCGGACCGCCGCCGAGGCCGCCGGCATCTTCCGAGAACGGCGCGGCGAGCAGGCCGAGCTCAGCAAAGGAAGCCCACTGCGTCCGGCTCCAGCCTGCCTCGGAGGCAACAATCCCGCGGCGCGCCTCGAAGTCATACTGGTCGCGGAGCAGACGCTGCACGCTCGACCGCAACAATTCCTGCTCTTCAGTGAACTGGATATCCATTGGAGACACCGTTTGCCGGGTTCAAAGGCCAAGTACCGCCTTGGCGATGATGTTGCGCTGGATCTCGTTCGATCCGCCGTAGATGCTGAGCTTGCGCGCGTTCAAGTATTTCTCCGCGGCGGTAAGCCCATAGTCCGGCCCGGGCATGAAGCGATTGGCACTCACCGGCTGCTCGCGGAGCGCAAGCCCGTAATTGCCGATCGCACGGTGGGTCAACTCCGTGATGCTCTGGAAGATCTCGGTGCCCCGTATCTTGAACAGGGATGCCGCAGGGCCCGGATCGATACCACGCGCCATCTGCGCCACCACCCGCAGCTCGGTCGCCTCCAGCGCCA
>NZ_JBQTHN010000206.1:0-21817 GCF_052389815.1 Bradyrhizobium sp. | reverse complement strand
CCTCAACACGAGCTGGCAAAAGGCTCAGCTGTCCCCGGTCTCGTCCGGTCTTATAGGTGCGATTCGTCATGAGAAGAATCGTACATCGATCCAGAATCTAGCGAACAGAATTCTTGCCCAGTCTCTTGCGCTTTGCCCACCCTACTCAATCCCATGTGGCTCCCGCGCCCGAAACAGCAGGCACGCATCGCCGTACGAATAGAAGCGGTACCCGCTGGCAATGGCGTGCGCATAGGCCTGCTTCATCGTGTCGAGGCCGGAAAACGCCGACACCAGCATGAACAGCGTCGAGCGCGGCAGGTGGAAATTGGTCAGCAGGACATCGACCGCGCGAAAGCGGTAGCCGGGCGTGATGAAGATCGCGGTCTCGCCGGCAAAGGGCTGGATCGTGCCGTCTGCCTGCGCTGCGCTTTCCAGTAGCCGCAGCGAGGTGGTGCCGACCGCGACGATCCGCCCGCCTCTGGCGCGCGCCTCGTTGAGCTGGCACGCGGTCTCCGCCGGCACGGTGCCCCATTCCGCATGCATGCGGTGCTCGGCGGTGTCCTCAACCTTCACCGGCAGGAACGTCCCTGCCCCGACATGCAGGGTCACGCGGTTGATGCCGACGCCGCGCTGGCGCAGCGCCGCCTCCAGCGCCGGCGTAAAGTGCAGTCCTGCGGTCGGCGCCGCCACCGCGCCTTCGTTCGCCGCGAACATGGTCTGGTAGTCGGCAGCGTCCTGATCGTCCGGCATGCGTTTCGACGCGATATAAGGCGGCAGCGGCGTCGTGCCGATATCCGATATCGCCTGGTCCAGTGCCGGTCCATGGAAGGTGAATGACAGCGTCACCTCGCCTTCGGCGCCCTTGGCCTCGACTTCGGCGTCGAGATGGCCGAGCAGGCAGACCTTGCCTTCATTGCCGAAGCGGATGCGGTCGCCGCTGGCGAGCTTCTTCGCCGGCTTGACCAGCGCCTGCCAGCGCGAGCCGTCGAGCCGCTTGATCAGCGTCGCCTCGATCTTCGGCTCGGTCTCGCGCCCGATGCGGCGGCCCATCAGCTGCGCGGAGATCACCCTGGTGTCGTTCACGACGATCTGGTCGCACGCCTCCAGCCATTGCGGCAGCTCCGACACATGGCGGTCGCGCAGCACGCCATCGCCCTGCACGACGAGCATCCTGGCGGAATCGCGCGGTGTCGCCGGGCGCAGAGCAATGCGCTCGGCGGGAAGGTCGAAGTCGAAGAGGTCGGTGCGCATGCGCGTTGCTCAACAACGTCATTCCGGGGCGATGCGCAGCATCGAACCCGGAATCCAGAAGTTGCGGCGCGAGATTCCGGGTTCGCGCTGACGCGCGCCCCGGAATGACGGTCAGGCGTCCAGCGCCATCTTCGCCTTGACGATCTTGTCGGGATCGCGCACCGGCTCGCCGCGCTTGATCTTGTCGACGTTCTCCATGCCCTCGGTGACCTTGCCCCACACCGTGTACTGGCGGTTGAGGAAGGAGGCATCGTCGAAGCAGATGAAGAACTGGCTGTCGGCGGAATCCGGGCTTGCCGCGCGCGCCATCGAGGCGGTGCCGCGGACATGCGGCTCGGCGTTGAACTCGGCCTTCAGCTTCTTGCCGGAGCCGCCGGTGCCGGTGCCCTGCGGGCAGCCGGTCTGCGCCATGAAGCCGTCGATCACGCGGTGGAACACGATGCCGTCGTAGAAGCCTTCGCGCACCAGCTCCTTGATGCGCGCGACGTGGCCCGGCGCCAGATCCGGGCGCATCTCTATCTTCACGGGGCCCTGGGTGGTCTCGAGGATCAATGTGTTTTCGCTGTCAGCCATGTCGGTCTCTCTCGCGGGTTCGGGTGAAGCGTTGCGCCTGCAACGCCGCTCACTTGATGTCGGATGCGACCTGCACCTTCACCATCTTGTCGGGATCGGTCACCGCGCCGCTGCTCGAGCCGGCGGGCGCCTTCTTCAGCTTGTCGACGACGTCCATGCCCTGCACGACCTCGCCGATCACGGTGTATTGGCGGTTGAGGAAGGAAGCATCGGCAAAGCAGATGAAGAACTGCGCGTTGGCGCTGTCCACGCTGTCGCCGCGCCGGGCCATGCCGACCACGCCGCGCTTGAAGGGCGTTGCGGAGAACTCCTGTTTCAGCATCGGATATTTCGAGCCGCCGGTGCCGTTGAACTTCTCGCCGTCGCCGGTCTGCGCCATGAACCCGTCCATCACGCGGTGAAACGGCACGTTGTTGTAGAAGCCGTCGCGCGCGAGCTGCTTGATGCGCTCGGCATGTTTCGGCGCCAGATCGGCGCGCAGCGCGATGACGATGCGGCCCTTGGTCGAGTCGATCACGATCGCATTGGCCTTGTCGAGATTGGCCGGGAGCGGTTGCGCGAGCGCGGGAGCCACGGCGAACAGTGCGGCGATGAGGGCGAGGATTCGGATCATGAAGACTCCGCTGGCAGCAGATGAACGGTCAGGTCGCAGAACGGGTGTCAGCCGAATTTGGCTTTCAGGGCTTTGGCAACGGCCGATGGCACGAAGGCGGAGACGTCGCCGCCCATGCCGGCGATCTGGCGGACCAGTGTGGCGGTGATCGGGCGGACGGCGGGAGACGCCGGCACGAACACCGTGTGCACCTCCGGCGCCATCGTCTCGTTCATGCCCGCGATCTGCATCTCATAGTCGAGGTCGGTGCCGTCGCGCAGGCCCCGAATCATGATGGTGGCGCCGGCCTTCTGCGCCGCGGTCACCGTGAGATTGTCATAGGTCGAGCAGTCGAAGGCGCAAGCAGCCTTCCGGGCGATCGGTTCGAACACGGCCCGGACCATGTCCAGCCGTTCCTCGGTCGAAAACAGCGCTTTTTTGCCCGGATGCACCCCGATCGAGACAATCAGCCTGTCGCAGAGGGTGACCGCATGCCGGACCACGTCCAGATGGCCGTTGGTTACGGGATCGAAGGAGCCGGGATATAGCGCGATGCGGGGCATGGCCCCCCTCTAGCCTGCCCCGCCCCGGCCGGCAAGGTTCCCCGCCCCCCGGGCCTGTCAAACCACCATTTTGCCTCGGCCAATGAACCACTTGCCGCCCCCGCGCGTCTTTCGGGCAGGTAACCGAATGTTTCGTCCGGCTGGCCGGCACGAAACAAAACCGGCCCCGGACGAAACCATTTTCCGCATCGGAGAAGACGTCCCGAAACCGGCCTTGGTTACTCAGTGTCCGCAACAAAGGGGCCCGTTGGGGGGCCCATGACAGGGGACAGTCATGATCAAGGCAATTTCCGCGGTGGCCATTGCCGCCGTCATCGCCGCCGCGCTCACCGTTCTTCCCGGATTTGCCCCGAAAGTCGAAGCCAGCGTTCCCGTAGCCCTGGCAAAGGGCGATCGCCTCGACATCAAGCAGGTCGGCCGCGGTTGCTCGGAGCAGGCATGGCCGAACTTCGAAGCCTCGTGCCTGCGTTCCGTCGGGACAAAGAAGGTGGTGCGCGAAGCCCGCCTGGTGACCGCCGACCGCACCCCGTAATCGCACATCGTTGCCTAACTCCACCTCCACGTTGCTCTAAATCGAAAAGTCGAAGTCCCCGGGATGCCCCCCGGGGATTTTCGTTTTCCACCTGGCCTTCACCGCCCCACGCGCTCGCGCAAGCTCGGAAAGGCCAGAAGGCCGTTCCGTGCGGTGGCGTGCAGAGTCGTTTCGCCGGCATTGGAACCCGTCGGCCGGCCCGTCAGTTGAGGTCGGGAGGTTAACTCGGCTGAAACGGTCACATGAGCGCTGGCGTCAACATTCCCCTCGGCAATTTGCGCGCCGTCGTCATCCTGATTGTAGTCGCGTTTCATTCGGTACTTCCCTATCTCGCCTCGCAGCCGCAGCAACCCTTTGGCTTCGACGAGGCGCCCTATCGCTGGATCGCGTTTCCGCTTCTCGACCGCGAACGCTGGTTCGGATTCGACCTGTTCTGCGCCTGGCAGGACGTCAGCCTGATGTCGTTGATGTTTTTCCTGGGTGGCCTGTTTGTCCCGCAGAGCCTGCTTCGCAAGGGCAGCCGCGCCTATTTGGCCGACCGGTGGTGGCGGATTGGACTACCGTTCCTCCTCGCCGTCGCCCTGCTCAGCCCGCTGGCCTACTACGCGTCGTATCGTGTGACTGCGGCCGATCCCTCCTTCGCTGCGTTCTGGCAGCATTGGCGCGCGCTGCCGATGTGGCCGACGGGACCGCAATGGTTTCTCTGGCAGCTCCTCCTGTTCAGCGCGCTGGGGGCGGCACTGCACGCCGTTGCGCCGTCCTGGCCCGGCGCATTGGGGCGGCTGGTTGCCGCCTGCAACGAACGCCCGGTGCATTTCCTCGCGGCGCTGACGGCATTGTCGGCGCTCGGCTACGTTCCGCTGGCGATGGCTTTCGGGCCGTGGGAATGGACCTGGCTCGGTCCATTCGCCTTCCAGCTCAGCCGGCCGCTGCACTATCTCGTCTACTTCTTCGCCGGATTTGCCATCGGCAGCTACGGCATCGACCGCAGCGTGCTTCGCGCCGACGGTCCGGTCGCGCGCCGCTGGCGAACCTGGCTGGCGGCTGCCGTCGCCTGCTTTGCCGCATGGGGTGGATTGACTTCGCTGACATTGCCGGACTGGGAGGCCAGCCCGCTCGCCTTTCGCCTCGCCGCAGCTCTGGTTCTTCCCATCGCCTCCGCGACCGGCGTGCTCGCCTTCGTTGCGATCGCCCTGCGCTGGCTGCGCCCGCGCGAGCGCGCGCTCGACAGCCTTTCCGCCAATGCCTATGGCATCTACCTCGTGCACTACGTGTTCGTGCTGTGGCTGCAATATGCCCTGCTGGGCGCGGATCTGAACGCCTTCGGCAAGGCCGGACTCGTGTTCACGGGTGCGCTGGCATTGAGCTGGGCCTCGAGCGCAATGATCAGAACGGGCGTGAGCCTCTTCTTCCGCCGGCCTCCCGCGGTGCCGGCCAAGGCCCGCGCCCATCAACCGCGTTGACGGAGCTTTCATGTCGCTGGTGCTGACGCTGGCCTCGCGCAATCTCTTCCACGATCGGCTGCGCTTCGTCGCAACCCTGATCGGGATCGTGTTCTCCGTCGTGCTCGTGATGATCCAGATGGGCCTGTTCCTCGGCTTCGGGCGCATGGTGACGACCATGATCGACCACACCTCTGCCGATCTCTGGGTGCTGCCGAAGGGCGCGAAATGCTTCGAGGACCCCTCCCAGCTGAACACGGGCGCGCGCGACAAGGTCGCGTCCGTCGATGGCGTCGCATCGGTGGTCCCGCTCGTCATCGGCTTCTCGGACTGGCGTCTCGGTAGCGGCGAAGTCACGCCGGTCTTCGTCGTCGGCGCCGACCTGCGCGACAACACCTTGCAGCCCTGGAACGTGGTCGAAGGCGATGTCCGCAGCCTCTCCCAGGTCGGCGCCGTCGTCGTCGACCGCTCCTATTTCGACCGCCTTGGCATCTCCAGCGTCGGCGAAACGGCGGAGATCCGCGGCCGTCGCGTCAAGGTCGTCGCCCTCACCGACGGAATCCGCTCCTTCACCACGACACCTTACGTCTTCGTCGACCTCAGGAATGCGCGCCAGTACACCGGCACGTTTCCCGAGCGCGCCAGCAGCCTGGTCGTCCGCGTCAAATCGGATGCGGATCGCACATCGGTATTGGAGGCGGTAAAAGCGAAGGTGGGCGATGCGGAGGTGCTCACCTCGGCCGAATTTCGCGACCGCAGCCGCTCGTTCTGGCTGTTCGGCACCGGCGCGGGTGCGGCGCTGTTTGCCGGGGCCTTGCTCGGCGTGATCGTCGGGACCGTGATCGTGGCGCAAACGCTCTATTCCAGCACCAAGGATCACTTGAGCGAGTTCGCGACGCTGCGCGCCATGGGTTCGTCGAACGGTTACATCTACACGGTCATCATCTACCAGGCGCTGCTCAGCGCGGTGATCGGATTCATCATTGCAGCCGCGATTGGCTACGCCGTGGTCGATGTCACCGCGAAAAGCGCGCTGCCGATCGTGATCACTCCCTGGCTGATTGCCGCCCTGTTTGCATTGACGGTGGTCATGTGCGTGGCGTCGGCCATCGGGGCGATCGTCCGGGTGGTCCGCATCGATCCAGCCACGGTGTTCATGCGATGAGTGAGTTCATTGTCGAAGCAAAGGGGATCAGGAAAACGCTCGGTCGCGGCGCCGGCCAGGTACAGGCGCTGCGCGGAGTCGATCTGTCGCTGCGTCGGGGCGAGCTGACCTTGCTGATGGGCCCGTCCGGGAGCGGCAAGACGACCCTGCTGCTGGTTCTGGGCTGCATGCTGGCGCCGGATGCCGGCACCGCGACCATCGACGGCAACTCCATATCGCAGATCGACAAGGAAGGACTCGCCAGGATCCGCCGCGACCACATCGGTTTCGTGTTCCAGTCCTACCACCTGTTTCCGACGCTCACGGCGGCGCAGAACGTTCAACTTGCGCTGGATATCCGCGGCGAGCGCGGACGGCGCGCGGCGAAGAAGGCGCGCGAAGCCATGGCGATGGTCGGCCTGGTACGCAAGGCCAAAAGCCGGCCGGCAGAACTCAGCGGCGGTGAGCAGCAGAGAGTAGCGATCGCCCGGGCCTTTGTTGCCAATCCTTCCGTCATCCTTGCCGATGAGCCGACTGCGGCCCTCGATAGCGACAACGGCCGAATGATCCTGCGCATCCTCGCCGACGCCGCTCACGAGCGGGACAGGGCCGTCCTGGTGGTCACGCATGACCCCCGCATCCTCCCCTTTGCGGACCGCATCGTCGAGATCGACGACGGCCGGATCGTCGGCGAGCGGCGGGGCGGTCCCGAGCTCGCCCGCATGCCGAAGACGGCGGCATTCCCGTGAGGGCGCAGGGCCCGTCATGAGCCTGCGCGCCGAAATGCTGCGGCTCGGGCTTCGCATGCTCCTGAAACGGCGCCGCCGCGGGTTCGAGGTCGAGGCCTGGCGAGCCGGCATGCATCGCACCGCGCCCTTTGTGCCGCGCCCGCGCTCCGGCACGGACATCGCGATCGTTGAGGCTGGCGGCGTCACGATGCATCGGACCACCACGGCGGCCTCGCGGCCTGAATGCAACGTGCTTTACCTGCATGGCGGCGGCTACGTTTCGGGCGGGCCGGCCTTCTATCGCCACTTCACCTGGCGGATCGCCAACGCGGCGAAGGCGCGTGTGTGGGCGATCCAATACAGGCTGGCGCCCGAACATCCCTTTCCGGCCGCGCTGGACGACGCACTTTCGGCCTATCGATGGCTCGCGCAGGAGACGGGCGATACAAGCGGGCTGTTCATCATGGGAGATTCTGCCGGTGCGGGACTTGCGCTCTGCCTGTTGCTGAAACTGCGCGATTTGGGCGGCCCGCTCCCCGCCGCCGCGGTCGCCATGTCGCCCTGGACCGATCTGGCGCTAACCGGCCAATCGTTGACCGAGCATGCCGCAGCGGACCCGATGCTCAACGCAGGCGATCTTCCGGAGCTCGTGCGGTGCTACCTCGCCGGCGCCGATCCGCTCACTCCCTACGCGTCGCCGCTCTACGGCGATCCGTCCGGCCTGCCGCCCGTGCTGATCCAGTCCGGCAGCGACGAAATCCTCAGAGACGATGCCGTGCGAATGGCCGAGAAGCTGCAGCAGGCCAATCCGCTCAGCCGCATCGAGATCTGGCCGCGGATGCCGCACGCCTTTCAGCTGTTCGTTCCACTGCTGCCGGAGGCCCATGCCGCGATCGCGCAGATCGGTGCATTCATTGCCGGTGTCGGGGCGGAGGCGGCTGCAACTCCCCCTTCACGCATGGCGACGTAGCCTCATGCGCAGAGCCAGAGGCAAGGCAGAGCTTGCTCGGGCCCGCACGTTTCACTCTTATGGAGCGCGTATTCGACCAGGAGCGATTAATCCGTGGCCAGCAGCATGTTCGACAGCTTCCTCTATCGCGATGTCTTCACGACGCCGGCCATCCGGGCTGTATTTTCCGATGAAGCCCAGCTCGAGGCCTATGTGCAGGCCGAGGTCGCGCTGGCGCTGGCCCAGGGCGAGGTCGGCGTGATCCCGCGCGAGGCGGCAGACGCGATCGCCCGCAAGGCACCGGCGATCGCGCTCGACCGCGAGCAATTGAAGCGCGATACCGAAAACGTCGGCTATCCCATCGTCGGCCTGGTGCGCCAGCTGTCGGAACAGCTTGGCGAAGCCGGAAGATACGTACATTGGGGCGCGACGACCCAGGACATCATGGACACGGCGGCCGTGCTGCAATTGCGGGACGCAGTCGCACTGATTGAAGTCCAACTCGCCGAGGTCATGGCAGAGCTTGCGCGGCTTGCCCGCGTCTACCGCGATACGCCGATGGCCGGACGAACCCATCTTCAGCAAGCGCTGCCGATCACCTTCGGGCACAAGGCCGCGGTCTGGCTGTCGTCGCTGCAACGCTCCGCCGAACGGCTGGCGCAGGCCAAGCCGCGCGCACTACAGGCGCAGCTTGGGGGCGCGGCGGGAACGCTGGCTTCGCTTGCCGACCGCGGCCTGGATGTGCGCGCCGCCTATGCGCGCGTGCTCGGTCTTGCCGAACCCGATATCACCTGGCACGTCGCGCGCGACGGGCTGGTCGAGATGGTGCAGACGCTCGCCACCATCTGCGGCGCGCTCGGCAAGATCGGCTACGACGTCATGATCCTGATGGCGACCGAGATCGGCGAGGTGTTCGAGCCGTTCTCCTCACATCGCGGCGCATCCTCGACCATGCCGCAAAAGCGCAATCCGATCTCGTCGGAAATCCTGCTGGCGAACGCCAAGGCCTCCCGTGACGCCGCCTCCCTGATGCTCGACTGCATGGTTCAGGATCTCGAGCGCGCTACCGGGCCGTGGCACGGCGAATGGTTCGCCTTGCCCCAGGCATGCCTCCTGACGGCCGGCTCGCTTGCGCAGGCGCAGTTCATGCTTTCCGGTCTCATTGTTCAGCCCGAGGCGATGCAGCGAAACCTGAACTCGACGGGCGGACTGATCGTGGCCGAGGCCGTGATGATGGGGCTTGCGCCTGCGCTGGGACGCCAGGCTGCGCATGATGAAGTCTACGCCGCCTGCCGCGACGCGACCGCGCGAGGCCAAGCGCTGCTCGACGCCTTGCTGAAGCGGCCGACGATTGCGTCCGCCCTGCCGCGCGATCGGCTGGCCGCCCTCTGCAATCCCGCCAACTATCTCGGCACGGCCGGCGCGATGGTCGACCGGGTGCTTGCCCGCCAAGCCAAACGATAGAGAGTTAGACGAACGACGCGTGGCAAGTAGCGGATGGGACCGCCCCCCTTCGTCACTCCCTATTCGCCATTCGCCCCGTTGCCGTTCTCTTCCTCGCCGATGTGCTCGACCGAAACGACGTGCTCGTCGGCGGCGGTATCGAACACGATCACGCCCTGGGTGGAGCGGCCCGACATCACCCCTATGTCGGCCGTGAAACCACTTTCCCGCGCAAGAACGTGCCGGGCAGGTTGGTGTGGCGTGAAAAGGGTGTCGCCTTCCCGCAGCGAAATGCCGAGCGGTCGGTAGCGTCCTTCGGCGCGCCTACGCGGCAGGTGGTGGAGTTCGGGACGGAGATCGAAATTTGAAACTCTTGGCGCGAACTCAAGCTACTTTCCTAGCAATGATATGCCAATGACTGCAGTAAACACTTGCAGCGCATTAACAAATGCGATGGGCAGCGCAATTAACTTGTCCCTTCTCGAGAGGATGGTCTTTGGATCGGTGATCCCTACAACGTAAATGAACAAGCCGACCAGCATCGACAATATGAAAGGAGCCCAATGACTTGACAATATGGCCGGAAACATAATGCCAAGCGCTTGCCATACTAGAAGGACGGCAGCGGTCGCACCCGGAAACGTCAACAACGACCGCCCCGTAAGAAAGACGCCCTGTGTTTTTTCCGTCTCACTTTCGGCTGAAGTAAGTTCGGGTTCGCCAGGTAATCTGCCCTTCGTCACGGTCTTTACCGTGACCTTTACCGGCGAATTAAATAGCCACCGCAATTGCATTCGGACCTCCCATGTTGAATTGATTGCCAACTACAACGGCACAACACCAAAATGATCCAACACATGATGTATGGGATTAGCGAAACTCATCCGGCAATGGCTGGAGGCCGCGAATACCAATCCTACTGCCTCACTTCTTTCATTAACGACAAGCGCGCCTGAATCACCATCCGCCGAGAACGGGTTGCAGTCAGAGTCCCAAACAATGCCTAGCTGATTTTCAAATAACGCTTCGGTATTACCGAATCGCTGAATGAAGCTAGTAACATAGAGAAAATTTCCTTGGGTCTGCTTGGTCTTCCAACCAGACTTCCTAACTGGTCTGCGCTTAGCAACTGGCCCGCTTCCGGCGATGGAACCGAGTAGACGCAGTCCAGCAATTACGTCGCTGGGTGTTTTGGGCTTGACGAGAGCTGCGTCGATCCTATTCGGAATATATCCACCAAAACTGATCGGCGCATAGGATTCGACCGTCCCGATATCATCGGATGCCACACCGCCGTCCACGCTAGAGGGCTGCCAGACGTCACCAGAATATGAATTGCCGCTTATTAGGTCGCTAGTGGGAACCACTATGTGAGCACAGGTAAGAAGAAGCTGCGTATTAGCAGCGTCGCGTACCAGGCAACCAAACGTCCCACTTCGACCGCCGCGGCTTGCGCCCAGAGAGTCCCCACCTTGGGAGGGGCGTGAGCGTCCGGTCAGATCAATCGAATCAACGATGATCTCTCTAACGGTGAACTCTTGCGTAACGGAAAGATTTAACCGACTGATAGCCGCTTGACCAATGCCTTGAGCGCCTTCCTTTCGAATCAAGATAAGGATTTCGCCCGCCGCCTTTTCGTTCATCGACCAACCAACGCCGACTACTGGAGGAGGTTCCCCGTTGAAATCCTTAAACAACTCGGTGGATGTGTTGTAGAGAACACTGTCAGATCGCCTCGGATCGCGCGGTCCCCGCAACAACATCCAAGTAAGCATTCGATATACGTCGAGAACCGACGCCACGGCCATCTCCGCACTCTTTGCTGCCCTACAATAGGGCATCAGTCGCAAAAATACAATTTATAATAGAGTTGTTGCGGGCTGCCGGCTCGCATTTCCTCTACAGCACCAAAGCGAACCTAAAGTTGCCAATACACCAACTGCACTGGTCGGGTTGGGCGCTTGAAGAAGCGGGCCAGCCTTACGAGGTTCGCCTCGTTTCCTTCCGAGCGATGAAGGAGCCCGCGCATCTGGCGCTTCATCCGTTCGGCCAGATTCCGACCTATGAGGAAGGCGATCTCGCCCTGTTCGAGACTGGATCGATCATCTTCCATGTCGCCCAGCACCATGCAGGCTTGCTGCCGGACGACGCCAATGCGCGGGCGCGGGCGATCACATGGATGTTCGCCGCGGTCAACACGGTCGAGCGGCCGATCCTTGAACTTGAAACCGCCAGGCTGCTTGAGGGTGACAAACCGTGGAATAAGGAGCGCTTGCCTCTGGTCGCGGATCGCGTTCGCAACCGGCTGAAGCAACTTTCCGCCCGCCTGGGCGATGCCGACTGGCTCGATGGTGCGTTCAGCGCCGGCGATCTGATGATGGTGTCGGTGCTGCTCAGGTCAAAGTCATCCGGCATTCTGGACGAATACCCGAACCTGGCCGCCTATCTCGCCCGCGGCGAAGCGCGGCCTGCCTACAAACGGGCTTTCGCCGCTCAACTGGCGGTCAACATAGACAGTTAGACGTACAACGCGTGGCAAGTAGCGGATGGGACCAACCCCCTTCGCCACTCCCTATTCGCCATTCGCCCCGTTGCCGTTCTCTTCCTCGCCGATGTGCTCGACCGAAACGACGTGCTCGTCGGCGGCGGTATCGAACACGATCACGCCCTGGGTGGAGCGGCCGGCGATGCGGATGTCTTCGACCGGGCAGCGGATCAGCTGGCCCTTGTCGGTGACCAGCATGATCTGGTCGCTGTCCTCCACGGGGAACGAGGCCACCAGCTTGCCGTTGCGGTTGTTGACGCTCATGGCGACGATGCCTTTGCCGCCGCGCCCCGTGGTGCGGTACTCGTAGGACGAGGTGCGCTTGCCAAAGCCGTTGACGGAGACGGTGAGCACCACCTGCTCCGCCGCCGACATCTCGACATAGCGCTCCTGCGAAATCTGGGCGGCGTCGGAGCTCTCCTCGCTCTCGGTCTCGGCCGCCTCCTCCGCCCCGCCATCGCCCGCCATGGCGCGGCGCATTTTCAGGTAGGCCGTGCGCTCGTCCGAGCTCGTCTCGACATGGCGCAGGATCGCGAGCGAAATCAGCCTGTCGCCTTCCGCCAGCGCAATGCCGCGCACGCCCATCGAGGTGCGGCCGGTGAAGACGCGCACGTCGGTGACGGGGAAGCGGATGCACTGGCCGCCGGCGGCGGTGAGCAGCACGTCGTCGCGCTCGGTGCAGATCTGCACGTCGACGATGGACTCGCCGTCCTCCAACTTCATGGCGATGATGCCGGAGCGGCGCACGTCGACGAAATCCGACAGCTTGTTGCGGCGGACGGTGCCGCCTGTCGTGGCGAACATCACGTCGAGATTGCCCCAGGAGGATTCATCCTCCGGCAGCGGCATGATGGTGGTGATGCGCTCGCCCTGCTCCAGCGGCAGGATGTTGATCAGCGCCTTGCCGCGCCCGTTCGGCGCGGCCATAGGCAGTCGCCAGACCTTTTCCTTGTAGACCTGGCCGCGCGAGGAGAAGAACAGTACCGGGGTGTGCGTGGAAGCCACGAACAGCCGGCTGACGAAATCCTCGTCGCGGGTCTGCATGCCGGCGCGGCCCTTGCCGCCGCGGCGCTGCGCCCGGTAGGTCGACAGCGGCACCCGCTTGACGTAGCCGGCGTGCGAAACCGTGACGACCATGTCCTCGCGCTGGATCAGGTCCTCGTCCTCGACCTCGCCTTCCTGCTCGATGATCACGGTCTTGCGTGGGGTGGCGAACTCGGCCTTCACCTCGCTTAGCTCGGTCTTGACGATCGCCTGCACGCGGGCGCGCGAGCGCAGGATTTCCAGATAGTCGTTGATCTCCAGCTTGAGCTTCTCGAGTTCTTCGGAAATCTCGTCGCGGCCGAGCGCGGTCAGCCGCTGCAGGCGCAGATCGAGGATGGCCCTCGCCTGCTCCAGCGACAGGCGGATGGTGCCGTCGGCATTGATGCGGTGGCGGGGATCGTCGATCAGCGTGATCATCGCCTCGACGTCCTTTGCCGCCCAGTCCCGCTCCATCAGGCGGTCCCGCGCCGTGGCCGGATCGGGCGAGGTCCGGATCGCCTGGATGATCTCGTCGATATTCGCCACGGCGATCGCGAGACCGACCAGGATGTGGGCGCGGTCGCGCGCCTTGTTGAGAAGGAATTTTGTGCGGCGGGTGACGACCTGTTCGCGGAAGGCGATGAAGACTGTCAGCAAATCGCGCAGGTTCATCACCTGCGGCCGGCCGCCGTCCAGCGCCACCAGGTTGGCGCCAAAGCTGGTCTGCAGCGGCGTGAACCGGTAGAGCTGGTTCAGCACGACATCCGGCACCGCGTCGCGCTTCAGCTCGACCACGACGCGGAAACCGTCGCGATCGGATTCGTCGCGCAGATCGGCAATGCCCTCGATCTTCTTTTCCTTCACGAGCTCGGCGATGCGCTCCACCATGGTGGCCTTGTTCACCTGGTACGGGATTTCCGTGACGATAATCGCCTCGCGATCCCTGCGGATGGTGTCGATCGTCACCTTGCCGCGCATCACGATGGAGCCGCGGCCGAGATGATAGGCGGCGCGGATACCCTGGTGGCCGAGGATGATGCCGCCGGTCGGGAAATCCGGGCCCGGCATGATCTTGATGAGGTCGTCGACGCCGAGCGAGGGATTGTCGATCAGCGCGATGCAGGCATCGATGGTTTCGCCGAGATTATGCGGCGGGATGTTGGTGGCCATGCCGACGGCGATGCCGCCGGCGCCGTTGACCAGCAGGTTCGGAAATTTCGCCGGCAGGACCGACGGCTCCTTTTCCTGGCCGTCATAGTTCGGCTGGAAGTCGACCGTGTCCTTGTCGATGTCGTCGAGCAGGTGCTGCGCGATCTTGGTCAGGCGCGATTCCGTGTAGCGCATCGCTGCCGGCATATCGCCGTCGACCGAGCCGAAATTGCCCTGGCCGTCGATCAGCGGCACGCGCATGGAGAATTCCTGCGCCATGCGCACCAGGGCGTCGTAGACCGACTGGTCGCCGTGCGGATGGTACTTACCGATGACGTCGCCGACGGTGCGCGCGGACTTCCGGTAGGTCTTGTTCCACTCGAAACCGTTCTCGTGCATCGCATAGAGGATGCGCCGGTGCACGGGCTTCAGGCCGTCGCGCGCATCCGGCAGCGCACGCGCCACGATCACGCTCATGGCGTAATCGAGGTAGCTGCGCTTCATTTCGTCGAGGATGGATACGGGACGAATATCTGATGGCGCCGGCGGCTCGCCGGGCTTGTCATCTTCGGTATCGGACAAAGGGGATTCCGTCAGTTCAAGGCGTCAGAATCATATAGCCGATCCGGGGTCTTCAAGCCACCTTTTAAAGCGCTGCGACAGCGCTTTTTCCCCTTGTTCTTTCATAGACTTACGAGGGAGGTGGAGGCTCTGGAATCGGTGTCCGGAACCGGCATCTCCAAACCGCGGAATCAGGCCAGTTTTCAGGACCCGAAAACCACCGCATGCATGATCCGCCCGGGCATGAAAGTGAACAGCCCGGCGATGACGAGCGCGCCCGCAAACAGCCAGAGCATGGTGATCCTGTGCCGCCGCACATTGTGCCGCCGCGCCGCCATCACGGCGACGACCAGCATGATCGGCACCCAGATCGACAGCAGATGGATCGGGCTGAACGGGCCGACCAGGCGGATCTCGTGGATCCAGAGCGAGGAGATCGCGACCACGGCCATCAGCGCCACCCAGATCCAGCCGAGCGTCCGGTGCGGCAGCGTGCCCTTCGGAGCGGCGAGCTGTACTGCGCCGAGGGCAAAGGCCGCCATGGCCGCAAATGCGTGGACGGGAATCTGAGGCGCGGCGTCGAGCAGTGGCTTGAGGCTCATTGGGAGCTCCGGATCGGGTCGCGGGTCCTTTGGATGATTAGGGCCGAGTCTTAATGTAAATATCATTAACATCTGGCGCGGTCAAAGCGGTTCCGGACAGGAACCACCCTGCGGCTTCGGACGCGGATTACATCTGACTATGGGGCACAGCTGCGAAGTTGGATCAGGTGTCTACAAAGCGTAAACGCCTGTCGGCGCGAAGGGAAATTCCCACGCGCCTAACCAGCCGGTAATGCCTGGCAAGCGATCCCGTTCAGAACGGGATATCGTCGTTCATGTCGCTGTTGCGGCTGCCGCCGGCCGCCGCCACGCGACGCGGTGCCGGGCTGGAGCTGCCGAAGTCGCCGCTGCCCTCGTCGGCTCCATAGCCGCCGCCACCGCCGCCGCGGCCTTCGAGCATGGTCAGGGTCGAGTTGAAGCCCTGCAGCACGACCTCGGTGGAATACTTCTCCACCCCGCTCTGGTCGGTCCATTTGCGGGTCTGCAGCTGGCCCTCGATGTACACCTTGGCGCCCTTCTTCAGGTACTGCTCGGCGATCTTGCACAGTCCCTCGTTGAAGATCACCACGCGGTGCCACTCGGTCTTTTCCTTGCGCTCGCCGGTGGCCTTGTCGCGCCAGGTCTCCGAGGTCGCCACGCTCAGATTGGCGATCGGCCGCCCGTCCTGGGTGCGCCGGATTTCCGGGTCCTTGCCCAGATTGCCGACCAGGATCACCTTGTTCACACTTCCCGCCATCGCCGCTCTCCACGCTTCCCAATCACTGGCAAAATCACTGGTCGGACCGGGCCGGCATCGCATCTGCCCGCCGCGCCGTCCGCCGACCTATACGCTCAACGGCGCAGCTTTCCGTAAGCTCCAGCCTTGGGCGTCCCTGTTATCCACATATAGCACCGAAGCGGCCACTGTTCCAGTTTTGTTCCGCGCAGGTTTTTCCGGCCGCAACCGCGGCTCGCCCTCCGCGGCGGACCGGGAGAATTTCAAAGTAAATCATTAACTTGCCCCGCCGGCACTTCCTTCCCGAGTGTTGCATTTGGGAGACGGCATGGCGCGACGGAATCCTGTAAATTTTGCAGCGGATGGACTTGGCGCTCGCGCTGAAAAACCGCTTCGGGACCAACGGAAGCGGGACAATAAACCGGAGAGAGAAATGAAGAGGCTTCTGCTCGGCCTCGCCGGTGTGATCGCGCTGGCTGTGCCGGGTTATCCTGCGGATCTCCCCGCGCGTCCTTATGCGAAGGCGCCGGCGATGATCGCGGCTGTCTATGACTGGAGCGGCCTCTACATCGGCGCCAATGGCGGCTGGGGCTCCAGCAGCAAGTGCTGGGACAATGTCACGGCCGCGGGCGTATTCGTCGCAAGCGATGGCTGTCATGACGCGAGCGGCGGCGTTGCCGGCGGCCAGCTCGGCTACCGCTTCCAGAGCGGCGCCTTTGTGTTCGGTGTCGAAGGCCAGGGCAATTGGGCCGACCTTCGCGGCCGCAACGTCAGCCTGATTGCGCCCGGCGCCAGCAACGAGTCGCGCATCAACGCGTTCGGCTTGTTCACCGGCCAGATCGGCTACGCCGTCAACAACGTGCTGTTCTACGTCAAGGGCGGCGGCGCGGTGACCGACGACAGCTTCCGCAGCTTCGCCACCGGCACCAACGTCGTCGCCACCGACACCGTCGGCGACACCCGCTGGGGCGGCGTGGTCGGCGTCGGCCTCGAATACGGCTTCACCCCGAACTGGTCGGCCGCCATCCAGTACGACCACCTGTTCATGGGCAGCCGCACCTACACCTTCACCAACAACGGCGTGCTGGCGCCCGCGGGCACCACCTTCAACGAGCGCATCAAGCAGGACGTCGACCTCGTCACCGTCCGCGTCAACTATCGCTGGGGCGGCCCGGTCGTCGCAAAGTACTGAGCTTCGCCGCGCGAACTCGCTCGAAGGGCCGGCCTCGCGCCGGCCTTTTGTTTTGCGGGCGAGTTGCGTTCCCTGGCCGGAACGACCCGCCTGCTGACGTCCGGCGCAGACTTATGCTGCCGTCCGGCGCAGACTTCTGCTGCCGCCTGCCGCCATCGCCCAAACTATCCGTTGATGATTCGCGCGCGGCACTGGAAAATGCCGCGCGTTCTTCCTACGTTCCGGCGTGCCCCCTTCGTGCCCTCTTGGCGTCTGAGCCCGGCCCGCCCGGCGAAGCGCGCCTCACTGAACGCGCGCTTCATGCGCATCTGGGAATGCCTGATATGGATGAAGTGCTCCGCGCCAAACGCCAACAGAACGCGTCGTCCTCGCGCGCCATCACCATTCGCGGCGCGCGCGAGCACAATCTCAAGAACATCGACGTCGAGATCCCCCGCGACAGGCTGGTGGTGTTCACGGGCCTCTCCGGCTCGGGAAAATCCTCGCTCGCCTTCGACACCATCTATGCCGAGGGCCAGCGCCGCTACGTGGAGTCGCTGTCGGCCTACGCGCGCCAATTCCTCGAGATGATGCAGAAGCCGGATGTCGACCAGATCGACGGCCTGTCGCCGGCGATCTCGATCGAGCAGAAGACCACCTCGAAGAATCCGCGCTCCACCGTCGGCACCGTCACCGAGATCTACGACTATATGCGCCTGCTCTGGGCCCGCGTCGGCGTGCCCTATTCGCCGGCCACGGGCCTGCCGATCGAGAGCCAGGTGGTCTCGCAGATGGTCGACCGCGTGCTGGCGCTGCCGGAAGGCACCCGGCTCTATCTGCTGGCGCCGGTCGTGCGCGGCCGCAAGGGCGAGTACAAGAAGGAGCTCGCCGAATACCTCAAGAAGGGATTCCAGCGCGTCAAGATCGACGGCGCTTTCCATGAGCTCGCGAACGCGCCGACGCTCGACAAGAAATTCCCCCACGACATCGACGTCGTCGTCGACCGCATCGTGGTGCGCCCCGACATCGGCCAGCGCCTTGCGGAAAGTTTCGAGACCGCGCTGAAGCTCGCCGAGGGCCTCGCTGTCATCGAATACGCCGACGCGCCAGCAGCCGCCGCCGAAGACGGCAAGAAGAAGACCGCCAAAATCCACGACAAGAGCGGGCCCGAGCGCATCCTGTTCTCGGAAAAATTCGCCTGCCCCGTGTCGGGCTTCACCATCCCCGAGATTGAGCCGCGGCTGTTCTCCTTCAACAACCCATATGGCGCCTGCCCGGCATGCGGTGGCCTCGGCGTCGAGCAGCACATCGACGAGGACCTCGTCATCCCCGACAAGGAGATGACCTTGCGCAAGGGCGCCATCGCGCCCTGGGCGAAATCGTCCTCGCCCTATTATCTGCAAACGCTGACGGCGCTCGGCAAGCATTACAAGTTCACGCTGGACACGCCCTGGAAGGACCTGTCGAAAAAGGTACAGGCCGTGCTGCTGACCGGCTCCGGCGATGACGCCATCAAGTTCTCCTACGAGGACGGCGTCCGCTCCTACGATACCAAAAAACCGTTCGAGGGCGTGATCACCAATCTCGAGCGCCGCTACCGCGAGACCGAAAGCGAGTGGGCGCGCGAGGAGCTGGCAAAATATTTCTCCGACGTGCCCTGCGCCGGCTGCCGCGGCCACCGCCTCAAGCCGGAGGCGCTCTGCGTCAAGATCGGCGGCAAGCATATCGGCGAGATCGCCGAGCTCTCGGTCAAGCGCGCCGGCGAGTGGTTCGCCAGCGTGCCCGATGCGCTCAACGCCCAGCAGAACGAGATCGCGGGCCGCGTTCTCAAGGAGATCCGCGAGCGCCTGACCTTCCTGCTCGACGTCGGCCTCAACTACCTGACGCTGGCCCGCGCCTCCGGCACGCTGTCCGGCGGCGAGAGCCAGCGCATCCGGCTGGCCTCGCAGATCGGCTCAGGACTTACGGGCGTGCTCTATGTGCTGGACGAGCCGTCGATCGGCCTGCACCAGCGCGACAATGCGCGGCTCCTGGAGACGCTGAAGCGGCTGCGCGATCTCGGCAATACCGTGATCGTGGTCGAGCATGACGAGGACGCCATCCGCCTCGCCGACTACGTGCTCGACATCGGCCCCGGCGCCGGCATGCATGGCGGTCACATCGTCGCGCAGGGAACGCCCGCCGATATCATGCGCAATCCGAAGTCGCTGACCGGCAAATACCTCACCGGCGAGCTGGCGGTCGAGATTCCCGAGCGGCGGCCGCCGAACCATCGCCGCACCCTCAAGGTCGTCAATGCCCGCGGCAATAACCTCAAGAACGTCTCGGCGGAAATCCCGCTGGGGCTATTCACCTG
Organism: Bradyrhizobium sp.; assembly: GCF_052389815.1. Classification (GTDB taxonomy): domain Bacteria; phylum Pseudomonadota; class Alphaproteobacteria; order Rhizobiales; family Xanthobacteraceae; genus Bradyrhizobium. The sequence continues at coordinate 2,496 of NZ_JBQTHN010000206.1, read as the reverse complement.
CGTCACCGGCGTGTCCGGCGGCGGCAAGTCGACGCTCCTGATCGACACGCTCTACCGGGCGATTGCCCGCAAGCTGAACGGCGCCAGCGAAGGCGCCGCGCCGCACGACCGCATCGAGGGCTTGGAGCATATCGACAAGATCATCGACATCGACCAGTCCCCGATCGGCCGCACCCCGCGCTCCAACCCCGCCACCTATACCGGCGCCTTCACACCGATCCGCGAGTGGTTCGCCGGGCTCCCCGAAGCCAAGGCGCGCGGCTACGAGCCCGGCCGCTTCTCCTTCAACGTCAAAGGCGGGCGCTGCGAGGCTTGCCAGGGCGACGGCGTCATCAAGATCGAGATGCACTTCCTGCCCGACGTCTACGTCACCTGCGACACCTGCAAGGGCAAGCGCTACAACCGCGAGACGCTGGAGGTGCTGTTCAAGGGCAAGTCCATCGCCGACGTGCTCGACATGACCGTGGAAGAGGCCGCCGAATTCTTCAAGGCCGTGCCGCGCGTGCGCGATACGTTTCAGACCCTGCACCGCGTCGGCCTCGACTACATCCATGTCGGCCAGCAGGCGACCACGCTGTCGGGCGGCGAAGCCCAGCGCGTCAAGCTCGCCAAGGAATTGTCAAAGCGCGCCACCGGCCGCACGCTCTACATCCTGGACGAGCCGACCACCGGTCTGCACTTCCACGACGTCAAGAAGCTCTTGGAAGTGCTGCACGAGCTGGTCGCCCAGGGCAACACGGTGGTGGTGATCGAGCACAATCTCGAAGTCATCAAGACCGCCGACTGGGTCATCGACCTCGGCCCCGAAGGCGGCGACGGCGGCGGCGAGATCGTCGCCTGGGGCCCGCCGGAGGACATCGTGAAAGCGCCGCGGAGCTACACGGGCAAGTTTCTGGCCCCGGTGCTGAAGAAGGCGGATGGCAAGCCGAGGAAGGCGAGCGGAGCCAGCGAGGCGGCGGAGTAGCGGCCGGCTTGAAAGCCGCTGACTGTTTGAAACGGAAGAAGCGATGACCCGCAAATCGAAGGAGTTGATCCACGAGGGGAAGTACGCCGCCGAAGTGCCGATCGATCTGATCGAGGATGAAACCGCGTGGTCACCCTATCTCTCGCCCGAAGACGCTGCCAAACTCGACGCTGTACGGCTGGCCTTGCGCCGTGGCGATGTGGTCGAGGCCGCCAAGTACGGCCGCATCTTCAAACTGACTCCCGTGGCGGCGGAGTAGCGGCTTGAATGACGCGATGGAGCAAGACAGCCCGAGATGAATCCTCGTCAATCAGCCGTTGGTTGCGTGATCATATCGGCGGAGTTGCGCAAGATGACCCCCCTCCAAAAGCTACCACCGTTTTTGCCTAAGGTAATTGCCGATATCAAAGCCCGCTGCGCGTGTAACCGGGTGGTGCGCCCTGATCTTTGGGTGTTTCACGAAGAGCCATTTGGTCCTATCATTCCCAATGGGCAAGATGGATCGAAAGGAGCTTGGGTCCAGCAGACAATTAAGGTGACTTGCAAATGCGAGCGCGAAATCTCCTTCAACCTCAACCCAGTAACACCGAAGTATCCTTTTTTCTTGTATGGGGACGAGGCGAACCGAATTTCCGGTCAGTATGCAATTGATTGCTATTCTCTTTTGGGAGGGACCAGTGGACCTATAAAGGATATGTCTGCCGAGCTTATGGAAGAGAAGAAGCGGCTTCTTCCTGATCTTGACCCCTCGAAATGGATCGTGCACTGCACAAAGCTATTGAACGGTCGGGAAAGACAGAAGTCGCCGATATTTGAGAATCTCAGTCGCGAAGACGTGCAGACCTTTATTGAGCGCTGTGCTGCAATTATCAAAACGAACAAATACGCGTTCGTGGCGGCCGTGTTTGGCTTTCGAAAGAAACATTCCGACCCTAAGCAAGACGGCATCTCAGAAAAGCAGGCAAGGGAGACCATGCATACTGCGTTATTGTCGCAGTCGATTTTTCAATTGACGGCCCAGGGGCTCATCCCGCGAATTTATCTCGATGCTACTAAACCGGTCAGAAACCTGCCTCACATCGAGGGATGGTCGCGTGACACCTTTCTTGGTTCGAGGCACTACTTGGCTTATGAGTATTTGTCACATGGCAACAACATAGCAGCGCCTGAATTTCTCAAGCCAGGCAGCCACTCATTGTCTGAACTCGTTGACATCCATGCATTCCACCTCGCGCGAAGTCTACTCAAGCGGCACAACAAAGAACAGCCTGAGGTGCCCATGAACAAATTCGGACCATGCACGTATATTGCGATGGTCAGGGGCGACTACATTGATGTCCAACAGGCGGATGAAGTGCCCGCAAGATTTATCCCACTGTAGAGTCCCGCCGCAGGGCCGTAGGGCCGTAGGGCGGATTAGTCTTACTGCGTCATGGGCGTCGGCGTCCATTTGATGCTGCGATGGCGCCGCAGCAAGGACATCGCGGCAAGGTTTTGATGAGCTCTCGGATCAGACGCACGCGCATGGTTGC
>NZ_JBQTHN010000205.1:0-2929 GCF_052389815.1 Bradyrhizobium sp. | reverse complement strand
AATTTCTTGCGGCTTGGACCCTAAAACCCCCCCGGGCGCCGGCGCCCTCCCCGCGGCCGCCGCTCGGCCGGGGAAAATGCACCGGCAGGACCAGCGTGCCGGTGTCCGCCACCTCGGCAAAGAATTTCCGGCGCGAGACCGCCGACTGCTTCGGGTCCCAGTCCGGCCGCGCCGACCAGTCGGGCTCGCGGCACTGGATGACATGGTGCATCAGGTCGCCCGCCACCACCGCCCGCTGTCCCCTTGAGAAGATGTTGACGCAGCAATGGCAGGGCGAATGGCCCGGCGTCGGCGACAGCGTGATGAGGTCGTCCAGCGCGTAGTCGTCGTCGGCCAATAGCGCCTGCCCGGCTTCGACGATCGGCAGGCAATTGTCGCGAAACACCTTTCCGGGCGGATTGCTTCCCTTCGCATATTCCTCTTCCCACGCCGCATATTCGCGCTTGTGGAAGATATATTTCGCGTTCGGAAAGGTCGGCACCCAGCGCCCGTCGCGCAGCGTCGTATTCCAGCCGGTATGGTCGATGTGCAGATGGGTGCAGAAGACGTAGTCGATCTGCTCGAAGGTCACGCCGAGCGCGAACAGCTCGCTACGCCAGCGCTCCTTGCCGGGAAAATCGAACGGCGGCGGATGGTCCTTGTTCTCGCCGGTGCAGGTGTCGACCAGGATGGTGTTTCGCGGCGTGCGGACCACGAAGGTCTGGTAGGTAATCACCATCAGCCCGGAGGCGGCGTCGAACACCTCTGGCTCCATGGTCTTCAAATGATGCTTGAAGACCGCATCGTCATAGGCCGGAAAGAAATCCTGCGGCCGCCGCCACGGCCCTTCCCGCTCGATGACGGCATCGATAGTGACGTCACCGATCCTGATTTGCTTCATGGCTGTTTCGCTCCCCTTTTTTGGAAGCGATCTTCGGTGAAGCCGCTCAGCTCCGCAAGCCCGGCGCTTCCTGCCCGGTGCGCGCGACATACTCCGTGTAGCCGCCGCCATATTGGTGGATGCCGTCGGGCGTCAGCTCCAGCACGCGGTTGGAGAGCGCGGCGAGGAAATGCCGGTCGTGCGAGACGAACAGCATGGTGCCCTCGAACTCGGCGAGCGCGCCGATCAGCATCTCCTTGGTCGCCATGTCCAGATGGTTGGTCGGCTCGTCCAGCACGAGAAAATTCGGCGGATCGAACAGCATTTTTGCCATCACCAGCCGCGCCTTCTCGCCGCCCGACAGCACCCGGCATTTCTTCTCGACGTCGTCGCCGGAGAAGCCGAAGCATCCCGCAAGAGCCCGCAAGCTGCCCTGGCCTGCCTGCGGAAACGAATCTTCCAGCGACTGGAACACGGTGCGCTCGCCGTCGAGCAGGTCCATCGCGTGCTGCGCAAAATAGCCCATCTTGACGCTGCCGCCGATCGCGACCGTGCCGACATCGGGCTCGGCCGAGCCCGCAACCAGCTTCAGCAGCGTCGACTTGCCGGCGCCGTTGACGCCCATCACGCACCAGCGCTCCCGCCGCCGGATCATGAAGTCGAGGCCGGCATAGATGCGGCGGCTGCCATAGCCCTTGTGTACGTTCTTCAGGCTCGCGACATCCTCGCCCGAGCGCGGCGCCGGCTGGAATTCGAACGCCACCGTCTGGCGCCGCTTCGGCGGCTCGACGCGCTCGATCTTCTCCAGCTTCTTGACCCTGCTCTGCACCTGCGCAGCATGGGAGGCGCGCGCCTTGAAGCGCTCGATGAACTTGATCTCCTTGGCCAGCATCGCCTGCTGCCGCTCGAACTGCGCCTGCTGCTGCTTGTCGCTGAGCGCGCGCTGCTGCTCGTAGAATTCGTAATTTCCCGAATAGGTGGTCAGCGAGCCGCCGTCGATCTCGACGATCTTGTTGGCGATGCGGTTCATGAACTCGCGATCGTGCGAGGTCATCAGCAGCGCGCCTTCATACCCCTTCAGGAATTGCTCGAGCCAGATCAGGCTTTCGAGGTCGAGATGGTTGCTCGGCTCGTCCAGCAGCATCACGTCGGGGCGCATCAGCAGGATGCGCGCCAGCGCGACGCGCATCTTCCAGCCGCCGGAGAGCTTGCCGACGTCGCCGTCCATCATGTCCTGGCTGAAGCCGAGGCCCGCCAGCGCCTCCCGCGCGCGGCCCTCCAGCGCGTAGCCGTCGAGCTCCTCGAAGCGCGCCTGCACCTCTCCGTAGCGCGCGATGATGTCCTCCATCTCCGCTTCCTGCTCGGGATCGGCCATCGCGGTCTCCAGCAGCTTCAGTTCGGCCGCGACCTCGCTGACGGGACCGGCGCCGTCCATCACCTCGGCGACCGCGCTGCGGCCGCTCATCTCGCCGACGTCCTGGCTGAAATAGCCGATGGAGATGCCGCGATCGGTCGAGACCTGCCCTTCGTCGGGCTGCTCTTCGCCTGATATCATGCGGAACAGCGTGGTCTTGCCGGCGCCGTTGGGCCCGACCAGGCCGATCTTCTCGCCCTTCTGCAGAGCTGCGGAAGCTTCGATGAAGAGGATCTGGTGGCCGACCTGCTTACTGACGTTGTCGAGACGGATCATTGCTGCCTGGGGAATTGCGGTGTTGCGGCCTCTTATTCCATGCAGGCCCGCATTGGAAGCCCCGGAACCCTGCGGGGAGAGCCGTCCTGCGGCGTGCTGATTAAGGACTAGATTGGCCGCGGTCCTGCTGGTGCTTGCCAACGTTCGGGCCGCTGCGGCATGATGCTCCCATGCCGTTCTTTCGGACGGGACCGTATTCAAACAAGCGACGGGCTACGCCCGCCGCATCAGCTTCAGCGTCGCGGTCAGGCGGAGGCTGCGCTTGCCGGCGAGCGCGATGGCTTCGAGCTCGGCGCCGGTTTCGTGGCAGGTGCCGGAAAAGCCGATGCCGATCTCATGGCCGCCGAACACCGGGATCTCGCCGACCGCCGGCGTGTGCT
>NZ_JBQTHN010000204.1:0-2838 GCF_052389815.1 Bradyrhizobium sp. | reverse complement strand
ATCGCCGACCCATCCGCCGGTCGATCAGTCCGTCATCGCCCTCCGCCTCAAAGCGTTCCGCCCACCGTTGGAACGTCCGCACGTTGATCCCGAGAAGTTCGGCCGCAGCCTCCTGCGTCAGTTCCTTTGCTTCCGTCCGATCCAGCAAATCCGAAAATCGCATCCGTCGTACACCCTCGTGAATGGATGCCGTGCCCATCGTGCCCCCTTTGTTCTGGGGCACCAAAAACACGACACTTCACGAGCTACAAACACACGACAGATCACGCGCTACTGACACCGGCCGTTGCCACACTCGACGGCCGCCCGTGGAGGGATTACGCTTCTGCCGTTGTGGCTCGGCAACATTGGAGCGTCACATGAACAGACTTTATTGCGTTGCGGCGGCGGCAGCCGCGATCGGGCTGGTTTGCCTGCCGGCCGGCGGTGCTTTTGCCCAAGGCACAGCGGCGGGCGCGGCCGCAGCTCCCGCGGCCGGAGCCGCCCCCGCGACGACCGCCGCGCCACCTCCGCCTCCAGCCGCGACGGCAGCGCCGCCGCCGGCCGCAACCACAACCACCACCGCGCCTGCCGACAAGCCGGCGGCGACCACCACCGAGAAGCCCGCCGACGACAAGTCCGGCAAGAAGAAGACGGCGAAGAAAGGCAGCAAGAGCGAGCTCGACCGCTCGATCGACACCAAGACCGTGCCGTCACGCTACAAGAGCCAGATCCCGAAGGAATATCACGGTCATATCCCTTGGGGCCGCTAGTGCACGGCGGTCTTTGATTGAATCGGTAGTTCGGCAATCTCTGTTCACCTCTCCCCAGCGGGAAGAGGTCGATTTGCGGAGCAAATCGCGTGAGGGGGCGCCGATCTAACGATAGAGCGTAATCCCTCACCGGGCGCTTCGCGCCGACCTGTCCCAATGGGAGAGGTGAAGTGTGGCGTCGCCGCCTCATCGCGTCAGCAGCCTCCGGCACGTTTCGACGAACACGTTTGCACCGGTGACGATGTCGGCGTCATCGGTGTTTTCGTTCCAGTGATGGCTGATGCCGCCGATCGAGGGCACGAACAGCATGCCCGCGGGCATGATGGTCGCGAGAATCTGGGCGTCGTGGCCCGCCCCCGACGGCATCCGCAGCGACTTGCCGCCGGCGAGTTCGGCGCTGGCCGTCTCGATCGCGTCCTGGAACGCGGCATCCATCATGGCGGGCGCGCCGGTGCGCAGGCGCTCGACGCTGACGCCGCACGGTCCGCGCGCGGTCGCCTCCGCGGCCATGGCGTGCAGCTTTTCTTCGAGGCGCTCGATCACGCTCGCTTCGGCATCGCGCATCTGGAACAGCATCTCGGCGCGTCCGGGAATGATGCTGGGCGCGCCGGGATCGAGCTCGATGCGGCCGGTGGTCCACACCGTGCGCGGCCCGCAAATGCCGGGGAAGGTCGCGTCGATGGCGACGCAGAAGCGCGAAAGCGCAAGCCCTGCGTCTTTGCGGATCGCCATCCGCGTGGTGCCGGCGTGGTTCTGCTCGCCGGTGAAGACGATGCGGTACTGCCAGATGCCGACGATGGAGCTGACGATGCCGATCTTCAGGGCTCCGCTTTCCAGCGTGTCGCCCTGTTCGATATGGGCCTCGAGATAGCCGACGTGGCGGCCGCGCACGGCGCGCAGGCGAGGGCGGCCGGCAAGACCGACAGCGGCGATCGCCTCGCGCATGCTGCGGCCGCTGTTGCGGTCGCGCGCGGCGTCGATGTCGGCTTCGCTCACCGCGCCGACGAAAGAACGGCTGCCGAGGAATTGGCCGAAATGGCCTTCCTCGTCGCACCAGCAAGCGACCTCGACCGCGCCGTTCACATTGGGATCTGGATTGAGCACGCGCGCGGCCTCCAGCGCGTAGATGACGCCGAGCGGGCCGTCGAGCCATCCGGCATGGTTCTGGCTCTCCAGATGCGAGCCGGCGAGCAGTTTTGGCCCCGCTTTCGAGCTGGTGCCCAGCACGTTGCCGATGCCGTCGACGGCGGCGGTCAGCCCAGCCTCGGGCAGCTTGTTCGCCAGCCACTCGATCGAGCGCGCGTGCGGCTCGGAGAAGGTCGGCTTGTGCACGCCGGTCTTCCAGGCGCCGATCGCGCGCAGCGCGTTGAGGTCGGCGAGGACGCGCTCGCCATCGGCTTGGGCGGGAGGGTGGGGCATGGGGAAGTCCGCTCCTTGTTTGATGCATTGTCGCGGGAGAATTGGGGGCGGCACAAGTCCGTCATCGCGAGAAGTTGTAGGGTGGCAAAGGCGCTTGCGCCGTGCCCACCTTTCCTTGCGTGCTCGCGAAGGTGGGCACGCTTGCGAGGCTGGGCAAGTATTCGGAAGGCCTGTCAACTCGTAGAAAGTTCATTCTCTGCACTGCTTGCGCAATGACGGCAACAGAATATTTTCGGCGCTATGGCAGTCGGACTGCGAATGGATTTCTACTGCGTCGATGGCCGATTGAATATTTGCCCAGCCTCGAAGCGAAACCCATCATTCCTTCCGCAAGCGCGAAGGGCTTCGCTTGCGCTCTGCCCATCCCACATCGCTGGTTGCACGAATTCGTGAACGGAAAATCAAAAAGTGTGCGAAAGCGCCGTGCTCACCATCTGTGGTGCGCCGATGAGGGTGGCGCGCCACATCTTGCCCGCCCTGCGATTTTTCAGAATATTCTCTTAACATCTCCGCAAATCGGAATTGCCTTCCCACGCAGCCCGCGCCGCCATGAGGGACGCTGCGCAGTCGTCACGGACCGTTGGCGCGAGCCACGACGGATGCTTGGGGGACAAGCCCGGCCATGACGATGTGGTAGTGTTGCGCGTACGCACGCCAGGATCATGTA
>NZ_JBQTHN010000203.1:0-4542 GCF_052389815.1 Bradyrhizobium sp. | reverse complement strand
GCTTTGTCGGCGCGCTGGCGGCGCAATTGGCGGAGGGGAAGGCGATCCGCGATGCGCTGAAATATGCCAATGCCGCGGCATCGATCTGTGTGCAGCGGATGGGTGCCGCGCCGTCGATGCCGACGGCGGCGGAGGTGCAAGAAATTCTCTAGAAAGGAGGTGGCGTCGTCGGCGGTCTTTCCGCAGCACCCCTCTCCCCACCCCCTCCGCAGAGCAGGGCTATCGCATATGCGCTTGGCGGCCGCGAATGTCCTCGGCCTCCATGGTTCGAGACGCGCCGCGAGCGGCGCTCCTCACCATGAGGGTCTAAGATCTCGCCGCGAAAAAAGCCTCAAGCCCGCCAAAGGCGGGCGTCTCGAAGGATGGGCCGCAAAGGCACCGCCCGTCGCGTTCTCTTTCATATGCGATAGCCCCTGCCCCCTCCGCAAAGGGAGGCGTCACGACCCTCACGTCAGCTCAAATTCGTCCTGGATTTGGCCTCATCATCTCGATTTTGTCGTGACACGGCACGATACCTCATTATAGAGCATCGACTCGAAACATCGAACTGCGTGAGAACTGAAAGTGCCAAAAGTGCAGGTGCAAGCGGCCGGCGGAATCGTGCTGCGGCGGGAGCTACCGCCGCGCGTCGCCGTCGTGCGGCTTCGCAAGCGCGACGAGTGGGTGCTGCCGAAGGGCAAGCTCGATCCGGGCGAAACGCCGCGTGCGGCGGCCAAGCGCGAGGTGCTGGAAGAAACCGGGCATAATGTGACGGTGCGGGAATTTCTGGGCACGCTGGTTTACGAGACCGGCGGCCGTGCGAAGGTCGTGCATTACTGGAGCATGGAAGCCGGCGGTGAGCCGGTCCGCGAACTGATGAGCGACATAAGGGCCGTCGACTGGCTAACGCTGAACGCTGCGGTCGAACGATTGTCGCGCGAACATGAGCGCGCCTTCCTGGAGGCGGTCGGCCCGCTTGCGATCGGCGCTCACTCGCGCCGGCTCAAGTCGAAGACAATTGCCGCAAAGGAAACGGCGGCTTCGACAGCGAGCAAAGGCCGAGAGCCGGTGGTCGCACCTGAGCAAGCGCCGCTTGCGCCATCCGAGATCCAGGCGCCGCAGTCGGTGCCGTCGCCCGCGCCTGACCTGGACGAGCGCACCGGCGCCTCCAGCGAAATGCCGATCGTAGGGCCTCTCGCCGAGACGGAGGCCGCACGCATGGGGGTCGAGCCGGATTTTTATCTCACCACAGACCCGCGGCGCGCCGGAGAAGTGACCGCCTCGATCGGCGGCCGGCGGCGCAGCCTCGCGCAGAAGGTGCGCGGATGGTTTCGCCGCGTGGCTTAAAGCGCGATGAGATTGGGATAAATCTTCATCGCGCTTTAGGTTGTTGTTTGAGCATGATCCCTCGGGTCGGGCCCGAGGGCATGCTTTTCGGAAAACCGCTTCACACTTTTCCGGATCATGCTCTAGCCCAACGCACCCTTCAGATCGAACCCGGCATCGCCCGCCTGATCCGGGGTGATCGAGCGGCCGGCCCCTAACAGGCGGCGGCCGAACATGTGGTCGCCGGCGCGGTTGACGGATTCGATGCCGAGGAGCTTTTCGCCCTTGTAGCAGAACGCCGAGAACTGGCCCTGCTCGCGATTCCCCCGCACCACGACGCGGTCGTAGCCGGTGGTGAGGCCCACCATTTGCAGCTTGTCCGGCCCCTGGTCGCTCCAGAACCACGGCACCCCGTCATAGACTTCGTCCTTGCCGGTCAGCCGCGCCGCCACGCAGCGCGCGTGGTCGGTGGCGTTCTGCACCGACTCCAACCGGAGCGAGCCGCCGAAGCGATGGCTGGCGTAGAGCGCGCAATCGCCGATCGCGGAGATGTTGGCATCAGCCGTCAGCAGATGATCGCTGACGATGATGCCGGACGCCACCGGAAGCCCCGCCTCCGCGGCAAGCTCGACATTGGGCAGCACGCCAACGCCGACCACGATCAGATCGGCCGGGATGTGGCGGCCGTCGCTGAGGCTCACTCCCGTCACCTTCTTGCCGTCGCTCTCGATGCTGGTCACCTGCACGCCGAGATGGATGCGCACGCCGGCCGCGGCGAAGCGCGCTTGCGAGAATTCGGAGATTTCCGCGGTCACCGCCCGTCCCATCACGCGCACGCCGAGCTCGACCACGTCGACTTCCAGCCCCTTGGCGCGTGCGGTGGCGGCGAATTCGAGCCCGATGAAGCCGGCGCCGATCACGACGACATGACGGTGATCGGTCATGCGGTCGCGCAGCACCCGGCTTTCGTCGAGCGTGCGCAAATAGCGCACGTCCTCGAGATTGGCATTGGGCAGATCGAGCAGGCGGTTGCGCGCGCCGGTGGCGAGCACGAGATGGCCGAAGTCCAGCGAGGCGCCCGAGGCCAGCTTGAGCTTGCGCGCGGCGCGGTCGATCGCCGCGCCGCGATCGGCGACCAGCTCGATCTTCTGGTCGTGGAAGAATTTCTCCGGCCGGAAGCTCAGGGTTTCCGGGCCGCCGGTGCCCTTCAGATACGCCTTCGACAGCGGCGGGCGCTGATACGGCAGATGGCCCTCGTCATTGACGAGCAGGATGCGCTCGGCAAAGCCGTTCTGCCGCAGCGACATCCCAAGCTGGAAGCCGGCGTGTCCCGCGCCGACGACGACAACCGATCCTGCACTCATCCGCCAAATCCAGTCGCAAGCCCACTCGAAAGGGCACAGAAAATACCCACGTCGTCTCCCCTTCGCCGATTTTCGGTGCTTGCCGGCGTCATTCCCGTGGTCGGCGGCGGGCGCCCGTTCCCGCAGAATGGCGGCATTTCCGGCATCGCGGTTTGAGCCAGCGCAAGCGCTTTGCTCAGCCGGCGACGGGCAAATCTTGCAGACTTCGCCGGGATTGTCACCTGCCGCTTCCCGGACTTAAATGCGCGGCCAATCTTCCGACATGAGGCCTTTTCAGATGTCCGAACCCGCCATTCTATCGATCGACGGTCCGATCGCCACCATCACGCTGAACCGGCCCGAGGCCTTCAACTCGGTGAACCTCGCCATCGCGCAAAAACTCGAACAGCTCGGCGCCGAGGTCGAGGCCAATGACGCCATCAAGGTGCTGGTGATCCAGGGCGAAGGCCGCGCCTTTTCGGCCGGCGGCGACCTGCAGACCATCGGGGCTGCGGCGGAGGCCGATACCATCGCGCCGGTGGTCGGCGAGCTGTTGAAGCATTATCACGCCTTCATCGAGACGGTGCGGCGGATGCCGAAGATCGTGCTCTCCAGCGTGCACGGCTCGGCGGCCGGCGCCGGCATGGGGCTCGCCTTCGTCACCGACCTTTGCATCGCCGCAGAAGACGCCAAGTTCACGCCGGCCTACGCCAAGATCGGCGTCTCGCCCGACGGCGGCAGCACGGTCGGCATGGTGGGCACGGTCGGCGTGCGCCGTGCGTTCCAGATTTTTCTCGCCGAAGACAGTTTTACCGCGCAGCAGGCCCATGACTGGGGGCTGGTGGCCAAGGTGGTGCCGGCGGCGGAGCTGAAGGCGGAAACGCGGAAATTCGCCGAAAAGCTGGCGAAGAATCCGCCGGCCGCGATCGGCGCCACCAAGGCGCTGCTCTACCAGGCCGCGACCACGCCGACCAAACAGCAGCTCGATGCCGAAGAGGAGAAGATCATCGCCTGCATGCAAACGGAAGAATTCCGGATCGCCGTCAAGAAATTCACCAGCAAGTCGAAGTAAGCGCGATGCCGGCGCCGTCCCGCTCCTTCATCTGCCTGCGCCACGGCGCGACCGGCTGGAACCGGCAGGGGCTGTTCCAGGGCCGCACCGACAATCCGCTGAACGACGACGGCATCGCGCAGGCGCATGCGGCGGCGGAGAAATTGCGCAGCGTCGCGCTCGGGCACGTGGTCTCCAGCCCCCTGCTCCGCGCGGTGCAAACCGCGGAGATCGTTGCCAACATCGCATCGAAGACGGTCACGCTCGATCAGGGATTGATCGAGCTCGATTTCGGCAGCTTCGAGGGTCAGAAGGTGCGCGAGCTCATGATGAAGCACGGCAAGAACAGCGCGCAGGGGCTGGTCGACATGCTGCCGGCGGATTCCGAGCCATGGGCCGATTGCGCCGCGCGCGCGATGCGCTCCGTCGGCCAATGGCTCGACCGCCATCCGCAGGACGAAATCCTGTTCGTCTGCCATGATGCCGTGATGCAATCGATGGCGCAGCGGCTGACGGGCAGTTTCTTCAAGAACGGCCACGGCCGGCCGTTCCGCTTCACGCGGACAGCGGATGCGTGGGCTGTGGTGGAAGTCTAATTGTCGTCCCGGCGAAGGCCGCTAGCCCTTGCCGTTTTCGCGCATGAAATCGAAATCGCAGCCCTCGTCGGCCTGCAGGATGGTTTCGTTGAACAGCCAGGCGTAGCCGCGCTTCGCCCAGTCCGGCGCGGCGGCGGGCGCCAGCGCGGCGTGGCGCTTCTTCAATTCGGCCTCCTCGACCAGCAGCTCGATGCGGCGTTTGGCGACGTCGAGGCAGATCATGTCGCCGTTTCGCACAAGGGCCAGC
>NZ_JBQTHN010000202.1:0-11098 GCF_052389815.1 Bradyrhizobium sp. | reverse complement strand
TTCAGCGCCGCGCTCGCCGCCTCGGTCGCGGTCTTCGCCACGTCGCGAACGGTGTCGGCGAACTTCTCCATCAGTGATTTGTCTTTTGCCATGATGCCTCCGGTCATGCTTTTTCCGGACTAACCGGGGCGGAGGCGACAGGTTCCCGACGGGAAACCGATGCGTCGTGCTCAATCCGCCAGTTGAAACTTCTCGAAGCGGTCGAGTTCTTCCTCGATGCGGCGCTTCAGCGCCGTGCGCGCCTCGCCCCTGGCTTTCTTGCCTTGGCCGATCCAGTTCCACTTCTGCATGAGGAGCTTTTTGTTCTGGCGGTCGGTCTTCAGATCGAGCGCGGCGACGATTTCATCGTCCACCAGAACGGGAAGCGCAAAATAGCCGAAAACGCGTTTGGCCTTGGGCACATAGGCTTCGAACTTGTGACCGTAGCCGAAGACGAGCTCGGTGCGCTTGCGCTGGATGATGAGGGGATCGAAGGGGGAGAGAATATGAACGAGCGGGCAAGCGCCCTCATCTGCCGCTTCAAGCGCCTCCGGCCGAACCCAGTGCTCCTGCTTGCCGGCGCCCTCGATCGCGACCGGCACGAGTTCCTTCCCGCGCACCCTTGCCTCGATCACGCGCCGCACCGCGGGCTTGCTCGGCGCATTGAGATGGCAGATCGAATCCAGACTCACCACGCCCTGGGCGCGCAGGGCCCGGTCGAGCAGATAGGTCACGACTTCCCTGGCGCTCGCCGGCTTCGGCAGCTCCTCCCAACCGAAATGCCGGTTCATCAGCTCGTAGGTCTTGAGCATGCCGTTGCGCTCGCTGATGGTGAGCGCGCCGGTATAGAAGGCGAGCTGCAGCGCCCGCTTGGAGGGTTTTCGGCTCTGCCAGAGATGCTCCTTGTCGACGAGGACGTCGTCCTCGATGTCGCGAATAGTGAGTGGCCCGGCCTTGATCAGCCGCATCACCTTGCGCGTGTCGGCCGGCTTGCCCGAGGCGAACCATTTGTGGCCATCGCGCTTGTGCTCGCGCATCAGCGGCACGAAGAAACGGAAATCGCTGTAAGGCACATAGGACAGCGCGTGCGTCCAATACTCGAACACGCTCTTGTCGACGCTCTGCGCCTGCTTGAGGTCGGCGCGGCGGTAGGCGGGGATGCGGCTGTAGAGAATGTGATGGTGGCAGCGCTCGATCACGTTGATGGTGTCGATCTGCACATAGCCGAGGTGTTCCACCGCTGCCGCAGTCGCGGCCGATCCCTCGCCGAACGGCGTCGGCGTATCCAGCCGCTGCGCCCGCAGCCAGATGCGGCGGGCCTGGATCTTGGTCAAGGGAAGCGGATCGTTGCGGCGGGCCATGGGCCGGCGAACTTAGCCGGATTCGCCGGCCGGAACATCCTGACAGTCTCCCGCCATCGCAGCACAGTCGAGGCAACGAGGAAGCCGCACCGTCAGCCGGTGGCGCGGCTCCAGCCGGCCTATTTCCCGCCAGCCATCTTCTGAGCCTTCGCATAGTGCGCGCAAGCGCCCCGCATGTTGCCCTTGCTCATGTCGGCATTGACCATGCCCATTTCCTTAGCCATCGCTAACTTTGCGGGTCCATCCGGCATCGCGCCGATGGCCGTGTTGGTTTTGGCTATGTTCTCGCTTGTGCAGGCCGTCGCCGACTTTTTCGCGGCGGGCGCCTTCTTCGCGGCGAAGGCGGGCGTAACAGCAAGCGCCACGAGCGCAGCGACAACTATCGCAGTTCTCTTCATCGGAAAACCTCGCTTGGCAATGCGCCGGGCCAATCGCCGGCACGAGATAAGCGCTTTCAGGCCCGCGGGTTCCCGATTCGGAAACCCGGCGCTGCGAAATTCCTGGTCAAAGGGTGGCCGCCTTATCCCGCAGGGCTAGCCGGTCCGGTTGCCCCGTTTGCGGCGCAGGCAGGGTCGCTTGCCTACCGCTTGCCGCGTCCGACGATGCTGCCGGTCGCGACGTCGGGGGCCTCGCAGGACGCCTTGCCGCGTTCCGGTACCGAGCACTTGTAGACGCTGCCGGTGAGACGATCGATCAGCCAGGCGCTCTCCTCGTTCGGCGTTTCAAAGCCCACGTAGCGCTGACCGAGCGCGGCGACCAACGTCGACAGCAGGATCGCGGCTGCGATCATCGCTGCGCCGATCAGGATCGGCATGGCGTGGCTGGAACCCGACTGATCCGTTGGACCTGCGCGATAACCCTGGTACTCGCTTTGCCTCTTCACCGGCTTAACTGACTGCAACACGGCCCCTGCTTCGCTCTTGCGCGCATTTTCTTCGCGAAGAAACCTCATTATCGTCCCTTCTGGTCGAATTCGTGTTCGCAGATCGGCGCTCGCGCGACATCTCAAGACCAGCATTGTGATTCCGAACTGTAAAGCGCGAAGTTGATGCAGCGCGCCTTCTCCGTCTTTGTACGGAGCGACTGTTGCTGCGATGGAACATGAACGACGTTGATGAACGCGATGGAAGCCGCAAAAGCAAAGGCGGCCCCGTGGGCCACCTTGCTGCGTCGTTTCGAAGCAAACTTAACGGAACATCGGCATCATCCGGAAGAGATTGGGCGGACCGCCGCCGCCACTGCGGCTATAGCCGCCACCACTCCCGCCGCCGCTGCGCCGGCGCGAGGAGGCGCGCGGCTCGTCGTCGGAGCTGTCATCGCTGGAGGCGACGCGGGTGGAGAGGATTTCGGACTGCAACGCCTTGTGCTGCAGGGCATTGAGAAAACCGGACTTGGGATAGCCGCGGGCGGCCTGCCAGCGGGTGATCACGGCGCGGGTGGCCTCGTCGAACTTGCCGGTCGCCTTGACGTCGAAGCCGAGGCCGGTGAGGCGGCGCTGGACGTCGCGGCGCTGCGCCTTGCTGAGCCCGAGCTGGTCCTCGGTCACCTCGGTGGCTTCGTCGGAGAACACGGCCTCGTCGACGGCGCCGGTGCTGAGATTGCGCGTTGCGTTGGACGGGCCGTCCTGAAGCGCCGCGATGCGGGCCAGTGCGATCGACTTGAACGTGCCGTTCGGATAGTTGGCGAGATAGGCGTTGAGTTCCTCGACCTTGTAGGAGTCCTTGATCGAGCGCCAGAACTCCAGCTCGACTTCGGAAGCTGCCGTCGTAGCCGGGGCGGACGCGCTCGGCGCATCGGCGGGCGTACCGGCGGCGGGCTTGCCGGGATTGAGATAGACCGAGCCGATCAGGTTGGTGTGGCCCCAGGGCAGCTGTCCCTTGGATGTCTCGTCGTTGACCTGGGCGCGCACCTTGGTCATGGCCTGCTGGATCTCGACGCCGGGCTGGGCGATGTTGGCGAGCAGCGCACGGGTGAAGGGGCTGTTGGTGCCGGCTTCGCCGTCGAGCGCGGTCTGGCCGGGGCCGGTGGCAAACGCGAGCAGCGTGCCCTCGCCCGACTTCATTTCGGCAAGGCCGCTTCCCACGGTGGCGCTGCGGGTCGCCTTGGCGGAACGGATTTTCGCCGCGAACGGGTTGTCGCGGCAGGCGTCGAGGAACACCAGCTTGACCTTGGCATCGCCCATGGTCTGCTCGAGCGTCAGGTCGATATTGATCGCCGCGCCCAGCTTGACGTCCATCTCGGACTTGAGGTCGGCATCGACCGGCAGCAGGTAGTTGGTGCCGTTCACCGCAATGCCGTGGCCGGCATAGTAGAACAGCGCCACATCGGCGCCTGTCGCCTTCCTGCCGAAGTCGAGCAGCTTTTCCGTCATCTTGTCGCGGGAAAGATTGGCGCCCTCGACGACCTCGAAGCCGACATTGCGCAAGAGCCTCGCCATCGACTTGGCATCGACGGCCGGATTGGGCAGGGCCGGCACGTTCTTGTAGGCGCCGTTGCCGACGACGAAGGCCACGCGCTTGTCGGCGAAAGCATCGGTGCTGGCGCCGATGAGAATTCCAGCGGCTGACACTGCGGCGATCAAGAAGCGCATGTTCGTTCTCCCCTGACCCGAAACGTCGCCTCGCAAACGAGGCCGGATCCATGGGGAACAACCTGAACACTTATTAACGTGGTAACCGTGATCTAGATCACACAAGGCTTAACCGTTCTCGAACCGGTTCGCCGAACGGAACGACGCGACGCAAGAATCGGGCCCGCCCACCGAATAGCGGCCGAAACGCAGCAAGAGGGCGCGGCACAGGCCGAGCGCCCGGTATAATAGGGGCTCGGCGTCCTTAGAGCTGCGCCGGGCCGGACACGCGAAGCCGGATGGCGCAGGGATCACCGCGGTGTACCAGTGACTTAGGTCACATTCTGCGGTTTGAACCTACCCTAAGGTCGCATCATCCAAGACGCATGCAGGCAACATTTGCAGGCGTAACCCAGAGGAAGACGACCATGACCAGCATTTCCAGACTTTCCGGAATTACGGCCATTGCGCTCGGCGCCGCGCTGTCGATGACGGCGGGCCTGGCGCTGGCCGGTGAAAAAGTGATCTCCGCCGATCAGATCTCCAAGGCGCTGCAGCCGAAGTCGCTGACCCGCGGCCTGTCGGCGGGAACGCCCCAGGTCGACACCGCGGCGCAGGCCAAAGAAGCGAAATTCATCGACTCGCTGCGCAACCGCTCCACGCGGTCCCTGTCGCTCGGCGAGCGCGAGGAAGTCGCCCAGCTCGCGGCGACCAAGCCGAAGATCGATCTCGAAATCCGTTTCGACTACAACTCGGCCGAGATCGCCAAGACCTCGGTGCAGGCGGTGCAGGAACTCGGCAAGGCGCTGAGCGATCCGAGCCTGAAGGGCTCGACCTTCGTGGTCGCCGGCCACACCGATGCGATCGGCGGCGACGACTATAACCAGGGCCTGTCCGAGCGCCGCGCCGACACCATCAAGCGCTATCTGACCGAGAAGTTCGGCATCAATGGCAGCGACCTCGTGACCGTCGGCTACGGCGAGACCAAGCTGAAGGATGCGAACGCGCCGCTGGATCCGGCCAACCGCCGTGTCCAGGTGGTCAACATGGATGTCAGCAAGACCGCCGCGAAATAACGCACGCCGGATCCGCCCGCCCTCAACCGGCGGGCGGCATCCTCGAGGCAACGGGAACGACGGCCATGAAAACGCGTTCGCTCGGTATCGCCTTTGCGGCCCTTCTCGCCTTTGCGCCCGTCCGCGGGCACGCCGAGGAGGCAGCCAACGCTCCCGCCAATGCCGCCACTCCGACGAGCGATCGCCCGGCGAACGCGCCGCGCCCTTCCATCGCGCCGAAGACCGTTGAGGGCACGCCTGCGCCGGCAACCGAACCCGCGGTGCGCAAGCGCCGTTACGCGAAGAAGCACTTTCGCCGTTATGCCTATTGGGAGCCCTTCCCGATCTACTGGCCGAGCTATTACCGCCACCACCTCACCTGGCGGCGCGTGGCCTGGTTCGGCTGGTTCTGATCGCCTATTCCGTCGAGCATGATCGGACAAGCGGCGCCTGCCTTGCGCCAACTCGGCCCCTCCGGTCCGGATCAGATCCAGCTCTGGAAGATCATCAGGCGCTGGTAAGTCTGCATCGACGTCACCATCGACGAAACCGAGATCGGCAATAGCGCGAGGAAGCCCACCGCCGCGGCTGCGACGAACGCCCACATAACCCAGCGCGGCGGTGCGCGCTCGCCCTGCGTCAGCGCATAGACCAGTGCCAATGAGGCGACGGTCGCCGACGGCAGGTAGTAATAGATGAAGCCGATCGTGCGCGGCAATGCCGCCCAGGCGAGCCATGGCCCGATGTAGAAGGCGAGAATCAGAAACGCCTGCGTTCGCCGCGCGACGATGAAATCCCGCGCACAGATGGCGAGCGCCGCCAGCGCCGGCCACAGGATCAGAGGGTTGCCCAGGAAGACGACGGCCTGAAAACGATCGTCGGCGATCTTGTCGAACTGATACCAGATCGGCCGCATCAGAAGCGGCCAGGATGGCCATGAGCTCATGTAGAGATGTGGAGGATGCAGGGCGGCGTTCTCCGCGAAGATGCGACGCTGCGCCTCGATGAAGCCCGGGATCGAGAATCCTGTTAGCGGCATGTAGGCCAGAAAGTAAACGACGAGCGGCACCACGATGAAGCAGAGTGCGAAGTGATAGTAGCGGAAGTCCGGCCAGCGGTCGGGCCGGTACCAGTCCTCCGCGGCCGGCTCGGCAAACTGCGTACGCCACCCCTGCAGCAGGCGGACGGCGGCAACGATCGCAATCGCAACGCCGAGCGGGAAGAAGCCGCTCCACTTGCTGGCACCCGCGAGACCGAAGAAAAGACCGGCCAGACCGAAAGCGACTGCGGGCTTCTGCCTGTTGTAGCCGTGAATGAAGGCGGCGATGCCGAACAAATCGAAGGTCAGCGCATAGATGTCGAGCATCGCGATGCGCGACTGCACGAAGACCATCTGGTTCAGGAATGTCAGGGCAGCGGCGGCGAGCGCGGCGCCTTGTGAGGCGAACAGTGCGAGGCCGCAGAGATATATCGCGACAATGGCGAGTGCGCCGAATACGACGCTGGGATAGCGCCAGCCGAGCGCGTTGTCGCCGAATATCCCGATGGAAACCGCCATGAATTCCTTGGCGAGCGGCGGATGCATCGGGTTGAGCAGCGGCGCGTGCCGGCCCTTCTCGAGCAATTGCTTGGCCGCCGGCACATAATGCACTTCATCGAAGGCGATTTTCCCGGGCGTGGTTAATCCGACCATCAGAAGCAGATGCGCGGCGACAAAAATTGCGCTCGCGATCGCCACGACCATTGCGATTGGACTATTCGGAACGCGGCGCGGCACGTCCTCGGCTTCAACGGCACTTTCAGGCGCAACTTTGTCCTCTGCGCGCTGGACAATTCGCGCCTTCTCTTTTCGAACCGATTTGCGTCTGGAGGTCACTAATCGACGGGCCGGAAAAGTGTGCGGGACTTGTGCTGATTATACAACATGCTCGGCCCGCACAATCAGCTAGAACATCGCGCAGATTGTACGGTGGGAAATGAATTGGCGTAACTACATTCTTGCGGCGCTGACAATCTGTGTCTCGTCGCAGACCGACGCAGCTTTCGCGCAGGCCCCTGCGCGCATTGGCGAGGCCGCCGTCGTCCAGAACGAGGTGATCCGCGTCTCCGGCTCCGGGGGCACCCAGATCAATGTCGGCGATGCCGTGTTGCGCAACGAGACCGTGCGCACCGGCGCTGCCAGCGCCACCCGCCTGGTGATGATCGATTCGACCAATCTGTCGCTCGGCGCCAACTCCTCGATCACGCTCGACCGCACCGTGTTCAACGACGAGCGCAGCTACAAGGACGTCACCATCCGCATGACCACCGGCGCGTTCCGCTTCGTTACCGGTCATTCCGACAAGAACGCCTACAAGATCACCACAGGTCTTGCCACCATCGGCATCCGTGGCACCATCCTCGACATCCTGGCCCAGCGCGGCCGCACCACGGTGGTGCTGCAGGACGGCGCCTCGCGCGTCTGCACGCTGAACTTCCAGTGCATCGAGCTGACCCAGCCCGGCGACACCGCGATCATCACCTCGTCGGCAAACGGCGGGGTGACGATCCGGAAGAGCAACAACCCGCCCTGGACTTTCGCCAGCAACTGCGGCGCCGCCGCGGGCCTGTGCACCACCACCGAGTTTGCCGACGCCTCGCCGACGTTCACGCCGGCCATGATCGAAGATCCCAACGGCATCCTGTGCGGAAGGTGACCATGGCAGGTTTCTCCCGCAGCTGGATCGTCTTCGCCACCATGCTGGTGGCGGCCGCGCTGCTTTTCCTGCGCGGTGAAACCGGCGCCGCCCATGCGCAGTCGCTGTCGACCTCGTGCTCGACGTCGACGTCAACATCGACCTCTACGTCCACCTCCACGTCCACGTCGACATCCACCTCGAATAATTCCACCTACTACAATTACAACGCCGCGCCGGAAGGCCCCGGCAATGCTCCCGCCGCTGCGGCGCCGCCCTGCCCCACGGGCGCCGATTCAAGCGCCGGCTCGATCAACGACGTCGCCAGGCAGCGCTTCAACCAGATGATCACCAATCGCGTGCTCGGCACGGTGCTGCTCGGCATCAACGAGCAGATCAACTGCAACGACTGCTTCAGCGCGTTCGGCTCGGTGGGCTCGTTCTCGGCCGGCATCCACGGCCGCAAGAACATCACCGATAATCTCGCGCTGCTCGCGGGCCTTGCCTACACGCATTACGGCGAGAATGGCTACAGCGTGACCGCCGCGCCGATCGGCGCGGTGGCGCTGCGCTACGACTTCACCGACTGGGGCAAGTCGCGGCCGTTCTTCGACATCGGCACCATCCTGACTCCTTACGAGAAAGTGCGCTACACCCGCAGCTACCAGACCAGCCTCGGCGCGGTGACGGTGGACGGCAACACCACCGCGGAGAATTACGCGGTCTATGGCCGGGCCGGGTGGATCGGCAGGATATCGCCGCGCGACGAGGTCGCCGCCGCGGTCGAGGTCTGGCAACTCTGGCAGCGGGTGAAGGGCTATACGGACCAGTCGATCGCCTTCAATCCGTTCGACGCAAGTTTCAACAGCGGCACCGACAAGACCACGCTCGCCAAGATCGGCGGACAATGGACGCACCTGATCTCCAACAGCCTCGAAGGCAACATCAACGGCGGCTACGTCCATGCCTTCGGCACACAGTCCGGCGTCATCGCCGCCGTCACCGGCCAGGGCATGGTGACGCCGACCATCGGCAATCAGGGCTGGTTCGAATATGGCGGCCGGCTCGGCTTGCGCATCAGCAAGGGCTGGGTGGCCGATGTGTTCGTCAACGGCACGCTCGGGCCGCAGCCGGTGGGCAACACGATCCACGGCGGCGTGGGGTTGAGGATCAATTACTAGGGTCAGGATTCATAAGAACTCGAGTGACGACTTCGAGCCCAGGAGCGGATCTCAATCAGCCGGTCGGCTCGCCAGTGTAAACCGCCAATTGCGAGGCGAAAGCTCGCTTGTACGCGGGCCGTGCTTCGCCGCGAGCGACATAGGCCGCCAGGTTCGGATAGTCGTCGAGAACGCCCGATGATTTTAGCCTGAGCAATACAGAAACCATCATCAGATCGCCCGCGCTGAACCCACCATCGAGCCAGTCAGCACTGCCAAGGCGGGCGGAAAGTTGCTTCAACCGGTCGCGGACGCGATCCTCGACCAGAGGCAGGCGCTCCCTGCTCCATGGCTTGTCGCCCTCCAGAATCCTGGCGGTTGCGAGTTCAAGGATCGCCGGCTCCACCGTGTTGAGGGCGGCAAACATCCATGTGATCGCGCGGGCCCGCGTATCGGCATCGTCCGGCAGCAGGCCCGCATGGCGCTCGGCGATATGGAAGACGATCGCCCCTGTCTCGAACAGGACGAGACCGCCTTCCTCGTAGGTCGGAATCTGGCCGAAAGGATGAAGCGCCAAATGCGCGGGCTCCTTCATCGCACGAAACGAAACAAGGCGAACCTCGTAGGGTTGACCCACTTCTTCAAGTGACCAGCGAACGCGCGTATCACGCGCCAATCCCTTGCCGCCATCGGGTGACCGTTCAAAGGCGGTAATGGTGATGGTCATCGTGAGGCCCGTTCGATTCGGGAATCCGGCAACAGGAAGGCGTAGAAGTTTGCAGCCTTTTCGCCTTTGCTCGCAACGAAATAGAGAAACTCCTCACATGTATTTCGATCAAGCGTTCTCGGTCGCGAACCGCGCTTTCGCAGCCTCGACGTCCATCCACATCACTTCCCAGATGTGGCCGTCGGGATCCTCGAAGCTGCGGCCGTACATGAAGCCGAAATCCTGCGTCGGCGTCGGATCCGGGTCGCCACCGGCGCCCTCTGCCTTGTTGACCATGTCATCGACCTCGTCGCGGCTGTCGGCGGAGACACAGAGCAGCACTTCGCAGC
Source organism: Bradyrhizobium sp. (assembly GCF_052389815.1). Lineage (GTDB taxonomy): Bacteria > Pseudomonadota > Alphaproteobacteria > Rhizobiales > Xanthobacteraceae > Bradyrhizobium. The sequence goes on along the minus strand of NZ_JBQTHN010000202.1, from coordinate 1,243 downwards.
TGGTCTTGGCGTCGGCGATCTTCTTCGACGTGAACTGGCGGAATTTGTCGTGGGTCAGGAGCATGGCGTGGATGGTGTCGGAAAGCACCATGCATGCCGCGGTATGGTCGCTGAACTGCTCGTTCTTGACCGCGCCGATGGCCTCATAGAAAGCGATCGAGCGCGAAAGATCGGTGATGGGCAGGTTGACGAAGATCAGCTTGGCCATAACGGGCTCCTTTACCGGGGGTTCCGGCCCAAGGACGCACGGGCCGGCCACGATCCGACATGGCGTCGCCGATTTTTTATTGCGGGACCGCGGCCTCAGGCCGATCCCGCCGAGGTCAGCCTATTTGCTCTCCGCGGGATCGCGGTGCACGGGATCGACCCAGAGCACCGTCTCCGGCTTCTCGACCGGCTCGATGTCGAGATTGACCGCGACCGCCTGGCCGTCGCTGCGCACCAGCACGCATTCCAGCACCTCGTCGCGGCTGGCATTGATCTCCTGATGCGGCACATAGGGCGGCACGAAGATGAAATCGCCGGGCCCGGCTTCGGCGGTGAACTGCAACTGCTCGCCCCAGCGCATCCGCGCCTTGCCCTTCACGACATAGATAATGCTCTCGAGATGGCCGTGATGATGCGCGCCGGTCTTGGCATCAGGCCGGATCGACACGGTGCCGGCCCATAATTTCTGCGCGCCGACGCGGGCGAAATTGATCGCGGCCTTGCGGTCCATGCCCGCGGTCGACGGCACGTTGGGATCGAGCTGATTGCCGGGGATGACGCGGATGCCGTCATGTTTCCAGCGATCGGGATCGCCGTGGTCGTGATCGTGGGAATGATGGGGATGGGTGTGGTCGTGTGTGCCGCTCATCTCGTTGCTTTCCGAATGGTTTCTGTGGCGACGGTACATAAAACCGTGATCGCAAACCAGCCAAATCGAGGAACTTTTCAGGCCCGTTCCCAGTTGCCGCACCGAGGTTCGATCAAACCAACAGGAGTATTCGATGGGTGCGACCGCAGACAAGATCAAGGGCACGGCCAATGAAGCGATCGGCAAGGCCAAGCAGGGCATCGGCGAAGCCACCGGTTCCGACCGTTTGCAGGGCGAAGGCGTGATCCAGGAAGTGAAGGGCAAGGGCCAGAAGGCCATGGGCGATGCCAAGGATGCGGCCAAGGACGCCGTGAACAAGGCGGCCGCCGCGGCGAACAAGAATCTCTGATCGAAGCGACGCGATTGGCGATAACGGAAAGGCCGGTC
>NZ_JBQTHN010000201.1:0-14568 GCF_052389815.1 Bradyrhizobium sp. | reverse complement strand
CACTGCTTGCGCAATGACGGCAACAGAATATTTTCGGCGCTATGGCGTCGGACTGCGAATGGATTTCTACTGCGTCGATGGCCGATTGAATATTTGCCCAGCCTCTTCCGCTTTGCCCACCCTACAGCGACTGGTCTCGCCCGCTACGACCGCGCCACAACGCGGGCGGCGAAGCCGGCTTTCGCCGCATAGCCGCGCACGATCGCTTCGCGCTGCTCGTAGGGCAGCACGCTGTCGACGTCGCCAAAACCCTGCGGCGCGAGTTGCTCCACCGCATCGATCACGCCTTCCGGGCCGCCGCGGCGGTTGGAGGCGACGATGTCGGCGGTCATCGGCAGGCGCTGCTTCTCGTAGGCCGCCAGCGCTGCACGCGGATGCTCGGCGCGCGAGAGCAGATCGGCGAGGCAGCGCGCATCGAGGATCGCCTGCGAGGCGCCGTTGGAGCCGACCGGATACATCGGGTGCGCGGCGTCCCCAAGCAGCGTGACGCGGCCGCTCGACCAGTACGGCAGGGGATCGCGGTCGCAGCAGGGATATTCCCAGAATTCCGGGGTGGCGCGGATCAGGCCGGCAAAATCGACCTGCGGGATCGAGAAACCCGCGACATGCGGCATCAGCTCCTCGCGGCTGCCGAGACGCGACCAATCCTCGCGGCGCGGCGGCGGCGAGGAGCCGTCGCCGATTTTCACCAGCACCGCCCAGTTGGTGAGGCGCGTCGCCGGGCTCGATCCTTCGGCGATCGGATAGATCACGGCCTTGGCATTGAGGCCGCCGGCGATGATCATCGATTTGCCGGTGAGGAACACCGGCCAGTCGCGCGCGCCGCGCCACAGCATCAGGCCATTCCAGCATGGCGGCCCCTCTTCCGGAAACAGCGTCTCGCGCACCTTGGAGTGGATGCCGTCGGCGCCGATCAGGATGTCGCCGCGCGCGGTGTGCACATGCGCGCCGCTGCGATCGAAGAAATACGCGCTGACGCCCCCTTCGTCCTGGCTGAAGGAGCCGAGCCGGCAGCCGGTGCGGATTTTCTCGGGACCGAGCCGCTCGATCACGGCCTGATGGATCACGCCCTGCAGGCGGCCGCGATGGATGGAGAACTGCGGCACCTCGTGGCCGGCATCGAGGCCGCGCTTCTCATGCCAGACCTGCTGGCCGTGGCGGGTCAGGTAGAACAGCTCGAAGGTCCTGATGGCAGCGGCATCGAGCTTGTCGAGCAGCCCGAGTTGAGCGAGCTCGCGGATGGCATGCGGCAGCGTGTTGATGCCGACGCCGAGCTCGCGGATGGAGTCCGCCTGCTCGTACAATTCGCAATCGATGCCGCGCGCGCGCAGCATCAAGGCCGTGGTGAGACCGCCGATTCCGCCGCCGACGATAATCGCCTTCATCGCCCGTTACTCCACACACTCTTCTTCACCTCTCCCCGCTTGCGGGAGAGGCATAGGCTGCCTTCGGCGGCCGTCCTTGAAGAACGCCGAAGGCGAGCTTCGGCTATGTCGCCCTTGCGATCCGGGTGAGGGGGTACAGGTCTCTCAACAATCATTGCTGGGAGGGAGGCCCCTCACCCCAGCCCTCTCCCCGCAAGAGCGGGGCGAGGGAGCAGAAAGAGGGTGCCACGGTCCGTCACTCCGCCGCAAGCGGCTTGGCCCCTTCCGCCCTGAGCTCGACCCGGGTCTTGGGCTTAGCCTTAACCTTTAGCTCCTCGAAATCCTGCCGGTCCCGCACGCTGTTGCGGAAGATCTGCTCCTTGCCGGGCAGATATTGCGGCGGACAGGCCACATCAACCCCGTACCAGGCCGCAGCCTTGAGGGTGAAGGACGGGTCAACCAGGTGCGGCCGGGCCAGCGCAACGAGGTCGGCGCGGCCGGCGGCCAGGATGGTGTTGACCTGATCGGCGGTCGTGATGTTGCCGACGCACATGGTTGCGACACGCGCCTCGTTGCGAACCTGGTCGGAGAACGGCGTCTGGAACATGCGCCCATAAACCGGCTGTGCGTCGCGCACGGTCTGCCCGGTCGAGACATCCACGAGATCGACGCCGGCCTCGGCAAAGGCGCGCGCTACCATGACCGCATCGTCACCGGTGATGCCGCCCTCGGCCCAGTCGGTAGCGGAAATGCGCACCGACATCGGCTTGTGCGAGGGCCATGCCGCGCGCATGGCTTCGAAGATTTCCAGCGGGAACCGCAGGCGGTTTTGCAGCGAGCCGCCATATTCATCGGTGCGCTGGTTGGTGAGTGGCGAGATGAAACTCGCCAGCAGATAGCCGTGAGCGCAGTGCAGCTCGAGCATGTCAAAGCCGCAGCGCTCGCCGCGCTCGGCAGCCGAAACGAATTCGCCCTTGATACGGTCCATCGCGGTGCGGTCGAGCTCGCGCGGGACCTGGCTGTCGGGGAAATAGGGAATTGGCGACGCCGAGACGACATCCCAACCGCCCTCTTCGAGCGGCCGGTCCATGCCCTCCCACATCAGTTTCGTCGCGCCCTTGCGGCCGGCATGGCCGACCTGCAGGCAAATCTTCGCCGCCGAATTGGTATGGACGAAATCGACGATGCGGCGCCATGCGGCTTCCTGCTCGTCGTTCCACAGACCCGCACAGCCGTGGGTGATGCGCGCCTCGCGCCCGACGCAAACCATCTCGGTGAAGATCAAGCCCGCGCCGCCGATGGCGCGCGAGCCGTAATGCACCAGGTGGAAATCGGTCGGAACGCCTTCCTTCGCGGAGTACATGCACATCGGCGAGACCACGGCGCGGTTGCCAATCGTCATCTCGCGTAAGCGCAGCGGCTGGAACATCGGCACGACAGGCTGGTCGACATCGACATCGAAGCCGCGGGCGCGGACCTGACGTGCGAAGGCCTTGTCCGCCTCCTTGACGAAATCAGGCGCGCGCAGATTTAGATTGTCATAGGTGATCGCCTTCGAGCGCGTCATCACGCCGAAGGCGAACTGCACGGGATCGAACTCCCAGAAACGATCGACATGCTCGAACCAGACCAGCGAGACGTCGGCGGCGTGCTGGGTCTTCTCGACCTCCTCGCGCCTTCCGTGCTCGTAGCGCTCCAGCGCAGCTGATATCGAAGGCGCGCCCTTCATGGCTTCGGCCAGCGCGATCGCATCTTCCATCGCGAGCTTGGTGCCGGAGCCGATCGAGAAATGCGCGGTGGCCTTGGCGTCGCCCAAGAGCACCATGTTGCCCCGGACCCAACGCTTGCTGCGGATCATCGGGAAGTTGCGCCACATCGAACGATTGATGAGGAGCGGATGGCCGTCGAGGAACCATCCGAAGATTTCCGCCATGCGGTCGGCGGATTGCCGCTCATCGAGGCCCTTCAGCCCGGCGCGCACGAAGGTGTCGGGATCGGTCTCGAAAATCCACGTCGAATGGCCCGGCTCATACTGGTAGGCATGCGCGATGAACGGGCCCCACTCGGTCTCCTGGAAGATGAAGGTGAAGGCATCGAGCGGCCTGGTCGAGCCCATCCAGGCGAAATGGTTTGATCGCAGGTCGACCTCGGGCGCAAAGTGCGCGGTGTACTTCTCGCGGAAACGGCTGTTGATGCCGTCGGAGAGGATAACGAGATCGGCGGTAGCGATGCGCGGATCGCTGTCGTCGGCAATCTCGGTCTCGAAATGAAGCGCCACGCCGAGCTCGCGCGCCCGCTCCTGCAGCAGCATCAGCAGCGTGCGCCGCGAGCAGCCGCAAAAACCGTTGCCGCCGACGCGATGCACCGTGCCGCGGAAGTGCACGGCGATGTCGTCCCAATAGGCGAATTCCTGGGTGATCCGCCGATAGCTCGGCGGATCGTACGCTTCGAAATTGTCGAGCGTGGCGTCGGAGAACACCACGCCGAAGCCGAAGGTATCGTCGGGCCGGTTACGCTCATAGACGGCGATCTCGGCATCCGGCCGCTGCTTCCTGAGCAGGATCGCCGCGTAGAGACCGGCCGGGCCGCCGCCGATAATCGCGATCTTCATGAAGGCCTCCGCAAGTCGGGTTGCTTACCGGATCACGGGAAATACTTTAAGCTTAAAATAATTTCCCGGCAAGCCCCTTCTGGCGCTAGTTCCCCTGGAATACCGGCTTGACCTTGTTGGCAAAAGCCTCGAAGGCGCGGCCGAAATCGGCCGTGGTCATGCACAGCGCCTGCGCCACCGCCTCGGCCTCGATCGCCTCCTCGACCGACATTGCCCACTCCATGGCCAGCATCCGCTTGGTCATGGTGTTGGCAAAGGTCGGACCTTCCGCGATCTGGCGGGCGAGCAGCTGCGCCTGCGGCAGGACATGCTCCGGCGTGACGATGCGGCTGAAGAAGCCCCAGCGCTCGCCCTCCTCCGCGGTCATGAAGCGGCCGGTATAGAGTAGCTCGGAGGCGCGCGACTGGCCGATGATGCGCGGCAGGATCGCGCAGGCCCCCATGTCGCAGCCGGCGAGGCCCACCTTGTTGAACAGGAAGGCGACCTTGGCGCCTGAAGCGGCATACCTGATGTCGGAGGCCATGGCGACGATCGCACCGGCGCCGGCGCAGATGCCTTCGACGGCCGCGACGATCGGCTGCGGGCAGGCGCGCATCGCCTTGACGAGGTCGCCGGTCATCCGGGTGAAGGCAGTGAGGCCCTTGGTGTCCATCTTGATCAGGGGACCGATGATCTCGAACACGTCGCCGCCGGAGGAGAAATTGCCGCCGGCGCCGGTGACGATGATCACCTTGATCTGGTCGTCGAAGGCGCTGGCGCGGAAGAAATCGGTCAGCTCGCGGTAGCTCTCGAATGTCAGCGGATTCTTGCGCTCCGGCCGGTTCAGCGTCACCGTCGCGACGCCGTCCACCACGGCCAGCAGGAAATGCTTCGGCGAATAATCGGCGAGCGGCACCGTCACGGGGTTGGCTGGTCGGCTCATGGAAACTCCCTGTTGTCTTTGGGCGGTCGTCCGCCGCCTTCGATGCTAGATCTCGCCGCCGGCGACCGCGATGGCCTGGCCGGTGACGGCGCCGGCGCCCTCGCCGCACAGCCAAACCACGGTGTCGGCGACTTCCCTTGGCGTCACCAGGCGGCCTTGCGGATTGTGTTTTGCGAGCTCGGCCGCCGCCTGCTCGCGGCTGCGGCCGGTCTTCTTCATGATGGTGTCAATGCTGCCGGCGACGAGGTCGGTTTCCGTGAAGCCCGGGCATACGGCGTTGACCGTGACCGGCGTCGCCGCAAGCTCCAGCGCCAGCGAGCGGACGAGGCCGACGACGGCATGCTTGGCCGCCACATAGGCGCTGACATAGGCATAGCCCTTCAGTCCCGCGGTGGAGGCGACTGCAACGATTCGGCCGTAGGGGCGCGTTCGCATCGACGGCAGCGCGGCCTGGATCGAATGCACCACGCCCATGAAATTGACGTCCATCATGCGCGCGAACAGCGCCGCGTCGGATTTGGCAAACGGCGCGGATTCGGCAGCGCCGGCATTGGCGACGAGAATGTCGATCGGTTGCCGTTCCGCCGCGCGCGCAATCGCCGCCTTGATGGCGGCTTCATTCGCGACATCGGCGACATCGGCAAAATGCGCGTCCCCCGCGGCAACCGCTTCATCGAGCGGCGCGCGCTGGCGGCCCAGCACCGTGACGGTCATCCCCCGCTTCGCGAGCGCGGCGGCAATGGCGCGGCCGATGCCGCGGCCACCGCCGGTCACCAGCGCGTGCGGAGCGTGCGGCGTTGCGGGCATGCGCGGTTCTCCCCGGAGAATTGGTCGGCGGTGGGCAATATATTTTAAACTTAAAGCTTTTGCAAATCCGGCCGCGAAAGTCGGGAAACCCGCCGCTATGCCCGCAGATTGAAGCCGGCGGCGGTCAGCCGCGCGACGACGTCTTCGAGGTGCGACCGATCGCGCGTTTCGATCACGATCTGCAGCAGGGCCGCCTTGGCCGGCAGGTCGGAGAAGGTCCGCTGATGCGAGACCTCGATGATGTTGGCGCCGGCTTCTCCGAGCAGGTTCGATACCAGCGCCAGCTGCCCGGGACGATCGACGATGTCGATCACGAGCTGGGTCAACCGTCCCTCGCGGGCGAGCTCGCGGCTCAGCACGGATGCCAGCAGGCGGGTGTCGATGTTGCCGCCGGTCAGCACGAGCCCGACATTCGTTCCGGCGAACCGCCCGGGAGCAGCCATGACGGCCGCAAGACCGGCCGCGCCCGCGCCTTCCGCCACCGTCTTCTCGATGTTGATCAGCGTCGACACCGCGCGCTCCATCTCGTCGTCGCTGACGAGCACGATGTCGTCGACGAGCTGGCGGATGATCCCGGTGGTGATCTGGCCCGGCGCCTTGACCGCGATGCCTTCGGCCAGGGTGTCGCCGCGCATCGGCAGCTGCTCGCCCTTGACTGCGTTGTACATCGATGGATAGAGCCGGGCCTGAACGCCGATGATGCGGATGTCGGGCTTGACGGACCTCGCGGCGATCGCGATGCCGGAGATCAGGCCGCCGCCGCCGATCGGGATGACCAGCGTCTGCAGCTCGGGGGCCGCCTGCAGCATCTCGAACGCGATGGTGCCTTGGCCAGCGATGATCAGGCGATCGTCGTAGGGATGGATCAGCGTCAATCCATGGGCTCTGGCATGCTCGCGGGCAAATGCGCCGGCCTCCTCCAGCGTCTGCCCCGTGATGATGACTTTGGCGCCGTGGCGCCTGGTGTTCTCGACCTTCACCATCGGCGTGCCCACGGGCATGACGATGCTGGCGGGGATACCGAGCCGCCTGGCATGGTAGGCGACGCCGAGCGCATGATTGCCGGCGGACATCGCAATCACTCCACGCGCCCGCTCGGCGGCCGGCAGCGCGCTGAGGCGGTTGAGGGCGCCCCTCTCCTTGAAGCTCGACGTGAACTGGTGGTTCTCGAACTTGAGCCAGAGGTTGCAGCCGCAGATCTCGCTCAGCGTTCTGCTGCGATTGCACGGCGTGACGACTACAGAACCATGGAGCGTGGCTGCTGCGGCCTCGATGTCGGCAGGCGAGATCGCGGTCTCCTTTGCCGCAGCGCGCCTCATCCCTCCGCCGCTTCCTTCTCCATGTCGCGGCCGGAGAGATCCTCGCCCTGCATGTCGGCGTAGTCGCGCGCCATCTCCCGCATCAGGAATTTGGCGGGAACGTCATGATAACTGCCGCGGTCGTTGACGTATTGCATGTAGACCCGCCCCGCCCCGTCGAAAGGATGCAGCAGCGCATCGCCATGGCCGTCGAAATCGAGCGGCTTGACCCCGACTTTCTCGCACAGCGTGGCGTTGAAGGTGGGCGTGGCCTTGCGCCAGGCGCCGTCGACATAGACCTCGGTGAAGCCGTGCCAGGTGAAGATGTCCGTGCCCATGCTGGCACGCAGCTTCTCCGTGGTAAGATGGTTCTTCACGTCGGCAAAGCCGACGCGGGCCGGGATGCCGTGGACGCGGCAGGCGGCGGCATAGAGCGCGGCCTTGCCGACGCAATAGCCGACGCCGGCCGCCAGCACGCTGGAGGCGCGGAAGGTCTCGGCGTTGCGCATATCGACGTAGGGATTGTAGCGGATGCCGTCGCGCACGGCCGTGTAGAGCAGGCTCGCCTTCTCGCGGTCGCTGGCGCCGGCCGGCACGGCCGCCCTGGCGAACTGCCGGACGGCGGGGTGGTCGCTGTCGATGTACTCGCCGGGATCGGCGTAGAGCCGGCGGATGGGGTCGGGAAGAATTTCGCTCATGCTACAGCATAGCAAGCCGCGCGCCTGGTTCAATTCGGTAATTGGGGCTTCTTCTTGACTGGCATCAAGGCGATCTGAAGCGCTTCTGCATTCAATGGCACCGCGGCAAGGTGCGTCATGGCTGCCCGGCGATGATCTGCGCGGCGGCGCCGATGCCCTGCCGGAAAGCTTCGTCGAACGTGACGGCCGCCGCCTGCCAGCGCTGCGACCTGCCCTGCCAGTCGATCTGCCAGTCTGCGATCCAGCGCAGCTCCCGATCGTCCCAGACGAGGCGCGCGACCAGCACGGCTTCTGCGCCGTGCGCGGCTGCGACCTCAACCAGCCGTGCGGGCGCGACGCCTGCAAGCGACCGATCGCCGGCGCCGACGGCGGCGAGCTCGGCGGCATCGGGCAGCACGATTTGCATTCCCCGTTTGGCGCCGGCTGCGAGAAGCGCTGCGCGCAGCAGATCGGCTTCCTTGCCGTCGGCCGTCACCACCACACGTCTGGGGGCGAGCGGCTGCATCTCGACAAAGACGCCGAGCACCGGGCGTCGCGAAAGCCAGGGCTTGGCACCGAGCTCGTCGAGAATGCCGTTGACGGCCGTCTCGTCGAACTCGGTCGTCAGAACAAAGGAGCGGTCGCGCGTGCCCTGCTCGTCGTTCTTCGGCTTGCCGCCCTTTTCGTCGCGATAGGAGAAATCACGCACCAGCTTCGCCGCATCGGCCTTGTACGGGCCGAGCCTTGGATCGCCGGCGAGCCGCAGCTGGCCCGACACCTTGATGAGGACGTCTTCCAGGCACGCGGCGAAGCCGATGATGCGATTGGCCTCGCCCGTTCCGGTCACGATCGTCCGCGCGCGGTAGAGCTCGGCGACCGGCGTGCTCGCCGGCTTGTCGACGCTTTGGGCGATGACCGGCGCGGTGGCGAGCAGCGTCGCTATCGCGAATGCCGCGGCGGAGATTGGTTTACGCGATGCTGCGCGCCTCAACAGTTAAGTCCTGTGGTTATGGAGCCCGTGCGCCGGGGCGACGGCTAGGCCGCCCCCGATCCGCCCGCGACGATCTTCTCGTTCAGCTTCTGGTCGACCACCTCGACGGTGCGGTCGATCTCGGCATTGGGCACGCCGAGCTGGTGCGAGATCAGCTTGACCAGCAGGTCGACCCGCTCGATGAAGGGGGCGCCGGCGGCGACCGCGCGCGCGGCCGACGAGGGTTTCAGCAGGCTCTCCGCCGCCTTGGCGTATTTGGCGAACGGCACCTGGTCGGCGGGATCGGCGCCGAGCTTGCGGGCGAGGCCATCGACATGGTCGTAGATCGCCTGCGAGCGCGTGATGTCGCCGTGCACGGCATCGCGGATCGACTGCGGCTCGTGCGGGGTGATGCAGCGGTAATTGCCGGTCAGCAGCATCGACCATTTCGCCAGCGGCACGAACAGCGACGAGAACACCTTCAGCTTCACCGGGACGTCCTTGCCGTCGAGCGTGACCGCGTCGATGTCGGCTTCGAGCTCGCGCAGCAGCGCGTTGTGCGCCTCGTCCTCGAAGCAGGCGGACTTGAAATTGGTGGGCAGCCCGACATGCAGAACGTTCGCGGCTTCCTCCGGCGGCCGGAAGGCCTGCGGATCGGGCGAGCACAGCGTGACCAGGCCGGGCTTGAAGCGCTCCCACACCGAGGCGTTGGTGTAGGCTTCCTCCAGATCCATGCCCGCCAGCGCCGGGATGCGCTTCAAATACGGCAGCGGCGGCATGTTCATGATGGAGAGGCACGGTAGCCCAGCGGCGGCGATCTTAACCATCAGCACGCGGACGGTGTGGTTGGTGTATTGCGGCTCCTGCATCGCGAGCGCCACGAGATCGTAGCGCGAAAGGTCGACCGATTGCGGCTCGGCGGCGTCGAGCTTGCCGGGCAGGTCGCGCGAGAAGATGGCGCGGTGCACGGCCTCGTCGCGCAGCTTGATGCGCACCTCGGTGCCGTCGCGGTTGATCAGCTCGGCCGTCTTCTTGCGGCAGACCAGGGTCACGTTGTGACCGGCCATCAGGAGCTTGGTCCCCAGCAGGGAGCCGTAGGAGGCTCCCAGGATCAGAATATTGCGCGCCATGCGTCCTCAACTTTCAATGCGTCCCGCCCCTGCGGGCGGGCGTGTCTAACGCATGTCGGCTGGCATGACAATCGCTGGTATACCAGGAACGAAAGGTTCGGCGTCGCGGGCGATAACCGACAAATGAAAGCGATTTCCTTGTTGGATATCCTATAGTTACGCAGGAGTTTTGGCATGCGCCGCATCCGCTTCGCCGTCGCAATCCTGCTTGGCCTCGTCACCGTCCTCGACGTCGCCCGCGCCGACGAAGCCGCGGCATGGGCGGCGCTGCGCGCCGGCCGGCACGTTGCCCTGATGCGCCATGCCGACGCGCCGGGCGGCACCGGCGATCCGCCCGGGTTTCGGGTCGACGACTGCGCCACCCAGCGCAACCTCAGCGACAAGGGACGCGCCGACGCCGCGCGGATCGGCGCGCGGCTGAAGTCCGAAGGCATCGCGATCGAGAAAATCCTTGCTTCGCCGTGGTGCCGCTGCATGGAGACCGCAACGCTGCTGAAGCTCGGCGCCGTCGAGGCGGCGCCGACCTTCTCCAATGTGGTGGTGCTGCGCGAGCAGACGAAACAGCTTACCGCGGGCGCCGGCGCCATCATCGACGGCTGGCACGGCAGCGGGATCCTGCTCGTCGTGACGCACGGCGCCAACATCTTTGCGCTGACCGGCATCCAGCCTTCAAGCGGCGAGATCGTCGTGGTGCGCAACGGCGGCCGCGAACCTGTCGGCCGTCTGCGGCTGGATTGACGGAGCGAGGCACACGGCGGCGGCATGGGAAGTCCACCTCTCCCCGCCCTTTTGCGGGGAGAGGTCGACGCCGAAGCCAACGGGTCGGCGCGAAGCGCCGCCCGATGATAAACTCCGCGAAGGCGGCGGGTGAGGGGCGGGCCGAGAAGCTTGTCGCATAACGGCACGCGCCGAATCCTCAGGCCGTACAGGCCGGACGGACTGTTGCTGTGGAGATAGCGTGCCCGGCCCCTCACCCGGATCGCATCTGCGATGCGATCCGACCTCTCCCAGCGAAAGGGCGGGGAGAGGTGAATCAAAGCCGAAGGACCAATGCAAGCCATCACGTCCTAGGCCCGCTTCGGGTGCAGGGTCACGACCGCGCGCGCGGCGGCTTGCTCGCGCATGGCGTCTTCCAGCACGGCGGCGAGCGCGGCCTGGTCGAACGGCTTGGACAGGCGCAGCAGCGGGCGGGCGGCGGCGGGGAGCTCGGCATAGCCGGTGCAGAGCACCACGGGCATGCCGGGGCGCTCGGCGGCGACGGCCTCCGCAAGCTGCAGGCCGTTCATGCCGGGCATGGCGTAATCGGTGATGACGACGTCGAGTTTCGGCATGCGGTTCAGCAGCTGCACGGCCTCTTCGCCGGAGCGCGCCTCGATCACGGCATGGCCGAGATCGTCGAGCATGGCCGCGATGTTGTCGAGCACCAGCAAATCGTCGTCGACCAGCAGCACCGAGAGCGGCCGGGCGCTGCGCACCGCCGCGCGCGAGGGCGCCGCCGCGGGCGCGGCGGGCTGATCGGCCCGCGTGGCCGGCAGCCAGATCTCCGCGGTGGTGCCCTCCCCGACCCGGCTCTTCAAGAGCAGCACGCCGCCGGACTGCTCGGCGAGGCCTTTGACCATGGACAGGCCCAAACCAGTTCCCTTGCCGACGCCTTTGGTGGTGAAGAACGGCTCCTGGGCGTGGCGCAGCGTCTCCTCGTCCATGCCGCTGCCGGTGTCGCTGACCGACAGCGCGACGTAGCGGCCGGGCGCAAGGCCCTCGGCGGCGTTTTCCTCGCGCGCGGCGATGGCGATGACGCCCTCGCCCGAGCCGATCGCATCGCGCGCATTGACGGCGAGGTTGAGGACCGCAAGCTCGAGCTGGTTGGCATCGACCTTGACCCGCGCCAGCTCGATCGGGAAATGCGTCTCGACGCGAATGCCCGGATCGAGCTTGAGCAGCGCGGCCATGCCGCGCACCAGCTCGGGCACGTCGACCACCACGGGCTTCAGATCCTGCTTGCGCGCAAAGGCGAGCATGCGCTGGGTGAGCGAGGCGCCGCGCGCGGCGCCCTGGATCGCGTTGTCGAGCAGGCGGTGGATCTTGGGGTCCTCCGAGGCCAGGCGCTTCTTGGCGAGCTCGAGGCTGCCGAGGATCACGGCGAGCAGGTTGTTGAAGTCGTGGGCGACGCCGCCGGTGAGCTGGCCGATGGTCTTCATCTTCTGCGACATGGCGAGCGCATCGCGGGTGCGCTCCAGCGTTTCCTGGGCGCGGCGGCGCTCGGTGACGTCGCGGACGATGGAGGCGAAGCCGATCGCCTCGAAGCGCTCGTTCTTGACCACGCGGATGGTGGCCTCGGCGAAAAAGCGGCTGCCGTCCTTGCGGAGGCGAAAGCCTTCGCCGGCGGATTTGCCCTCGCGCCGCGCCTGCTGCAGCATGGCATCGGGCACCCCCAGCGCGCGGTCCTCCTCGGTGTGGAGGATGGCGTAATGCGTGCCGACGATCTCCTCGCCGTAGCCGATCAGCCTGATAGCGCCGAGATTCCAGTTGGCGATGCGCCCTTCGGCATCCAGCATGAAGATGGCGTGATCGGCGACGCCTTCGACCAGGAGGCGGAACTTCTCCTCGCTGCGCCGCAGCGCCTCGGCCTCGCGCCCGGCGCGCTCGGCGAAGGCGCGGTCGTAGACGGCGGCGGCGAGGCCAAGGACCAGCACGCCGATGGTGATGCCGGCGACGAGGAAGGCGAGCGGCTGCTGGCCCACCGCACCACCGGGCGCGCCGAGCACGAATTCCCAGGGCAGGAAGTTGGAGCCTTGCATGGCGGCGTAATGCATGCCCGAGATCGCCGCACCCATCACCATGCCGGCGGCGGCGCGCTGCAATACGCTGGTGGTATGGAAGGCGAGCCGTAGTGCGACGATGGAGGCGCCGATGGCGATCGCAATGGAGGCCGCGACCCAAAAGCTGTCGTAACGGATGGTGGCGGCCATCCGCATCGCGGCCATGCCGGTGTAGTGCATGCCCGAGATGGCAAGGCCCATGCCGACGCCGGAGACGATCAGCGCCTGCGGCCGCTGGCTGACGACGACGAAGGCGGCGGCCGCAACCAGGATGGGGATCGCGAGCGAGAGCAGCGTCAGCAGCGGATCGTAGGAGATGGCGATGCCGGGCAGGCTGAAGGCCAGCATGGCGACGAAATGCATCGACCAGATGCCGCCGCCCATGGCGACCGCAGCTGCGCCCAGCCAGCCGAGGCTGGCGGGACCGGAGGCTGCGCGCATGCGAGTGGCGAGATCGAGGGCCGTGTAGGAGGCGAGCGCTGCGATCAGGATCGACAGCGCGACGAGAACGGGATCGTGGGAACCGGGATGATGATGCATTCCGCCGAAATCGCACCGCTTTGGGCCGCGCCCGATTTTCCCGCCAGCATAAAGGCGCCGGTGTGGCGGCGGCAGGCGGCAATGCAATTTTGGGTTAAGGGATGCAAAATGGATACGCAGGGAACTCGCGCTGGAAGACAGCAGGTTCCGTTCCCGCGGCGCGCAATGGTCCGGGTTTTGGCGGATCGGTCGCCCTCTTCTGATCGAGGGCGCAGGGAAAGCCAGGCGCTGGCTGCGCCCGCATCGCCGTGTGCAACGGGTAGTCAAGAACGCACACGGGTTTGACAGGTACAGCCGAGGCAACCCGGCTTTCCCCGCGCAATGTTTGACGGCAGAGTAGGAGTGTGGCGCAGTGGACGTTAGGCTCGGCGTATCTGTTTTCCGCCCCTTTCGTCTGGCGGTGCCTGAGCAGCCGAGCCGTGATCCCTGTTTCCACACCCCCCTCATCGAACCGGACTGGCGCGTTTGGCGCATCCGGCTCCCGGACAAGCGCTCATGCCTTCGCCCACGGCAGGTTACGCGTCAGCCCCGGCAGCCGAACCAGTCTCAGGGTCTCGTAGAGGTGCTGGTTGGGGAAGCGATTGTACCCTTGGCTTTGGACCCGGTGCTTTCTGCATAACCACTTGCGCAGCCGATAGTTGGTATGGGCATCGACCACCCGATAGGCCTTAGAGACCGGCCCGAGGTGGAAGTAGTTCGCCCATCCGGTGAGTTTGAGATTGAGTTGCTTCACCAGTTTCTCGGCCGATAGCGTCGTCGTGTGCTGGCCCGTCGCATCCCGGACCGCATCGCAGATTCGCTTGATGCTCTTCTTTGATGGCCACGAGTTGAGATGGGCCTTCCCGGTCTTGCGGGAGTAACACCGCCCGAACGTGTAACCCAGGAAGTCGAAGCTTTCTTCCGGCACGCGGCAGATACGGGTCTTGTCTTCGTTGACCTCCAGTTGCAGTTTCTTGATCGCCTCTCGCAGCGTCTGCATGGCGATGTCGGCCGTACCCTTGCAGCAGATCACCAGGTCGTCGGCGTAGTTGACGATGACGGCTCTCAGCCGCCTCTCGGTACCTGATAGTTTCCACCACACCACCAGCCGTCGCATATACAGGTTCGACAGCAGCGGGGAGATCGGGGAGCCCTGCGGAATGCCGCGGTGCTGGTCCCGATTGCGCGTGGTTCGACGCTTGCGCCCGCGATCGTCCGTCTCTTCCACCGGCGCTTCGATCCACTCCTTGATCAGGTGCAGGATCTGGCGGTCGGAGATCCGGCGCGCCACCGATTTCATCAGTGGTCCGTGCGGTATCTCATCGAAGTAGCCACGCAGATCGGCGTCGACCACGGCCGTGTGCCCGAAAGTGATCAGGCGGTTAACGGCCTCGACCGCATCCAGCGCATTCTTGCCGGCGCGGTACGCGTATTGTTCAGGCTGCAGGTCG
>NZ_JBQTHN010000200.1:0-1634 GCF_052389815.1 Bradyrhizobium sp. | reverse complement strand
CGGCATCGCCGAGATCAATGGAATCGAGATCGGCCAAACCGGGATCAGAATCGGCGCCCTGACCACCCATGCCGAGCTGTTTGCTTCCGAGCCACTGCACAGGGAATTGCCGATCTTTCGCCAGGCGGCCAGCCTGATTGCCGATCCCCAGGTGCGTAACCGCGGCACGATCGGCGGCTCGCTGGCGAACGCCGATCCCGCGGCCGATTGGCCGGCGGTATTGGTGGCACTGCAGGCAGAGATCGAGATCGCAGGCCCGAATGGCCGCCGAAGGGTGGCGGCACAGGACTTCTTCGTCGACATTTTTTCGACGGTGCTGGAACCCGACGAAATTCTCGCCAACATCCATATCCCACGGCCGACGGCCGGCACGCGCTTCATCTACCGAAAGATCCGGCACCCCGCGAGCGGCTTTGCCGTGGTGGGAATCGCGGTCGGAGTGCGACTGCAGCATGGCGTGGTTGCCGAGATTTCCATCGGCGTCACCGGTGCAGCGAACCGCGCTTTCGCCGGCCAACATGCCGCCGATTTCCTGACAGGCAAGACGCTTTCGCGGGAACACATCGACCGGGCGGCAAAATTGCTGAGCGAGACCACCGAGTGCCTCTCGGACCGCTACGCGTCGGCGGAATACCGCGCCAATCTGATCCGGACCGAGACTACGCGGGGGCTACTTGCGCTTTCGTCGTGAGACGGGAGCCTTCGAGCCAGCCGCCACATGATCAGCGGCATCGCCGCCAAATCGATTGCGGTTGAACGGAACAGCACCGCTCCGGCAACGATCTCGACGTCCTCGAGCCGCAGCGGCTTGCCGCCCGTCGTCCTCAACTCCGGATACTCGATCGGGCGCCCGGCAATGCGGTCGCGAAACACGACTTGCAGCCCGGCCGGCTCCACCAGCCAGTCGTCACCCCATTTCTTCAGCGGCGAGATAGGCCGGAAAGAAATCGCGTCCCTTCTCGGTCAGAACGTATTCATATCGACCGGCGTGTCCGGGCAACGGCACCCACGTCATGACGCCAGCAACGACGAACTTCTTGAGCCGGGTACTCAAGATACCCTTCGGCCCTGAGATGTCGTCGTCATGGACAATCTCGGCAGCCACAAAGGCAAGGTCGTGTGTCAGCTCATTCGCTCCCCCGGCGCCAAGCTGTTCTTCCTGCCAAATACTCACCAGACCTGACCCGATCGAACTGGTCTTTGCCAAGTCCAAGCATCTGCTCCGAAAGGCTGACCGCCCAAACCGTCGATACGGTCTGCACCGCCATCGGTGACGTCCTCGACGCTGTCACACCCGAAGAATGCGCCAGTTACCTCAAAAACTCAGGCTGTCGAAGCTAATGCCATCACGCTTTTAGGAGCCATGAAACGCAGGGTGGCTGCTGCCGGGCGGGCGATCCATTTCGAACATTCGGTCCTGCGTTACCTCGACGTAATCCCCGCCCCGTCCGGCTCGAAGGATCGGATTGGCGAGGGCGGTCTGATAGACGCCATCCTTGATCAGGGCTTTGTCGATGTAAACCGCGACCACCTCACCGAGGACGAGCCACCCCTGAACCGCCTCGCCCTTCCAGTTCTTGAATTGGACGACCTCTGTAACCTTGCATTCCATCGCTGCGCGACTTTCGCGCACG
>NZ_JBQTHN010000199.1:0-32942 GCF_052389815.1 Bradyrhizobium sp. | reverse complement strand
AGATCTGCCACGAGATCTTCGGCGACGCCAATGCCGAGCCGATCGTCCTGATCATGGGTCTCGGCGCCCAGATGATCCATTGGGACGACGACTTTTGCCGGCAGGTCGCCGGGCGCGGCTTCCGGGTAATCCGCTTTGACAACCGCGACATCGGCAAGTCCAGCAAGATGAGCGGCGGCAAGCGGCTGAGCCTGATCGAGCTCTTGAAACTGCGCTTCCTGCGGATTCCGGTTGCCGCGCCCTACAGACTGCGCGACATGGCGCAGGACACCGTCGCGCTGATGGACCATCTGCGCATCCGCTCCGCCCACATCGTCGGCGCCTCCATGGGCGGCATGATCGCGCAGGAAATCGCGATTACTTTCCCGGAGCGGGTGCGTTCGCTCACTTCGATCATGTCGACCACCGGCAATCCCAAAATCCCGCCGCCGACGCGCGAGGCCGCCGCCGTGCTCATGGCGCCGCCGCCGGCGAGCAAGGAAGAGTATTTCGCCCGCTACGCCCAGACCTGGAAGATCCTGCGCGCCGGCTCCTTCCCCGAGGAGGAAGCCCTCGACCCCACGCGCGCCGCGCGGACCTGGGATCGCGGGCTCAACCCGCCCGGCGTCGGCCGGCAACTGCGCGCCGTTCTCGCCTCCGGCAGCCGCAAGGAACGCCTGCGCGCGGTGAAGGCGCCGACGCTGGTCATCCACGGCACGGTCGATCCTCTGGTGCGCCCCGAAGGCGGCAAGGACACCGCCGCCTCGATCCCCGGCGCGAAGCTCGTGATGATCGACGGCATGGGCCATGCGCTGCCGATGCGGTTCTGGCCGCAGATCATCGGCGCGATCGCCGAGCATGCCGAGGGCGCGGCGGCGAAGGCGGCGTGATTGGAATCGTAGGGTGGGCAAAGCCCACCTCTCTTGCACTGGTGTAACTGAAGGTGGGCACGGCGCTGACGCGCCTTTGCCCACCCTACGATTTGACGGCTACCCACCCGCCCAGACGTCGAGCACGTACCGGTTCTTGGTGCCCATCTCGTCGATCCATTTCGAGGCCGCCTCGGCATTGCCACCGGTCCTCTCGCTGTAGATCGACATCAGCGTCGCCTTGACGTCGGGCTCCATCTTGCTGCCGTCGCCGCAGACGAAGATGACGGCGCCCTGCTCAATCAGGCTCCAGACCCTGTCCTTCTGTTGCGCGATGAGGTTCTGCACATAGGTCTTCGGCCCGTCGCCGCGCGAAAACGCGGTGTGGAGCTCGCTGACGCCCTCAGTGGCAAAGCCCTTCAGCTCGTCGGCATAGAGGAAGTCCTGCGCAGGGTGGCGGCAGCCGAAGAACAGCATGGCGGGGCCAAGCCTGGCGCCGTCGACTTTGCGCGCCGCACGCTCCTGCAGGAAGCCGCGGAACGGCGCGAGGCCCGTGCCGGGGCCGATCATGACGATCGGCACCGACGGATCGTCCGGCAGGCGGAAGCCGGCCTTGGTCTCGCGCACGGTGGCCTGAATGGTGTCGCCGACCCGGCGGCCGGACAGGAAGTTCGAGCAGACGCCCCTGTAGATACCGCGTCCGGAGCTGGCGGGCGCCTGCACCACGCCGACGGTGACGCTGCAGCGCTGCGGATCGCCCGAGGGCGACGACGAGATCGAGTAGTAGCGCGGCGCGAGCAGCGACAGCATCTCCAGATAGGCATGGAACGGCAGCTCGCAGGCCGGATACTCCTCCAGCAGGTCGAACACCGACTTGCGCTTCGCCAGTACGTCGCTGCGATAGAGCTCGGCCGAAGCGTCGTCGTCGCCGATATAGGCGAGCAGCTTCGGCTTGGTCACCGGGCAACGCGTGTGCTCCGACATGATCTGGATCTGCTTGCGCGTCGCGACCTGCTGCAGCTCGACGAACTCGGTGAGCAGCCGGCCGACCGAGACCACCTCGCCGACCGGCAGTTGCGCGCGGCGGCCTTCGCCCGCCTGCAGCCGGATCTGGTCCGCCGGCAGGAAGCCGAAGCGACGTGCCACGGAATCGACCAGTGCCGGGTCGTTACGCGGCACCACGGACAGGTGGTCGCCGACCCGGTAGGTCAGGCTCGCCGGCAGCTGCACCTCGATATGCCGGGTCGAACGCTCTGAAGGAGCGGCGCCCGACTTGTTCTGCAGTTCGTCGTTGACCAGCACCTTCATCGGCGAGACGCCGCCGAGCGCGACGACGGCGTTGACCGCAGTCGGCGCCACGGGCTCGATAGTGTAGAGCGGCTCGTCGTCGGCGCTGCGGGTGAAATTCTCTTCGAGGCCGAACTCCCTGGTTGCGGCCGGCGCCAGCCTGGCGAACCATTTCTCGAACTGGCCGTCGAGATCGCTGCGCGCATCGCCCTCGCCGCGCTCATGGACGCTGCGCCCGCCGTGAGCCTTGAGCTGCTCGTCGATCAGGCGCGGCACGGATTGATAGGTCGCAGCCCAGTCGCTGTTGCCGCAGCCGAACACGGCATAGCGCACCTTGGCGAAGGCATCCTTCGGCAGCTCGCCGCTGCCGAGCCATTTGACGAACTGCGTGGCGTTGTCGGGTGCGGCGCCGTTGTAGGAGGCGCAGAAGATCAGCACGCCGCCTTCGGTCGGCAGCTTGCCGACATGATCGTCGAGCGCTCCGAGCTTCGTCGCAAAGCCGTTGACCTCGGCGAGGTCGGCAACGCGCGTCGCCAGCTCTTCGGCGGTGCCGAGGTTGGAGCCGTAGAGCACCAGCAGCGGCGTGTTGTGGCCCGGCCGCGTGCGTGCCGGCGCCCGCGGCGCGGCGGCCCCGGCAGACGTCGCCGGCTTGGTTCCGGCAAAGGTGCCGCGATCGGTATCGGTTCTCGGGCGCACCTTGATCCTGAAGCCGTCCGGCTTGATGGTCAGCGTTTCCTTCAGATGCATCTGGTAGCGATGCGCGTCGATCAGCTTGAAGCGCTGCAGGATCATGCCGATCGCCAGCGCCGCCTCGTGCATGGCAAAGCCGCGGCCGATGCAGGCGCGCTGGCCGTTGCCGAACGGCTTCCAGGCGTTGACCGGCCGCTTCGCCTCGGCCTCGGGCGAGAAATTCTCGGGATCGAACACGTCGGGGTTCGGACCCCAGACGCTGGGGTCGCGGTGCAGCGCCATGACAAGCACGGTGACGAAGGTGCCCTTTTTCAGCTTGTATTTGCCGCCGATGGTCTCGTCCTTCAGCGGCGCGATACCGTAGGCCGGCGCCGGCGGCCACATTCGCAGCGCGTCCTTCAGGATCTGCGTGATGTAGGTGAGCTGCGTCACCTGCTGATAGGTCGGTTTCGCGTTGATGTCGGGGCCGAGCACGCGATCCACTTCCTCGTAGGCTTTCCTGAGGACCTCCGGGTGTTTCAGCAACGCATAGATCGTGCAGGACAACAGGCCGCTGGTGGTCTCGTGGCCCGCGATCAGGAACGTGTTGATCTGGTAGCGGATGTTGATGTCGTCGAGCTGCGTGCCGGTGGCGCGGTCGACGCCGGTCATCATGGCGCCGAGCATGTCTTTCTTGGCCTCGGTCGCATCCGTGCTCCTGCGGCGCTCGGCGATGATCTCGTCGACCATCTTGTTCATGAAGGCGACGTCGGCGACGAGGTCGCGGCGCCGCTTCTGCATCCACAGATTCTCCAGCGGCAGGCCGCGGGTCATCATGATGGTTTCCAGCGAACGCACCAGCGATTCCACGAAGGGATGGTAATCCCTGCGGTAGAACGAATTGAAGCGGTAGTCGAAGCCACACAGCCCGATGGTGTCGA
Organism: Bradyrhizobium sp.; assembly: GCF_052389815.1. Taxonomy (GTDB): domain Bacteria; phylum Pseudomonadota; class Alphaproteobacteria; order Rhizobiales; family Xanthobacteraceae; genus Bradyrhizobium. The sequence continues at coordinate 29,197 of NZ_JBQTHN010000199.1, read as the reverse complement.
GCGTCAGCGCGGTCATGTCGTGCACGACCTCGATCTCGTCGTCGGCGTTGAGCCGCTCCCACTTCTTCACCAGCTGCTCGGCGATGTCGACCATGCTCGGGTGGTAGGACTGCATGGCGCGGTTGCCGAACGGCTGCAGCAGGATGTTGTGCGCCTTGCTCCAGTTCGGCTCTGACGTGTCGGCCGTGAACAGGCCGTCGCCGCCGACCGCGCGCACCCGGCGCAGCGCACCGCGCACCGCCTTGTCGAACCGCTTCTCGTCGGAGAGCTCGTCGATCAGATCGTGGCCGGAGACGATGACGAGCGGCGCGCCCATCATGTCGAGCCAATAGATCGGGCCGAATTCCTTGGTGAGCCGCACCAGGTGCTGCACCGGCGCGCTGGAATCCAGCGACAGCATGTTGCCGACCACCGGCTTGGTCGGCGGACGCGGAATCGGGCTCAACTTGTTGGGGGACGCCATCGACGTAAATTCTCCTGCCGCTTATGTCTTGCCGTCATTGCGAGCGAAGCGAAGCAATCCAGCTTTTGCGTTTGTGGCCGTGGATTGCTTCGTCGCTACGCTCCTCGCAATGACGAGTGTCAACCAAACCTTTTCCTACGCCACTCGATCAGCTTGGCGCTGACCTCTTCCGGCTTCTCCTGCTGCGTCCAATGGCCGCTATCTCTGACGAGATACTTCTCGAGGTCCGGGACCAGCCTCTCCATCCCATCGGCCGCCGACGGCGGCAGCACCGCATCGTTCTCCGCCATGATCATCAGCGAGGGCACGCGCACATTATGATCCAGTCCCTCGGCGCGCTGCCAGTTGCGGGAGAAATTGCGATACCAGTTGATGCCACCGGTAAAGCCGGTCCTGGTGAAAGTGTCGACAAACACCTTCTTCTCGTCCGGCGACAGGATCGGCGTGCGCGGATCGTGCGCCGCGTCGTAATTCGCTATCATCTGCGGAAACGCAAGATTGACGCGCGGCGAAGCGCCGACACCGGCCACCAGCTTTTCTTCCGGTGCAGTCGGGGGACGCGGCGCAGGCTTGCGCATGAATGCGTCAAAGGTCTGCTCGACCCGGCTGCCGAAGATCCTGTCAGGCTCGCGCGCGGGATCCTGGAACTGGACGATGTACATCTTGTCGCCGAAGCGCTGGCGGAACAACTCGATCGGATCCATCGGCGCGCGGTCATAATGCGGCGTGTTGACCCCGACCACGCCGGCGACGCGGTCGGGATGGCGCAGCGGCATCTGCCAGACAACGAAACCGCCCCAGTCGTGGCCGACGAAGATCGCCTTGTCGATGTTCAGGTGATCGAGCAGGCCGACGAGATCGCCGGTCAGATGCTCCATGTCGTAGTCCTCGACCGGCTCAGGCCGGTCGCTCGACCCGTAGCCGCGCTGGTCCGGTGCGATCACGCGGATACCGGCCTCGCTCAAGGCCTTGATCTGGTGTCGCCAGGAAAAGGCGAGCTCGGGCCAGCCATGACACAACACCATCGGCGGCTTGTCGGTCCTGGGCCCGGCTTCGTAGTAGCCCATGCGGATTCCGTTCACCTGGGCGAACTGAAGCGGCGGCATTTCAATCATCTGCAGAACCCTACTCGGCCGCGCCCCGGATCTCGGAAGGCGGCGGCGCATACGCCGCCTCGAGCGCATCGAACTCTTCCGGCAGCATGTCGCAGAGAATTTGCACATGCGGAATGATGTTGGCGCCCGCGATGAAGCCGAAATCGAGCTGGTCGCGATAGCTCTGCACGGTGATGTTGAGCGCGATGCCATGCGTCGAGATCGACACCGGGAAGATGTGCAGCAGCTCGGCGCCGGCCGCATACAGCGTCTGCCGCGGCCCGGGCACATTGGAGACGGTGACGTTCGCCGCCGGCGGCAGCACGTCGGACAGGTTGGAGCGGCTGTAGAGCAGCGCGAGGATTTGCGTGACGATCGGCGCGCCGAGCATCGAAAGGTTGGAAACCTGCGGCATCAGCGCGCGGAGCGGATGCGACATCTCCTTCGACTTGGTCGATTGCGCGATGATGGTCTCCAGCCGCGTCTTGGGGTCGTCAACATTGGTGGCGATCGAGCAGATCATGCCGAACACCTGGTTGTTGGCGTCGGCATTGCCCTCCTCGCGCAGCGAGATCGGCACCGCCGCGGTCAGCGACTTGTTCGGCAAACCGCCCTGGCTGATCAGATAGCGCCGCAACACGCCCGAAGACAGCGCCAGCACGACGTCATTGAGCTTGCCGCCGGATGCCTTCGCCAGCGCCTTGGCCCGCGACAGCGAGATCGAGACGCCGGCAAAGCTGCGCTCCGACGAAATCGACTTGTTCAATATCGTCGGCGGCGAGGCCATGCTGGCGAGGCTATCGCGCGACTTGGGATCGGAAATCTTGCCGACCACGTCGGACAGGCTCTTCAGCATCATGGGCACGGAGCTGGCAAACTTCACCGCGGTCTCGATCTGGAACATGGCGTTGTCGAACAGGATCGATCCGAGGTCGCTCTTGCCCGTGCGCGGCAGCTCCAGGCTCTTCGGCGCGGTGGACGGATCGAACGGCTGCGTCCAGAGCGCCTGATAGGAATCGATCAGATTGGCGGCGATGTCGCGCGGCTCCTGCGCCACCTTGCGCGCCGTCGGCGGCTCCACCTCGCGCGGCACCGGCGTGACGTCATAGATCATGCTGGTGAGGGCGGCGCCCGCACCGCCGTCGATGCAGGCATGGTGCATCTTGGAGTAAAGCCCGATCTCGTTGTCCTTCATGCCCTCGAAGACATAGAACTCCCAGAGCGGGCGGGCGCGGTTGAGCAACTTGGCGTGCATCCAGCCGACGATGCGCTCCAGCGTGGCGCGGTCGCGCGGCGCCGGCAGGCTGGCACGGAAGATGTGGCGGTCGATGTCGAACTGGTCGTCCTCGACCCAGGAAGGATGATCGATATCGAGCGGCGCCTTCTCCAGCCGCGCCTTGAGGATCGGCGCGATGTGCAGGCGCGAGGCGATCATCGCCTTGAATTCTTCGAAAAAGTCGCCCTTGTAATCTTCGGGCAGGCGGAAGATCGCCATGCTGCCGACATGCATCGGCATTTCCGGCGTCTCCAGATACAGGAACGACGCGTCCAGCGAAGACAGTTTCTTGGCGTCAGCCATAGGTTTCCTCCCGAAGAGTACGACGCGGCGCCCTGGCGGCGCTTCTTGCGTTCAGACAGTCCCCGTGGGCCGGGGCAATTTGTCAGGATTGTGCATTTTCCGGGGGCGCGTAGGCAATGGCAAACGGCCCCGAACGGTCAAAATGGCGGAATTGTCCCTCGCCCTGCGCCAGGCGGTCGGCCACGGCCCAGAGGGCCGCAGGGTTGACGCCGAGCCCGATATGGCTGGCCAGATGCACCTCGATATTCTCGGCGGTAGCCGATGGCCGCAGCAGGCTGGTGCGCCAGTTGACGATCCCGTCGGTGCGCGAATAGATCGAGGTGGCCGGCACCGGCAGATCGCCGGCAATCGCCTCGCGCAGACCGGGGACGTCGTCCACCCCCTCGCCCGACACCAGTTCGTAGAGCCGCGTCGCGTTGGTGGCGCGAATGTCGTTGGCAAAGGGACTGCCGAGCGTGATGACGCAGCGAACCATGTCGGGCGCTTGCAGCGCGAGGTCGCGGGCGTAGACGCCGCCCAGGCTCCATCCGACGATGCTGACCTTGCGTCCGGCGGACTCATAGATGCCCGTCAGCAATTCGCGCAGCGCTTGCCGCTTGCCGTATACGCCGCCGAGATTGCGTCCCATGTTCCAGGCATGGGCCTCGTAGCCAAGCTCCTTAAGATAGCGCCGCATCGGCGCCATCGAGAGGTCGCTCGCCAGAAAACCCGGCAACGTCAGCACGGGATGTCCGTCCCCGCGCGGCGCCTGCATCAACAGCGGCGACAGCAACAGGCTGGAATTGAATTCGAACAGCGCCCGCGGCTCGGCCAGCATCAGGAGCCAGCTCGGCGGACGAAGCCCATCTGCCGGTTCGTCTGCCCCTGTCACGGCCACTATTTCTTGTCCTTCTTCGGCGAGCCGAGACCGGCCATCGCCACGAACATATCCTGGAAGCGCTCGGCGATTTTCGGATCGAAACTGAACCAGGTCTGGATCAGCGACTCCGGCGAGATCTTGTCGAGATTGGACATCATCTGCTGCTGCATCTTGTCCATCATCGCCGTCTGCATCGGCACGACATCCGGCAGGCCGAAGAACTGGCGCGCCTCGACCGGCGTGCAATCGATCTCGATGTTAACCTTCATGTCCGCTCCTAGCCGAGTCAGCGCCCAAGATAGTGCCCAGGTCAGTGCCCAGGCCAGTATCGCCGCGACAGGCATCGCGACGCAAGCAGCCCGGAAACCGCAGGAGGCGGCCGTCGCCGGATATGGTCAACCGAACCGTTCCACGGCAAAGGGCGCGGGATCGGCGAAAGGGGTTTCCCCGGTCATCATTTCCGCCAGCAGGCGCCCGGTTGCCGGCCCCAGCGTAAAACCATGGTGCTGGTGGCCGAAATCGAACCAAAGCCCGCCATGGCGCGGCGCACGGCCGATCACCGGCAGCATGTCCGGCAGGCACGGCCGCGCGCCCTTCCACGGCTGGGCCTCGACCGGCTCGCCAAGCGGGAACAGCTTGTGCGCCTTGGGCAGCGCCCGTTCGACCTGGCCGAAATTCGGCGGGGCATCGCGGTTGGCGAATTCGACCGGCGTCGTGAGGCGGATGCCCCGGTTCATTGGCGCCAGCACGAACCCCTGGTCGGCATCCAGCACACAGCGGTTGAGCACGGCATTGCCACGCGGCTTGAGGTGCAGATGGTAGCCGCGCTTGACGTTGAGTGGGATGGAATAACCGAGCGGCTTGAACACCTGGTCCGACCACGGCCCCATCGCCACCACGACCTCGCGCGCGGTGACAGAGCCCTCCTCGGTCGACAGATGCCAGCGCGCTCCGGACTGTTCCAGCGTGCGCGCATCGCCGACGACGAAGCGGCCGCCCTTGCGGCCGAACAGCGCGGCATAGGCCTTGGCCAGCCCGCCGGGATCGGGAACGAAGCCGGGCGTCGGCAGAAACACCGCGCCGGCAAAATCGCCGCTGAGATTTGGCTCGAGCGCGGCGATCCCCTTGGCGTCGAGCACGTCGCCGGTGACGCCATATTTCTTGGCCCGCTCGAATTCGCCTGCCGCATGGCCAAGGGTCGCCTGCGAGCGAAACAGTTTCAGCCAGCCGTTCCGCTTCAGCAGATCCGGAACGCCCGCTTCCGCCATCAGCGCTTCATGCTCGATCAGGCTGCGGCGGATCAGCGGCAGCTCGGCCATGGCGCTCTGCAGTGCGCGCTCAGGCGAGGACGCCAGATAATAGCGCAACAACCAGGGCAGGAACTCCGGCAGATCCACCAGCCGGTAATGCACATGCGGGCTCCGGTTCAGGGCGTATTTCAACAGCTGCCCGAACTCCCGCGGGAACATATAGGGAAAGACGGAAGCGCATTCGATCAGCCCGGCATTGCCGTAGCTCGTCTCCTCCCCGGCGGCGCCGTGGCGATCCACCAGCATGACGTCCCGCCCGCGCTGTTGCAGATGCAGGGCAGCACCGACGCCGACCATCCCCGCCCCCAACACAACGACGTCGGCCTTCAGTTCCGGCATGCAACACTCCGAAAGTTCAATGTAGTTCGACCGCGTTTTCGGCCTGAAGTTAGACATTGCGGCAGTGCCGCGCAAACCGGCGGCTTTCGCCCGCGAAACCAGCTTGCGCGCCGCTCAAACTCTGGCAACATGGATCGGTAATCGGCTGCCGGTCGGCGTCAGGTCGGGTCCTCAGGGGAGAACAAAAACAAATGTCGGTACGTCATGCCTTGCGTGCAGTGACCGTCGCTTCCGCCGTCGCTTTTGCGACGATGCCGGCATCGGGTCAGACGCTACGCTACGCCAACCAGGGCGACCTCAAGTCGCTCGATCCCTATACGCTCAACGAATCCACCACCCACGCACATCTCGGCCACGTCTATGAGGGCCTGATCGCACGTGACAAGGATCTGAAGTTGATTCCCGGCCTTGCGGAACGCTGGGAAACGCCGGAGCCGACCCGCTGGCGCTTTCATCTGCGCAAGGGCGTGAAATTCCACAACGGCAATCCCTTTACCGCCGACGATGTCGTGTTCTCGGCCGACCGTGTCCGTGCCACCGGCTCCAACCTGCAGACGCGCCTCGCCAAGGACGCCAAGGTGGTCAAGATCGACGACCATACCGTCGACGTTATCCTGAGTTCGCCAAATCCCATTCTGAATTCGCAATGGGATACCTGGTACATCATGGACAAGGAGTGGGCCGAAGCAAACAACGCAACGGCCCCGACGCCGCAGGCGGCGACCACTCCGAGCTTCGCCTCGCTCAATGCCAACGGCACCGGCCCGTTCACCATCGAAAGCCACCAGCCCGGCGTGAAGACCGTGTTCAAGGCGAACCCGAACTGGTGGCGCAAGCCCGAGCACAATCTGAAGGAAATCGTCTTCACCCCGATCAGTTCCGACGCCACCCGCGTGGCGGCCTTGCTGTCGGGTGAGGTCGACGTCATCGAGCCGGTCCCGCTGCAGGACATCGCGCGCGTCGATGGAAGCCCGAACGCCCAGGTGCTCAAGGGTCCGGAAATCCGGACCATTTTCCTCAGCATGGACCAGGTTCGCGACGAACTGCTTTTTTCCAGCGTCAAGGGCAAGAATCCGTTCAAGGACGTTCGGGTACGCGAAGCCATCTTCAAGGCGGTCGATGTCGAGTTGATCAAGACGCGCGTGATGCGCGGCATGTCGACCCCCTCGGCGCTGATGATCGCACCGCAGCTGTTCAAGCTTTCCGGCGAATTCACCAGGCCGAAGCTCGATCCCGACGGCGCCAAGAAGCTGCTGGCCGACGCCGGCTATCCCGACGGCTTCGAGGTCACGATGGACTGTCCGAATGACCGCTACGTCAATGACGCCGCGATCTGTCAGGCCGTCGTCGGCATGCTTGCCCGCATCGGCATCAAGGTGAACCTGCTGGCGCAGCCGAAGCAGCAGTACTTCGCCAAGGTGCTGAAGGCCGGCGGATACCAGACCTCATTCTACCTGCTGGGCTGGACGCCCGGCACCTCGGACGCCCACAACGTGCTCTACGACATCATGGGCTGCCGCGACGATCCGAAGGTGGCGCGCGGCGAGGCCAACCTCGGCGGATACTGCAGCAAGAAGCTCGACGAGCTTGCCGACAAGATTCTCGTGGAATCGGATACCGCCAAGCGCGACCAGATGATCAAGCAGGCCTTCGAGATTCAGCAGAAGGATTTCGGTTATATCCCGCTGCACCAGCAGGCTCTTGCCTGGGGCGTCTCGAAGAAAGTGAAACTGGTGCAGCGCGCCGACAACCAGGTCCTGCTTTACTGGGCCAGGATCGGGGAGTAGGACAGCTTCAGGATGGGTCCCGGCGGCATCGAGCTTCCGGGACCTTTCGTTTCGGGTCTGAAGCCAGGTCGACGTTCCTGAGGAACGTGAAAGAACAGGATGCTCGCTTTCACTCTTCGCCGCGCCCTGCAAGCCATCGGCGTGATGCTCGCAGTGGGGGTTATCGCCTTCTCGATGTTCCGCTTCGCGGGCGATCCGGTGAACCAGATGGTCGGGATCGATACGCCTGCCGCCGAACGCGAGCAGGTACGCAAGTCGCTCGGTCTCGACGACCCCGTCCTCGTGCAGTTCGCGCGCTATTTCGGCAATGCCGTGCAGTTCAAGTTCGGCATCTCCTATCAGTTCCGCCAGCCAGTCTCGACGCTGCTTGCGGAGCGGATGCCGGCGACTCTAGAGCTGGCGACATGCGCGACCGCCTTCGCCATGCTGTTCGGCATCCTGATGGGTGTCTATACCGCGCTCAAGCGCGACACCTGGCTTGCAAAGGTCTTCCAGGCAGTTTCCCTGATCGGGATATCGCTGCCGACCTTCCTGATCGGCATCCTGCTGATCTATCTGTTTGCGGTGACGCTCGGCTGGCTGCCTTCGTTCGGCCGCGGCGAGGTGGTCAAGCTCGGCTGGTGGAGCACGGGCCTCCTCACCGTATCCGGACTGAAGGCGATCATCATGCCGGCCGTCACGCTCGGCCTGTTCCAGATGACGCTGATCATGCGGCTGGTGCGCGCTGAGATGCTGGAAGTGCTGCGCACCGATTATATCCGGTTTGCCCGCGCCCGTGGCCTCACTACGCGCGCTATCCATTTCGGCCATGCACTGAAGAACACGCTTGTGCCCGTCATCACCGTGGTGGGCTTGCAGTTTGGAACGGTTATTGCATTTTCGATTGTCACCGAGACCGTGTTCCAGTGGCCCGGCATGGGGTTGATGTTCGTGCAGGCCATACAAACCGTGGATATTCCGATCATGGCGGCCTATTTGCTGACGGTGTCGCTGATCTTCGTCACCATCAACCTGGTGGTCGATATCCTCTACACCATCGTCGATCCGCGCCTGCGCTCGACCATCAGCCGCGCGCACTGACCGGGATTGCCGATGACCGACGCCGCCGTCCCCCGCCCCGCCGAAGCCGCAACCGCCGCGGGGCGCGGCACAAGCTTAATCCGCCGCGCCGTCGACAGCGACATCTTCTATTCCTTCCGCCGCTCGCGGATGACGATGATAGCCGCGGTGGTCACGGCGTTGTTCTTCCTGCTCGCGATCTTTGCTCCGCTGCTGTCAGTGCAGAACCCGTTCGACCCGGCACAGCTGCAGCTGATGAACTCGCGGATCTCCCCGCTCTGGACCGCCGACGGCCAAAGCCCGTTCCTGCTCGGCACCGATGAGCAGGGCCGCGACGTGCTTTCCGCCATCCTCTATGGACTGCGCATTTCACTCACCGTCGGCGTGCTCGGCACGCTGCTTGCAGCCACGATCGGCATCACCCTCGGGCTGATCGCAGGCTATATCGGCGGCGCCGTGGACAGCGTGATCATGCGCATCGCCGACGTGCAGCTGACTTTCCCGGCCATCCTGATCGCGCTCATGGTCAACGGCATCGCCAAGTCCATGTTCGGCAACAAGCTAGATCCCATGAGCATGCTGGTCGTGCTGGTCCTCGCCATCGGCTTCAGCTTCTGGGTGCAATATGCCCGCACCGTGCGCGGCTCGGTCATGGTCGAGAAGAGCAAGGACTACGTTGCCGCTGCGCAATTGATCGGGCTGCCGGCACCGAAGATCATGCTGCGTCATGTGCTGCCCAATGCGATGGGACCTGTGCTGGTGATCGCAACCATCAACCTGGCACTCGCCATCCTCACCGAGGCGACGTTGTCGTTCCTCGGCACGGGCATGTCCGAAACCATGCCCTCGCTCGGCACGCTGATCCGCATCGGCAACAACTATCTGTTCGCCGGCGAGTGGTGGATCGTCGCCTTCCCCGGCATTGCGCTCGCCGGACTGATCCTTTCCATCAATCTGCTCGGCGACTGGCTGCGCGACGCGCTCAATCCGAAACTGCGATGACCGTACCCGTCCTTTCCGTCCGCAACCTGCAGGTGGAGTTCGTTACCCGCCGCGGCACGCTGCGCGCCATCGACGGCGTCTCCTTCGACATCGCCAAGGGCGAGGTGCTGGGCGTGGTCGGCGAATCCGGCGCCGGCAAATCCGTCACGGGGCTGGCCGCGATCGGGCTGATCGACCCGCCCGGCCGCATCTCCGGCGGCGAGATCCTGCTCGCGGGCGCGCGGATCGACGATCTGCCGCCGGAGGAGATGCGCCGCATCCGCGGCAAGCGCATCGGCATGATCTTTCAGGATCCGCTGACCAGCCTCAATCCGCTCTACCGGGTCGGCGAGCAGATCGTGGAGACCATCCGCACCCACTTGAGCCTGTCGGAGCAGGCTGCGCGCAAGCGCGCCATCGACTTGTTGGCCGAGGTCGGCATTCCCGCTCCCGAGAAGCGCATCGACGCCTATCCGCACGAATTCTCCGGCGGCATGCGCCAGCGCGTCGTCATTGCGCTGGCGATCTGCGCCGAGCCGGAGCTGATCATCGCCGACGAGCCGACCACCGCGCTCGACGTCTCCGTGCAGGCGCAGATCATCTCGCTGATCAAGCGGCTCGGTCGCGACCACGGCACCGCGGTGATGCTGGTGACGCACGACATGGGCGTGATCGCGGAGACTTCCGACCGCGTCGCCGTGATGTATTCCGGCCGCATCGCCGAGATCGGCCCGGTGCAGGACGTCGTGCGCAATCCGCTGCACCCCTACGCCAAGGGCCTGATGGGCGCGATCCCGACGCTTGCAGGCGAAGACAAGCGGCTGGTGCAGATCCCGGGCTCGATGCCGCGGCTGTCGGCCATCCCACCCGGCTGCTCCTTCAATCCGCGCTGCGGCTTTGCCTTCGACCGCTGCCGCGTCGAGCGGCCCGAGCCGATCCGCCATGGCGCGCAGTCGGTCGCCTGCCATCTCTATGACGCCTCGGCCAAGGACAGCGCGGCATGAGCTACGTCGACGTCAGAAACCTGCGCCGCGTCTTCGACGTCTCGAAACCGTGGCTCAACCGCGTGCTGGAAGGCGGCCAACTCGAATTCCTCAAGGCGGTCGATGGCGTCACCTTCGACATCAAGCGCGGCGAGACCTTTGCGCTGGTCGGCGAGTCCGGTTCGGGCAAAACCACGGTGGCACGCATGGTCGTTGGCCTCCTGCCGCCGAGCTCCGGCGAGGTGGTGATCGACGGCGTGTCGATGACCAACCCGAAGCAGGCGCAGGCGCGGCAGCGACTGCGGCGCCGCATCCAGATGATCTTTCAGGACCCGTATGCGAGCCTCAACCCGCGCTTCCGGGTCGATGCCATCATTGCCGAGCCGATCCGCGCCTTCGACCTGATCCAGGGCGAGCGCGACATCAGGGCGCGCGTCGGCGAGCTGCTTGGCCTCGTCGGCCTGCATCCCGACGACGGCTTGAAGTACCCGCACGAATTCTCCGGCGGCCAGCGCCAGCGCATCGCGATCGCGCGCGCGCTCGCCTCCAATGCCGAATTCATCGTCTGCGCCGAGCCGACCTCGGCGCTCGACGTTTCCGTGCAGGCGCAGATCCTCAATCTGATGCGCGACCTGCAGGACAAGTTCGGCCTCACCTATCTCTTCATCAGCCACAACCTCGCCGTGGTCCGCCACATGGCGACCCGGATCGGCGTGATGTATCTCGGCCGCATTGTCGAGATCGCGGAAGGGCGCCAGATGTTCGCCACGCCCCGCATGCCCTACACCAAGATGCTGCTCGGCGCCGTTCCGGACCTCGCGATGTCCGGCCGGCAGCGCATTCCGGTGAAGGGCGAGATCCCCAATCCGATCGACCCGCCACCCGGCTGCGCCTTCAACCCGCGTTGTCCCCTCGCCTTCGACCTCTGCCGGCGGGAAGCGCCGTTGTTGATCGATGGCGTGGCCTGCCACGCCGTCAATACCGCCCCCGCGCCGGCCTGATCGAAGGTCCGGCTGGACGCCCACCGGCATGCCCGTTGGCAGCCCGTCCCTCCTGTGCTCAATTGCGCATCGCCTGCCGCGGCCAATAACAAGGGGTCCATTGCCATGAGCAACATCAATCCCGATCCGTTCACGACCCGGCCCGAGATCGAGGGATTGTTCGGCGTCGTGACATCGACGCACTGGATCGCGACAGCGGTCGGGATGGCGACCCTCGAGAAAGGCGGCAACGCCTTCGACGCCGGCGTTGCCACCGCCTTCACCTTGCAGGTGGTCGAGCCGCACCTCAACGGCCCCGGCGGCGACGTGCCGATCATCGTGCACGATGTCAGGCGCGGCAACACCGAGGTGATCTGCGGCCAGGGCCCGGCACCTGCGAAAGCGACCATCGCGCATTACTGCAGCGAAGGCCTCGACATGGTGCCGGGCACCGGCCTGCTGGCGGCCTGCGTGCCCGGCACGTTCGAATCCTGGATGCTGCTGCTGCGCGACTACGGCACGCTCAGACTGCGCGACGTCCTCGAGCCCGCGATTGCCTATGCCGCCAACGGCTACCCGCTGGTCGAACGCGCGTCGGCAACGATCCAGACGGTCGAGCAACTGTTCCGCAAGCACTGGCCCACCTCCGCGGCCGTCTATCTGCCGAACGGCGAAGTTCCGAAGCCCGGCACCATCTTCACCAACAAAACGCTCTCCGAGACCTACGCCCGCATCCTGAAGGAAGCCGAGAGTGCCGGCAGCAATCGCGATGCACAGATCGAACGCGCGCGAAAGGCATGGTCTCAGGGCTTCGTTGCGGAGGCGATCGACAAGTTCTGCCGCACCCACGAGGTGATGGACGTCTCCGGCTCCCCGCATCGCGGCGTGCTCTCGGCCGATGACATGGCGCGCTGGCAGCCGACGGTCGAGGCGCCGCTGACCTACGATTACGGCCGCTACACTGTCTGCAAGGCCGGCGCCTGGAGCCAGGGTCCAGTGATGCTGCAACAGCTGGCGCTGCTGAAAGGTTTCGATCTCGACGGGCTCGATCCGACCGGCCCCGACTTCATCCATCTCCAGGTCGAATGCGCCAAGCTCGCCTATGCCGACCGCGAGAAATTCTACGGCGACCCCAAGTTCAACGACATCCCGATCGCGACGCTGCTGTCGGACGCCTATAACGACGAGCGGCGCAAGCTGGTCTCCAGAGACAAGGCTTCGCTCGATTTCACCCCGGGCTCGGTCGAAGGCTTCGGCGCTGTCGTGAAACTGCGCCGCGCCGAAGGCCATCGCGAGGCCGTCGGTGCCATGGGCGCGGGCGAGCCGACCGTCGGCCGTTTCGGCGAGGTGCGCGGCGACACCGTGCATTTCGACATCATCGACAAGGCCGGCAACATGATCTCCTCGACGCCCTCCGGCGGCTGGCTGCAATCCTCGCCGGTCGTTCCCGAGATCGGCTTTTGCCTCGGCAGCCGGGCGCAGATGTTCTGGCTCGAGGAAAACCACCCCGCCTCGCTCGCGCCCGGAAAGCGTCCGCGCACGACGCTGTCGCCGACCATGGCGCTGCGCGACGGCGAGCCGTATCTCGCCTGGGGTTCTCCGGGCGGAGACCAGCAGGACCAGTGGATCACGCAATTCTTCCTGCGCCACGTTCATGCCAAGCTGAATCTGCAGGAAGCGATCGACGCGCCGGCCTGGCACACCGAGCATTTCCCGATCTCGTTCTGGCCGCGCACCGCGCGCCCCGGCGTGCTGGTGGTCGAGAATCGCGTCCCCAAGGCGACCGTCGACGAGCTCACGCGGCGTGGGCATATCGTCGAGACCGGCCCCGACTGGTCGGAAGGCCGCCTCACCGCCGCCTCCAAGGTCGGCCCGCGCCGCCGCGCCGCCGCCAATCCGCGGGGCATGCAGGGCTACGCAGCCGGACGCTAGCGAGATGACCTGGTCGATCATCGCCCGCGATCCCCCAACCGGCCAGATCGGCATCGCGATCGCGACCAGGTTCTTCGCCGTCGGATCGCTCGTGCCGCATATTGCGCCAATGCTTGGTGGCGTAGCCACGCAGGCGCTGGTCAATCCCTATTACGGCATCGACGGCGTCAAGCTGCTGCGCGAGGGCAAATCCTCCCACGAGATCATCGCGACGCTGATTGCGGCCGATGACGGCCGCGAGAGCCGGCAGCTGCACATCATGGATGCCAGCGGTCGCATTGCTGCCTACACGGGAAGCGAATGCGTCGACTGGTGCGGGCATGTCGAAGGTGCAGGATTCTCCATCGCCGGCAACATGCTTGCCGGCCGGCAAGTGCTCGACGACACCGCGAGGGCCTTTGCGGCGAACGACAAGCTCCCCTTCGCCCAGCGTCTGATCGCTGCGATGAAGGCCGGCGAAGCGGCCGGCGGCGACAAGCGCGGCAAGCAGTCGGCGGCGCTCTTGATCCATGGCGAGGAGGAGTGGCCCAACCTCGATCTGCGCGTCGACGACCACGCCGATCCGCTCGCCGAACTCGCGCGGCTCGAGCAAGTCAGCCGCGAGCGCTGGGTGCATTTCCGCCCCTTCCTGCCGACGCGAAAGAATCCCGCTGGTGTCTCCGACCGCGCCATCATCGACGCCTCGGTTCAGGCCGCTATCGCGAGCCAATCGTGACGACCTCACCGCCGAGGCGAGCGTCCTGATCAGATCACGATCTCCCGCGTCACCCGGCGGCAGTCCATCTCGTATTCGAGATCGATCACCGGCGGCCGGGCAAAGTGCCAGGTGAGGCCCGAGCGGGCCGCGCCGCGCTTCACCAGTTCCTCGCCGACCACGTGGTGGAAATCGCGGATCGTATAGACCTGCGCGGCCGTCGCGTCCTTCCAGCCGAAGCCGAACGCACCCATGCGGCTCTCCATGGCGCCGACGACATGGCGAACCTTGTCCCTGATGCCGTCGGGACCGAGGTCGCGATAGCGCACGGTGCGCTCGGAATAGGGTCCCGCCCCTTCCATCGCCTCGCCGCTGCCGGCGATGACGAAGCTCGCCGTCGCATTCGTGCTCGGCCGCACGAACGAAAACGCGTGGAACGAAGGCTCGCCCGGTGGATCGATCTCGGGGCAAACGTTGCTGCGCGCCACCGGATTGGTCTTGCCGTCATAGATGCCCCATTCGGCGAGCGTCTTCACATAATGCTGGTTGAACTCGAGAAAGCCCTGATCGGTGAAGGCGGCGGGCGAGCGCAGCTCACAGGCGCAGAACGACGTCAGCGGCCGGCCTGCCGCCTTGATGTATTCGGCGATCTTCGCAAAGCCCTCGGCGAGCGTCGGCATCCTGTCGAAGCGCACCCGCTCGATCTCGTAGCCGGGCAGCGCGGCCGCGCCGGCTGAATACTGAAACACGGCCGGAATGAACCGGTAATTGCCGGCCGCAAAGTCGCTGGTCATGTCGCCTCCCCTTCTTGCTTCTTCTTATTCCAGCTGCATGCGGACGCCCTTGCCGCCGTTGAGCAGCCGCTTGAGATGGAAGCCGGCGAGCGCATCGTCGGCATGCGCGCCGACCAGCGCGGCAAAGGCCGGCATGGCGCCGGCATCGCCTGCCTCCAGCTTGGCGAAGGCTGCCAAATACTGCGCCGTTGCCGGCGAGGAGAAGGCATCCTCACGCAGCGGCTCAAAAGCGCGCAGCGGTTCGCTCCGCCCGCGCAGCACGATGTCGCCGACCGGCCGTCCCCTGAAATTCTCGGCGGCACGGGCTACGGAATCGCTGACGCAAATCCGTGTACCCAGGAACTTGTTGGCCGCCTGAAGCCGCGCTGCCGTGTTGACGGTGTCTCCATGAGCCGTGTAGTCGAAGAACCTGCTTCCGCCGAAATTGCCGACCAGCGCAGGGCCCGCATGGGCGCCAATCCGCGTCGTTCCGAAATTCACGCCCGCCGCCCGCCAGCGTTGCTTGAATTGCTCGGCCCAGGCGTCGAGTTCGTGCGCGCAGGCCACCACCCGGGTCGCATAATCCGGCTGGTCGCCCGGAGCGTTGAACAGGATGTGGATTCCATCGCCGATGATTTTTCCGACCGTTCCCTCATGGGAGAACACGACATCGGTCATGCCGCCGGTATACTCGTTGAGCAGCTTGCCCAACACCTCGGGCGCGATGTTCTCTGCCAGCGAGGTGAAGCTCGTAACGTCGGTGAAGATCGTTGCAATATCGCGACGATGCACCCCCATGCCGTTATCGCCGGCGCCGTCGGCAGCCAGCCGACTGGCAAGTTGCGGCGAAAAATAGCGCGAAAGCGAGGCATGGGCCCGCTCGGCTTCAGCCTGGCGGCGGCGCGCGTCGCGCAGCGTCTCGACATGACGGATGGTCTTGGCGATGGTGGTCTCGAGGTCGGCGAAATCGATCGGCTTGGTGAGAAAGTCGAACGCGCCGCGGTTCATTGCCGTGCGGATGTTGCTCATGTCGCCATAGGCGGAGACGATGATGGTCGATTTCTTGTCATCGGCCTCCTGCAACCTGGCGAGCAGCGACAGGCCGTCCATCCGCGGCATATTGATATCGGACACTACCATGTCTACGCCCGGGTTGGCTTCGAGCTTCTGCAGCGCATCCAGCCCGTCATGCGCGAACACGAAGGCCACCGTGCCTTCGCGGATCTGGTGGCGGAATTTTTGGAGCACCAGTGCCTCGAGATCGGGCTCGTCGTCGACGACAAGGATAGTAGCTGTCATGCGGCCTGCCCTAGCCTCGAATCGATCTCTTGACGCAGCGCCGAGAAATCGATCGGCTTGGTCAGAAGTCCGTCGGCGCCACGTTCGAGCGCCTTCCTGCGGGTCTCGGCGTCGCCATAGGCCGTGATCATGATGACGGGAACGTCGGGTCGCTCGGCTCGCATGTTCGGCAGCATGTCAAGTCCGCTCATTCCGGGCATGTTGATGTCGGACAAAATCAATATCAGCGATGGATCGCGCAGCTCCGCAGCACGTCGGAGTGCCACCGGTGCGGACGGAGCGAACTCCATCAGGAAACGCCCATTGCGCAGCTCACGCCGGAATTGCTGGCGAAACAACATCTCGACGTCAGGCTCGTCGTCGATAACAAGTATGCAAACGCTCATTTCCGGCCTCCGGCAATCTCCTTCGCCGCACCCTTTCGAAGCAGCGTAATGATGAACTCCGTGAATGAGCCCGGCTCGGTGACGACGTCGATCTTGCCGCCATGCTGTTTCACGATGATGTCGTGGCTCATGGAAAGGCCGAGTCCCGTACCCTCGCCAGCCGGCTTGGTGGTGAAGAACGGATTGAACATCTTTTCCTTCACCTCGGGTGGAATGCCCGTACCATTGTCGCGAATGCGGATTTCTACCCGGTCGCCAAGGTTCTTTGTCGCCGCGCTCAGCGTCGGCTCGAAGCTCTCGCCCGTATTCTCCTTGCGCTTGGTCGCGGCGTAGAAGCCGTTGGAGATCAGATTGAGCAGGACACGGGCGATCTCCTGCGGGTAAACGTCGACCATGCCGGCTACCGGGTCGAGCTCGCGCTCGAGGGTGATGTTGAAGCCGCTCTTCTCCGCCCGTGCGCCGTGATAAGCGAGGTTGAGGCTTTCCTCGACGAGGGCATTGATATCGGCCGGCCGGTGTTCGCCCGAGCCCTCGCGCGAATGCAACAGCATGTTCTTGACGATGGAGTCGGCGCGCTTGCCGTGCTGGACCACCTTCTCCAGGTTGCCTTTCAGCATATGCGTGAGCTCGTCGATGTCCTCGCGGGTCTTGGCATCGATTGCCGCGGACTTCAGCACGTCGTTCAATTCATCGATCAGCTCGGTCGAGAGGGAACCGAAATTGTTGACGAAGTTGAGCGGGTTCTTGATCTCGTGCGCGATGCCGGCAGTGAGCTGACCGAGGGAAGCCAGCTTCTCGGTCTGGATCAGGCGGTCTTGCGCCGTGCGAAGCTCGTCGAGGGACAGCGTGAGCTCGCGGGTGCGATCTTGCACCTTTCTCTCAAGGTCAGCATAGGATTCCTGAAGCCGCGAGCCCATGTCGTTGAATTGATCGGCCAAGCCTTCGAGTTCGTCCCCCGTCTTGATCGCGATACGCTGGGCGAAGTCTCCACTACCGATGCGCGCGGCGCCGGCGCGCAACGCCTGGATCGGGCCGACCATCCGCCGCGCGAGGAGTATTCCGGCTAGCACCGCGAATATCGAAGCCGCCAGCAGCACGATGGCCAACCGCTGCAGCGCAGCATAAAGCGAAGCATAGGCCTCCTGCACCGGCAGCTCGACGAACATGGTCCAGCGCAGCGGCCGGATCGGTGCGGAAGCCGTTAGCACCTCCTGCCCCTGGATGTTGGGCAGGCCCTGCAGCGAATCCGCGACCTGCACGCCGCCATTCACCATTGCAGCTTGCACCTGGGGGAGCCTGGACATGTCGGTGTTGCGAAGGACGAGACTGATGTCGGGATGCGCGATCAGCCGTCCTTGCGAGCCCACCACGTATGCGTGGCCGCGCTCGCCGACCTTGATCTGTGAAACCACATCCCAAATCAGCTTCAAGTTCACTTCTGCGATGCTCACTCCGGCGTCCTTGCGGGCGCCGGCCAGCGACAGCGTCATGTAAGGCTCGGATTCCCTGCGGAAATAGACCGGCCCGTAATAAACCTTGTTCGCGACGGCTTCGGTGAACTTCGGCTCGCTCGACAGGTCGAGGCCGCTGTCGATAACGTCCATGGCAAGCCGCGACACCCGCAACCGCTCCTTGCCCGCGGAATCGATCTGCGATAGCTCCGTGATCGCCGGCACCTGTCGCAATAGCCGCAGCGCATCGAAACGGCGGTTTTCCAGAGAGCTTGCCGACCAGGGCAATTGCGTGGTCCAGCCGAGCTGGCTTTCAATCTCCTTGATGAACTGGCCGATCTTGGCGGCTGCAGCCTCGGCCTGTTCATGCTGGATGCGGATGAGCGAAACCTTGTGCTCGCGATAATAGAGAATAACATCGAAAATGCCGTTCGACAGCAGCGCAACCGCAACTACCGCGACAAACAATGCGACATACTTGATGAAGAGCCGGCTGCGGGTCTTGGTCCCCGCCGGTCCCGCCTCCGGGGCTACCGATGACGGCTTCGCTGCAGGGAGCGCAGTCGATTGCCCCTCGGAGGCATCAGGACGGAGAGACATGCTCATCCTTGGGAACCTAGCAAGATCACGATACCTTGTCTCTGGCAGCCGACATCAGACGCACCATCCTGTTGGTTTGGGTCACCGCAGCAAACGACATCGCAGTCGTGCCACAGTCACCAGCGCCGTAAACTCCCGCCGCTTCATGCCGCTCCCTCAATTCGGCCACCGTGATTGTAACGAACAGACACAGCATCTTGGAATCGGCCCGGTGATCTATAGCCGGCAATTCGAAGGGCTGGCATCAATCTGTTACTGATCGACAAATCGCAGCGTATCCGCTTGTCCACTATTCTAGGATGTGGTCGGCGCCGACCAAGTATCTCTCCGAGATATTGAGGCCAAGGGAGCGGGCGGCCTTCATGTTCACGGTCAGCTCAAACCTGGTTGGTCGCTCCACGGGCAAATCGGCCGGCCTAGCACCCCGCAATATCCGATCCACGAAAACTGCTGTCCGGGCGACCATCACGCTCACATCGGGTCCATATGAGATGAGCCCGCCGGCCGATGCCCAAGCGCCCCAGCCTCCGATCAAGGGCAAGCGCTTCGCCATAGCGTAGCTTACGATGCGGGGCATCGAATTAACCATCAGTGTCGACGTGACGACATAGACTGAATCGACCTGTGCAGCCGCCGCCTGCTCAAGGGCCGGCTCAAGCTCATCTGCCTTGCCGACGGGCAGCGACAACAATTCCACTTTGAGAGCCTGGGCTGCGCGCGAGGTCTCTGCGAGTTCATTGTCGAGGTGATTGGGGTTCCACAGGAATGCCACTCGAGAGATCTGGGGAGCCGCCTCTCGCAACAATTGCAGGCGCTTCGATCCCAGCTCGTCGTGCAGGAATGTCACTCCGGTCGCGTTTCTCTCCGGCCGATTCAAGCTCGCCACCAGGCCCAGGCGAACTGGATCCGCACTTACCGAAAACACGATTGGCACCGATCGGCTCGCATCCCGTACGTAGGGAGCGATGTCGCCGCCGAATGCCATCATCATGTCGGGCCTGGAAGCTGCCAATTCGCGAGCCAGGCCTTGCAGCTTGCTCGCGTCATTCTCGGCGTAGCGGTAGTCGTATTGGATGGTCTTGCCCTGCGTGTATCCCAATGCCTCCATCGCGCCAAGGAATGGCTTCAGCGCATGGTCGTCCTGTTGTGTACCATAGCGAAGCATTCCTAGACGCGGCGGCCGAGCCTGGTTTTGAGCGCGAGCGAGCTGGCTCCAAAGGACGGTGGCGCTCCCTGCAATAACGAAGTCGCGTCGCTTCACGGCGTGGTCCATCCTGTCGGGAGAAAAAGTCTAGAAACGAGGGACTGCCGCTTCCTCACTCGATCACCTCATCGGCGCGCGCGATCAGGGTCGGCGGTATGGAAAGCCCGAGTGCCCTGGCTACCTTCAAATTGACGACGGTCTCGAATTTCGAAGGCTGCTGGACCGGCAATTCAGGAGGTTTGGCGCCCCTCGCTATTCGATCGACATAAGCCGCAAGCTGCCGATACTGCTCGGATTGCAAAGGCCCGTAAGAGCATATTGCGCCGCTTCGGGCGAAGACAGACCAACCAGCGACAACCGGCACGCGCAACTCCGTGGCAAAATCGAAGATCGCTTTTCGGTTTTGGACCGCAAATCCATCGGAGAAAACTGAAATCGCCTGCGCGGGATCGGCCTTGATCGCCGCAAATGCCGATTCCAGTTCCGTGACGGATTGAGTCGGGTAATACCGAATCTCGATGCCAAGGCGCTGACCGGTTTCCTCGCTATGAGCCCGCTCGAGGTTTGCACCGTGATGATTGGGGTTTGCGACGATTGCAACGCGCCGCAATCCTGGAACGATATCGCGCAAGATTTCCAGCCGCTTGCCATTCAGCTCTGCGGCCATCAGTGTTACGCCTGTCATGTTACCGCGCGGCCGTGCCAAGCTGTCGGCAAAGCCCGCCACCACCGGATCGCCACTGAAAATATAGATGATAGGAATGGGGAGAGAGAGCTTTGCAAGCTCCGACACGGCGGCGCCCTGGGCCACGATCATGTCGACACGGGATTTGACCAATTCTGCCGCAAGCTCGGGTACGCGCTCGAGTTGATCGTTCCCGAACCTATAATCGATGAGCAGGTTCTGGCCCTCGAAATAGCCCAGTTCAACAAGCCCCTGACGCATAGCCGTCAGGTACGGCGTGAGGCTTACCTCCCGCTGCGCCGTCAACCAGCCAACTTTGACAGTCTTTATATTGCCTTGCGCATTTGCAAATCGGGGCAGGCTGGCCATGGAGCCAACCATGGCCAAAAAGGCGCGCCGGTCCATCTAATCTCCCGGGTCAGCAATCAAATGGCTTCAAAGTCTCAGAGTACAGTTTCCCTATTGGGAATTGCAACCAATTTGCCTGCATCTCATGGCACGACGCCATACGGCTCGCGCCATTCTGCAATATATTAGTCGCATCGGCGGTGGCCGACGCCGCCGCCTCAAAATCAAGTCGCCTTCAGCGTCTTCTCCCCGCTGAGGTCGTATTCGGCGATCTCGCGCGTCCGCTCCGAATCGGCTTTGGCGCGATGGTCGGTGGCGAGCACCACATAGACCGACGGCAGCACGAACAGCGTGAACAGCGTGCCGATCGACATGCCCGCGACCACCACGAGGCCGATCGAGAAGCGGCTTGCCGCGCCTGCGCCGGTCGCCGTGAGCAACGGAATGAGGCCGGTCACCATCGCCGCCGTCGTCATCAGGATCGGACGCAGGCGGATGCGCGCGGCCATCTCGATCGCGGAGCGGCGGTCGAGACCCTCGTTGAGCTGGAGCTCGTTGGCGAACTCCACCATCAGGATGCCGTGCTTGGTGATGAGGCCGACCAGCGTCAGCAGACCCACCTGGGTGTAGATGTTCATGGTGGCGGCGCCGAAGAACAGCGGGATCAGCGCGCCGACGATCGCCATCGGCACCGAGATCATGATCACCAGCGGGTCGCGCAGGCTCTCGAACTGCGCCGCCAGCACCAGGAAGATGATGATCAGCGCAAAGCCGAAGGTGATCGCGAGCTGGTTGCCTTCCTGCACGTACTGCCGGCTGTCGGCGAGATAATCGTGGCTGAAGCCGGCCGGCAGCTTCTTGGCCTCGCTCTCCAGGAAGTCCACTGCCGCACCCACCGTCACACCCGGCATCGGCACGGCCTGGAAGGTCGCCGAGTTGAGCTGGTTGTAGTGGGTCAGCGAATTCGGGTCGGTGGCGGTCTCGATCGACACGAGGGTCGAGAGCGGCACCTGCTGGCCGCTCGCCGTTCCCACATAGTAGCCGCCGAGCGCTTCCGGCGACAGGCGCTGGCTGCGCGGCACCTGCGGGATCACCTGATAGGAGCGTCCCTCGAGGTTGAAGCGGTTGATGTAGTTGCCGCCGAGCAGCGTCGCCAGCGTGCCGCCGAGCTGCTGCATGTTGACGCCGAGATCCTGCGCCTTGGTTCGGTCGATCTTCACCCGCACCACCGGCTGGTTGAAGGCGAGATCGCTGTCGGAGACGATGAACAGGCCGCTCTTGCGCGCGGCATCCTTCAGCTTCTCCATCTGCTCATAGACGGCGCGGAAGTCGGCGGTCGAACTGATCACCATCTGCACCGGCAGGCCGCCCGGCCCGCCCGGCAGCGGCGGCAGGTTGAAGGCAAAAGCCTGGACGCCCTCGATCTTGGACAGCTCGGCCTGCACCAGCGGCTTCAGCTTGATCGAGGACCGCTTGCGCTCGTCCCATGCATGCAGCAACATGCCGGCGAAGCCGTTCTGCGCGCCGTTGATGCCGTTCAGCACGAAGCGCAGATCGGTCTCCGGGAATTTCTGGAACGACTGGTCGAGCTTCTCGCCGTAGAAGTTGAGATAGTCGATGTTGGCGTATTTCGGCGCCTTGGTCACCGCGAACACGATGCCCTGGTCTTCCTCGGGCGCAAGCTCCTTGGAGGTGTGCGTATAGAGGAAGCCGACGAGACCGAGGATGGTCACGGCGAACATCAGGGTGATCGGCTTGTAGTCGAGCGAGCGATCGAGCTTGCGGCCGTACCAGCGCGTCATCGCACCGAACACACGGTTGACCAGCCTGGCGAAACGCCCCTCGTCCGCGCTCTTGAGGAAGATTGAACACATCATCGGCGACAGCGTCAGCGCGATCACGCCGGACACGATCACGGACCCCGCCAGCGTGAAAGCGAATTCGCGGAACAGCGAGCCGGTGAGGCCGCCGAGGAAGCCGATCGGCGCATAGACGGCGGCGAGCGTGATCGTCATCGAGATAACGGGACCGACGATTTCGCGCGCGCCCTGCAGCGAGGCCTGTACCGGGGATTTGCCCTCTTCGAGATGGCGATGGATGTTCTCCACCACCACGATGGCGTCGTCGACCACGAGGCCGATGGCGAGCACCATCGCCAACAGCGTCAGCAGGTTGAAGCTGAAGCCCGCCATCAGCATCAAGGTGCACACACCGATCAGCGACAGCGGAATAGTGACGACGGGAATGATGACGGAGCGGAACGAGGCCAGGAACAGGAAGATCACGGCGACCACGATCAGCACGGCCTCGATCAGCGTCGCCTTCACCTCGTCGATCGACGATTGAATGAACTTGGTGGAATCGTAGGCCACCTTCATCTTCAGGGAGGGCGGCAGGTTGCGCTCGATTTCCGGCATCAACGCACGCACGCCCCTGACGATTGTCAGAGGATTGCCCTGTGGCGTTGCCTCCACGCCGATGAAGATCGCATGCTCGCCGTTGAAGGCCACGCTGGCGTCGGTACTCTGCGCGGCAAGTTCGACGGTTGCGATGTCCTCCATGCGCACGAACCCGCCGTCCTTGGCCTTCACGATCATGCGCTTGAACTGCTCGACATTGCGCAAATCGGTATTGGTCTGGACGTTGGAGACGATGAAGAAGCCCTTCGCCTGACCGGCCGCAGACTGGAAGTTGTTGGCGGCGATCGCCAGCGCCACCTCGTTCGCGGTGATATTGCGCCCCGCCATCTTGACGGGATCGAGCCAGACCCGCATCGCGAAGGTCTGTCCGCCGAGGATGGTGGCCGACGCCACGCCGTCGACGGTGGAGAGCACCGGCTGCACCACGCGCGTCAGATAGTCCGAGATCGCCGAGCCCGTCAGCTCCTCGCTGGAGAAGCCGAGATACATCACGGCGGTGGTCTGCCCCGTGGTCTTGGTGACGATCGGATCGTTTGATTCCTTCGGAATCAGGTACTTCACCGAGTTGACCTTGGCGAGCACCTCGGTGAGCGCCTGGTTCGGGTCGAAATTCAGCTTGATGTAGACCTGGATCGTGCTGGTGCCCTGCACCGAGTTCGACGTGATGTAGTCGACGCCTTCGGCCGAGGCGACCGCCTGCTCGATCGGCGTAGTGATGAAGCCGGAGATCAACGCAGCGGACGCGCCGGGATAGACGGTGGTGACGTTCACCACCGTGTTGGACAGCTTCGGATATTGCCGGATCGGCAGCACCATCGCGGCCCTGAAGCCGATCAGGAGGATCAGCAGGCTGACGACGACCGACAGCACCGGCCGCTTGATGAAGATATCGGTGAACGAACCCATCGCTTGGCCTCGAAATCAGTAACGCGGCGCCTGCGCCGGGATCGGCGGCGTCGGATCGGTCGAGATCGTCACCGCGGAGCCCGATTGCAGCTTGAGCTGGCCGAGCGCGACGACGCGATCACCGGCCTTCAGTCCCTTCAGGATCTCGGTGCGGCCCTCGATGCGGTTGCCCGTCTGCACGAAGGTGCGGGTTGCTACCAGCCCCGTCTTGCCGTCCTCGCCCTTCTTCTCCCCGATCAGGAACACGGAGTCGCCATAGAGCGTGTAGTCGACGGCCGTTTCGGGCACGGTGATGACCGCCGGCTTGTCCGGCAGCACCACGGTAGTGCTGGCGAACATGCCCGGCTTGAGGATCCTGTCCGGATTGGCAATCGTCGCCTGCACACGGATGTTGCGCGTGTCGGTCGCAATCTGCGGCTCGATGGTGGTGATCTTGCCTTCGAAGGTGCGGCCGGGGAAGGCATCGACCTTGATCCGCACGGTCTGCCCGACCTTGAGCGCGCCGGAATCCTTTTCCGTCACCGTGAAGTTCAGGAACAGCATCGACAGATCGGTCAGCGACACGATCTGCGTGCCCGCGGTCAGGTATTGGCCGACCTCGACCTTGCGCACGCCAAGCTCGCCGTCGAACGGCGCGCGCACCAGCTTTTGCGAGATGATGGCTTCGGTCTTGGCGATGCCGGCATTGGCCTGATCGAACGCCGATTGCGCCTGGTCCACCGTGACCTGTGCGCCGAACTGACGTGCGGCGAGCTGCTGGGCGCGTTCCAGCGACAATTGTGCCATGGTCGCCTGCGCCTTGAAGGTTGCGAGATCGCCCTGCTCCGGCCCGTCGAACAGCTGCACCAGCGGCGTGCCCGCCTTCACGCTGGCGCCTGCGGTGAACAGGATGGCGGTGATGCGGCCGTTGACGTCGGAGGTGACGTTGACCTGGTGCACGGCGGCGAGATCGCCGACCGCGGTGAGCAGGTTCGGAATCACCTCGGACTTCGCTTCGGCAATATTGACCGCCACCGGCGGCGGCTTGTTGCCGGCGAAGAAGCCCTTGATCATGTTCGCGCGGAACTTCTCGAAGCCGACAAAGGCGCCGACAATCAGCACCAGGCCAAGGCCCACGATGATGGACCAGCGCAGCATCTTGACCGGCCGCTTCTTCGGCGGCTCGCCGACCGGTTTGCCCTTGATGTTTGCTTCTGCGGCAATGTTCATTTTATGCACTTTCCCTGGCTACCGATTGTCCCGGTGTCGATGACAAGGCGCGGTCGAGATGGAAGGCAATTGCGGCCTCGGTAAGTCCGATGCCGCGGAGGATAAACTGGCAAAGCTGCCGTTCGAGAACGGCGACGTCGCCATACTCAAGACAAGGCGTTACCGGCAGCCCTGTCATGGCTGCGGTCAGAACGGTGTGGTGGGCGAACCAGAACAGGTTGAGCGGGTCGCCGCCGGTCTCGACGG
This sequence comes from Bradyrhizobium sp., assembly GCF_052389815.1. GTDB lineage: Bacteria > Pseudomonadota > Alphaproteobacteria > Rhizobiales > Xanthobacteraceae > Bradyrhizobium. The sequence goes on along the minus strand of NZ_JBQTHN010000199.1, from coordinate 3,610 downwards.
CATCGCCGGCCTCGATGGCGCGCTCCAGCGAGGTAACGAAGGTCGGCCCGATTAGATCGGCGATCTTGCCATAGAGCAGACGCGCGAACTCACCGTCCTCCAGATGGCTCGCCGCCATGAAGCGCAAGCGTTGCGCCTCCTCCTGGTCGGAGCCGTTCGAGATGTTGACGAAGTGCCCGACCATGCCGCGCACGAGCTCGACCAGCGTCGCGGTCGAGGGCTCCTGTCCGAGCAGATGCGCCAGCTCCGGATCGGCTTCGCATTCCTCCGCGAGGATCTCCGCATAGAGCGCGGCTTTGGAAGGAAAATGCTTGAACAAGAGCCCTTCCGAAATGGCGGCGGCGGCCGCCACGCTCTTGGTCGTGGTGCCGGCAAAGCCGTTGCGGGCGAAGCAGCGCTTGGCGGCGCCCAGGATCAGCTGGCGCCGCAGATCGGAGGTCATGCGGAGGTTAGACATGGGGCGTGTGAGTAATCACTCACCGAGGCAAAGTCAAGGCAATATATTGCATTGCATCAAGAGGTTGAGGGGTGGCTTGGGTTCCGAAATCGGCCGTAAAGCCAAGAGGATGGGCGGCTACAGCGGCGGAAATCCGAGGGAGTTGCGGATGCGGTTGACGATGAAGTTACCGTCGCGCATCGGCAGGATTCGCTCCACATTGGCGCCATCGATCTTCACATTGGCGAATCTCGGGCCGCTCATGACATCGTGCAGCTGCGGCACCAACCCTTCCACCTCCGCCATGGTGGTGATGGCCCTGACGTCGGCGATGCCGCAGGCTTTCGCCACGCCGACGAGATCGGCGACGGAAGAGGTGTGGCTGGTCTGCCCGCCGGTCTCGCCATAGCGCTCGTTATCGAGCACGACGATGGAGAGATTGCCCGGCTTCTGCATGCCGACGGTGGCAAGCGAGCCCATGCCCATCAGCATCTCGCCGTCGCCGGTGATGACGACCACCGGCACGTCCGGCTGCGCCAGCGCGAGCCCCAGTCCCATCATGACGGCGCCGCCCATGCCGCCCCAGAGATAGAAGTTGCGATCGTGATCGCCTGCGGCGGCCATGTCGTTGGTGGAGGCGCCGAGGCCCCCTACCGCGACCATGCCCTTGCGATCCTTCAACAGCGTTGCAACGACGGCGCGGCGATCGAGAAGATTGGCTTTGCTCATTTCACGAACACCTTTGCCCCGATCAGGCGCTGCGACAACAGGACGGCAGTCGGCGTGCAGGCGTTATAGGCCTGCGCCACGCCGGCCTCGACGACTTCGCGCACCTCCGCGGCCGAATTGGCGCGCATCACGCGGATGCCCGACAGTTCGAACACCGCCTGCGTGGTCGACCCCATCGGCACCTGCCAATGATTGAACTCGCCCCACTCGCCGCGCATGGTCACCAATGTGAAGAACGGCAAGCGGAACAGCGTCGCCAGCGAGAACATGTTGATACAATTGCCGACGCCGCTGGATTGCATCAGCAGCGCGCAGCGCTGCCCGCCGGCCCATGCGCCCGCGACCAGCGCGACGCCCTCCTCTTCCGTCGTCAGGGGAATGCCGCGCATCGTATCGGAAGCGAGGACGCGCTCGATCAGCCGGGAATGCCCGGCATCCGGCACATAGGGCACCTGCCGCACATCGTGGCGCTGCAGCACAGCATAGATGTCGTCCGGCCAGGCGGCCGTCTGTTGTTCCGACGTGTCGGTGCGGGCGTGCATCGGCGTTCCCGTTGTTAGTCTTGTTTTTTGGAGTTTAGATGGGCCGGCGCTTCCCATCAAAGCGCAAAACCGCATATGGCCCTGCGATTTCCTCTCGTCCGCTCGCGCGGCGCGGCTTTGCAGGGAATGCACCGAATTGTATTGCGCCGGCGAGGCCGCGGACTTACGATGGTTGCAAATGAGACTAATTAAGCTCAGGGACGGACCGCCATGAATGTCCACGCGCGGGAACTGGCCGACGGGTTCGACCTCGAACACCTGACGGGCGAATTCTACGCCAACCCCTACCCGACCTACCGCGCGCTGCGCGAGAGCGAGCCGGTCAAACGGATGCGCAACGGCTCGTATTTCCTGACGCGCTATGACGACCTCGTCACCGCCTACAAGAGCACCAGGGCCTACAGCTCCGACAAAAAGAAGGAGTTCTTCCCGAAATACGGCGACACACCGCTCTACGAGCACCACACCACCAGCCTCGTCTTCAACGATCCGCCGGCGCATACCCGCGTGCGGCGGCTGATCATGGGCGCACTTTCGCCGCGGGCGATAGCGGCGATGGAGCCGGACTTGATCCGGCTGATCGACATGCTGCTCGACTGCATCGCCGATAAAGACGAGTTCGAGCTGATCGAGGATTTTGCGTCCGCGATCCCGGTGGAGGTGATCGGCAACCTGCTCGATGTGCCGCGCGACGAGCGCGGGCCCTTGCGCGACTGGTCGCTGGCGATTCTGGGCGCGCTGGAGCCGGTGGTCAGCTCCGAAGTTGCCGCGCGCGGCAACCCGGCGGTGCCGGATTTTCTGGGCTATCGGGAGACGCTGGTGGCGCGGCGGCGCGAAAAGCCCGGCGATCCCGCCCGCGACGTGCTGACGCGGCTGATCCAGGGCGAGGAGAATGGCGAGCGGCTGACCGAGAAGGAGCTGCTGCACAACTGCATCTTCCTGCTCAACGCCGGGCACGAGACCACCACCAACCTGATCGGCAACGGCCTGGTGGCGCTGCTGCATCATCCCGACCAGAAACAGCGGCTGATCGAGCATCCCGAGATGATCAAGACCGCAGTGGAAGAGATGCTGCGCTACGAGAGCTCCAACCAGCTCGGCAACCGGATGGTAACGGAGCCGGTCGAGCTCGGCGGCATCGCCATGCCGGCGGGAACGCCGGTGACGCTGTGCATCGGTGCCGCCAACCGCGATCCCGCGCAGTTTCCAGATCCGGAAGTCTTCGATATCTCGCGCACTCCCAACCGGCATCTCGCATTCGCGACCGGTGCGCATCAATGCGCCGGGATGGCGCTGGCGCGGCTGGAAGGCGCGATCGCGATCTCGCGGTTCCTGGCGCGGTTTCCCGGATATGCGCTCGATGGCGAACCGGTGCGCGGCGGACGGGTGCGGTTTCGCGGGTTCTTGCGCGTGCCGTGTAAAACGAGCTGAACTTGTCATCACCTGCGAAAGGCGCAAACTTCGTAGGGTGGGCAAAGGCGTTCTTGCGCCGTGCCCACCTTTACCACTGTGCTCTTGAAGGTGGGCACGCTTCCGCTTTTGCTCGTTGAGCTACGGCGGACGGGGTCGCATGCCCACCCTGCAAAGCCGGACTGAACTTGTCATCACCCGCGAAAGCGGGTGATCCAGTACGCCGCGGCCTCTCGATTCAATCATCGCCGTCTCTGGAATACTGGATCGCCCGGTCAAGCCGGGCGATGACAGCGAAGTATGACGGAAGACACGCGCTCTCATTCTCACGGCTCGGAATCGCCTGAGTTTTGCATCTTCGTTGCACCCTCTTCGAAAAGAGGGCGCGGAGAAGGCCGGGCGCCGGCTGCGCCCGCAGCACCGTGTGCAACGGTAGTAAGAAAACGCACACGGATTTGACAGGTACAGCCAGGACATCCCGACCTTCCCCGCG
>NZ_JBQTHN010000198.1:0-5797 GCF_052389815.1 Bradyrhizobium sp. | reverse complement strand
CCTCGGCGCTGCCTACGACTTCACGTAAAGTCGCACCGGTGATGGTTTTGGCATCGAGATCAATGAGATCGCCGAGTTGCTTCATCAGTTTCGGAACGCCGCCGGCGTGATGGAAATGCTCCATGTAATGGTCGCCCGAGGGCTTGAGGTCCACCAGCACAGGAACCTCGCGGCCCAGCTTGTCGAAGGCATCGAGATCGATTCTGTGCCTGGTGCGATGCGCGATCGCGGTGAGATGGATCAGGCCGTTGGTGGAGCCGCCGATGGCCTGCAGCACCACCTGCGCGTTGCGGAACGAGGACGCGGTGAGGAGCGCGCTCGGCTTCGGCCCCTTCGCCTTCGCCATGGCGGCCGCGACGCGCCCGCTTGCTTCCGCCGAGCGGAACCGCTCGGCATGCGGCGCCGGAATGGTGGCGCTCATCGGCAGCGACAGGCCGAGCGCCTCGGTGCTGCAGGCCATGGTGCTGGCGGTGCCCATCACCATGCAGGTGCCGACCGACGGAGCGAGCCGGCCATTGACCGCCTCGATCTCGGCCTCGTCGATTTCGCCCGCGCGGTATTTCGCCCACAGCCGGCGGCAATCGGTGCAGGCGCCCAGCACCTCGCCCTTGTGATGGCCGACCACCATCGGACCGACGGGAATGACCACGGTCGGCAGATCGGCGCTGACCGCGGCCATGATCTGCGCCGGCAAGGTCTTGTCGCAGCCGCCGATCACGACCACTGCATCCATCGGCTGGGCGCGGATCATCTCCTCGGTGTCCATGGCCATCAGGTTGCGCACATACATCGAGGTCGGATGGGAAAAGCTCTCGGCGATCGAGATGGTCGGGAACACGAACGGCATCGCGCCCGACAGCATGACGCCGCGCTTTACCGCCTCCAGTATCTGCGGCACGTTGCCGTGGCAGGGATTGTAGTCGCTGTAGGTATTGGTGATGCCGACGATCGGTCGGTCCAGCGCACCGTCCGAATAGCCCATCGCCTTGATGAAGGCCTTGCGCAGGAACAGCGAGAAGCCGGCATCGCCATAGCTGGCCAAACCCTTGCGAAGCCCGTCGGTCATCTCTTTTTCCTTCTTGCTTGGGCGACCACTAAAGGAGTCTGCGGAATTATTGTCAATGCTCGATAATCTGTATCGCCATGCGAGGCATAACATCGAAAACCGCCCATCATTATTGACAATACACCTCGCCGCGTGCTGACGTGCCGGCATGACCGCGCAAGCCGCATCGCAGCCAAGCTCCACGCCCTCGCGCGAGGAGGAGCAGGCGGAGGTGATCCGCCGGCTGGAGGAGGACATCATCTTCGGCCGCTTCGCGCCGGGCTCGCGGCTGGTCGAGGATAGCCTGATGAGCCGCTATGGCGCGAGCCGGCACTTCGTGCGCCAGGCCCTTTTCCAGCTCGAGCGGCAGGGCATCGTGCTGCGCGAGAAGAACGTCGGCGCCACCGTGCGGTTCTATTCTGCCGACGAAGTGCGCCAGATCTACGAAGTGCGGGAGATGCTGACGCGGCAGGCGGCACTGATGATCCCCCTTCCCGCGCCGCCGAGCCTGATCGAAGAGCTCAGCGAGTTGCAGCGGCGCTATTGCGAGAAGGCCGACGCGCAGGACCTGCGCGGCATCCACGAGGCGAACGACGCCTTCCACGTCGCGCTGTTCTCGGCCTGCGGCAATCCCTATCTGGTGCGATCGCTGCAGGACTACATGAACATCACGCTGCCGATGCGGGCGAAGAATCTCGCCGACACGGAGGGGCTGGCGCAATCGCGGCGGCAGCACGAGCTGATGATCGAACTCTTGAAGGGCCGCGACAGCTGGGCGTTCGCGCAGCTGTGCGTCGATCACATGCAGTACAGCAAGTCGGATTATCTCGGGCGGATCAGCCGGGAGAAGGGCGGACGTTGAAAGTGTCATTCCGGGATGGTCCGAAGGACCAGACCCGGAATCTCGAGATTCCGGGGTCGGCTCTGCGAGCCGCCCCGGAATGACGGTCACTTCACTTCTTCCAGTCCACGATGCGGCCCTTGTCGCCGTCGAACTCCATGCTGCAGAACGCGCCGCCCTGGTAGAAGTCGCCGACCGGGTCCGGCTTCAGCTTGGCCTGCTCGGCAAACGCGTGCTCGCGGAAATCCTCGGCCCTGCCGCTCGGGCGATAGCCGAGATCGTAGGCGCGGTGGTTGTCCCACCAGGCGCGCTCATTCCAGGAGGCGCCATAGAAAATCTCGAAATGGATGTCGGGATGCTCGAGGCCGATGCGGCAGAGCTGCACGAGGTCCTCGGGCTTGAGCCAGATCGACAGCCGGCGGTGGTCGAGCGGCACCTCGCCGAAATTGCCGATGCGGAGGCACGTCACCTTCATGCCGTGCTTGTCGGCGTAGAGCGCGCCCATCGCTTCGCCGAACACCTTGCTGACGCCGTAGCGGCTGTCGGGACGCGCGGTGACGTCGGTGCCTATGCGGTGATGGCGCGGATAGAAGCCGACCGCATGGTTGGACGAGGCGAAGATCACGCGCTTGACGCCTTTGCGATACGCGGCCTCGAACAGATTGTAGCAGCCGACGATGTTGGCCTGGTGGATCTGGTCCCAGGTACCCTCGACCGAATAGCCACCGAAATGCAGGATGCCATCGACGCCCTCGCAGATCGCTTCGACCTGCGCGAGGTCGGCGAGATCGGCGGCCTTGAATTTCTCGCCTCTGCCGAGATCGGCCGGCGTGTTGATGTCGCTGAGCACGAGGTCCGGATAGATCGGCGGCAGCAGCTTGCGCAGGCTCGTTCCAATTCCTCCCGCGGCGCCGGTCATCAATATGCGTGACATCTCTTCCCTCGATTTTGATCGCGATCATTTGCGGTCGTTGACCGAGGGTGATAGCAAACCCAATTGCTCAGGAAACGCAATAACGAGAACAGCAAATGTCCGATGCATCTTCATACGCGACCGGATGGCGGCCGGCGACCCACTATCCCGATCCGGCGATCCACGCGCTCGATCCGCGCTTCGAAAAATACTGGCTGAAGCTTTCCGCGGTGGAGCGTCTCGCCACCGGCCTGCGCTGGGCGGAGGGACCGGTATGGTTCGGCGACGGACGTTATTTGCTGTGCAGCGACATCCCGAACCAGCGCATCGTCAAGTGGGAGGAAGAGACCGGCGCGGTCAGCATCTTCCGCAAGCCATCGAACTTCGCCAACGGCAACACCCGCGACCGCCAGGGACGGCTCGTCACCTGCGAGCATGGCGGGCGGCGCGTGGTGCGCACCGAATATGACGGGTCGATCACGGTGCTAATGGATTCGTTCGAGGGCAAGCGGCTGAACTCGCCAAACGACGTGGTGGTGAAGTCCGACGGCTCGATCTGGTTCACCGATCCCATCTTCGGGCTGCTCGGCAATTACGAGGGCTACAAGGCGGAGTCCGAGATCGACATGAACGTCTACCGGATCGACGGGCAGACCGGCAAAGCCAGCATCGTCGCCGAAGGGGTGCTGGGGCCCAACGGGCTCGCCTTCTCGCCCGACGAGAAAATCCTCTACGTCATCGAGTCCCGCGGCGTGCCCAACCGCAAGATCCTCGCTTTTGATGTGTCACCCTCCGGCGACAAGCTTTCCAACAAGCGCATCTTCGTCGATGCCGGACCCGGCACGCCCGATGGCTTCCGCGTCGACATCGACGGCAATCTCTGGTGCGGCTGGGGCATGGGCGATCCCGAGCTCGACGGCGTCGTGGTGTTCGCGCCCGACGGCGTCATGATCGGCCGCATCGCGCTGCCCGAGCGCTGCGCCAATCTCTGCTTCGGCGGGCTGAAGCGCAACCGCCTGTTCATGGCCGCGAGCCAGTCGATCTATGCGATGTATGTGAACACGCAGGGCGTGGCGGGGGGATAGTTGCGGGAATCCGTAGGGTGGGCAAAGCGACTTGTCCGCCGTAGCTCGAAGAGCGAAGGCGGAAGCGTGCCCACCTGTATTGCACCGATCGAATGAAGGTGGGCACGGCGCGAAGTGCGCCTTTGCCCACCCTACAAAACTTCGTCGCTTTCGCTCCTCGCAATGACGGAGCAAGACAAAAAAAGCCGGGGCGATCGCTCGCCCCGGCGTCGTTGCGTCTCTCGCGAAAAGCTTACGCCGCGTTGAAGCCGGCCACCGCCTTCACCTCGAGATACTCCTCCAGGCCGTACTTGCCCCATTCGCGGCCATTGCCGGACTGCTTGTAGCCGCCGAACGGCGCGGTGCGGTCGTTCGGCACGCCCTGCAGGTTGACGTTGCCGGCGCGGATCTGGCGAGCGACGCGGCGCGCGCTTTCCACCGTATCGCCCGTGACGTAACCGGCGAGACCATAGGGCGTGTCATTGGCGATCCTGACGGCGTCGGCTTCGTCCTTGGCGCCGATGATGGTCAGCACCGGTCCGAAGATCTCCTCCTTCGCGATCGTCATGTCGTTGGTGACGTCGGCGAAGATGGTCGGGCGGACGTAGAAGCCCTTGTTGACGCCTTCGGGAAGGCCGGGACCGCCAGAGACCAGGGTTGCGCCCTCGTCGATACCCTTCTTGATCAGGGCCTGGATCTTGTCCCACTGCCCGCGGTTGACCACGGGGCCGATGGTGGTGCCCTCGGCGCGCGGATCTCCGGCCTTGGTCTTGTCGGCGACGCCCTTCGCGATGGCCGCGACTTCCTTCATCTTGGAGAGCGGCACGATCATGCGCGACGGCGCGTTGCAGGACTGACCGGAGTTGTTGAACATGTGCATCACGCCGCCGGTCACCGCCTTGGTGAGGTCGGCGCCGTCGAGGATCACGTTCGGCGATTTGCCGCCGAGCTCCTGGCTGACGCGCTTCACGGTTGGAGCTGCGCGCTTCGCCACATCGACGCCGGCGCGGGTCGAGCCGGTGAACGAAATCATGTCGATGTCCGGGTGCTCGGCCATCGCGGCGCCGACTTCCGGTCCGAGGCCGTTGATCAGGTTGAATACGCCCTTCGGCACGCCGGCTTCATGGAGGATTTCCGCGAAGATCAGGGCCGAGGTCGGCGTGAACTCCGACGGTTTCAGGATCATGGTGCAGCCGGCGGCGAGCGCAGGCGCGACCTTGCAGGCGATCTGGTTGAGCGGCCAGTTCCACGGCGTGATCATGCCGACGACGCCGAGCGGCTCGCGCAGCACGACGGCGGTGCCGACGTTCTCCTCGAAGTGGTAGCTCTTCAGCACCTCCAGGGTGGAAGCGATGTGGCCGAGGCCGGCGCCGGCCTGCAGGCGTTCCGCCATCGGCAGCGGCGCGCCCATCTCGTCGGAAACGGCGGCGCCGATTTCCTTCATGCGACCCTTGTAGACCTCGATGATTTTTTCGAACAGCGCGATGCGCTCCTCCCGGCTGGTCTGGGAATAGCTGACAAAGGCGCGCTTGGCGGCGGCGACGGCCTTGTCCAGATCGGCCTTGGAGCCGAGCGCAACCTCGTACATCGCTTCTTCCGTCGCCGGATTGACGACGGGGGTGGACTTCTTGACGACGGGATCGACCCAGGCGCCGTCGATGTAGAATTGCATGCGATTGACCATCGGAAACCTCTTGGTACGGACGGGAATGAGGGGGAACGGAAGCGTTCGGCAGGCATCCTTGCACGAAAGCCGGGGCTGGTGGAACCGCCATATGCGGGTGGCCGCTGTGCGGCGAACGCGGAATATAGGGGGTGGGATGTAAGGGGGGCAAGGTGCCCCCACCGTCGGGGGCGCGGCCGCGGCGGGCCCAAACCCCCCCCACCCGCCCCGGGGGGGGGGGGGCGGCAGCCAAAGAAGCAAAAGTCAGCCC
>NZ_JBQTHN010000197.1:0-14923 GCF_052389815.1 Bradyrhizobium sp. | reverse complement strand
AGGAATTTCCTGAAACGGGATGCGGCAGCGCCGTCGACCTGCCCCTCCATCGCAATCCAGCTGTCGCAGCCGCGGCCGCAGGCATCGGGCGCGCCCTTGACGACATAGAACGCCATCGGCGGCGCCGCCCTCGATACCGGCACTCGCCGCACGACGTCAGGCGCCGCCGACGCCGGCGCGCCGAACAGGACGAGAACGACGAGGATGATTGCGTGCAACATCATGGGAGGGCTTCAGACCAGCCGCGGCCAAACCGCATGAAAACGCTAACAAGCGGCCGGGCCCGCGGCAACCGTTGCTGTCGGAAATCTCAAAGGAACGGTGATGTCACAAATCTGCAGTCAGGCATGAATCCCCTTCCGCCACGGAGAGCCACCCCCTTCACGGGCAGCCCCATTAAACGGTCATGTTTCACGCTGAATTTCACCAGAAACATCGATTGCACGCGCCGAATCGCCTGCTATACCCACCCCAGTTCCCGCTTACCTGCGTTGGTCCGCAGGAGTGAGCCACAGGAGAAACTGATGAGCGACTTCAAATATTCCCTTACGAATCTCAAGCCCGCCGAGCCCTTGAACAAGGTCAACGTCACCTTCCCCGACGGCGCCAGGCGCGAATTCCCCAGAGGCATCACCGGCTTCGAGATCGCCAAGGGCATCTCGCCCTCGCTTGCCAAGCGCACCGTGGCGATGGCGCTGGATGGCACGCTCTCTGACCTCAACGACCCCATCGAGAACGACGCGAAGATCGAGTTCGTCGCCCGCGAGGATGCGCGCGCGCTGGAGTTGATCCGGCACGACTGCGCGCATGTGCTGGCGGAGGCCGTGCAGTCGCTGTGGCCGGGCACGCAGGTCACCATCGGTCCCGTGATCGAGAACGGCTTCTACTACGACTTCTTCCGCAACGAGCCGTTCACGCCGGAAGACTTTGCCGCGATCGAAAAGAAGATGCGCGAGATCATCGCGCGCGACCAGCCCTTCACCAAGGAGGTGTGGGACCGCGCCAAGACCAAGCAGGTGTTCCGCGACAAGGGCGAAAACTTCAAGGTCGAGCTGGTCGACGCCATCCCGGGTGACGAGCCGATCAAGATCTATTTCCAGGGAGACTGGTTCGATCTCTGCCGCGGCCCGCACATGACCTCGACCGGCAAGATCGGGAACGCCTTCAAGCTGATGAAGGTGGCCGGCGCCTATTGGCGCGGCGATTCCAGCAATCCGATGCTGACCCGCATCTACGGCACGGCTTTTGCCAAGCAGGACGAGCTCGATGCCTACCTCAAGCAGATCGAGGAAGCCGAGAAGCGCGACCACCGGAGGCTCGGCCGCGAGCTCGACCTCTTCCACTTCCAGGAGGAGGGCCCGGGCGTCGTGTTCTGGCACCCGAAAGGCTGGACCGTCTTCCAGCAGGTCATCGCGTACATGCGCCGCCGCCTGACCGGCGACTACGACGAGGTCAACGCGCCGCAGATCCTCGACAAGGCGCTGTGGGAGACCTCGGGCCACTGGGACTGGTATCGCGAGAACATGTTCGCGGCGCAGTCCGCCGGCGACGAGGCCGAGGACAAGCGCTGGTTTGCGCTGAAGCCGATGAACTGCCCCGGCCATGTGCAGATCTTCAAGCACGGCCTGAAGAGCTATCGCGACCTGCCGCTGCGCCTCGCCGAATTCGGCGTGGTGCATCGCTACGAGCCGTCGGGCGCCATGCACGGCCTCATGCGCGTGCGCGGCTTCACCCAGGACGACGCGCATATCTTCTGCACGGAGGAGCAGCTCGCCGAGGAGTGCCTCAAGATCAACGACCTGATCCTGTCGGTCTATGAGGATTTCGGCTTCACCGGCGACCTCACCATCAAGCTCTCGACCAAGCCGGAGAAACGTGTCGGCACCGACGAGATGTGGGAGCATGCCGAGCGCGTGATGGCGACTGTGCTGCGCGAGATCGAGACCCAGCGAAGCAACATCAAGACCGCGATCAACCCGGGCGAAGGCGCCTTCTACGGCCCGAAATTCGAGTATGTTCTGCGCGACGCCATCGGCCGCGACTGGCAATGCGGCACCACGCAGGTCGACTTCAACTTGCCGGAGCGTTTCGGCGCCTTCTACATCGACGCCGACGGCGGCAAGAAGGTGCCGGTCATGGTGCATCGCGCGATCTGCGGCTCGATGGAGCGCTTCATCGGCATCCTGATCGAGCACTATGCCGGCAGCTTCCCGCTCTGGCTCGCGCCGGTGCAGGCGGTCGTCACCACCATCACCTCGGAAGCGGACGACTACGCCAGGCAGGTGTTGGAGGCATTGCGGCGCGCGGGGTTGCGGGCCGAGATCGACCTGCGCAACGAGAAGATCAACTACAAGGTCCGCGAACATTCGCTGGCGAAGATCCCGGCGATCCTGGCGGTCGGCCGCAAGGAGGCCGAGACGCATTCGGTCTCGGTGCGCCGCCTCGGCAGCGAGGGCCAGAAGGTGCTGCCGACCGAGGACGCGATCGCAGCGCTGGTCGACGAGGCGACGCCGCCGGACGTCAAGCGGGCGCGCGGACGGACCTGACGCTCAGTGCAGCCGGCGCCCCGGCAGGTCGAGGCGGAAGGCGACGAATTCCGGCGGGCCCTCGGTCAGCCGGTGAATCCGCCGCTCGCGCTCTTCTTCCGGCGTTTCCGGGTCGATCAACAGCCCGATCTGGCTGGTCGCCTCGATTTCGATCGCAACATCGTCGTGGTGGCCGTGCTGCGCCGCGGCGATCCCCGCTTCCGCCCTCAGGCCGAGCTCGACCAGGCGTGGAATGGCGTCCGCCCGATCGAAATCGTGGGCGGCAGCCCAGACGTCGACATGGGTAGCCAACTCGGGCGCCAGACGCACGACGTTCAACTCAAGCTTCTTGGACATGGCGGACCTCCGAAAGGAAGGCGATACGTGGCAGCATATCGGCCGCGCCAGGCCGCGCCTTGCGCGGGATCAAGCGGCAGCCCTCCTGCCAGTTTGGAATGCAAATAAAGAGGAGCGACTTGCCATCGCCTCGCAGATACAGATATCTGCAACAGTCCGCCAAAACCTACGGTTCTCAATGCCTGACGCGATCGAACTTCTGAAAACCCGCCGCTCGATGAAGCCACGCGAGATGACCGGTCCGGGCCCCTCGCCCGCCGACCTCGAGACCATCCTGACCATCGGCGCGCGCGTGCCCGACCACGGCAAGCTCGCGCCCTGGCGCTTCATCGTGTTCGAGGGCGATGCGCGCGTCCGTGCCGGCGACATCATCGCCGGGGTGTTCGCCAGGAAGAATCCGCAAGCCTCCGCCGCCGAGATCGAGGTGGAGAAGAAGCGCCTCACCGACGCGCCGCTGGTGATCGGCGTCGTCAGCTTCACCAAACCGCATCCGAAGGTGCCGGCCTGGGAGCAGGAGCTGTCCGCCGGCGCCAGCGCCATGAACATCGTCACCGCCGCCACCGCGCTCGGCTACGGCGCCTGCTGGCTGACGGGATGGTTCGCCCTCGACCGCGACGTGCTCGACGGTTTTGGCCTGAAGCCGGAAGAGAAGCTCGTCGGCCTCATTCACATCGGCAACGTGACCAGGCCCAGCGAAGACCGCCCCCGCCCGGCGCTGTCGGACATCGTGACGCGGTTTTAGGCCCTTCCGTCCGATTGACGGACACGGCTCCTTCCGGTCTTGATCGGAACACGTCCAGCGGGAGGAACTGGGATGAAGCGCCTAGGCGTCGTCCTCACTGCAATCGTCGTATCCGGCTCGCTGACCAGCGGCGCATCCGGTCAGACCCGCGCCGCCGGCGCCCCCGCACCGGCCAGGCTGGAGGCCATCACGGCTTTCTTCGCCAACGAGGCCTCGACCGGCAAGCTCCCGGGTGCCGTGATCCTGATCCAGCAGCATGGCAGCCCGCTCTACCTGAAGACCTTTGGCGTACAGGACGTCAAGACCGGGACTCCGATGAGCCCGGACACGATCTTTGCCATCCATTCCATGACCAAGCCGATCACCAGCCTCGCCGCGATGCTGCTGATCGACGACGGCAAGCTGGCGCTCGACGATCCCTTGTCGAAATACATTCCGTCCTTTGCGAGCGTGAAGGTGGGAATGGAGGTCACCAAGCCCGACGGCACGGTCTCGGTCGAGCTGGTGCCTCCGGCCCGTCCCGTCACGATCCTGGACCTGATGCGCCACACCTCCGGGATCACCTACGACTATATCGGCGGCAAGTGGATCGAGAAGGCTTATCAGGACGCGCACATCTTCGCCGGCACGTTCGACAACAAGGAGTTCGCCGAGCGCATCGCCAGATTGCCGCTGGCGCGACAACCCGGCACGCTGTGGCGCTATGGGCATTCGACCGACATCCTTGGCCGGGTCATCGAGGTCATCTCCGGGCAGACGCTCTACGAATTCATGAAGCAGCGAATCTTTATTCCGCTCGGCATGACCAGCACCAAGTTCGTGCTGACTGCGCCCGATGAGCTGGCGCGAATGGCAAGGCCCTTGCCCACCGACGCGATCCTGCTCGACGCCGAACGCGAACGCCTCGCTCATCCCGCGTGGGAATCCGGCGGCGGCGGGCTACTCACCACCATCAAGGACTACGCCCGTTTCGCGCAGATGCTCCTCGATGGCGGCAAAGTGGACGGCAAGCGCTATCTCAGCCCCGCCTCGTTCAAGGCCATAACCACGGATCAGATCGGGCCGGGCTCCGGCGTCGACCGCGATTATTTCTATTTCCCCGGCGACGGCTTCGGCTACGGACTGGGAATCGGCGTGCGGATCGAACCCGGAGATGCAAAGCCGCCGCCGCCCGGCTCGATCGGCGAACTGAAATGGGATTCCGGCAGCGGCACCTATTTCGGCATCGATCCCAAGCTCGACATGGTCTACATCATGCTTGAGCAGACCCAGAACGAACGCGGACGTATCACGCCTGCCTTCAAGAAGCTCGTCTACGACGCTTTCCAGCAGAACTGATCGAGGGTTCACGCCGCTTCGGACGCCCGCTGGCTGAAATCATTCAGCAGCCCAATGATCTCGCCGGCCGGCCGGGCAGCGCTGAACAAGAAGCCCTGCACCTCATTGCAGCCCTCTGCGCGCAACCAGTCGAGTTGGTCGGCGGTCTCGACGCCTTCCGCCGTGGTCGTGATGTTCAGGCTGCGGCCGAGCCCGGAGATCGCGCGCACGATCGCTACGCAATCGCTGCGCCTGGCCAGATCCTTCACGAAGGAACGGTCGATCTTGATCTTGTCGAACGGGAAGCTGCGGAGATAGCTGAGGCTGGAATAGCCCGTTCCGAAATCGTCCATGGAGATGCCGACACCGAGTTCGCGCAACTGATGCAGCATGGCGAGGTTGGCTTCGGTCTCGGCCAAGAATACCGACTCGGTGATCTCGAGCTCAAGCCTGCGCGGCGACAGTCCGGAATATGCCAGTGCCGAAACCACGGCCTGCACGAGATTGCGGCTGCGGAACTGGACCGGCGACAGGTTGACGGCGACCTTGATCTCCTCTGGCCATCTTGCCGCTTCAGTGCAGGCCTCGCGCAACACCCACTCGCCGATGGCCACGATCAGCCCGATGTCCTCGGCGACCGGAATGAATTCCGCCGGCGACACCGTTCCCCTGTCGGGATGGCGCCAGCGCAGCAGCGATTCAAAGCCATTGATGCGGTTGGCGGCGATATCCACCAGCGGCTGGTAGTGCAGCTCGAACTCGCCATTGGCAAAGGCGGCGCGCAGGTCGCGTTCCATGTCGCGGCGGTTCTGCGCCTGCCGATCCATCTCGCGTTCGAAAAAGCGATGCACGCCGCCGCCGTCCGACTTGGCGCGGTACAGCGCCATATCGGCATTGCGCATCAGCTCTTCCGGCGTGACGCCGTCGCCGGGCGACAGCGCGATGCCGATGCTGGCGCCGACCACGACCTCGATTCCGTCAATGTCGTAGTGCGCACTCAACACCGCGATCAGCCGGTCGGCAAAGTCGCTGGCCTCGTTGGGCGAAACGCCGGAGGCGAGCACGATGGCGAACTCGTCACCGCCGAGTCGGGCCGCGATGTTTTCGCCGCGGACTTCGGCGCGAAGCCGCTCGGCCACTTGCGTAAGCAGGCGGTCGCCGGTCGGATGGCCGAACGCATCGTTGACGTTCTTGAACAGGTCGAGATCGACGCACAATACCGCGACGTGTCGATGCGGATCGCAGCGCGTCAGCGCCTGGTGCAACCGCTCCTGGTAGGAATCGCGGTTCGGCAGATTGGTCAGGCCGTCGTGATGCGCCATGTGCGCAATTCGCGCTTCGGTCTTGCGGCGCTCGGTGATGTCGACCACCGCCACCAGATAGCCGTCCCGGCCGTCGAAGGCGACGCGGCGCCCGAAGGTCAGCACCTGAATCTCGCTGCCGTCGGCCTTGATGTGCCGCCAGTCGCGGCCCGAGCTGTAGACGTCCCCGACCTGCTGTAACGCCTGGGTGTGGGTGACCCATTCGTCCTCGGGCCAGATCTCGTGCAATTTCATCCGCAGGAAGGCGGCGCGGCCGTAGCCGTAATGCTGGACGGCGGCGTCATTGACGCCGAGGAATTCGGTCGTCTTCGCGTCGAACACCCACATCGGCATCGGATTGTTGTCGAACAAGAGCCGGAACGAGGCCTCGCGGCGCTTGATCGCCGTGACGTCGGAAACCGTCAGTGACAGCATATCGCCGCAAGCGGTGACGCCAAAGCGCAGGCTGCGATCGCCACTGTCGATCTCGAATTGGTCGCCCTTGCCGGCGTCGACGACGTCGCGCAGCCGCTCGAGCACATCGGTCGCGCTCAGCACGTTGCCGCCGGCCGCGAGCCGCCGCCACATCAGCTCCACCGCATCCTGTCGCAGCAAGCGCGCAGCACCCTCGTTGAGATGGACAATCTGGAAATCATGCGGACGTCCGCCGGCATCGCGAATCGTCGCGAGCGACAGCACGCCGTCTTCGGTGGCCGAAAAGATCGTGTCGAGCAGATTGTACTGCGCCCCGCGCTCGTTGACGTAGGCACCGACCAACGTGCCGCCCCAGCGCGAGGTGGTGGGCAGCGCCAGCACGTCATAGGTCCGCACCAGGCCGTTACGCACGCAATGCGCCGCCGCCAGGTACGGCCTGTTGTTCTGCAGCGCGTGCGCTGCGGCTTCGCCGAGCACCGCCGCACAGTCGGGCGGCAGCGCGCTCAGCCGAATGTCCCAGCGCTCGTCGCCGATCCATTGCTGAAAGTAGCGGCCGGTGCGCGAGACCGCGAGCCCGTCGCCGTCATCCTTCAGCAGCGCGATATGATCAGCCAGGCGCCCGAGGCTGCCGAGCATCACGTCTTCATAGCGTGGCAGCCCGTCGCCGGGGCGGAGCGCCGCTCGCCACTTGCGTTTCAACACCGGCACGTCGCCGAACACCTCGATGCCTGACTTCGCCTGCGATCTGTTCGACGGTTGGCTGGCCGCACGCATGATTATCCCCGTATCCCAAATTTACTTCTGCGGGGCAAATCCAAAGCGGCGCGGCTTAAGGCGATGTAAAAAATGCGGGAGCGGGACGCCCGTGCGGCGATTATGACGGTTTTAAGTCACGCGATGGTTAGTGCGCGTTAGAAACTATGACAGCGATCAACGGTTGTGCGCCGTCAGCGCGCGACGACTTCAACCTCGCCGTCGACGCCGTTGACGACGTTGAATGGACGCTCGAACACCTTGCCTTCGTTCTTCGCTATGGCGCGGTATTCGCCTTCCGACAGCACGACGCGCGGGAAGGCGCCGATCGATTCCTTGATGACGTCGCCGCCGGGCGTGATCACCGACCATGCGGTGTTGGCGAGCGCCTCGCCGCCCTTGTCGCTGACCAGCTTGAGCGTGATGACGGCGGCGCGATGGGTGATGATGACGTCGGTCAGCTTGCCCGCCGCCACGCGGATGTCGGAGCGCACCACCGAGTTGGCGTCGCCGTAGTTGGAGATGATGTAGTAGGTGCCCTCCGGCAGCAGCGCGACGTCGCCGGCCGCGACGTTGGGGATCAGCGAGGAGCGCTCGGCCGTCTCGAACTGGCTGCCCTTGTATATCGAGAACGAAATCTGGTTCGGCGGGATCTTGCTGGTGCCGACACGGCCTTCGATGCGCAGGCCGCCTGCGGGCAGGATGAAGGCCTCGCGGTCGGTCTCGGATTTCAGCGTCACCGCGCGCGTGGCGCTGACGAGGCCGAGCGCGACGTGGACGACGTAGCTGCCGGGCGGCAGCACGATATTGGGCGTGGCGCCGCGCTCCTCGCGGATCAGCTTGAACGTACCGGTCTCGTCCGGCTTGTCGGCGAACACCCGCCACACCAGGCCGCTGGTGATGACGGGCAGTTCCTTGCCGAATCTTGCCGTCAGCGACAGTACGGCCTGCCCTGCGGTGGAGGCGCCCGGCGGCGGCAGCGCAGCCGGCGCATTGGTGATCGAGGGCTGGGCGAGACCGGGCTGGGTCAGCGTCGGCGGCAGGTTGGGACCTGCGGCAGGCCCGGAAGGCGGCGCAAGGTTCATGGCCGGCCCTGCCGGCGGGGCGTCCGGGACGGAAGCCGGGGGTATCGGCGGCGGACGGTCGGAGAAGAATTGGGCCGACGCCGGACCGGGCACCAGCAGGAGCCAAAAGGCGAGCCAAAGCACGGCGCCCGGCCCCGCGGCCCGCCCGTTGCCGGCTAATCCCTTCCCCCTCCAAATCATGGCCATGCTTTTCACCGAAAACGCGGCAAATTCAAGCCTGCGTGACCCCGGATCGGCCGGGTTGAGGAACCTCAAGCCCGCCCCAATCTTAATCAATATGTCGCGTTGCCGTCGTAGTCCCTTCTCGGGCCGTGCCGGCCCGGCCGCTTCCACCGGGCATAAACCATGCATACGCACTGGACTGGCGGAGCGCAGGCCGCACGGCATCATTATGTTGCGTAGGCAGGAGAATTGTCGGTGCTCGATAGCTGGATTGGCCGGAATTCCCACCCTGAACAGGGTCCCGACAAGGTCGGACTCGGCACGACGCGGCGGCCGGTGATCGGTCTTGCCCTTGGCGGCGGTGCGGCGCGCGGCTTTGCCCATATCGGGATGCTGCGCACCCTGATCGCGCACGGCATCGTTCCCAACATCGTGGTCGGCACTTCGATCGGCGCAGTGGTCGGCGGCGCCTATGCCGCGGGGCACCTCGACAAGCTCGAGGAATGGGCGCGCAGCCTGCAGCCGCGCAATATCTTTTCCTATCTCGACATCCGCCTCAACGGCAGCGGCCTGATCGGCGGCACCAAGCTTGCCACGGAGCTTGAAGCCTCCATCGGGCCAACCCTGATCGAGGACCTGCCGATCAAATACGCCACCGTCGCCACCGAAGTGCGCACCGGCCACGAGATCTGGCTGACCCACGGCCGCATGGTCGAAGCGATGCGCGCCTCCTATGCGCTGCCCGGCATTTTCTCGCCGGTGCTGGTCGGCGACCGCTGGCTGGTCGACGGCGCGCTGGTCAATCCGGTGCCGGTCTCGGCCGCGCGCGCCTTCGGCGCGGAGATCGTGATCGCCGCCAACGTCTCCAGCGACGTGTTTGCCCACGGCACCACCGTCTACGCCCACGGTCCGTCTGTCGTGACGCCCGAGCCGGAGGTCACCCCGGAAGCGGAGGCGCCCAAGCGCGGCCTGCGCAGGCTGTTCTCCGCCGAGCGCACCATGAAGCGCGAATTCTTCGGCAGCGCCGCGCGGCCCGGCATCTCCTCCGTCATGGTCGACGCCTTCAACATCATGCAGGACCGCATCACCCGCGCGCGACTCGCCGGCGATCCGCCGGACCTGTTGATCTCGCCGCGCGTCGGCCAGATCGGCTGGTTCGATTTCCACCGCGCCGACGACCTGATCGCACACGGCGCACGCGCGGCCGAACGTGCGATCGACTCCATCCAGGAGGCGATCCACATCCTTGCGCCGCCAGCAACCGAGCCGTCCGCTTCGGTCGAAAAGGCCGAGTAAAAAGCTCAGGCCGTCTTGATGTATTCGCGCAGCGCTTCCTGCTCGCTCTCGTACTCGCCGACGCGCCATTTCACGATGTCGCCGATCGAGATCAGGCCGACCACCCGGCCGTCTTCCACCACCGGCAGATGGCGGAACTTGCCGTTGGTCATCACTTCCATCATCGCGCTGACGGTGTCCTTTTCCCGGCAGCTCACCACCTTGCGCGTCATGGCGGAGCTCACCGGCTCTTCCAGCACGGAAGCTCCGCGCTCGCCCAGCACGCGTACGATGTCGCGCTCGGACAGAATTCCCTCGATGCGGCCCTGGTCCAGCACCAGCAGGGCGCCGATGCGGCGCTGGCTCAGGATCCTGATCGCATCGGCGAGCTTTGTGCCCGGCTCGACGCTCTGCACGTGATGGCCCTTGGTGTCGAGGATCGCGCGTACCGTCATTGTCGTCTCCCTGAATCCCTGTCGCGCCCCAAAAAAGCCGGGAGCGACCACGTTCGCGAGTCTTCAAAAAACAGTTTCTTGCCCGATTGATTGCGGACACGGCGGGCAGGCTCGGCCATTCGCTTGTACAGGCCGGCTTCGTATTGCGTCTCGCCGTCGGCGAATGATGGATGAAATCGCCGCTTCCCGCAAGCGCGCTCAGATGTCCCGCGACGGGGCATCCGCTGCCGCCGGCGCACGCGGCACCGGGTCGAACAGCGAGAACAGCATCAATCCGGCGATGAAACCGCCGATATGCGCCTGCCACGCCACGCTGGCGCCCTCCGCGCCGACCGAGATCGAGCCGAGGCCGAACACGATGTTGACGCCGAACCACACCGCGAGGAAGGCGAGCACGCGCGGATTTTGCAGCGCCCGCCACAACGACAGCGCGGGCACCCTTGCGGCTTCGTCGGCATCGCCCCGGCTGAAGGACAGGAAGCTGCCCTTGACGAAGGCAAAGCGGATGGCAGCCGCCATCGCGCCCGACACCGAGGCCGATGCGCCGATCATCGGTGCGATCGCATGCTCGTGGGTGACAAGATGGGCGAGCGCGCCGGCCGCCGCCGTCACGGCCATGAACACGAAGAAACGAACGCTGCCGAAGCGCCGCGCCAGCGCGCTGCCGAAGGGCAGCAACCAGAGTATGTTGAAGAAGATGTGGCTGAGACTGGCGTGCAGCAGCGAATAGGTGACGAAAGTCCAGACTTTCGCTCCCGCCCCGCCGGGAAAGTAGATCTGCAGCACGTTGGAATCGTAGCGGCGCGGGATGAAGCCGAACACGTCGATGGTCCAGTTCTCCGCCTCGGGCGGCAGGAACGTGCGCAGATGGATGGCCGCGATCAGCGCCACATAGGCGGTCAGCGCGCCCGGCAGCGTCAGGATCGGCTCGTGCGGCGGCGGCTGATGTGCGGGGACGGATTGCAAGGGAACGGCAGCCTTCTCGGCGGGTGACCCGCTCAGATAGGCGGCTTTGGCCGCATTGTGCAAGTGCACAAGGGCGGGCGATGTGCTGCACCGCGTCAGGGGCAAGAGAGCTGAAAAAGACGAAAAAGGGCGGGTGCTGAGAACACCCGCCCTTGGACTGCTGATCTTGTCGCGCCTTAAGAGGGTATCCCCACCCCTCCCCGCGCGCTGACCAAACTGTTTGACGCCACCAGTGTAAACGAAGCGCGGACGGCAACCTGGAGAAAGCGTCCGCGCCGGAGTGACTGTGACCTTATTCGGGCATTCCGGCCCCGCCAACTCCATCGTTAAATTTACCTTAACGCTGCAAAGGCCGCGCAAATTGCCGGAATCCGGTAGCGCGGCATGGACGCTGCACAGCCTGTCCTGCACAACAACCAAGGGGAAGGCGCTTGCACGAAATCGGGACAGAAATGTCCCGCCGAGCGGGCCACAGGGCGGAACAACAGCATGAAACATCCTTCGAGCCGCGAGTTTTTCGCCTATTGGGACAGGATGCGGCGCACCGCGGCAGCGCCCGACCGCAGCGCCATCGAGCCTCAAGCGGTGCGCGAGCTGCTCGGCGACATCTTCGTGCTCTCCTATGACGCCGAAGCCGGCTACCCCTTCCGCGTCGCGGGAACCCGGGTCTGCGCCCTGCTCGGCCGCGACGTCAAGGACCAGAGCTTTTCCGCCCTCTTCACCCCCGAAACCCGCCGCGAGATCGAGAACATGATCGCGGTCGTCGCCGAGGAAACCCTGCCTGTCATCGCCGGCATCACCGCCACATCCGGGACCGGCGAGACCGCGCATCTGGAGCTGCTGCTGCTGCCGTTCTCCCCGCGCGCCCATGCGCCGGTGAGCTTGACCGGCGTGCTTGCGCCGTTCGAGAGCGAACTGTGCAAGCTCGAGAATTTCGGCCTCACTTCCTATCGCTACCTGCACCGCCAGGAAAAGCTGCTGCCGCGCGCCATCCGCAAGCTGCAGGTTGCCCGCGGCTTCATGGTGTACGAGGGCCTGCGCTAGCGTCACCCTACCCCCGTAGCCGCGCAGCCAGCGCAGCGACAAACCGGTCGGCGTCGCTCTCATCGTTGTAGACGTGAGGCGAGACGCGCAACCGCCCGATACGTGAAGCGACATGGATGCCTTCCGCCGCCAGCTCCCCGACCAGCCCTGCCGGCATGCCGTCCGGAAACTTCAGACAAAGGATATGCGGGGCGCGCAATCTTTCGTCCGGCACGCCGACGCCGATCGCCTGCAAGCCTTTGGCGATGCGCTCCGTCAACATCGCTGCGCGTTCCCTCACCGCAGCCGCGCCCCACTCCGCCATCATCTCCATGCCGATCGAGGCCATTTCCATCGAGATGAAATGGTCGCGCTCGCCCATGTCGAAGCGCCGCGCATTGTCGACGTAACCGGTGTCCGCAAAGTAGACCGCGTTCTCGGCGCGGACGTTGCAGCGGCCGGCCGACGTCTGCTCGAGCGGGATGCCGCCTTGATGACGCCTTGCGACATAGATGAAGGCGCGCCCATAGGGTCCGAGCAGCCATTTGTAGGTCGGGAAGATCACAAAATCCGGGTCGAGCCTGGATACGTCGAGTTCAATCACGCCGGCGCTCTGCGTGGCATCGATGAGAAAGATCGCGCCCTGTCGCCGTAGCGCCGTGCCGACCGCTTCGAGATCGATCGCGCCGCCCTCCGACCAGTGCACCGAGGAGATCGATGCCAGCGCGACCGGCGCAGCATTTGGCCGCTCGATTGCGCCAAGAATTGCCGACGTCCAATCGCCATCGTCCGGCTCGCCAATCGTCTCGACGACAAGATCCAGCGCGTCGGCGCGCAGCCGCCACTCCAGCACCGGCGAGGAATGGTCATTTTCCAGCACGATGACCCGGCTTCCACCGGGAATCGAGAAAAGCCTTGCCGCGGTGGCGACGCCGTAGCTGACCGACGGGATCAGCGCGACGTCGTCTGCTTTCGCGTTGATCAACCGTGCGGCTGCAGCTCGGGCGCGCTCGTGCTGCGCGTTGGCGAAGCCCGCCTCCAGCGTCCAGGGCCTGCCCTTGCGCATCACCGCGTCGCGGCCGGCTTGCAGCGTCCGCAGCGGCAACGGGCTGTAGGAGGCGGAGTTCAGGTAGCAGATCTGGCGCGGCATCTCGAACAAGTGGCGCTGCGAGGCAAGCATCTCGTCTCCTCAAGGTTTGCGATAGGCGCAGTCCGGGGTTGCGCCCACCATACGCGACGGAAGCAGGCCCGTGCTGACGGCTGCGTGCGGGGCTGCTATGATGACAAAAAACGCCGATCAAGGGAGCACCGCCATGGACGCCGTGACACCGAGGGCCGACGAACATTCCCACCTGGTTCGTCCTTCCGAGATGGAGTGGCAGAAAACCCGCTTTCCCGGCTGCGAAGCGAAGACGCTGCTGTTCGATCGCAACAGCGGCCTGGTCACCGCCCTGATGCGCTTTGCGCCCGGCGCGGTTCTGCCCGACCATGAGCACGTCAATATCGAGCAGACCTATGTGCTCGAAGGCTCCCTCGTCGACAAGGAAGGCCCGGCCCAAGGCATCGAGTGCAAGGCCGGCGAGTTCATCTGGCGTGAGGCCGGCAGCCGGCATGTCGCCTGGTGTCCGCAAGGCGGCCTGATGCTCGCGATCTTTCAGGTGCCCAACAAGTTCTTCGAGGCCGACGGCCGCGTCCGCGACGCGAGCGGCAACGACTGGGACGAAGCCTGGGGCCACACGCGCCAAGCATGAGGCCTTGCGCGGCGCTGATGGCGCCGCGCGTTCCCGCCTCTTCCCTCGCCTTGCACGCACCGCTACGGTGTTCCTCGCAAAACAAACCAGCGCCGGCAGCGGGCACTTCCGCGCGGCGAAATTCGGGAGGAAAGCTTGTTTTCGCATATCATGATCGGCACCAACGACCTCGACAAGGCCAAGACATTCTATGACGCGCTGCTCGGCACGCTCGGCGTGCCGCCGGGCCGCGTCGATCGCCACCGCATCTTCTGGCGCACCAAGACCGGCACCTTCTCGGTGACCAAGCCGATCAACGGTCAGGCCGCGACCTTCGCCAATGGCGGCACCACCGGCTTCGCCGCCGATTCCGTCGACGCCGCCAACGCCTTTCATGCCGCGGGCCTCGCCCATGGCGGCACCACCTGCGAAGACCCGCCGGGCATCCGCGAAGGCAGCGGCGTGAAGCTCTACATCGCCTATTTGCGCGATCCCGACGGCAACAAGCTCTGCGCGCTGCACCGGGTGCCGGCGTAGTACCGTCATTGCGAGCGAAGCGAAGCAATCCAGATCTCAACTCGCAGCGATATGGATTGCTTCGTCGCTATCGCTCCTCGCAATGACGGTGGAGACATACGAACTCATTCCCGCGACTCGATTTCGCCCGGGTTCTGCAATTTCGTTTGCTCCCTCTTCGAAAAGAGGGCGCGGAGAAGGCCGGGCGCCGGCTGCGCCCGCAGCACCGTGTGCAACGGTAGTAAGAAAACGCACACGGATTTGACAGGTACAGCCAGGAC
>NZ_JBQTHN010000196.1:0-25607 GCF_052389815.1 Bradyrhizobium sp. | reverse complement strand
CTGGAGCAGCATCGCAGCGGCGAGGGCTCGGAATTCGTCAAGAAGTACGGCGTTTTCCGCCTCGTTTATGTCGAATCCTATGAGCGGCCAGAAGAAGCGATCGCGCGTGAAAAGCAGTTGAAGCGATGGAAGCGCGACTGGAAGATCGAGCTGATCGAGCGCGATAATCTTGAATGGCGAGATCTCAGCGAGCTGATTGTCTGAGCCGAGTCCCGGCCTCCGTCAGCAACCGATAGATCGCGCGGTATGGGTCCCTGCGTTCGCAGGGACGACGGCTTGTTCGCAGCGACGACAGCTCACTTAGCTTGCGCGGCCGCCGTCACCGGGCGCACCGGATCGCCTTCGCGGAGCAGCGCACCGGCGCGGGCGACGACGGTGTCGCCCTCCTGCAGGCCCTCCTTGATCTCGACCTGGCCCGCCGCCATCAGCCCGGTTTCGACGCGGCGCGTCTCGACGCGGGCGCGGCGCACCACCTGCACCACGGTGCCGGCGCTGCCGTAGAGAATCGAGGTCAGCGGCACGGCGATGCCGCAGCTCTGCCCGGTCTTGATCAGCGCGCGTCCGCTCGAATTGATCAGGAAGCGCCGCGCCGGCGTGATGCCGATGAAGACCTGGCCGAGCTGGCTGTTCGGCTCGATGGTCGGCGCGATGCGGCGCACCCGCGCGTCGACCTCGCCCGCGCCGATGATCTTGATCCGCGCCTGCTGGCCGACCTGGAGCTTGGCGATGTCCTTCACCGGCACCATGCCGACGAGGTCGTATTCGCTGCGCGCCACGATGTTGAACAGCGCCTCGCCCTTGGCGCCGACCATGCCGCCGATCTGCGCCGTGGACTGCGAGATCAGCCCCGCCACCGGCGCCTGCACGGCAATGCTGCCGCCCTCGGGCGGCGCGATCCGCGCCAGCACCTGGCCCGCGGTGACGGTGTCGCCGGCGTCCGCCATGATATCGGTGACCTTGGCGCCCAGCCGCTCCGGCCGCACCGAGGTCTCCTCCCGCGCCCGCACGATGCCGGACACCTCGACATTGTTGTTGAAGCAGTACTTCGCCACCTTCAGCACAGTCACCGCCGGCCCGCGCGGCGCCCCGCCGTCTTCCTCACCCGCCGCCAGCGCCGGCAGGGCAGTGA
The DNA here is from genome assembly GCF_052389815.1 of Bradyrhizobium sp. GTDB lineage: Bacteria > Pseudomonadota > Alphaproteobacteria > Rhizobiales > Xanthobacteraceae > Bradyrhizobium. The sequence continues at coordinate 24,478 of NZ_JBQTHN010000196.1, read as the reverse complement.
GCAGAGAAGCTGCGGTGAGCAGGGCCGCTGCAAGCAATGCCGCAAGCTTCGGGTAACGGTCGCGCGTGATGCAATGATTCATCGGCAATCCATCGGGTTTTCCGGCCTCTTCGATAGCAGAACGGGGCCTCGGGGCAAAGCTGGGGCGATGCCCGCTCGGGCCGCCTGTATTGGTCTTTTGCCGCATCGGCCGGTTCGACGGCAGACGTTGCCCGTGACGCCTCCTCCCGCATGGCCGGGCTTTTCCCGGCCATCTACCCGTCGCGGTGATCACGGTTGACCGGAGGAGCACTTGCCGCTTCAATTCGCGACAACCATAAGACGCGGAGCAGGGGAGGAAGCGATGACGATGCCGACAGTTGCGCAGATGATCGTCTGGATCGTCGTCGGCCTGATCGGCGGCGGCCTCGCCTCGCGTCTCATCACCTGGGACCGTGAAGGCTTCGGCAGCTTCCGCAATCTCGGCCTCGGCCTTGTTGGCGCGCTGATCGGCGGCGCGCTGTTCCGCTGGCTCGATCTGCTGCCCGGCCTCGACAAGGTGTCGATCTCGCTGCGCGACGTCGTAGCTGCGGTTGCAGGATCGCTGCTGGTGCTGCTGGCGATCTGGCTTTACCGGCGCTACGTCAAGTGAGCTTCACTGCACGACGTCGAGCTTCACCGGCGCGATGCCCCGGCCGACCATGCCGAGCTGTTCCGCGGCGGAATAGGAAACGTCGACCACGCGTCCCGGCACATAGGGCCCGCGGTCGTTGACGCGCACCGTCACCGAGCGGCCGGTGTGCTGATTGGTGACGCGCAGCCTGGTGCCGAACGGCAGCGTCGGATGCGCGGCGGTGAGCTCCTTGGGATCGAACCTCTCGCCGCTCGCGGTCTTCGTGCCCTGCGAATAGAAGCTCGCGATGCCTTGCGACTTGCCGCTGGTGTTGCTTTGGCTCTCGCCGGGTTCAACCGCCGGCGCGCGCCGCGCCACGGAGGCGGTCGCTATCCGTGGGCGCGGCTGCTCGATCGCGGCCTGCCGCGTCGCCGAACTGCGCAAGTCCGAATGCGAGCTGCGCAACGGCGATTGCCCGCAGGCCGCCAGCGTCGCGGCGCCGGCGACGATCGCGGCAAGTCTTAAGGATCGAGACATGGTCGCCCCTCTTGGTTGCCGCCAGTCCGGCGGCCAATCGGGGCAGTTCCGTGTCGGAACAGAAGCAGGGGCGGGGCCGCCGCGATATTCGCCGGACTGTGACTATCGCGTCACATCGCGGATCGCAGCATCGCCAACATCTCCGCCGAACGTGAATTGCCGGCTCTCATGCCGCCGATGTCAGGGGTCGCGCGCGTTCGATCCGCTTGCGGTCGCGTGGTGAATGCATCGCTTCCCAAAGGTCGCTGCGGCGCTGCACGTTGAGCCAGAAATCCGGGCTGTTGCCGAACACGCGGGCGAGAATGAGTGCGGTCGCCGCGGTGACATTGCGGCGATCGTTGCACAACTCGTTGACGTGCTTGCGCTGCACGCCCATGGCGTCGGCCAGCGCGCCCTGCGTCAGGCCGCGCGGCTTCATGAATTCCTCGACCAGGATTTCGCCGATCGTCGCGGGCTTGCGTTTTGTCATCAACATGGCTTGCCTCACCTGTAACTGTGGTCGTCGAGATAGATATCTTTCGCCTCGCCCCGCCCGCTGTCCCATCGAAACACCAGCCGCCATCGCTTGTTGACGCGAATCGAGTGAAGGCCGTCGAGATGACCCCGCAGCTTCTCGAAATGATTGCTGGGCGGCGATCTCAGATCGCGGTCCGTCGTCGCATCGTCGATCATCTGGAGCTTGCGGAACAGGCGATCCCCGAGATCGGCCGGGATTTTCTTCGATCTGGCGTCGTTGACGAAGAACTCGCGCAACCAGTCGTCACGGAAGCTCACAATCACGGCGCGGCTCCACTTGAGCTAATGTACTACTCTATGCCTCATATTGCCAAGCCGATTTTGCGCGCTTCAAGGCAAGGGCCAGGCATTTCCTGCGCGCGCATCAAGACAACATCGTCCTGCATAAGCTGCGGCAGGGCCGGCCGCTGACACCGTCCGATTTGCAGGAACTTGAGAAGATGCCGGCCAAGCGAGGCAGTCGCCGTGCAATGATACGAAAGGCCATTCCGTGGTCGGTCATCGAAGAGCGGCTTGGCTGAAAGGAATAGCGTTCGGATCCTCGGGACTGTGACAATTTGGCGCGGCGCAAGGCTCTCATGGCGGCCGGCGGCTACTTTGCATGGGGTTGTTTTCGACATTTTTGTTGAGCCGTGGCGGAGAAGGCACGATCCGGGTTCTCGCGCCACCCAGGAAGGAAGCGATCGATGAAGCGCGTGATGATCTTGAACGGCCCCAACCTCAACATGCTCGGCATTCGCGAGCCGCACATTTACGGCACCACAACGCTCGGAGAGATCAAGGCGAGCTGCGAGGCAAAGGGCAGGGAGTTGGGACTACAGATCGACTTCCATCAGTCGAACCACGAGGGCGTGCTGATCGACCTGATCCAGTCCGCGCGCGAAAAGGCCGACGCGCTCATCATCAATCCCGCCGGGTTTTCGTTCACCTCGGTCGGCATCATGGATGCGATCAAGATCTTCGAGGGGCCGACGCTGGAGGTGCATATTTCCAACATCCATGCCCGCGACGAGTATCACCGTCACTCGAAGATTTCGTTCGTCGCGACCGGCGTCATCGCCGGCCTCGGCCCGTTCGGCTATATCGCCGCGCTGCACGCGATCGCGAACATGAAGTGAGGGAATGCCGTCGACACACATTCGCTGTCGTCCCGGCGAACGCCGGGACCCATAACCGCGAATGGTGGTTGTGAAGAAAGGCTGTAGCTCCAGCGTAGCAAGACAATCGCGAGCGGTGGTTTTGGGCCCCGGCGTTCGCCGGGGCGACACGGAGTGTGCAGCACCGGCGCTACTAATTGCAGTGCCTCCGGGTCACCCACACGCCGAGCTCGTTGCGCTCGCGGGTGTAATAGCAATGCAGCTTGATCCTGGCATCGATCATCAGAGGCCGCACCTTGACGTCCGGGATGGAGGGCGTGGCGCGGGGGGACAGCCCCGGGCTGACGTTGAGGTTGTTCATGCCGGCCTGCGCGGCCGAAACGGAAAGAACGGCCGCAAGGGCCGCGGCGAGCGTGATCGAGGCGGTGCGCGAGCGCATGGGGATACTCCGGCCGTGTTCATGGGCTCGCGGGGGCGAGCGGGTTCCCCCCTTGGTCGCAGCGAACACGGAACGGGTTCGGTCGGGCGGCAGCGAACATGCCGCGCCGGCGCCCTATTTCTTCCTTCGCTTCGCCGTCGCAGCCGACGCATCCACCACGTTGTCGACCTCCTCGCGCCAGCCAAGGATCTCCGCCGCCAGCACCGGGTGGTTGAAGCCCTTCAGGTTCAAATCGTCGATCGGCCGGCCGTCGACCCATGGCTCGACCATGCCGTAGACGCGGCGGCTCACCACGATCTGGCCGGCCTCGGCCTCGTCGCACAGGCGCGAGGCCAAGTTGGTGACGCTGCCGATCGCGGCGTATTCCAGCCGCTGCTCGAAGCCGATCTGGCCGAGCGTGGCATAGCCGAGCGCGATGCCGATGCCGAAGCCGAGATTGTGGCCGCGGTTGCGCCAGCGCTGGGTCAGCGCGCCGATGGTGTCGCGCATCTCGACGCTCATCTTCACCGCGCGCTTGGTGTGATCCTCGAACTGGATCGGCGCGTTGAACAGGATCATCACGCCGTCGCCGGCGTAGCGGTCGAGCGTGCCTTCGTAGCGGAAGATCAATTCGCCCAGCGCCGCATGATACTCGCGCAGCACGTTCATCGCCTCTTCCGGCTCGGTCTGCTCGGTGAAGGCCGTGAAGCCTCTGAGGTCGCAGAACACGACGGTGACCTCGCGGCGGTGGCTGTCGAGCAGGCCCTCGTGGCCGTCGGAGGAGGCGATCAGTTGCGCCACCTGCGGGGCGAGGAATCGCTCGAGCTTGCGGATGCGCTCGATCTCGCCCAATTGGGTTTCGACGCGGTCCTCCAGCGACTTGTTCCAGTCCTTCAGCTGGTCCCGCTGCTCCTGCAGCGTCGCCGCCTGCTGCTGCACCGTGGAATGGGCGACTTCCAGGTCGTGGCTCTTCCGGTTCACCTCGCTGAACAGCCACGCGTTGCGCATCGCCAGCACCGCCTGGTGCGCAAAGGTCTTCATCAGGCCGATCAGGTTTTGCGGGAAGTCGCCGGCGTTGCGCCGCAATACCACCAGCGAGCCGAGCACGCCGGTCTGGTCGACCAGCGGCACGACCAGCACCGAGTAGAAGCCGGCCTCGATCGCGACTTCGCGCAAGGGAATGTCGCCGGCCTTGTGCAGGTTCGGGATTGCTATCGGCTCGCCGGAGCTCGCCGCCTCGCCCAGCGTCGAACCGGCGCGCTCGATGGCGCGATGGCTGCCTTCGGCGTTCTTGTCGACGCCGATCGCCTCGGTCAGGTCAAAGCGGTCGTTGCCCGCGTCGAAGGTGTAGATCAGCACCGCGTCGGCATGGGTGATCTCCAGCGCCCGCGCCGCCACCGTCGGCAGCACGGCGTTGAGGTCGAGCGAGGAGGCGACCGCGCGGCCGACCTCTTCCAGCACCTTCAGCTCGTTGATGGATTGCGCCAGGTCCCGCGTACGCTCCTTCACCTTCCATTCGAGGTCGGTGTAGGTTTCCTGCAGCTGCGCGGCCATGCTGTTGAACTGCCCGGCCAGCTCTTCCAGCTCGTCCTTGGTCTTCACCTCGATGCGGTGGCCGAACTTGCCCTCGCCAAGCAGCCGCGCGCCGGAGGACAGCGCCGTGATCGGAATCAGCATGCGCCGCGCCAGCACCATGCCGGCGAGGATGGCAACGAACAGGCCGAGCCCGATCAAAAGCGCAACGCGCACCAGCTGGTCGCGGATCGGCGTCAGCGCCTGCGCCGTCGGCTGCTCGAAGAACGCGGTCCACTTGAATTTCGGCACGGTCGAGGACGCCGTCAGCACGTCTTGCCCGCGCCAGTCCTTGCCGGTGGTCTGGCCCGTGCCGGTCAGTGCGGAGGCCACCTGCGGCAGCGCGGCGAGATCCTTATCGATCTCCGGACCCTTGCTGGAGGCAGCGAGCACAAGCCCTTGGGAATCGACGACGAAGGCAACGGTGTTGCGGCCGACCTGGCTGTCGCCGAGATAATCGGAGAGGAAGCGCAGGTCGATCTCGGCGACCGTGACGCCGACGCCGGCGCCGCTGTAGCCGGTATGGGCCATGGTCAGCGAGATGAACGGCCGGCCGTCGCGGAAATAGGCCTGCGAGAAGCTGGTGGCGCCGCGCGCCAGCGCCTCGCTGAAGCGGGCGTCGCGGGAGAAGTCGACCGAGGAGCCATAGGAGACGCCGCCGCCGCGCGACAGCCGCAGCTCCTCGCGGCCCTGGGCGGATATGAAGGAGACCCGGCTGACCGCCGGCACCTGGTTGAGCAGCTGGGTGTAGTCGACACGGCGCTGCTCGGGTGTGAACTGGTTGGCGCTGGCGCGGGTGACCCAGCTGGTCTGCCGCTCGAGGTCGTTCATCGCCTGGTCGATGCGGCGCGCGGTCGCCTCGGCCTTCTCGGCCATGCCGTCGATCAGCGAGGTACGGGTCGCGCGATAGCCGATCCAGGTTTCCATCACGCCGTTGACGGCGAGCACGAAGACGACGAGGCCGACCAGCGAGATCACATACTTGGCGAACAAGCCGCCGCGCATGAACCAGCTCTTGTCCTTGACCGCGTTCATCGAGACCCTCGGCCGCCCCGTTCGGGCGCGCGTATCGGCTGCCAAATTCGCGAATGACGCCGCAAGGCCATCGGCCCGCGGCATCCGTCAAATTTTAGCACAGATCGGAAGGGCGGGCCGGCTAATGCCTGTCATGGTTAGCCCGGATTGTGGGCAGTTCGGCCGGTTTCCAGCGGATTCAGCGGTTGAAAAGCTGCCGCAGCACGTCGTTCATCGGCTGGCTCTCCTGGGCGGATGGCACCGGTCCGCTCGCCGCGGCCGGCGGCGGCGAGGCCGTTTCCGCCTGCGGCAGCGGTGCCGGGCCCGCGCCGGGCGAGGGGATGCTGCGGCCCTGGGAACGGCCACCGGCAGGTGGCTGGCCCGATGCCTGCGGCTGCTGGCCGGGCGCGGCTTGCGGCTGGTTGAGCCCGCCGAGGCCCTGCTGAATCAGGTTGCCGATGGTCGCGCCGAGGTCGCCGCCGAGCGCGTTGGGCTGGCCGGCGCCGGCACCCGTGCCGGGCTGCTGGCCCGGCTGCGCGCCGCCTTGCTGGATGCCGCTGAGCAGGCCGCCGATTGCGGCGCCAAGGCCGGCGCCGTCCTTGCCGAACAGGCCCTTGCCCATCTCGCGCAGCTTGGCATAGGCCGCTTCCGGATTTTCCAGGATGCCGCTCATCTCGGGGTAGATCCGCGGCTCCGACCACGGCCCGTCGATGATGACGGGAATGCCGAAGCCGACGGGATCGGTGACGCGGCCCTGGCCTTCGGTGGTCATCACGAGCTTCGGCTCGACGCGGAATCCCATCTGCTTGGTGCCGAGGTCGACGGTGCCGACGCCGGTCACCTTGACCAGCGGGCCCACGAGGTTGAGGTCGTAGGTGGTGGCCTGGCCCTTGTCGATCTTGAAGGAGGCGGAGAGCTGGGTGAGGTCGGTGGCCTGCTGGCTGTTCTCCTGCCAGCCGGAGAGCGTAGAGGCGGTCAGCGAGCGGATCATCTGCGCGACGTTGAGGCCGCGGATCTGACCATCCTGGAACAGGGCGAACACCGTGCCGGTCATGTTGCTCATGATGGCGCGCTGGCTGTTGCCGGTCGAGCGTACGGCGATCTTCGCCTGCAGCTTGCCGTCGAGCTTGTCGAAATCGGCAGCGGTTTGCAGCAATTGCAGCGCGCGCACGCCGGTGAGATCGGTCTGCAGGGCGTAGCTCGGCACGGCCGTGGAAGCGTCGATGGTGAGGTCGCCATTGGCCAGCCCGCCATAGGTACCGAGATTGGCGACGCGCAGCTTCAGGATGCCGCTCGCCAGATTGGCCTCGATCGCGGCCGGCGCGAATTGCGTGTCGCCGAGATTGAGCTGGGCCGCCGAGATGCGCGCCTGGGCATCGACATAATTGAGCCCGTTGATGTCGATGGTCGCATTGCTCCACGGCGCTTTTGCCGAGCCGGGCGTGCTCTTGGCCATGGCGACGTTGAGCCGGTGGAAGTCGAGATCGAGTTTCACAAGCGGCTTGCTGCTGACGTCGATCGAGGCCCAGCCGTTGAAGGCGCCGTCGCCGAGCATGCCGGAAAGGCCGTTGATCTGGATGATGCTGCCGTTCAGCCGCACCTCGGCCTTGCCGGCGGCAGGCGCCGGCAGCAGGGCCGGGATCTCGAGGGTGAATTCGGTCGGGATGTTCTGCCGCTCCAGCGGCGCACCCGGCGCGGTCGCCTTGATGTCGAACTTCAGCGGATGCTCGCCGGTGCGGGCATTTCCCGTGATCCGAACCTTGCGGTCGTCGGTCATGATGATGTCGGCGTTGAGGCCCTCGATCCTGCTTTCGACGCGGTCGCGCAGGTTGGAGAACACGACGGTACCGCCGGTGACGATGACGTGCTCGATCGAGAAGGCGGCCGCCGCCGCGCCCCCCACCGGTTTCGCCGGGATCGCGCGCGAGCGTTCGCGCTGCAGCGGCAGGCTCAGAACCGGGCGCACGATGACGAGCTCGGTGATCTCGGGCTTGCCGGACCAGACGCTGGCAAGCGTCACATCGGCCTCGATGCTGGCGGCGGTGAGGCGATTGGTGATGTCGCGGTCCTTCGGATCGGCCAGCGTGACGTCCTTCAGGGTCACGTTGAGCTGCGGCCAGATGCCGATCCTGGTCGATCCATTGATGGTGAGCTTGTAGCCCGTCTCGCGCTCGACCCGCTCCTGGATGGCGGACGTCAGGAATCCGGAGGGGACGCCAACGACCAGCAGCAGCGCGATCACGACGATCACGGCAACGACGGCGGCGCCTGCGATTTTCAGTGTTCTCATTTCGACGTTCCAGACAGGCAGGGGCGAGTTTACCGCGGATCAGGCGGCAGGCTCAAAGGAGGCAAAAATAAACGGGGGGACTGCAAACTTATGTGACTTATGGCACACTTCTCCGAGGCCGAACCATGCGACAGCTCCCTTCCGAACGAGCCGGACTTGAAAAGGCATTGCCATGAGTAAACAGGCCGAATTTGCTGTCATTTTGAAGATGAATCCGATGTTTGCAGACCTCGGCGCCGACGAGCTGCAGCGGATTGCGGGCCTTTGCCATACCCAGCAAATGGCATCGGGCGAGGTTCTTTTCCAGAAGGGCGATGCGGGCGACGCCCTGTTCGGGGTGCGCCGCGGCCAGATTCGGATCGAGACAGGTGCGTCGGATGGTAGCAGGCTGACCCTCAATTTCATGGGCCCCGGCGATCTCTTTGGCGAGGTCGCTGTGCTCGACGGCCAGAACCGCACGGCGGACGCCACCGCCGGCGAGGCATCGGAACTGTTCGTGCTGCGCCGCGAGGATTTTCTCAGTTTCCTCGAGCGCGAGCCCAAGGTCGCCATCAAGATCATCATGCTGCTCTGCCAGCGCATCCGCTGGCAGAGCGAGCGCATGGAGGAATCCATGCTGCAGCCGCTGCCGGTGCGCCTCGCGCGCCGGCTCTGCGCGCTCGCCGCCGATTTCGGCTCCGAGGTTCATATCTCGCAGGAACAGCTTGGCGTCTTCGTCGGCGCCGCCCGCGAAAGCGTCAACCGCCAGCTCCAGCTCTGGCGCAAGGACGGCATCCTGGACCTGCAGCGCGGCCGCATCCTGCTGCAGAACCTGAACAAGCTGACGGCGGTGGCGAGGAACGAGTAGCGCGGGGAAAGCGGCGAGCCTGAACGCTCAGGCCTCCTCCGGAACGTAGTGAAGCGTCAGCAGATCCGTTCGAGGACAGGGTACGATGGCATACGCGCGTCCCTGCTCGTCGCTAAACTCGACAAGCGATGTTTCATCGTCAAGTCGCTGCACGACGGTCCCGACCTGGCCGCGCGCAAGCCGCCGGTCGGGCATATCCGCCAGCAGCGCCACAACGTCCAGAACAACGGGGCCAGTCTCTGTCATTATAGCACCCAACAAGTCATAAAGACCGGCACAACGTTGCCCGTCCGCACGATCCAGACTGTTCCTACCACGGCGCTTTTGTCCTGTCGCCTGATCGTTGTGTCGAACCTCCAATAGGCACCCCAAGCGTCCTGTCCGGCAGGTGAAACGCGGGCAGTACGCGCCGCAGCAAGCAACGTGTCCCGCAACCAGGCTGAATCCGCACGCGTGAGGTCAAGGGCCTCTCGAAAGACACGCGCCTTGTGACGTCCGCGGGCATGCAAAGGGTTCAAGCAGTAATCCTCGATCTTGCGGATATCGAGGATCGCGTCGTCTGCATTGGGCAACAGCATCATTGCGCCAACGTATGCTGTGTGCTTTCTACTCCGCCGCGGGCGCCACGCTGGGCGGGACCGGAGGCGGGCCTTTGGCAACGGGCGGCGCATGGTGATGGCCGGACGGCGGCTCCTCGTTCTCGCCGTGAGAGACGATCAGCCGCTTGCCGAAGCGCCAGATCAGATTGCCTACATCGTCCATCAGCATGAACATTGCCGGGACGAACACCAGCGACAGCACCGTGGAGAAAATCAGGCCGCCGATCACCGCGAGCGCCATCGGCGAGCGGAACTCGCCGCCGGCGCCGACCGCGAGCGCGCTCGGCATCATGCCGGCGACCATGGCGATCGTCGTCATCACGATCGGCCGTGCCCGCTTCATGCCGGCGTCGATCATCGCTTCCTCGCGCTTCTTGCCTTCCTTCATCGCTTCGATGGCGAATTCCACCAGCATGATGGCGTTCTTGGTGACGATGCCCATCAGCATCAGGATGCCGATCCACACCGGCGTGGTGAGCTGCTTGCCGGTGAGCAGCAGCGCGCCGACCGCGCCGCCGATCGAGAGCGGCAGCGAGAACAGGATGGTGAGCGGCTGCAGGAAGGTGCCGAACAGCAGCACCAGCACGGCATAGACCATCATCAGGCCGGCGGTGATGGCGGTGGCGAAGCCTTCGGAGAGCTCGTTGAGGCTTTCGGCGTCGCCCGACGGGCTCACCTTGACGCCCTTGGGCAGGCTCTTCATGACGGGCAGATCGTAGATCGCCTTGGTGGCATCGCCGAGCGCGGAATTGCCGACGAGGTCGGCGGCGACGGTCGCTTGCCGCTCGCGGTCGTAGCGGTTGATGCTGGTCGGCCCCTGGTCGAGCTGGATGTCGGCGACGACCGAGAGCGGTACGCCGCCGCGCTCGCCGCGCTGGCCGAGCGGCACGCGCAATTGCTGCAGCATCGAGAGATCGCCGCGCGCTGAATCCTCGAGCTGGACGCGGATCGGCACCTGGCGGTCGCCGGCGTCGAATTTTGCCAGCGCGGGCCCCACGTCGCCGATGGTGGCGACGCGGATGGTCTGCGACAGGCTCTCGGTGGATACGCCGAGCCGCGCGGCCAGCTCGGCGCGCGGCCGGATGCGCAGCTCGGGCCGGTCGAGCGACGTCTCCGAGATCACGTTGGCGATGGTCGGAACCCGTTTCATCTGCGTCGCCAGCTCGCTGGCAACGTTGTTGACGATGTTGCTGTCGACGCCGGTCACCACGAGCGAAATCGCGCGCAGGCCGTTCTCGTCGAGGAACCAGAAGCGGATGTCGGGAATGTTCACGAGTTCATTGCTGATCGACAGCTCGAGCTCGCGCTGGGTGATCTTGCGCTCGCCCTTCGGCGTGTAGTTGACGATCAGCGCGGCGCGGCGGACTTCCTGCGTGCCCGGCGGGACACGGCCGCCGTCGACGAACACGTTCTTCACCTCGGGTCGCTTGCGCAGGCGCGCAACGATCTCCTCGGTCACCTTCTCGGTGTAGGCGAGCTGCGTGCCGGGCGGCAGTTCGAGCGCCAGCAGCGAGCGTGCAGTGTCCTGCGCCGGCAGGAAGCCCTGCGGCAGCAAGGTGATGCTCCAGATCGAGGCGGCGAAGACGCCGAAGCCGACCAGAATGGTGATGAAGTAATGCCGCACCGACCAGGTCACGAGCTTGTGGTAGTTCCGCAGGATGAAGCCCGGCGGCGGATCCTCGTGCTTGGTGTCTTTCATGAAATAGGCCGCGAGCATCGGCGTGACCAAGCGCGCCGCCAGCAGCGAGAAGAACACCTGCACCGACACGGTGATGCCGAACTGCTTGAAGAACTGCCCGGCGATGCCGGACATGAAGCTGGCCGGGGCGAAGATCGCGATGATCGTCAGCGAGATCGCGATCACGGCGAGGCCGATCTCGTCGGCGGCCTCCAGCGCGGCGCGGTAGGGCGACTTGCCCATGCGCATGTGGCGCACGATGTTCTCGATCTCGACGATGGCGTCGTCGACCAGAATGCCGGTCGACAGCGTGATGGCGAGGAAGGAAACGAGGTTGAGCGAGAAGCCCAGGATGTCCATCACCCAGAACGCCGGGAAGATCGACAGCGGCAACGAGACGGCGGCGATGATGGTGGCGCGGAAATCGCGCAGGAACAGCATCACGATGATGACGGCGAGCACGGCGCCCTCGAACAGGGTCGAGATCGCCGCTTCGTAGTTGCCCTTGGTGAAATCGACCGAGGTGTCGATCAGCTTCAGGTCGACGTCTGGATAGGCGACCTTGAGCGCGTCGATGCGCTTCTGCACCGCGGCGGCCACCACCACGTCGGAAGCGCCCTTGGAGCGCTTGATGCCCAGCGCCACCACCGGCTCGCCGTTGAAACGGGCGAAGGTGCGGCGGTCGGCGATGGTGTCGGTGACGGTGCCGAGGTCGTCGAGCCGCACTTCGCCGCCGGAGAACAGCGGGATCATGGTGCCGGCGAGCTCGTTCAGCGTCTTGGCGCCGGCGAGCGTGCGGATCGCCTGGTCGTTCTTGCCGATTTCGGCGCGGCCGCCGGCGAGGTCGACATTGGTGCCGCGCAGGATCTGGCTGACATTGACCGCGGTCAGGCCCGCCGCCTGCAGCCGGTCGGGATCGAGCGAAACGAGAATCTCGCGCTCGACACCGCCGATGCGCTCGACCTGGGCGACGTTGCGCACGCCTTGCAGCGCGCGCTTGACCACGTCGTCGACGAAGTAGGAGAGCTGCTCCGGCGTCTTGCCGGGCGAGATCGCGGCGTAGGTGACGATCGGCAGGCCGATGACATCGACGCGCTGGATCAGCGGCTCGGTGACGTTCTGCGGCAGGTTGGCGCGCACCCGCGTGACCGCGTCCTTGACGTCGTTGAGCGCCCGGTCGGTGTTGGTTTCCAGCGCGAACTGGATGGTGGTCACCGACAGCCCGTCGGTGATCGAGGAGGAGATGTGCCGCACGCCCTCGACGCCGGAGACGCCGTCCTCGATGGTCTTGGTGACCTGCGACTCCAGTTCCGACGGCGCAGCTCCGAATTGCGAGACCGCCACCGAGATCACGGGGATGTCCGCCGACGGCAACCGCGTCACCGCCAGCTTGGTGAACGACACCCAGCCGAGCACCAGCAGGATGATCGAGAAGACGATGGAGGGGAGCGGATTACGGATCGACCAAGCGGAAATATTGAGAGCCATCAGCGTACCCGCACACGATCGAGTTCATCAGCAAACATGGTTTTCACCTGGTCACCGTCATGCAGCGAGGTGCCGGCGTCGGCGACGACGATCTCGCCGACGTCGAGGCCCTCGAGAATTTCAGTGGAGGTTTCCGACGACAGCCCGACGCGCACCCTGCGCGTCTCGATCGTGTTGCCTCCCTTCACCACCTGAACGGTGAGGCGGTCGATCGCGGTGTGCGGCACGGCGACGCCGCAGCTGCGCTTGGCGTCGATATTGGCGCGCGCGAACATGCCGACCTTCAGCGAGGGATTGCTGGTCATCGCGATGCGCACCTTGCCGAGCTGGCTGGTGCGGTCGATCTGCGGCGATACCAGGCGGACGCGGCCGACGAGGTCGGGCGCGCCGTCGCGGCTGATACGGGCGGTGGCGCCGGGATTGAGCTTGAGGATGTGGACGCTCGGCACCTCGGCATCGAGCTCGATCTCGTTGTTGACGGCAATGCGGAACATAGGGCCGGCCTGGGGCGAGGCGGGCGCGCCGACGATGGTGCGTACCTCGGTGACGAGGCCCGCGGCCGGCGCCCGCAGCGAGACCGGGCCGGTACGGCCGCCGCCCGGCTGGCCCGGCTGTTGCGGCGGCGGCGACAGGCGCGCCAGTTCCTGGTTCTCGGTGACGAGATCGCCCTCGCGGACGAAGAGATCGGTGACCTTGGACCCTTCCTGATCGGCGCCGACCACGGCCTCGCGCTTGGGCACGATGAACCCGGTCACCCGCACCATGTCGGAGAAGCAGGCGTTGACGGACTTGGCGACCACGACCAGGGCCTGTCCGGTCGTCTCCGGCTTCTCGCGGTGCGGACGGTGCTCCCACCAGTAATAACCGCCGACGAGGATGACGAAAGCCAGCGTTCCGAGCGCAGGCTTGACATATTCGGTGAGGGGCTTCATCGCCGGATCATTCCAGGAGCAAATTCGTGTGGAGCAGCGCCGTCGCGCGGGGCAAGCCGCCTATGTTAGCGCGTTTTCCCGCGCTGTGGATACCGTCCGGCCGCGGCAAACCGCCGGGAGGTTGCGAAAAGAGCCTCCGTTCGGGCGGCTGCCCGGACGGAGGCTCTGCATCGAAATAGCCGCAAACACTGCGCCAGCCAGTCTCAGCCTACTTCTGCGCGGTGACCTTGGTTTCCATGTTCACCACCTGCACGCGGCGGTTGGCTTCCGCGAGCGGCTGGGCCGGATCCTTCAGCTTGCTCTTGCCATAGCCGACGGTGACGAGGTCGCTGCCGTTGATGCCGTATTTGTCGACCAGATATTTCTTGATCGCATCGGCGCGGCGCTCGGACAGGTTCTGGTTGTATTCTTCGCCGCCTGCCGCGTCGGTGTGACCGGCGACCACGAAGGTGGAGCCCTTCAATTCGGCATTGGACAAGGCGCGGCCCAGCGCCTCGACCGAGGGAATCGACTTGGTGCTGATGTCGGCGGAGTTGTAGTCGAAGGTGATTTCCAGATCGATCTTCGGCTTGTCCTTGACGATGGCGGCGATTTCCTCGCGCTCGGTCCGCGATAGCGAGCGGGTGGTGCGTCCGCGGACGCTGGACACGAACTTGCTCTCGGTGGGGTTGACGGCGGGCTGCGGCGATCCGCCGGTCGACAGGCCGCGGGTCAGCGGCTTCTTGGTCGGGGTGAGAGCCTTCAGGATCTGGTCCTCGGTGACTTCGTCGGCGGCCAACGCCGCGCCGGGGCCAAATGAAAGGGCGGTGCCGACGGTCAAGATCGCGGCGATCGCGGTCAGATTCTTGGTTCCAGAAAGCTTTGCCATTGCCAGTCCCTCCTGCGCGGCTCGCGCGGTTCCAATCAGCTTACCAAATGGACAGCCGCGCCTCGCCGGTCGCGGTGATTATTCACATTAGTCTACGGCGGTGCCCCGGGGTTCGAAGGCGTACCGCCTCAAAAACGCGTCACTGTACCCCGTATTCCGCGAATTCCTTGACGATATTCGGGTCCATCGCCTTGGCGTTGGCAATGTCCAGATCTCCCTCGGCAATCGAGCCATTTCGCTTTTTGGCCAGCCCTCGCCCGTACAGCGAGGTGGTCAGGCGGGGATTGATCCGCAGCGCAGCATCGAAATCGGCGATGGCATTCTTGGTCTGCCCGCTCTTGAGGTTCAACAGCCCGCGGCTGTCCAGCGCATCGACGAAATTCGGCCGCAGCCGCAGCGCCTCGTTGCAATCCTTCAGCGCCGCCTGCAGGTCGCCGATTACGGTCCGGGCCCAGCAACGGTTGTTGTAGGCCTCGACGTCCTTCGGGTTCAGGCGCAGCGAACCATTGAAATCCTTGATCGCCAGATCGTAGGCGCCCTTGCTGGCATAGACCTGGCCGCGGCGGTACAGTGCTGCCGCATCGTCCGGATTGTCGTTGAGCTTGATAGTCAGGCTCTTGATGGTCGGATCGTCGGCCAGCGTGTTTTCAGTCTTCGGCGGCTGCTGCGGAGGCGGCGGAATCTTGACTTCGATCTGCTTTGGCGGCGGCGGGATGTCGATCTTGGCCGGCTCCTGCGCAGGCGGGGGAGGCGGCGGCGGGATATTTATCGGCTGCTTGGCCGGCGGCGGGGGCGGCAGCTTCGCCTGCGTCGCCGAGCCTGGGGGTCGCGAGCCGCCGGGAATGAAGGAAAAATCCTCCGCCAGCGAGGACGATATCCACGGCACCTGCTCGCTGCGCGAGGCGCGGGTGACGCCGACCCGGGTGCGGTTCAGCGTTTCTTCGGCCGTCAGGTCGGGCACGCGGATTTCCTTGAGCAATTCCCGCACGAACAGGCTGCGGTCGCTGCCATTATCGGCGACCACGGAAGACAGCGCCGCCGAATACATCACCAGCGTGCCGTTCGGCGCGATGACCGGCGCAAGGCCGGCGGAGAAGCTGCGGAACCGTCGCTCAAACGGGTTGCGTCTGGAGGCATCGATCAGCGCGATCTTGACGCCCGCACCGCGGCTGTTGATCTCGCCGAGCACCTTTTCGAGGCTGAAGCCATCGCGGCGCACATCCGCCTCGGTCCAGATCTGGGCGTCGACCGGGATCATGTAGCTCTGCCGGCCGGACTCGATGCCGAAGCCCGAGAAGAACAGCAGCGCGACGGAGCCGGGCTTGATCTTGCCGTACAGGCGGTCGAAGGCGCGGCGCATCTGCTCGCCGGTCAGGTTCTCGCCGATATCGACGGCAAAGCCATCGCGCTTCAATTCGTCGGCGAGTTCGCGCGCGTCGTTGATCGGCTCGCGCAGCGGCGCCTCGGCGTCCGGATATTTCGCGTTGCCGATGACGAGAGCCAGGCGCTCGCCGGCAGCCAATGACGGTGCGGCCGATGCGACCGAAAGCAGCAGGGAAAGAAACAATACGCGGATTTTCATAGCGGCGGCGGTCCAGCCCAAAAGGCGCCGATCCAGCTTGCGCCGCGGCGACCTTACTCGACGAATGAGCGATTATCAAACCCGGCAAACGGACCGTCAACCGCTTGCCGCGCCGATGTTTATTGCGACAATTCACCGCGACAAAACATGGGAAAGGCTCGGGAATGACGGCGGCTGCCCGCAACCGGTCGGGACGCCGCGAACCCGCGCAGCGCCGTTCGTCGACCGATAGTCCTGCCATATCAATGTGATTGGCGTCACATTACAGGGCAGCACGGTCACGCGCCTGACATGCGCGGGGCGCGGTTTGACCTTTGAGCGTGCCAATGGCTTGGTCTGGCGCTCCGACCCCTCAAACAATCAAAAGCAAAGCCGATGGGAAACGCCTACGAAATCTACGCGCTCCGCTACGCCACCATGTCGCCGCGCACGCCCCACATGAATTTTCTCCTCCCTGACCCGCACGACACCGCGGCGCAGGATCTTGACTATTTCGTCTGGCTGATCCGGGGCGGCGGCCGCGACATCCTGGTCGACACCGGCTTCAATGCCGAGGAGGCCAAGGCGCGCACCCGCAAGTTGACGCTCAATCCGGTCGATGCGCTGGCGGGTTTTGGTGTCACGGCTGAACAGATCAGGGACGTCATCGTCACCCATCTGCATTACGACCACGCCGGCAACCTCGACCGGTTCCCGAATGCACGGTTTCATCTGCAAGACCGCGAGATGAGCTACGCCACCGGGCGCTGCATGTGCAACGGCATGCTGCGGCATCCCTTTTCCGTCGAACATGTCACGCTGATGGTGCGCCACGTCTATGGCGAGCGCGTCACCTTCCATTCCGGCGACGGCGAGGTCGCGCCCGGCGTGAGCGTGCATCGCGTCGGCGGCCACTCCGACGGGCTGCAGGTGGTGCGGGTGGAGACCGCGCGCGGACCCGTGGTGCTGGCCTCGGACGCCGCGCATTATTATGCGAACCTGCAGAAGCGCAGTCCCTTTCCGATCGTCTACAATGTGGGCGACATGGCGACGGGCTGGGAGACCGTCGAGCGGCTTGCGGGTCATCCCGACCGCTTCATTCCCGGCCACGATCCGATCGTCGGCGAAATCTACCCGCGCGCCAGCGACAAGGTCGATGCTTTTGCGCTGCATCTGGCGCCGTCGCGGTCGTTTGTGAAGTAGAACCGGCATGAGCGCGTACCCGACCATCGGCTTCATCGGCCTCGGCGTGATGGGCGAGCCGATCTGCCGCAATCTCCTGAAGAAGAGCGGCCGCCGCGTTCTGGCGTTCGATCTTGCGGCCGAGCCGCTGGCGCGGCTGCGCGGCGAGGGCGCCGGCATCGCGGCCTGCGTCGCAGATGTGCTGAAGCAAAGCGATATGGTGTTTCTGTGCCTGCCCAGCGCAAGGCATGTCCGCGCAGTGTTCGAGGGCGACGGCATCCTGAAGAACATCCGGACGGGGCAGGTCGTCATCGATCTCGGCACGTCGTCGGTGAGCCAGACATGCGATTTCGCCCGCCAGCTGGCCGACAAGGGCGCTTCATGGGTGGATGCGCCGATCGCGCGCACGCGGCAGGCGGCGCAGGACGGCACGCTCAGCGTCATGGTCGGCACGACGGCGGCGCTTCATGCCGCGATCGAGCCGTTGATCCGCTGCTTTGCCACCGACGTCACCCATTGCGGCGGCGTCGGCGCAGGGCAGGTGACGAAAATCCTCAACAACATGGTGCTGTTCGAGACGGTCAATGCGCTCGCCGAAGCGGTTGCGGTCGCGCGTCACAATGGCGTCGACGCGAAGCTCCTGCTGGAGACGCTCTCCAAGGGCTCGGCCGACAGTTTCGCGCTGCGCAACCACGGCATGAAGGCGATTTTGCCGGGCGCCTATCCCGAGCGCGCCTTCTCGACGGAATATGCGCTCAAGGATCTGTCCTACGCGCTGGAATTGGCGCGTGATGCCGGAATCAAGATTCGCGGCGCGGAGCTGATCGGGACAATCCTACAGGAAACCATCGACGCGGGATCGGGCGACAAATATTTCCCAGTCATCGCCAAGCACATCGACCGGGCATAGTCACCGTCATTGCGAGCCACCCGGTCGGCGCGAAGCGCCGCCGGATGACAGGCTCCGCGAAGCAATCCAGCTTCTTTCGCCGCAACAAGAAAGCTGGATTGCTTCGTCGCTATCGCTCCTCGCAATGACGGAACTAATACGCCTCCTTCGCGTCGGCCTCCTCGCTGGTCTGCACCAGGCCGAGGCTCGCCTCGAGCTTGCCGAGCAGAACCGCGAAATCGCGTCGCTCCTGCGTCGAGAGGCCGGCGAGGATCTCCTGCTCGCGCTGCATCAGGCGCGGGAACAGCTCCTCGTACAGCGCGCGGCCCTTGCGGGTCAGGCGCAGGCGGAACTCGCGGCGGTCGTTCTCGTTCTCGACGCGTTCGATGAACTGGCGCTTCATCAGCGCCGTCACCGCGCGGCTGATGGTCGATTTGTGCGTCCGCGTGCACTCCGCGACATATTGCGCGCTGCAGGCGTCCTTGCGGAAGCCTAGCGTCGCCAGCACCCGCCATGAAGGGATGTCGAGCCCGTAGCGTTCCCCGTATTCGACGGCGAGCGCATTGGAGACCTCGGCCGCCAGCCGGTTGAGGCGGAACGGAACGAATTTGAAAAGGTCGAGTCGCGCGTTCTTCTTCGCTGCCGTGTCCTCGCGGACAAGGGCGGCCTGCTCGCTCGACGTTGCCTTGGCCAAGGATCGCTCCAATTTGAGTTGACGGCGGGCTGCGGACGGGGTTTAAGATAGTTGCAAGTGAGACTAATTAGCAGACCAGCGACCCGCTGGCCAGAGCAAACCCATGGCGCAGAACAAAGTCCAGTTCGGATATCGCCGGCATCCCGACCAGGATCGGCCCGGCACGAGCCCGGCGGAACATGCGGTGGTGGTGGTCGGCGCCGGCCCGGTAGGCCTGTCGCTGGCGATCGATCTCGCCCAGCGCGGGCAGAAGGTCGTGCTGCTCGACGATGCCGACCGCATCGGCGAGGGCTCGCGGGCGATCTGCTTTTCCAAGCGCGCGCTGGAATTCTGGGACCGGCTCGGCGTCGGCGAGCGCATGGTCGACAAGGGCGTGGTGTGGAACGTCGGCAAGATCTTTCACGGCGATTCCCTGCTCTACCAGTTCAACCTGCTGCCGGAGCAGGGCCACAAGCGGCCGGCCTTCATCAACCTGCAGCAGTTCTATGCCGAGGCCTATCTGGTCGACCGCGTCGTGCAATTGCCCGACATCGATCTGCGCTGGCGCAACAAGGTGAGCGCGCTGGAGCGGCGCAACGATTATGTCGCGCTCACGGTCGAGACGCCGGAAGGCCCGTACCGTCTGCATGCGCGATATGTCATCGCCTGCGACGGCGCGCGCTCGTCGCTGCGGCAGATGGTCGGCGCGGAGTTTTCCGGACAGGTATTCGAGGACCAGTTCCTGATCGCCGACGTGAAGATGACCGCGGCCTTCCCGACCGAGCGCTGGTTCTGGTTCGATCCGCCTTTTCATGCCGGCCGCTCGGCGCTGCTGCACAAGCAGCCGGACGATGTCTGGCGCATCGACCTGCAGCTCAATCCGGACGCCGATCCTGCGGTGGAGAAGAGGCCGGAGAACGTCGCGCCGCGGATCGCGCGCATGCTCGGCCATGAGCAGTTCGATTTCGAATGGATCTCGCTCTACAAGTTCCAGTGCCGGCGCATGGACCGCTTCGTTCATGGCCGCGTGATCTTTGCCGGCGACTCCGCGCACCAGGTCTCGCCGTTCGGCGCGCGCGGCGCCAATTCGGGACTGGAGGACGCCGAGAACATTGCGTGGAAGCTCGACCGCGTGCTGCGCGGCGCCTCGCCGGAAAGCCTGCTGGAAACCTATCACATCGAGCGCAGCGCGGCGGCCGACGAGAACATCCGCGAATCGACGCGCTCGACCGATTTCATGGCCCCGGCGACGGAGCAGGAAGCGCGGTTGCGCCGGGCGGTGCTGTCGCTCGCCAAGGAAACCGAGTTCGGCAAGCGCATGGTCAATGGCGGGCGGCTGTCGCTGCCGTCCGTCTATGACACGCCGCTGTCGACGCCCGACGCCGACGATTGGCGCGGCGGCCCGCGGCCGGGCACGTCGATGCCGGACGCACCGGTCGCCGATCCCTCGGGCAATCCTATGTTCCTCACCGACGCTTTCAAGGGAACGCGCTTTGCGCTGCTGACGTTTGGCAATGGCCGGGCGCTCGAAGCGCCCGAGGGTGTGGGCACGATTCGCGTCGGCGGCGCGGATGGTCTCGTCGATGTCGAAGGACTGGCCGGCGAGCGCTACGATGCAGACGGCGGCGCCACCTATCTGCTGCGGCCGGATGGCTATGTCGCCGCGCGTTTCCGTCAGCCGAGCCGGGCGGCGATCGATGCGGCGCTGGCGCGCGCCTGCGGGCTCAACTGAGGGTTTTCGCAATGCCGCTTTCGACCAGCTCGAATTTCGCCAAGCCCGACGACGCCTTCCGCGCGGTCGTCGAGGCGCATCGGGGCCTCAGCCAGGCCCAGAGCGCCGATCTCGATGCCGCGCTGGTGCTGGTGCTCGCCAACCACATCGGCGACATCGACGTCCTTCGCGAGGCGATTGTACTCGCAAAGCGGCGCATGCTGGACGCGGGCCAGCAGCAACAACAGCAACAACAATAACGGCTCAAGGGAAAATCGATTGATGGCTACCGTCAGTTTCGCATCCACCGGGGATCTCGCCGAGAAGAAGGTGACTTTCTCCGAGATCGGCCCCGATCTCTACGCCTTCACCGCCGAGGGCGATCCGAACACGGCCATCGTCGTCGGCGACGATAGCTGCCTGGTGTTCGATGCGCAGGCAACGCCGGCGATGGCGAACAAGGTGATCGAGCGGGTGCGCACCGTCACCGACAAGCCGATCAAATATGTCGTGCTGTCGCATTATCATGCCGTGCGCGTGCTGGGCGCCTCCGCCTACAAGGCGCAAGGCATCGTCGCCTCGCAGGAGACCTATCGCCTGATCGAGGAGCGCGGCCAGCAGGATTGGGATTCCGAGTACGGCCGTTTCCCGCGCCTGTTCCAGGACGCCAAGAGCATTCCCGGCCTGACCTGGCCGACGCTGACCTTCGAGACCGATATGACCATCTATCTCGGCAAGCGCGAGGTGCGGCTGATGTCGCTAGGCGCGGGCCACACTTCCGGCGACATCGTCGCCTGGGTGCCGGACGCCGAGGTGATGCTGTCGGGCGATCTCATCGAGTATCACTCCGCCTGCTATTGCGGCGACGCCTACTTGCGTGAATGGCCGGCGACGCTGAACGAGATCCGCGCCTTCAATCCCAAGTCGATCGCGCCGGGCCGCGGCGATGCGCTGAAGGGAACGGCCACCGTGCGCGAGGCCATCGCGATGACCCGCGACTTCGTCACGACCCTTTATGGGGCCGCCGAAACCTCGGTCGCCAAGGGCCGCAGCCTGAAGGAATCGATGGCGGCGACCCGCGAGGTGATGGACCCGAAATTCTCGAGCTTCGCCATCTATGAACACTGCCTGCCGTTCAACGTGTCGCGCGCCTTCGACGAGGCATCTGGAATCGACGATCCCGTGATCTGGACCGATGCGCGCGACCGCGAAATGTGGGCGGCCTTGCAAGGAGGAGGATAGACATGAACATCAACACCTCGCCTGACACCATCAGCCGCAGCGCGGCGCAGATCACGCCCGGCTACATGTCCGGCTTCGGCAACAGTTTCGAAACCGAGGCGCTGCCGGGCGCGCTGCCGATGGGCCGCAACTCGCCGCAGCGCTGCGCCTACGGGCTCTACGCCGAGCAGCTTTCCGGCTCGCCCTTCACCGCGCCGCGCGGTTCCAACGAGCGCTCCTGGCTGTATCGCATCCGCCCGTCGGTGAAGCATTCCGGCCGCTTCACCAAGGTCGACATGGGCCTGTGGCGCACCGCGCCCTGCCATGAATATGAATTGCCGATCGCGCAGCTGCGCTGGGATCCGGCGCCGCTTCCCAAGGGCGACGTCACCTTCCTGCAGGGCGTGCACACCATGACCACCGCGGGCGATGCCCCTACGCAAGCGGGCATGGCGGCGCATATGTACCTGATCACCAAGTCGATGGTGGACCAGAACTTCTACAATGCCGACGGCGAGATGATGTTCGTCCCTCAACAGGGCAATCTCCGTCTCGTCACCGAATTCGGCCGCATCGACGTCGAGCCCGGCGAGATCGCGGTGATCCCGCGCGGCGTCAAATTCCGCGTCGAGATCCCGAACGGCCCGGCTCGCGGCTATCTCTGCGAAAACTACGGCGGCGCCTTCACGCTGCCGGAGCGCGGCCCGATCGGCGCCAATTGCCTCGCCAATTCGCGCGACTTCCTGACGCCGGTGGCGGCGTATGAGGACAAGGACACGCCGACCGAGCTGTTCGTGAAATGGGGCGGCTCGCTGTTCAGGACCGAGCTGCCGCATTCGCCGATCGACGTCGTCGCCTGGCACGGCAACTACGCGCCGTACAAATATGACCTGCGCACCTTCTCGCCGGTCGGCGCGATCGCTTTCGATCACCCCGATCCCTCGATCTTCACCGTGCTGACCTCACCGTCGGAGACCGCGGGCACGGCGAATATCGATTTCGTGATCTTCCCGGAGCGCTGGATGGTGGCCGACAACACGTTCCGCCCGCCGTGGTATCACATGAACATCATGAGCGAATTCATGGGCCTGATCTACGGCGTCTACGATGCCAAGCCGCAGGGCTTCGTTCCCGGCGGCGCTTCCCTGCACAATTGCATGCTGCCGCACGGCCCCGACCGCGAGGCCTTCGATCACGCCAGCAATGTCGAGCTGAAGCCGGTAAAGCTGACGGGCACCATGGCCTTCATGTTCGAGACGCGCTTTGCCCAGCGGGTGACGGAGTACGCGGCGAAGGCTTCGACCTTGCAGGATGATTACGCCGATTGCTGGAAGGGCCTGGAGAAGCGGTTCGATCCGAAAAAGCCGTAGCCGAATACATTGTTCGTCATCGCCGGGCTTGACCCGGCGATCCATCGCTCTTCGTAGGATGGATGCCCGGGTCAAGCCCGGGCATGACGATTTTCCGACTGGAGAGTTGTAGTGCCCCATCCCAACGACCCGAGACTCCGTTCCTTCATATCAGTCGATCCCGCCTCCGACTTCCCGATCCAGAACCTGCCCTACGGCGTGTTCTCGGCAAAGGACGGCCTTGCTCCGCGCGTGGGCGTTGCGATCGGCGACCACGTGCTCGATCTCTGGCAACTCGCCCAGGATTGCCGCATCGATGTGCCCGACACCAGTGTGTTTGCCGCATCCGCGCTGAATCCCTTCATGGCGCTGGGCCCTAAAGCCTGGTCGAGCACGCGGGCGCGGATCAGCGAGCTGTTGCGCCACGATCATCCGGAACTGCGCGACAATGAGAAGCTGCGCCAGCGCGCGCTGATACCTATGCGCGACGTCACGCTGCATCTGCCGATCGCGGTCGCCGGCTACACGGATTTCTATTCCTCGAAGGAGCACGCCACCAATGTCGGCGTCATGTTCCGCGGCAAGGACAATGCGCTGCAGCCGAACTGGCTGCACATGCCGATCGGCTACAACGGCCGCGCCTCCACCGTGGTCGTGAGCGGCACCAAAGTGAAGCGCCCGCGCGGGCAGTTGAAGCCGCCGAATGTCGATGTGCCGAGCTTCGGGCCGTGCAAGAGGCTCGATTTCGAGCTGGAGATGGGCGTCATCGTCGGCCAGGCCTCGAGGATGGGCGAGATGCTCACCGAGGCGCAGGCCGAGGAGATGATCTTCGGCTTCACCATCCTCAACGACTGGAGCGCGCGCGACATCCAGCAATGGGAATACGTCCCGCTCGGCCCGTTCCAGGCCAAGGCGTTCGCCACCTCGATCAGCCCGTGGATCGTGACGCGCGAGGCGCTGGAGCCGTTCCGCCTGCATGGGCCGGCGCAGGAGCCGGAGCCGCTGGCCTATTTGAAGCAGACGCGGCCGAACAATTTTGACATGGAGCTCGACGTTGCCTTGCGCGCCAGCGGCATGAACGAGGCGAAGAGCATCTGCCGCACCAATTTCAAGTACATGTACTGGTCGTCGGTGCAGCAGCTCGTGCACCACGCCTCCTCGGGCTGCGCCATGAACGTCGGCGATCTCCTCGGCAGCGGCACCATCTCCGGTCCCGAGAAGCACCAGCGCGGCAGCTTGCTCGAGATCAGCTGGAACGGCAGCGAGCCCGTGGAGCTTGCGAGCGGCATCAAGCGCACGTTCCTCGAAGACGGCGACTCGCTCGTGATGCGCGGCTGGTGCCAGGGCGACGGCTACCGCGTCGGCTTCGGCGAGGTCGAGGGGACGATCGTCGCGGCGGGCTGAGCTCTTTCAGCCGTCATTGCGAGCGGAGCGAAGCAATCCA
>NZ_JBQTHN010000195.1:0-21804 GCF_052389815.1 Bradyrhizobium sp. | reverse complement strand
GCCTCAACGGCGAGATCAAGCGGCGCACCGAGGTGGTCGGCATCTTCCCCAACGAAGACGCCATCGTCCGCCTCATCGGCGCGATCCTGCTCGAACAGAACGATGAATGGGCCGTCCAGCGCGCCCGTTACATGACGCTGGAAACCATCGCGCCGTTGAGCGATGATCCAACCGTCAGCCTTCCGGCAATCGCCAGCTGACCTGCCCGGCTCTTGCCGGCGAACGCGGTGCCCCACCGCCAGTTACACCACGCACGGGGACACGATCAGCGCCCCGTTGCAGATGTCTTCCGGAGTCTCGCGAATGAGTAGGGGATGAAAGGTCTTTCGTTCGTCGTCGAGCGACAGTGCGTGGCAAGCCTTGCTAACAAACGGCGGAAGCCGATCTGAACAAAGTTCTAGGGGGAAGAAGAAAAGACTTACAATGCGCGTCATTTCCTCTAGGGGAAGGCCATACGCGGATACTGTGTCCCACAGGCCGACAAATTGAATCGAGGGCCGCTTCGGATTGACAGGTAGCTTGTGATAGGGAGTGCGCAGCAGGAGGTCGCGCAGCAACCGGAACGGCTGCTCAATGCGAAAAATCGTGTGCAGTTTTGCCCGGTAGGCGCGGAATGCCGCGGCGGCGAGCCGGTTAAGCTCAGTCTCGCTGTTCGAATATCTGATGAGCCCCTGTGCTTCGATCAGCTCGACCAAAACGCGGATGGTGAAAGCACCGCGGCTGAACCCGAAGAGATAGATTTCGTCGCCTTCCCGATAGTTTCGGCAGATAAACTTGTAGCATTCAAGTACATTTCGTTTCAGCCCGTAGCCGAAAATGCCGCCGATGAGGGCTAGTGGCTTAAATGGCGAGGTGCCGACACCATCGTCGTAGAAAGCAACCTGATTGGACTTTTGCTTCTCGATGGCTTCAAACAGCCGCCAAACGTTGGTTCGCCAAATTTTCGCAGCGGAGTTGCCCGTGCCATCTGACAGGACGATAATACGTTTGTCATTTCAATGCTGCTCGCCACAAAAGTTCCAAGTAATCGGAGATTGTATCACGGAAAGGACTCAACGGTGTACGGTCATTTGCGATTCATCTCCCTACCGGAACGGAGGCCCCGCGGATCGGGCAGGGGTGTTGGGCGCTGCGCCGGACGCCAGGCAGTCAGAACACAACCGCGCTGGGTCCTAAAGGCCGCACCGATCTTTCAAAACGTCTTTGCGACGAAAAGATCGCAGCGATCGAGAAGCTTGCCTGGCCTTATCTCACGTCCCGAGATCACTTTCCCAACGCCTTGCGCTTTTGCGAGAAGTCGGTCGCGATCTTCTTCAAACTGCGGACCTCCTCGGTAAACGAGGTGGCGATGTTCGTCAGCTTCGAGATACGATCTCCCGGGTTGCTGGTCGCGAACGAATCGATATGGGCCTCGAGGTCCATATACATGTCGTTGGTCAGCGAATATCTTGCCTTGCTGATATAGGCGTTGGACTCCTCCCGATTGATGGGGTCCGGCTTTTGCGCGACCTTCAATCCCTGCGCCCATTGTAGGGCGTAGCGTTTCGCTCGTTCGTCACCGATCTGGCCCGCTGCGGCGACGGCTTTGGCTTGCGCTGCCGTGCCTGAGCCCTGTTCCATCTGGTTTTGCGCCGCGGCGGCTGCCGCCAGCAGATCGGATTTGAGCAGCGGATCGGGTATCGCGTCAGCTAGCTTGATCGCCTCAAAGTTGCAGAGCTGCGCAAAATAGGCGTTCTGCTGTGAGGCTTCGCTTTTCACGGTCTGCAGGAACGCGCCGAGATCGATGAAAGTATAGGCGCGCAGCGGCTTGTCCGTGATCGCCACCATGTCGGCCAGAGCAACCGCGACGCCGCCGGCGCGTGCCTGGGCGAGAACAACGAAACGGCGTAGCTTGTCGCGCCTGCCGGCATGCGAGATCCGGGCGAGGTGTTCGCGCGCAGCGTCGAAGTCCAGCTTGCCGACGGCCGTGCTGACGAGCGATTCAAAGAAAGTGTCAGCGACAGGGTGCGGCTGCATCTGGCGTAGGATCGCAAGCGGGTCCGGGACGTTGCGCGAGCGTCGGGCCGACGCGAATGAGAGCAGCGTCGATGCGCGCCAGCGCGGGTCGGAGATCGCCAGTGCGATCCGTTCTGCCTCCTCGCCATTGACGCTCTCTATCGACGTCGCGACGTTGTGCTCGATCCAGCCGGCGGCGTCGGATCGGCTGATCTTGATGACTTCGAGCGATTGCGCAAGCGTCCTGCGTGCGCCGTTGAGATCTCCGGCGCGCGCCAGATAGTTCGAGATCGATTTGAGTTGGGATGCCCGCGTCGCCACATCGGTGATCGACGGATTTAGCTCGATGGCGCGGTTGAGCGCCTTGCGTGCTGCCTCGGCATTGCCGATCTGGTTGTAGGCGTTTACGATCGACAACGTATTCGACGCTCTGGTCTGGGCAGAGGAAATGGTCGGCGCCAACTTGTCGGCGCTTTCGACTGCCAGCCGCGCGGCATCTTTGTTCTCCGCCTTGAGGAACCCGGACATCGCCGCCAGCAGCACCGCGATCTTTTCCTCGGGAAGTGGCGCATTCGCGAACACCGTGTTGAGACGCGCGGTGTCGCCCAGCGCCCCTAGTGCCGTCGCACAGGATATCGAATAGTAGTGGCTGGGCGCGCGCTCGTTGGCCGGAAGCTGCGTCAGATCAGCTTCCTGTGCGGGAATCAGCGTGGCGGCGCGCTGGTACTGCTTAAGCTCCAACAGCCTGTTGATCAGAGTGTTACGCAAGCTGACGCGCGTCGATGGCGTTATGCTCTTGTCCTGGAAATATGTTTCGACGAACGACTCGGCGTTCTTGTGTCCGGCTTGGATCGCAATCGAGGCGAACGAGGAGTTGTAATGATGCGACTCCGACTGCTTGTCGGCAGCTATCGCGCGATCAAGTGCATTGAGCGCGACGTCGAACTTCTGGCGCGAATTAGCCGAATTGGCTATCGACACGAACGCGCCGACACGGTTACCCGGTGAGGTAATCTCCGATGCCAGCTTTATGGCGCGCTCGAAATCGCCCGCCTGGGTGGCGAGACTTGAAGCGCTCGACAAAGCGGAGTCCTTGAGACTTGCTTCGGCGAGCGTGGCGGTCCTCGTGGCCACGCGGTCGACCAGTCTGAGCACGGCCTGGGTGTCGCCGGCTGAGGTCAGCCACGTTGCTGCGGCGCTCAACGGCGCGTAGGACAGCGGATTTTCGAGAATCTGAAAGCCGAGATCGATCGCTTTCTCGACCGCGCCCTCGCGAGCCAGCGCGCCCAGCGCATAAGAGATGTAGGAGTCGCGGGAGTCGCTCGTATGGGCCTCGGTCATCAGCCGGCTGACGGCGGGCCTAAGCGGAGCGATGGCGCTGCTGATGATCGGCTGCGTCGTCGGATAATACGACGACAATGCATTGCCAAACGGCGACAGCCGGCTCTTCGGGTCCGTGATCGCCAACGCTTCGGCCACGCAGGAGCCTTCAGGGGGCCGGCCGGAGTCCGGTTTGTTGTCGTTCGGCAGGGAGTTTAGGTAGTAACGAATTGAATTGCAGATCTCGGCGCGTTCCAGCGGCGTCTTCATCTCGGCTGCCAATGCCATCGCCCGGTCGACGATGGCCTGCGCTGCCGGACGTCCGCCGAGCGAATTGACCGTCTGCGCCACTGACAGCAGCGAGGTAATCCGGCTCGGCACCGAGACGATCCGCGTTGACGTTGTCACCGCGGCATCGATGTCGCCGCGATTGGCATGATGGCTCGCAAGCCGGCTGAAATAGGAGCCCGCCTCGCTCGACGACATGGTGAAACGCGGTTCGAGCGCGATGGCGTCGGCGGTCTTGTCGTCGTTAACTAGTCCGACCGCGACTTCCGGCAACAGCCGGCCCGCCGTCGCAGGCTCGTTGGCGAGCACCAGCGCTTTGGCCCAGCTCTTGGCGCTGATGTATCTGCTTAGCACGCTCGACAGCTCCGACTTGCGATCGTTGATATCGCCGATGTGGCTTGCCGCGGCGAGCGCATTAGCCTCCTGGCCGAGTTCGGCAAAGTGTCGGATGGCGGCGCTGGCGACGTTCTTCTTGTAATAGCCGTCGGGCAGCGAGGGCAGGGTGGCTGCTAGGTCGGCGCCGATACCGATCTGCGGACTGAGCGATGACAAGTTGGCCAGTGCCTGCGCGCGCGAGGACGGCTTCGCCTGCGCCGCGAGTTTAATTCCTTCCAGTGCGAACGCCTTCGCGCCTGCGAAATTCTTGGTGGCCGCGGTAACGCCGGCGAGCCGGCTGTAGCCGCGGGTAAGATATTCGATGGGGGACTGCTTCTGCTCGGCATCCGCCAGCTTCACGATGGTGCCGGCCGTGGCGTCGAGAATGCGCTTGGCTGCTGCAAGGTCACCGATATCGACATAGAGATCGAAAAGCTGAAGACGGGCCAGGGTGAAGCTGTAAGCCGAATCGTACGCCGCCACACTTGCCTTCGACAGCGCCACTGCTGCGGGCTCGATGTGCTTGCGCGCTGCGGCTAGATCGCGCCGCTCCACATAGGCTCTCGCCATCGCGATACGCGAGGCCGCAAATGACAGCGTCGCCGGCGCCTTGGAGAGTGCAGCATCGGCCTCGAGCAGTTTGCCTTCCTTGATCTGGGCAACCACAACCGCCCTTTGCTTCTCGGTCTCCCTCGTTCGTGCGGCGGCGATGTCGCGCTCAAGCGAGGGTTTGTACCAGGCTACTGAAGGATCCTTGTTGTTGGGGAATATCTGCGGCAGCATGGCCGTGGCTTCGTCGACCCGGCCCCACTTGGCGTAACCTTTGGCGAGTTGCCAGCGCGCGGAGTTCAGCGAATAGGATTCCCAGCGGTCGTTCGGGTTGTAAAGCTTGGCACCTTCCGCATAGAGGCGCCTGGCGGTCTCAAACTCGCCGATATCCGCGGCGGTTTCCACGAGGGAGAAATAAGTAGGTTTGCGCGTGTTAGCCTCCATGTAACGCATGGAGTCGATCGCTGTGGTGAGGCTCGATCGCGCGCCGCTCTGGTCGCCGGTTTCGGATTGCGCCTTTGCGACTGACGAGTAGGCGCTGATGCGATCACTCCCGCTCGTCTGGGAAGCGTAGTTCAGCGCTTCCTTTATCTTCTTTGCATAGGCCACTGTGTAGGTGAGCTGCCGGTACGCAGCCGAGCGCTTGCTCTGTTCAACGCGCCGCATCACCTCGTCGGCAGCGCCGAGATCCCCGATCTGGGCGAGAGCGTTCGCGACCTGGCCGTAGGGGTCCTCGCTGTACGGATTCATGATCGCACGCAAACTCGACGCGGTGGAGAGCGCGCCCTGGAAATCTTGCGACTTCGCCTGTGCGACCGCGATGTTTGCCAGCCAGCCCGGGCGGTCGTTGCTGGAAAGACTCGATGAGGTCGAGAGCGCCCGCTCGATGGCAGCGCGTGCGGAGTTGGCGAGACGCTTCTCGAGCAAGTCGATCCGCGCCAGGATCTGATCGCGCGCACTGGCATGGGGCTGCGCCGCAAGATAGGCGCGATACCAAGCGATGGCGGGCAAGTCACGGCCGCCCTTGGCGTCGCTGAAGCGCGCAACGGCGATCATCACCTCCGGCGCGGAGCTGTCGGATTCGGTCGCAATCTTGAAATGCTGGTTGGCCTGGGTCCATTGCCGCTGCTGGACCGCTGCATTGCCCTTTTCGAGCGCCTCGCGCACCGTCTCCGAGACTTCGGCGCGGACAGACGGTGTGCCGAGCATCAGCGCCACAAGACATACAGAAGCGAGGGGTCGCGCGCGGAATTTGCTCATTGAGCGACCTTCGACAGCAGCATCGTCGCCTCTGTCCGGTACGGACTGTTCGGGAACTGCGCAATGAAGCGCTTGAGTTGGTCGGCGTCGGCGCCGTTGCGCAGCATGTTCCAGGCGATCTCATCGGGAAGCAGGCGGCGCGCGGGATCGGCCGGGCGACCGGGTGCGGCGGTTACGAGTTGCGGCAGGGCAGGCGGCGGCGGGGGTGGCGCGACCGCGGTGGCGGCCGGAGGCTGTGTTGCAACGGGAGCAGGGTTGACGGGACCTTGCGGAATCGCCGCAACCGCGGGCGCGCTTGCTGGCGGCGCAACCGCGGGCGTTATGGCCTGCGCCGGTGTGGAAGGCGCGGCCACCGTTGCGGAGGATGTTGCTGCCGCCGGAGTCGCCACCGGAACGCTGGCTTGTGCTGGCGCCCTCATCGCGCACAACAATCCGGTATGGTCGCAGGTCAGTGTCGCGATTTGTCCCGAATAGACCGCGCCGAGTGCGCCGGTTGCCAGCACGCCGGCAAGGCTCGCAGCCAGCGCGACAGTCTTGACCCCTCTTTTCTTGCCCTTGATGCGGCCGCCCTCAAGCGCCTTGCGGATCGCCTCACCCGAGGCGGGGCGGTCGCTTTCCTCGATTGCCATCATCCAGTCGATGGTCTTCAACAGCGACGCAGAATACTTGCCGCTCGCCGCCTTTACCGCCGGAATCATCGGATCGTTGCGAAGCCGCCGTAGCGAATCCGGTGGTGCGTTGCCGGTGACGCACCGATAGGCGATGGCGCCGAGCGCGTAAATATCGGTCCACGGACCTTGCTGGCCGCCGACGCCATATTGCTCTGGCGGCGAATAGCCGGGCGCGGCGATCGCGGTGATGCTGCGGCTGTGCCGTTCGCGGAAGTCCCGCGCCGCACCGAAATCGATCAGGACAGGTGATCCGTCATCTTCGCGGATGATGACGTTGCTGGGCTTGAGGTCGCGATGCAGGATTGCGCGCTCATGGAGTACATCGAGCCCGTCGAGCACGCCGTAAAGGATGCTACGCAACTCGTCTTCCTGCATCGGGCCCGCACTCAGACGCTTGGTCAGCGTCTCGCCGCGCTCGTAGTCGAGCACGATGTATCCGGTCTCGTGCATCTCGAAGAAGCGGCGCACGTGCACGATATTGGGATGGCGGAAGCGCGTGATCAGTCGCGCCTCCTCGATGAACGCTTCCAGCCCCAGTTCGAAATCCTCGCGGTCACCGTCGGATTTTGCGCGCACGGTGGCGGTGGAGACGCGGCCGGCCAGCTCGTTGGGGAAGTATTCCTTGATCGCCACTACCTCGCGCAGCACCGTATCGAGCGCGCGATAGGTGATGCCAAAGCCGCCATGGCCGAGCACGGACTGGACCCTGAATTCCATCAGAGCCGTGCCCGCAGGCAAGGCGAAATGGTGACCGCTCGGCTTCGTTCGCAGCGGAGAATCGCGTTCGTTCACGTCTGTTACCCCCAAAAAGTCGGGTCGCGCGCGTTGTGCAATGACTTCAACAGGAATGACCGCGCCGCTTCGGCGGGTCATTTCGACTATGAAACCATATGGAAATCAAATGGATTCTTCGGCCTTCTGGCCGTTCCCAATCGGCATCGCCGGTTGCCGCCGACTTGACGTCAGGTCCACTTGCCCCGAAGGTTGGCTCCATGGCCCATTCGGGCGGATCGCGATGGGGTCGCGGCCGTCGGCCAATGCCTACGGGCCGGTAGCTTTGCCGGGTGGTTTGATCGGATCGTTTTCGAGGGTTGCCGCGCCATGGCACGCTGGTTTTCGGGCATGTTCGGCAAATCCGGGGAAGTGCCCTCGGCAGAGCCCCATTCGCGCCGTAGGGGCGCGGAAGACGATTCTGCGGCCAACGAGAAGACAGTGAGAATAGACCGGCCGAGGTCGCAGCGTCTGTCATGGCCGGCGCGTAACGAGCCGGCGGCGCGGGCGGTCGCGGAGCCGGACGCTTCCAACGATTTGCACGAGCAGCCGACGCGGATAGTCGGCGCACGGGTACCCCGCGACGAATCCCGGCGGATGTTGCGGCGCCCGGATAACGCTGTCGAGCACACTGCGCCTCCACCCGCCGATGAGGTGACGCGCTTGGTCTCGCCGTCTCAAGCTGCTGCGAACGACGTCGATCCCGTTGTCGGCTGGCTGGTGGTGATCGCAGGTCCTGGCCGGGGTCGCGCGGTGGAGATCGGGGCGGGCGCCAATCCGCTCGGGCGCGCACTCGGCCAGAAGCTGCGCCTTGATTTCGGCGACATGCAGATTTCGCGCGAGCGCCACGCCGTCATCATCTATGATCCACGGTCGCAACGTTTCTTCCTCAATAAAGGCGAGGTTCGCAACCTCACTTATGTTGACAATGAGGTGGTGATGGCGCCGGTCGAGCTGGCGGGTGGCGAGACCATCTTGGTTGGCGAGACGCAACTGCGCTTCGTGCGCTTTTGCGGCGATCGCTTCAACTGGTCGTGACGATGTCGGCCGGGGTTGCGACCGACGTTCATGGCGCCGCCATTCAGGGCCGCAGGCAGGAGCAGCAGGATTCCTTCCGTTCGGTCTGGCTCGCGGCTGAAAAGGCGTGGCTACTGGTGGTGGCCGACGGCATGGGAGGGCACGCCGCCGGCGGCACCGCGAGCCGACTCGCCGCAGATGCGTTCGTGGCGTCCTTTACCGCGCACCGCGCCGCCGGCAACGCGCTGGCGGCGTCCTTTCAGTCCGCGCTCGACGAGGCCAACGCCCGCATCGCGCGCGGCCAGGCCGACGATCCCGACACCGAGGGTATGGGCACGACACTCGTCGCCGCTCATTTGTCGCCCGAGGGTCTGACCTGGGTCAGCGTCGGCGATTCGCCGTTGTGGCTCGTTCACGGCGGCAGCATCGAGCGCGTCAATGAGGATCATTCCCTTCGTCCTGCGGTCGCGAAAGGAGCGAAAGCAATCGCCAATATGTTGCAATCGGTGTTGAACGGCCAGCCGGTTGCGATGGTCGATCTTAAATCGAGGCCGCGCCGCCTGCGCAACGGCGAGTTCATTATTCTCGCCTCCGACGGATTATTGACGCTGAAGGAAGGCGACATCGCTCGCGTTGCTGGCGGCGCGGCGGCGACCGGTGCGGCGGCCACGGCGCGCGCGCTCTTGACCGAAGTCGAGAACCGGCAGAAATCCAATCAGGACAATTGTGCGGTGGTGGTGGCGGTGCCGCCACCAAATTCCGCTAGCGCCGCGGCTGGATTCATCAGGTCGCGTACCGTCGGCATCGCCGCTCTGATCTTGCTCGTGGTCATCGCGGGCGTGTCGGTTTGGCGGCTGTCATGAAATCGTTCCTGCTCGGCCGCGGCCTTGATTGCGACGTGGTCTTTGCGGATCCGACGGTTTCGCGCCGCCACGCCGAATTCGTCGTGAAATCGGAGCGTGAATTCCTGCTTGTCGATTCGGCAAGCACCTACGGCACGTTTGTGCGCAGCGGGCAGGAATGGAAGCAGATTACGACCGCGCAGGTTTCGATCGACGATCAGATCAGGCTTGGCCGCCACGACACCTCCGTTCGGGCGGTGATGTCGGCGGTGATCGAGAAGCTGCGCGCGTCGGCTCCGGCTGACGAAAAGCCTCCGCCGGCGTCGCCGTCCTCCAGGGAGCCGGTCAAGCGCGCAGCACTGGAGCGCGATCCGGAAACAGGCGAGATCATCCGGCGCGAATAGAAGAAGCGGGGGGCATTCGATGGCGGGGGAGAATATTGAGACCGGAGGACTTGAGCGGCATCGCCAGCTCATCGCCGCCGGCTGCGCGTTGGTCGGCGTCGTCGTCGTCACCGGCTTGCATTTCGTCCTGCCCGAGGAGCTCGCCAAGGTCCTGCTCGACCGCGGCGGCATCGGCTATCCGTTTTCGGTGCAGAACTGCATCTGGGTGGTGTTCGCGGTCGGCTGCGGCGAGTTGTTCGTGCGCTTCCGCGCCGGCCGCGCCGAGCAGGACCAGTTGCGCCGCAATTATCTGCCCGAAGATGAGCGTACCGTACTGCAGGCGCAGGATCTTGGCGAAATCTACCGGCAAGTCCGCTCGACCTCGTTTGCGTCGAATTGCTTCCTGCCGCGGCTGATCCAGCGCACCATTCTCCAGTTCCAGTCGAGCCGCTCGATCGACCAGGCCTCTTCGCTCCTGAACACCAGCATGGAGATGTACCTCCACGAGGTCGACCTTCGCTACAACATGCTGCGCTATCTGACCTGGCTCGTTCCTTCGCTCGGCTTTATCGGCACCGTCATCGGCATGGGGCGTGCGCTCGCCTTTGCCGGTGATCCGGCAAACGCGCAGAACGCGCTGCTGCTCAACGAGGTGACGCGGCGTCTCGCCATCTCGTTCGACGGCACCTTCCTCGCGCTGTTACTCGCCGCGCTGCTGGTGTTTCTCACCAACATCGCCCAGTCGCGCGAGGAGCATGCGCTTAACCGCGCCGGGCAATATTGTCTCGACAATCTTGTCAACCGCCTGTTCGTAGCGGCATAGCCCGACATGAGGCGTCCGAACCGCAATATCGAGATATTCAGCATGTCGGTGCTGGATCTGTTTGCGGCAGCGCTCGGCGGCTTCATCCTGATCGCCGTCATCCTGTTTCCAAACTACATGAAGACACAGAAGGCCGAAGTCGATCTCAAGGAAACCAGGAGCGACCTCCAGGTTTGCAAGAAGGCCGAGAGCGAGGCCAAGCAGTCGCTCGCGACCAAGACCGCCGCGCTCGCCACATGCGAGGCGGCGCTTGCCTCGACCTTCCTCGTCGTCGTGGTCGAATGGAGCTCCGCCGGCAATTTCGACGTCGACCTCCACGTCACCGATCCCGAGGGCCGTAAGTTCTTCTGGGGCAAAAGCAACCGCGACAAGCGCGACTTCCCGGCCACTGAGGCACAGCTCTCTTACGACAACACCCGCGGGCCGGGTGTCGAGTTGTGGCAGCACCCTAAAGCCGTGGCCGGCACCTATACCATCGCCTACGACTATTACGGCTCGCCAGGGGGCAACCAGCCGGTCGAGGTGAGAGGAAATGTGTTCCACCGCAATGGACGCATTCATTTGCCGAATGTTACATTGACCGAGACGCACAAGCTTCGCCCAGTAGCGAAGGTGGTCGTGAACCAAAGCGGCGGCGTCGATGCACGTTTCGATCCCTGAATGGGAGCAGTTTGGTGTGCACGGGCGGGGGGCTTCGACAGCGAGCGAGCGGGTCGGCGCGAATGGTGCGCGTCCTCGCGCTGGGTCTAGCCGTGCTGGTACTTGCTGTCATGGCGTCCGGCTTCGATGCCAGCGCCGAGGGCGACGATTTCCTCGCGCAGGACTGGGGCTCCGGTTTCCAAAGCTGCAACGGCGCTAGGACGCCGGTGTCGTTTCGCGTTGCGGGCCCCGAAAGCACCGTCATCGCCAATGGCATCGTTACCTGCCGTGACGACAGTGACGCCTTCATCTATGCGGTTGACTACATCAATTTCCTTTTGAATCCGCGAGGCAACTGGCCGCAAGCTTCCTTACAATGGTTCGGCGCCGGCGCGCAGCGCGCAGGCGCTAATGGCCGCAACGACTGGTTTTTCGACGAGGTCAGGCCGATCCGCGTCCAGATTCCCGCGCCCGGCCGTCGCGTCGCGATCTCCAATCTGTCGTTCCGAGTGCCGAAGGCGGTTCTGATGCAGGCGCGTGGCTTCGGCTTCTA
Source organism: Bradyrhizobium sp. (assembly GCF_052389815.1). GTDB lineage: Bacteria > Pseudomonadota > Alphaproteobacteria > Rhizobiales > Xanthobacteraceae > Bradyrhizobium. The sequence continues at coordinate 10,318 of NZ_JBQTHN010000195.1, read as the reverse complement.
CGCCGTTGGCGGCGGCGTGTTCTGGCCGATCCTGCTGCAGTCGCGCGTCGAGAGCGCCGCCGCCCCGCGCCCCGCCCAGCAGGACAGTTTGCCGCCTATGCCGGCGCTCTCGGTCTCCGCGGCTACGCCGAGCGCGCCGGACAAGCCCGACGTGCCGAAACTCGCTGTCGAGCAGGCGGAATGGGGCGCCAACTTTCCAGCCTGCGCGGGCGCGCGCAATGCCATTCCGCTGAAGGCGGCCAGCGCCGGCAATGACACGTTGTTAGCCAATGGCATCATCAATTGTGCCGACGACGGCGACGTGTTCGTCTACAGCGTAGACTACATGAATTTCTCGCTTGCGCATGGCAGCAAACGGCCATCCGTGACGCTCGAATGGTTCGGCTGTGGCGCGCAGCGCGCCAGCGCCAATGGTCGCAACGAATGGATTTTCGACGAGGCGAAGCCGATCCAGGCGCAGGTCAAGGCCGGCGTTGCGCGCGTTGGCATCACGCAGGTGACGTGTCGCGTGCCCAAATCGGTTTTGAGCCGCGCGAGAGGCTTCGGTTTCTACGTCGTCGGCGGCGGGACCCTGTGGTCCATCCACTTGCTGTGAGACCATGATGTGCAGGCTTTTTGTACATGTAGCTGTCGTCGGAGCGCTCGCGCTCTGTGCGCCGCTTGCGCAGGCCGAGCCGTTGGCGTCCGGCGACCGCGTCGCCGGCCGGGACGATACCGCCCGCACCTATGATTGGACGAGGCCGTCGGCGCAGGAGACAGCGCAAAATCCTGAGGGCTCGGCCGCTCCGCGTCCCTATCTGCGCGACGTCAGTTCGGCAAGACTCGAGCCCGACGTGCAATGGGAATCGAGCGATCCCGGCATCACTGATGTGCCCGCGTCCGCAACGATGACGACGCCGGCAGAGGCTAACTGGGCGCGTCCGCAGCCCGGCGAGATTGCCCCCAATCCCGGCGCGGGCGCGGGCTCACGGCCTTTTCTGCGCAGCGTCAGTCCGAGCACCGCGGCGCGGCAAGGCGATGTCCGCAACTACACCGACCGCGCCTATCAAGGCGGCGACCAGCGCTCCCAGACCGCGGTCGCCGGCGGCGGCGCCGGCAATCCGAGCCAGACGGGTGGCGGACAGGGCACGTCGCGCAGCGACGGCTCCGGCGATGCCAAGGGAAACATGAAGGGAAGTACGAAGGGTGGGGCCAGGGGGCCTGAAAGCGGCGCCGCCAAGGGCTCCAACACCAAGGATCGCAATACAAAGACTGTGTCGGCTCCGGCCGCAACAGGCGGCGGTGCAATCCCCGGCCCAGCCGGTCAGAGCGCATCGCCGTCACCGGATACACCTTCCGTCCTCGGATCGCCTGGCGGCGCAACGAATGCTTCGACCGATCGCCCCTCAAGTGGCGGCGGATCAGCGGCCGCCGCTCGTCCCGGCGCGCCGTCATCAGGCGCCCCGGCACTGCGAGCTTCGTCAACAAGCGTTCGTGATCGTGTCGCAATGCCTGTCCCCGATAGTGGCGCTGCCGGGGGCGATGCCAAATCCGCCTTGCTGGGCAGCAAGACGCCGAGCGCAGCAGCCACAAACACAAGTCTGGAAGCAGGTCAGGGCGCGCCTTCCGGCACTGCATCAGGCCATTCGCAGTCCGGTTCTCAGCCATTGTCTCGCGTGGCGCCGAATGAATCACGCCAAAGCGGAGTTGGCGTCGTTGCAAGCAGCAATGACCGCCCATTGTCCGGTGGCAATGCACCTGTCGTCGGAACGACCCCCGGCCACGTCGAACTTGCGCAGTTCGACGCGCGCGTTCGCGGCGCGTCAGTGTCGGGTGGCGGCAGCGGCGTCGGACGCGCAGGTGCTGCGCGTGCGACCGATGCAGACGGCTCTGGCTCGTCGCTGATCGGCACCTCGGCATCGTCGGGCCGCGTCGCGATAACGAGTGCTGCGCCCGGCACCGTGCGTGGCGATGGCATTGCCAATCATCTGGGCGGTGCTGGCGTTGGCAATGCGCCATTATCCGGCGCAGAAGGCGGTACGGGAACGGGAAGCAGCGCGTCAGGACCGACGCCTGGCAACGCTGCGCAAGGCGACGCGCCCGCTGGCGATACGCAGCGGTCAGCCAAGGGCGCGCAGCGGTCCAGCAGCCGTCCTCATGAGAACGCCTCCGGCACCAGCGCCTCGCGCGTCGGCGGCAGCACCTCGACGACTCCCGGCCCGGCATCGGGCGGCAGCGGTGCCGGACACAATACAAGCGGCCATCAGCCTGCGGGAAATCCGGCCGGTGGAAATGCCGCAGCCGCAAATTCAGCAAGCAGCATCGTCACGCAACGCGCCGGCGGCTCGGCATCCAGCGCGCCGGGGCAAGGTGGATCGCAGCAAGCCGGCGCCAGCGCGTCGGCGGCGACGCCGTCATCGGCTAGCACCGCGTCGGGCGTGCCGGGCAACACCCAGGCGGGATCGTCGCAAAGCGCGGCGTCAAATGTCGGCGGTTCGTCGCATGCACCCAGCGGAACGCAGTCGTCGGGCGTCATGAGCGGCCAGATTTCGGGCGGTCAAAGCGCCAGCACGTCAACATCGTCAAGTGCTGCGGGCGCTTCGTCGAATTCAGCTGGATCGTCGGGGGCGTCATCGAGCGCGGCTGGTTCGTCCGGCGCATCCGGGACACCAGTGTCCTCATCATCCGGGGCGCCTGTGGCTGGATCGCCGCCGCGACTGCGCGTCAATCTGTTCGCCAAGCTCGATTTTCCGACGCTGGCCCAATCGCTCGGCGTCCCGCCGCCTGTGGTGCCGCCGACGCCACCCGTCAGTGTCAGCACGACGACCGCCACGCCGCCGCCATCGCCGCCGCCGCCGCCGCCGCTTACGGCTCAACCTCCGGTCCCGCCGCCTGCAATCGCGAGGCCGTCACCGCCGCCGAAAGCCGCGCCACCGGGTGCCTTGCAAAGCGTGTCGCAGTCCGCTGCCGCGCCGGCATCGTCGCCAACAGAGTCGAGCTCATCTTCACCGCTAGCGGCGGCGTCATCCCCATCGCGGCCTTTGATGGCGAATTTGCGCGAGCAAGCTCGCGCGGTCGATTGGGAGCAGGCTCGCGCGGATGGCCTCGCCATCCTGCGCAAGGAGGCCACGCTTGCCAGCCTGCCCGCAGCCAATCGCGACAATCTCGGGCGCGCGCGCGACATCATGGGCAAGCTTGCCGAAAATGAAGGCTATTATCGCCAGCAGTCCCTCGCGCGTATGGCTACCTACGACGATCTGAAGAAGGAATACGTCAATTATATTCACGAGCGCGACCGTGCGGCGCTGCAGGGCGTCATCGGCGGTGGCGGGCTTGCCGTCGTCAATCTCGTCGACATGATCGGTTACGGGTTCTCCGCGCGCGGCGTGCCGCTGGCCAAGTTCTACATCACGGTGCGCGGCGTCGCCGATCAGGGTGTCAAGGTTGCCGGCGAATTGTTTCCTTCCGCGCTGCCGACCGCGCCGGTAGTGCCGTTCACCCAAGCGCCCGCGGTGGCGGGGGGGCCCTTGCCCAACTTGTCAGGCGGCTCGGGAATTTCCGCGCCCGGCGGCAGTGGAGGGGCAGGCTCGGCGGCAGCGCCGCCGCCCGCCGCCACTCTGCCAAAGACATCCGACGAGCAGATCCAAGCCGCGGCCAATCAGGCGCAGCTCGTGCGCGATATGCACAAGGCGGTCGAGGAGACTTCGCGGTTGAACCGCGGCATTCCCGGCGTCGACCGTTTCCGCGGCTGGACCACGCCGCAGACCGGCAAGGCCGAGGAGACGACGGCGCTCAAGGTCAGCAAGGGCCTGGGCGAGGGGATCGATGCCGCGCTCAAGATCGCCAGCAGCGTCGCGGACGTGCGTGCGGCGCGCCGCGGTGGCGATCTCGTGGCGACTGCTGGAGCCGAAGTGCAGCTCACGCGCGATGTGGCCCAGGCGGGCGCGACCGCGATCGACATCGCCAACCGTGCTGGCAAGCTGATGGGAAATCGCGGCGAGTCCGGCGCGTTCCCCGTCTCCGCGCAGGTCATGAAGGGTCTTAAGAGCGCCGATCAGGTTCTCAGCATCGCTCAGACCAGCTCCAACACGTTGGCGGCCTATTACGAAGGCCAGGGCGGCAACTACGACAAGGCCTGGCAGCATGCGCGCGACGGCGTCACCAACGCGGCCAAGACGTTCGGCGCCTATGGCAGTCAGGTCGAGGCCGCGGCCAAGGCGGCGGAGGCGCTCAAGCGTGCCAGCGACGCCACCACCTTGCGCGACAAGGCGACGAGCTATCTCGACTATGCCGGCAATGCTGCCAAGGTCGGCACCATTCCCGGCGCCAGCGACACCGGCGAGGCCATCTTGAAGGCCAGGGAGGCTGTCGAGCAGGGTTTCTTTGTCAAGGAGTCGATCGATCTCAGGCGCCAGGATACTTTCCGTCCCAATCTCGATCGCCTCGGGCGCAACATCCGAGAAGACTACGACATGTACATGCACTTGAGCGAGTTCAGGCCGTTGTTCGATCTGCCGCAGCAGTTTCCGGGCGACAGCTTCTCGCGGACGCCGCCTGTCATTTTAAAGCCGCAGCAATGAGGCGGCTCGCGTTCATCATAACCGTTGCCGCTGCGATTGGTCCGCAGGCCCGCGCTGCCGATGCGCCGATCGTCAAGGCGCAGGACGGCATCCTCGCCGAGCTGACTGTCACCGGCAGCGAAGCCTTGGTGCGCTGGCGATTCCTGCGCAAGCCCTCCCGTCCGATCGATCAGGTTGCAGCGACGTATAATGGCCGTCCGCTCGGCATTCCGACGGTCGAACCCTATCCCGGCGCCGGTCAGGCCGTTGCGGCGATCGCGCTGCTCGACGTCAGCGGCACGCAGCGTGAAGAGCAGATCGAGCGCTTCAAGCAGGCAATGCTGCTGCTCGCCGCGCGCAAGCCGACCCACGTCCAGCTCGGCTTCGCCGTCTATGCGCTGGAAGGGCATCTGCTCGTGCCGACAGGGGGCGACGCGAAGGAGACACTGGCGTTGCTCGCCGCCGTTCCGCCGCTCGATGAAGAGGCCAACCTGTCCGGGGCGTTGGTCTCGTCGATCCGCACGTTGGGTGCGCTCGACGCCGATCGCCGCGCCGTATTCGTTCTTACCGACGGCCACAATGACGGCGCGGTCGCGCTTGGTGACGTGGCAACGTTGGCGCAATCGCTCGGCGTTTCGCTTTTTTTCCTGATCGCGCCCGGACGCGCCGCCGATGTGACGGCACTGGCGCTGCTCGCCGAATCGACTGCGGGCCAACTTGTGAACGACAAGGACATCGCGACCTTCCTCGGCGATCCCTTCGCGCTGCTCAACAGCGGCGCGCAGGTTCGTTTCCCGCTCGGCGGCGCGCGCAAGTTCCTGTGGGATTCGCGGAGCGAGCTTCAGGCCGAGATCCGTTACGGCGACGGCCGCATCGACATTGCCACGTCCGCGAATATTGCGGCCGCCTCCACCCGCGACACGGCCGCCTATCTCTGGCACGCGCATACGATGAGCGTCGTTGTGGCCGGCGGCATGATCTTCGCGCTGCTCGGCGCCGCGGCCCTCGCCGGGACGCGAAAGAGAGCTGCGCGGCCGCCTCCACCCGGCGTTGGTGCTGCCGCAGTTATCGAGGACATGCAGAGCGGCAGACACTATCCGCTTACCGCGCCGTTCCTGCGCATCGGTCGCAGCCCTGAGAACGATCTTGTCATCAACGAACCGACTGTCGGGCGTTCGCACGCCATCGTGCAGCAGGTCGGTGACCTCGCCTTCTCCATCACTGACCAGTCGAGTGCCAATGGCACGCTAGTCAATGGCCACAGGATCGCCAGTGCTATGTTGGCCGACGGCGATGTCATTTCGATCGGCTCGCGCGGTTTGCGCTTCTGTATCCTCGAGGCGTGAATGAGGTTGTGCGTCACGTCCCAGGATCGTGCAGGTGAAGGGCTTGAGGGCGAGCACACCATACTTCACCCGGCAAGCCGAGCCGCGATTGCGTTGGTAGGTCTCTGGCCGACTTGTTCCGTAACAACACATCCGCGAACGCCATCCTCCCGACGGCTGCGTCGCATCCTGTGAAGGGTTTCGGATGCCGGCCGCTTGAGAGACGGCGCGGCATATTCGGCGGCCGGCGTCCGAAAGCCTCCAAGGGAGGAAACCGCGCTTGAGGGAACGTAAGGCAGTGCGGCAGGCGCTATGGTGATTTGAGCGCCGCGGGCGAGCTCGCTGACTGAGATCGAGGCGGTACAACGAGTTCTGCGACGGTGAAGCCGCTAACGAATCCGCGACAGATAGCATCGAGCTCGACAGGTTGTCCGACGATTTGCGACGGCTGGCGGATATCTGGGCGCGCTCTGCCGTGGCCGGAGCAGAGGCGGCGAGCACGACAAACAGATTTGCGGGACTGTGACGCGATCATGAGGTGTCGATCCTGATGCGGTTCGTTGGAGCCGTCGGCTGGTGCCGTGGCGTTGCACCGCGCGCGAACACCTCGATGATGATCATGCGACCGCCACAGCATGGGCAGGTCGGCTTGCTGGGATCGACGGCGGCAGCGGTGGGCTGGTCGTCAGGTTTTGCAGCGGCGAGCAGTTTACGGGCGCGTGCGATGTTGGCGGCGCAAGCGCCTTTGGCGAACAGGCCGTAGTGGCGGATGCGATGCAGGCCCTTGGGCAGCACGTGGATGAGGAAGCGGCGGATGAACTCGTCGGTGGCGAGCGTCATGCGTTTGTATCGATCGCTTCCCTCGATCCGATAGTCCTTCCACTTGAAGGTGACGCCGCCTTCGTCGAAGGCGATCAAGCGGCTGTTGGCGATGGCTACGCGGTGGGTGTAACGCGACAGATAGGCCAGCACCGCCTCGGGTCCGCCGAACGGACGCTTTGCGTAGACGACCCATTCCGCCTTGCGCAGCGGCGCGAGATAAGCCGCGAAGCATTGCGCATCGGCGAGCCTGCTGTTGTCGCCGAAGAAGCTCAGGCGGCCGGCTTGATGCGCGGCGATGAGCTTCTCCAGGAACAGTCGCCGAAACAGGCGGGAGAGCACGCGCACCGGGAGGAAGAATCCGGGTCGGCACGATATCCATCGCTGGCCGTCGGGTGAGATGCCGCCACCTGGCACGATCATGTGCACATGCGGGTGATGGGTCATGGCCGAGCCCCAGGTGTGCAGCACGGAGGTGATGCCGATCCGGGCCCCAAGGTGCGTCGGATCGGCGGCGATCGTCAGCATGGTCTCGGCCGAGACCTTGAACAGCAGGTCGTAGAGGACGGCCTTGTTCTGGTAGGCGATGTCGGCAATCGCCGCCGGCAGCGTGAACACGACGTGATAGTACGGCACCGGCAGCAGCTCGGCCTCGCGGTCGGCGAGCCAGTCCTTGGCCGCGGCTCCCTGGCACTTCGGGCCCATGATGGATTGGACCGAGTGGCATGGCCTTGCTTCACCGCGCTAGCAGCGAAGTGCCGCGCCCCGAACGAATCTCCGCCCGCGTGGTACCAAGCCGGCACCTGGACGCGGAGCACGACGAATGAGGCACCGCGGAGGAACGAGGGCGATCGGCGTAATGTAAGTTTCGAAGTGGCGCACCCGACTTCGCCTTCGGAGGATAAGGCATTTAGTTAGCCCGCGCGCGATAACGGAACGATTTTATCGCCTTCGAGAGCCAACGCTGTAATATGGTCTGCCCACCACTGCATCATTCTTCGACGGTCAGGCATCCACTCCGCCGCGTTGTAAGCGCGTCGCACTTCGTTTCGTTCTACGTGCGAAAGTTGGCGTTCGATCCAATCTCGGTTGAACAAATTGGTTTCGTTCAGGATCGTGGAAGCGACGGCGCGGAAACCGTGTGTTGTGGCGCGGCCGTGATATCCCATCCGGTAGATGGCATAGAGCATGGTGTTGCTGGACATGCAGTCGCCTTTTCCGGGCGAAGGAAAGATGTTGGGACTGCCGCCAGAAAGCGCGCGCAGCTCGCGCAATACCGCGACGGCTTGGCGTGAAAGAGGCACCAGATGCTCCAGGCGCATTTTCATGCGTTCGGCTGGAATGCGCCACACAGCGGAATTTTCATCCAGGTTCTCCAGTTCGCTCCACTTGCCGGCGCGCAGCTCGGTCGTTCGAAGAAACGTCAGGGTTACGAGCTTCAATGCAAGTTTGGTCTGCTGCTCGCCGCTGTAACACTCCAACTTCCGCAAGAACGTTGGCAGCTCTGAAAGCGGCATCGCTCTGTGACGCTGCGGTTCTCCGGTGGCTCGTAAAGCGTCCTTGAGATCAACGGAGGGGTCCCGCTTCGCGCGGCCAGTCACGATAGCGAAACGGAATATTTGTCCGACGAGCTGCTTTAGCCGGCGCGCCGTTTCGTTCACCCCGCGCTTCTCGATCTTGCGCAGCATGTCCAGCAGTTCTGGCGGTTCGAGCGCCGCAATCGGGCGGCGACCGATCGCCGGGAAAGCATCCGCCTCCAGGCGTCGGAGGATCTGCGCGGCGTAATAGGGGCTACGTGCACCTTTCCAGTTTTCGTGCCACTCGCGCGCGACGGCTTCGAAGGTATTGCCAGTCGCAATCTTCGCAGCTCGTTTACGCTCCTGTTTCACTACGGAAGGATCGATGTCAGCAGCAAGATTACGTTTGGCTTCAGCCCGCGCAGCGCGCGCCTCCATCAACCCAATGGCCGGATAGACGCCGATTGCAAGGGTGCGTTGCTTGCCATGCCACCGATAGGCCAAGCGCCAGTATTTGGCTCCGTCAGGATTGACCAAGAGGTGCAAGCCACCGCCGTCGGAGAGCTTGCGCGGCTTGATTTGTCCCTTGGCATTCCGGCACTTCGTATCCGTGAGCGGCATGTTGGTATCTCGCTTTGGCTTCGACAAGATACCAACAAATGTGCCAACAAAACGTCGGGATGTTAGCGAACATCTCGCGAACGTTGGCGGACGCTCGGTTGTCATAGGCTATTGGAAAATAGTCAGAAACATCGCTCCAGCGGATGACGACGAATGGCTGAGAACACTGGCGGACCAACGGTGTGGTGGGCCCGGCAGGACTCGAACCTGCAACCAGACCGTTATGAGCGGGAGGATAGAGGACGCGTTCGTTGAATTTGCTGTTTTTTCGTTCGAGTTCGATCGCGTTCGTCGCGTTTCAGCTGGGCCGTTTCTGGTGCGAAACTGGTGCGATTGCCCTGGAGGACCAACGCCCCGGTTCTTTGTGCTCACGAGTTTCCTTTCCGGGCCACTTCCGTCGAGGTCCGCTGACCTCATCAGACCGGCAGCTGTCGGAGCTTTCCTCGGGCGTGCCTTCGCGCGATGCAGCGGGCTCGTGAGGGCTCTTTGGCGACTGAACCAGAAGGACTTGTTGCCCACGCCCCAGCCCTGCACATCCATTCAACAAACATACACTAAATTGGCGCGGGGGGCGTCGTCTCCCTCACGAGCAAACTACGATCTGCCGCGCTTCCGCTGGATTTTTCTTGTCTCGTTTTCACGAGTCCGCAGCATTTGAGCGCGTCGGGCAGCGCGTGTCACTGGAATCAAAAATTCAGCTGGAGCAGCCCGAACCCACCATGCGCGAGCTTGCCCGTGCCGCCGGCGTTCGTTGAATAGTCCCAGTTGGCTGAATATTCGACGGCGACCTTCAGCCCGTCCATCACCCACTCGCCGGCGGTGAGGAACAGTCGGTGTTGCGGGACGAATCCGATCCGGGTCGGTACGCCGTTTTGCAGTATCATCACGCCCGCCATGTCCTTGCTGCCGGAATATGCGATCGAGATGAAATCGCCCTGAGCGCCGATTTCGGTCACCCATGGATTCCAGTCGAACTGGTAGGCAAGCGAAACCTGCCAAGTCATCGGTGACATGTGTCTGGGGATGCCGAGTCCATCGAAGAACGACGCACTTCTGGTCGCGGCATTCACCTCTCCGACGAGGGCGAATGGGCCAAAGCTGGTTTTGAGGCTCGCGGCTACCCCCGGAACGCGTCTGATCTGATCCAGGAATGGCTGATAGGAAGCATGAAGAAATCTGCTTTCAAACACCGAAGTGTCAAAATCGACATGGAAGTCGAAAGTCCACGGACAGATCAGAGAGGTCGTCAACTGCTCATACGGCACGCCGCAATGACCCCTTGCCCGGTACCCGAGCGTGGCGTTGTAATCGTCAATCTTTGTTCGGCCGGGCACGATGGAGTCGCTGCCTCTGTAGACCATGACCGAGCCGTAGAACGGGGGCGGGTCGAGGAGCGGTCTCACCGGCAGCTGCCGGAACGGCCGTTCCGGCAGTGGAACGTCGCCCATCCAACTCATGATTTTTCGCACCGCGGGTGCGACGACCAGCGGACTGACCC
>NZ_JBQTHN010000194.1:0-55569 GCF_052389815.1 Bradyrhizobium sp. | reverse complement strand
TCGCCGAGCATCCGAAATGGACCGCGGTCAAATGGCGCTGCGAATATCCGCACAGCAAGGACAAGGCCGATCTCGGCAGCGCCGCGCCAACCGGCTGAAGCCGCGTCCGGCGCTGCCCGGCCGGGCTACTTGTTGCAGCCCTTCAAGTCCTTGTCCTCGATCGAGAACACTGCATCCGCCTTGATCTCGATATCGCGCACGAAGCATTGCCGTGCGTCGGGATAGCTGACCTTCGCATCATAACGTCCCGGCTCCACGCCCGTAATGCGCAGGCGTTCGCGGTGGTCGACCTCCTTGTCCTTGTCGTTCAAGGTCTGGTTCGGTCCCCAGGCGTCCTTTCCGGCCGGCGATAGCTGAAAGCCGGAGATGGTCGCGGTGGTCAGGTTCCAGAGCCGGATGCCCTTGCCCTGTGCGGCAAGCTCGGCGGTGCCGGCCAGCACGAGCGCGACCAAAGCCAGGATCCATCGCATCAGGAAATCCTTCCATGGCGATCGGTCCTACCTTAGCAGACGATCGCGGTTTTTCGCCCTGTCGAAATTCTTTGCGCGATCAAGACCCGTTGGTGCGGCCAACCTCGCTGAATCGAGATCGGCGCCGTCGAAATCGGCATCGATGATCGTGACGCCGCTCAAGTCGGCGCCGCCGAGCTGGGCGCCCTTGAGAGATGCCTTCGTCAGGTCGGCGCCTTTCAGTGAAGCAAATTCGAGATCGACGCGGGACAGGTCGGCGCCGCGTGCGTTCAGCCGTTCCAGGTTGGCCGATCTCAGCACCGCCCGCATGAGACCCATCGACTGATTGCGCATGTCGGCACCGAGATTGGCGTCTGCGATCGAGGCTCCGACGAGGCTGGCGCCGGTAAGATCGGCGGCAACGCGGGCTCCGGAGAGATCGGCGCCGTCGAGGCGCGCGCGTGGCATCTGCGAGGCGAACAGATTGGCGCCCTTCAGGCTCGCACCCCGCAGGTCCGCCTCGAGCAGCCAGGCCTGGTCGAGGATTGCGCGATCCAGCCTTGCGCCGGCGAGCTTCGTCCGGTTGAGGCGGGCGGCGCGAAAGACCGCGCCTGAAAGGTCGAGCCCGGAGAGGTCGAGGCCGGACAGTTTCTTTCCCGAGAAGTCCGCCGGTGCGGCGCTTGTTGCCTTCGCCAGAACGGCTTCGACGTCTGCGCGGGTCATTTCGGCCGAGACCATGTCCGGTGAGGAAAGGTCGACGTGGCGCATCATGTCTTGCGCCGTCGCCGTGACGGCCACGAGCCCAAGGCCGAATAGGGCGGGCCCGATCGCACGTTTGAGTACCCGCTCCGCGTGGATCATGGCGAGTTCCCGAAGCCGCATGCCGAACGTCGGCTTTTCAGCGGGACATTGATAGCATAGCTTTGCGTCCAGTAGCGGAGGAAAGCGATGACGGCGGCCGGACCGGTACGACGAATTGTCGCCGCGTTGATCGTGCTGACGTCGACGGCGATCGCCGCACGCGCCGAGGCTGTCAACGACTATCCGACGGCGGCGCGGGTGGAATACGTCTTCGGCTGTCTCAAGGCGAATGGCGAGACGCGGCAAGCGATCGAACAATGCTCCTGTTCGATCGACGTGATCGCATCGCTCTTGCCCTATGAGCGCTACGTCAGGGCGGAAACCGTCCTGAGCATGTCGCAGGTCCGCGGCAATCTGGGCACGCAGTTTCGCACCTCCGAACAGGCCTCGGGCGCGCTCAACGACCTCAGGCGCGCCCAGGCCGAAGCCGAAGTGCGATGTTTCTAGTGGCGGCCGTCGTTCCGGCCAGGCGATGTCCGCATCACATCCCGGAATCCTCACATCCCGGGATTCCTCACATGCCGGGATCGTCGATCTTCCACTCGTTCCGGAACGTATGGCCTCCGGTGTCCTTTGCCTCGGCGCGGAAGCGCTTCGCGCCGTTTGAAGCATAAGTGAACCTGATATTGGGGTCTTCCGAGAGGGAGATGCCGCCTTCGATCGCCAGCAGCAGGCTGTCGTCCTGCCACAGGCGCAGCTCGTTGACGAAGAAGGCTGGAATGTAAAGCTGCGTGATCTGGTCCATCTGCAGCCCGGAATTGTTGGGATGGCCGATCATGATCTGCGCCTCGCGCGCCCCGCCGGCTGCGCCGGGCCGCTTGAATTGCCGGTACCGCATCTGGCCCAATCTGCCCCTGGCCTCGTCGGCATTCCTGGCGGCCGGAGCGGAGCAGCCGCCGGATGCCTTCACGTAAGTCTTCGCCACATAAAGCTGTCCGTCGCTGAGCTCGGCCACCGCGTGAACGTCGGTGTAGTTGTTGACGCGCACCCGCGTCGAGATTTCCATCACATTGGCGTCCGGCCCGAGCTCGAACCTGGCCGCCATCGGCGCGGGATTCTGGTCGATCACGATTGTGATCGACAGCATGCGGCGGCCGTCGTCCGGCGCAAGCTTGCTGCGCAGGGTGACCGGAACGATCGCCGCATCCTCGGCTCGGTATGGCATCTCGATCGCGATCACGCCGCTGCCGTCGTGGATCGGACGGCTCTTGAAGATGTCCTGTACCAGGCCGGGCCACGGGTCATACGCCTCCGGAGTTGCCGCGTGCGCGAGGCCGGCGCCGAGCATGACGAGAAATCCGGCAATGCAACGCAAGTGCACTCGGTGTCCGAACATGGCCGTTGTCCCGCATCGCCCCGCGGAGACAACATACGCCATTGTGCGGGCTACTCCCATTCAATTTCCGAAAACGCCGCCGTTGCGTTGCGCGCATTGTAGTCGTCGAACAGTTGCCATCGCGATCGCTCGGAGGCGGCGGCCGATCTCGCTGCAGCCGTGATCGGCTCGCCGCGGGCAACGAGGGCGCGGACATCGGACGACAAGGCTTCGAGATAGCGACGCTGGTCGGTGAGTGCCGTCGGCCACTCGCTCACGGGTCCGTGACCGGGAATCACGCGCTGCGCGGGCAGGCGGCCGAGTTCGTCGATCGCAGTGAGCCAGCCGCGAATGCTGCCGTCCAGCACGGGCGTGTGGGCAAGGAACACCAGATCGCCCGCGAACAGCGTTCGGGTCCGTTCGTCGAATATGGAGACATCGTGATCGGTGTGCGCGGTCGGCCATGCCTTCAAGGTCAGGATTCGTTGGCCGAGATCGATGCTGACGGTGTCGTCGACCAGGAGCGTCGGCGGGATGATGCGGACCTCGTCCATCGCCTGGTCGCCCATGATCCGGCGAAACGTATCGAGATAGAACTGGCCGCGCGCCGCGAGCGCCCGCGGCAGGTTCCGATGACCGACGAACACGGTTCCATCGCCGGCAAATGCAGCGTTCCCGAAAACGTGATCCGGATGGCCGTGTGTGTTGATGACAAAGCGGACGGGCTTGTCGGTGCGTGCACGGATGGCCGCCAGCAGCCTGCGTCCCTCGGCAACGCTGCCTCCGCTGTCGACCACCGCAACCGCGCTTTCGCCGATGACGAAGCCGATATTGGCGGTCGCGCCGCCGTTTTCGCGCGTCATCAGCGCGGTCAGGCCGCGATGCACGAACAGGCCGGGCGCCACTTCGCTGACTTCGAGCGCCTGCGGCTGCGCGCACAAGGCGGTCGATGCGCCGATGAGGACGAGCGCGGCAAGGCCGCAAGTGCGAAGCGCCATACTTCTGCCTCCGTCCGATCACGAAGCGATGTCGATCAAACTGTGTTCCCCGTCAAGCTGACATGCGCCGCAACATCACGAGGGATCATTTCTGTTGCATGACGACGCCCGGCGCGCAATCTATGGCTGATAGCCTGATGAGAGGGGAGGTCGCGATGAACAACGGCGCGCAACGTCACCGTCCGCTTCTCCCGTTGATGGCGATCGCCGCAATGCTTGCCGGCGCAGATTTGGCGCGCGCGCAGACTGCGCAGACGACGGATGGCCCCGATCTGTCGATCGAGCTGGTCGATCCCAAGGTGTTGAGGATATGCGCCGATCCCCGCAATCTGCCGTTCTCGAACGACAAGGGCGAAGGTTTCGAGAACAAGCTCGGCGAGCTGTTCGCGGAGAAGCTGCAGAAGAAGCTGGACTATGTCTACTTCCCGCAAGCCACCGGGTTCGTGCGCATGACGCTCGGCGCGCATCGCTGCGACGTCATCATGGGATTTCCGCAGGGCGACGACCTGGTCCAGGGCACCAATCCCTATTACCGCAGCGCCTACGCCCTCGTGACGAGGCAAGGCAGCGGTCTGGACGACGTTGCGACGCTCGGAGATGCCCGCCTGAGAGGCAAGCATATCGGAATCGTCGCCGGCACGCCGCCGGCCACCAACATGGCCGTCAACGGTTTGATGGCGGACGCCAGGTCGTATCGGCTGATGATCGACACGCGTCTGGATTCGTCGGCGGCGACCATGATCGACGATCTGACCGCGGGAAAGATCGACGCGGCCATTCTCTGGGGCCCGATCGCCGGTTTCTACGCCGGCAGGACGAGTCCGCCGCTGCACGTCACGCCGCTGGTCAAGGAGACCACGGGGCCGCGGCTCGTCTACCGCATCGGCATGGGCGTGCGGTCGGCCGACCAGAACTGGAAGCGCCTGCTCAACCGCCTGATCCAGGAGAACCAGCCGGCCATCAACAGGATCCTGCTCGATTTCGGCGTGCCCCTGCTCGACGAGAACGACCGGCCGATCGGCGCTGAGACGGCGACGAAGTCGCCATGAGCCGGAAGCGTGCGGCAGTCGTTCTCGCCGCGTTCGCATTTGCCGCACGGGCGCATGCGCAGGCAGACGTTCCCGAGCCCGACGGATACCGCACGGACGACTATCGTGCGCCTGTTCCCGCAACGCTCGCCGGCGCCCGCGTGCTCTCGACCGCACAGACCGAGGCGATCTGGCGCGCGGGCGCGGCCATCTTCGTCGATGTGCTGCCGCGCGCGCCGAAGCCCGCGAACCTGCCGGCAGGCACGGTCTGGCGCGATAAGCCGCGACTCAACATTCCCGGCAGCATGTGGCTGCCGGACACCGGCTACGGCAAACTGGCTGAGACGACGGAGAAGTACCTGCGGCGCGTGCTTGATCGCGCTTCGAGAGGCAACCAGGCAGCGCTGCTGGTGATCTACTGCCAGGAAGCGTGCTGGATGTCCTGGAACGCGGCGAAGCGAATCCTGTCGTTTGGCTATTCCAACGTCGCCTGGTACCCCGAGGGGACCGAGGGATGGGAGCGCGCCAACCTGCCCGTCGCGGAAGCGCAGCCGGAGCCGCGGGCCGATGAGGAGAGGCCGGTCCCGGACCGGGAATGACGGGGCCGCCGGCTACTCCATCTCCTGCTGTATCACGCGCGCGAGTGCAAACAGCCGCTGGTCGATCGCGGTCGGTACCTCGCAGACGAATCCGATCACGCGCCGGCGGTCCTCGAAGATCCGCGTTTCCCAGACCAATTGATTGCTGAGCTCGTCGATCTTGGGCTGATCGGGCGGGGATGCGCCTTGCAGCGCCTGCAGGGCGAGCGTGTCCGAGCGGATCTTGTCGGCGGCCTCGCGCTGCTTGCGGGTCACCCGTTCGAGCCCGCTCAGAACGGAATTGCGCTGGGCATTGAGGGTTTCGAACAGGCCGGCGAACAGCAGCTTGCCGGTTTCGGCCTTTTCAGCCGCCGATCCCGCAAGAAATTCCGTGATCGCCTGCTGGGCCTCCTCGAGGAGTGTCTTCCTTGCGGCCAATTTCGAAACCAGCGCGCTCACCTTGGCGTCGTTCTTCCATTTGTTCGCGGCGTCGTCGAGCGGCGGACCTGCCCATACGGCGGCGAGCGAAATTTCGGGCACCTTGGCCTGGACGCATGGCCAGTCCGGATAACGCGGATCGGCGGCCAGGCAGCCTCCGGTCGATGCGGCGATGAGGAAGACGATCCCGATCGCGGTGCGCCACTTCATGTCTCGCCTCCGGCCGGACCTCGCCGGGCGAGCCCGCGCGAGGGATCATAGGCGTAGATCGCGCCGATCATGATGACAATCGTGCAGCCGCCGACGACCGCCAGCGAGACCCAGTTCACCTGTCCGTACAGCGCAAAGCGAATCAGCTCGACGGCATGGGTGAACGGATTTAGCTGGCAGACATAATAGAGCAGGGGGCTGCCCTCCTGCACCCGCCACAGCGGATAAAGCGCCGATGAAGCGAAGAACATCGGAAAGATGACGAAGTTCATCACCCCGGCAAAGTTCTCCAGCTGCTTGATGCCGGAAGAGATCAGCATGCCGAGCGCGCCGAGCATCAGGCCGACAAGGATCAATGCCGGCAAGACCGCGAGATACCCGGTCGGTGGCGGCGCAATGTCCCAGAACCACGCGATCAGCAGGAACGCATAAACCTGGAGCAGCGATACCGCCGTTCCCGCGACGAGCTTGCAGAACAGCAGGTACCAGCGCGGCAACGGGCTCACCAGAAGGGTGCGCATATTTCCCATCTCGCGGTCGTAGACCATCGAGAGCGAGGACTGCATGCCGTTGAACAGCTGGATCATCGCCATCAGTCCCGGCGCGATATACACCTCGTAGAGGATGTAGGTCTCGTATGGCGGGATGATGGAGACGCCGAGCACCTGACGGAAGCCGACGGCGAAGATGAACAGCCACACCAGCGGCCGCACCAGCGCCGAAACGAAGCGTTCGCGCTGGTGCAGGAAGCGCAAGGCCTCGCGCCACACGATGCCGTTCAGGCAGGTGACGTATTGAGCCGGCGAAAAGCCGCTGCGGTCCCGGGCGACGGTCGTGGAGCTCATGGCGCGGCACCTCCGGGTACGGTTGCCGCGCCGGTCAGGCGCATGAATGCGGCATGGATGTCATCGGCTCCGGCCTCGGCGATGACACGCGAAGCCGGGCCATGCGCCAGCACTCGCCCCTGATGCAGCACCACGAGGTCGTCGCCGGTCACGATCTCGTCGAACAGATGCGTCGCCCAGAGCACGCCGATGCCTTGCTCCGTCACCAGCTGGCGGACGTGGTCGAGAATATCGGCCCTGGCCTTGACGTCGAGCCCGACGGTCGCTTCGTCGAGCAGCAGCAGGCGCGGCCGGTGCAGCAGGGCGCGCGCGATCTCCAGCCGCCGCATCTGGCCGCCCGAGAGGTCGCGCACCTTGCTGCCGGCACGGTCGGCCAGGCCAAGGCGCGCCAACACCTCATCGCCGCGCAGGCGCGCTTCGCTTCTCGCGATGCCGTGCAGGGCGGCGTGATAGAGCAGGTTCTGCATCACCGAAAGGTCGAGATCGAGCGTGCGGGGCTGAAACACCACACCCAGCTGGCGCAACGCCTTGCCGGGCGCCGAACGAATGTCATGCCCGAAAATGCCGATGCGTCCGCTCTGAATCCCGAACAGCCGCGTGACAAGCGAAAACAACGTGCTCTTGCCGGCGCCGTTGAGGCCAAGCAAGGCGGTGAAGCTGGCCGGCGCGACCGTGAGGCTGACGTCGGCGAGAGCGCGCCGCGGACCATAGGAATGGCTGACGCGGTCGATCGACAGCGCGGGCATCGCGGCCGGATCGGGTCGGGGACGGGCGTCCGATGCTGACTGGCCGGCGGGTGCGGAGGATAGCGTCATGGCTGCTGAGCAATCGTAATGCCCCAGGGTAGCTCGCCCACCTGGATCGTCTTGATCACCTTTTGCGCCGCCACGTCAATCACCGAGACGTCGTTGGACACGCCATTGGTCACCAGCAGGTATTTTTCGTCCGGGGTGAACGCCATGTGCCAGACCCGCTGGCCGACCAGAAGATATTTGGTCACCGCATGGCTGACGGCATCGACGACGGCGACGCGGTTCGCAGGACCGAGCGCAACGAAGGCGGTCTTTCCGTCCCGGGTGATGCCGATGCCGACCGGCTGGATGGCTTCACGCCGCAGCCCCGGAATGCTGAATTCGATCTTGCGGGTGATGGTGCGCCTGGCGGGATCGATCACCGACACGGTGCCGCCGATCTCCGACGATACCCACAATTCGGAGCTGTCCTGCTTGAACTCGGCGAACCGCGGCCGCGCATCGACCAGCACATTGGCGACGATCTGGCGCGTCGCCGTGTCGATGAAATGCGCCATGTTGGTGGTCTCCGAGGTGTTGATCAGCATCTTGCCGTCCGGGCTGAGGGTCATGCCTTCGGGCTCGACGCCGACCTGGATCTCCCCCACGCGGACGCGCTTCTCGAGATCGATCACCGTCACCGTGTTGTCGTTCTCGTTGGCGACATAAAGCACCTTGCCGGCGGCATCCTGGGTGAACAGCTCGGGATCGGGGCCGGAGGGCAGCGAATCCACCACCTGCTGAGTTGCCGCATCGATCACCTCGATCTTGTCGTCATCGCCGACCGCGACCAGCACGGACTTGCCGTCTCTGGCGAATTCGATGCCGCGCGGCCGCTGGCCGACCTTGATGGTCTTGGTGACGATCCATTTGTCGGTGTCGATCACCGAGACGGTGTTGCTCTTCTCGTTCGAGACATAGGCGACGAACGCGGCGGCCGGCGCGGCGGTGACGATCCACCCGATCAGTCCGCAAAGCAGGTAGCGGCGCCTCATCCAAACCTCCGTCAACGCAGCTTGCACTTGGTCTCGGGCCGGTCGAAGCCGAGCGTGTCGAGCTCCGATACCTGATGCAGGAAGCCTTCCTGCGGCGAGACCGAGACCACCATGCGTCCGTCGACCAGCAGGATGGGCTGGCGCAGCTGCAGGTTCCAGTCGCGCAGCGTCAGCCGCTGGCCCTTGAATGCGGCAACGGAAAAATCCGCACCTTTGAGAAAGTCGAGCACGGCTTTCGCCTCGCCGGAATTGATGCGTGATGTCGCTTCGCCGATCATCCGCACCGCCGTCCAGGCCTGCATGTCCAGCGCCGTCATCCGCCGCGAGCTCAACTTCATGAAGCGGTTCTGCATCTGGATCGCGCCCCACTGATCCAGCGAGCCATCCCAGCTCCGCGGGACCAGACCCGCCGAGCCGGCGACCGGCCGCGGGTCCCATGTTCGATAGGGCAGATAGCCGGCGAAGACCTCGCTCTCGTCCGCCGCCACGAGGACGTCATAGGCGGGCGCCTGCTGCGTGAATACCGGCATTTGGCGCTGCACGAGTGTGACGCCGCTGTCGGTGCGCCGGGCGCCGCCGGTATCCTCGAACGTCCGTTCCTGCACGATCTTGGCGCCGAAGCGCGTCGCCGCGCGCCGCAGAGCCTCGGCATAGAGCTTGTCCTGCTGGTGCGAGCCGACCACCAGCAGCCAGCGCTTCCACTGCTTCCACACCAGATACTGGGCAAGCGCATCCGCGAGCATCGAGCGGGTCGGCGCCACATGGATCACATTGGCGCGGCAATCCTGCTCGCGCAGCCGCTCGTCGATCGCCCCCGCGTTGAAGAGGACGGTGGCGCGATCGCGCAGCGCATCGGCAGCCTTCAATAGTACGTCGGGCGGCAGATCGGCAATGATGAAGCCGTTGCGGCTCGCGAGCTCCGCCGCCGCCTTCACGGCGTCCTCGCCTTCCCTCAGCCTGACTTCCTGCAGGGTGAAGCGCTGATTGAGAAACCGGCCCGTGGTGTTGTTGTCCTCGATCGCAAGCCGCGCCCCGGCCACGCCGTCGTTCCCGGCAGGCTGCTCGACCAGCGACAGTTTCGGCTTGACGCCGGCCTGAGCGAGATAGCCGATGCCGATCTCGATCGGGTCCGCCGCGACGGCATGGCCTGCCACGATGCTAAGGCCGATCGCGCCGACCAACCATCGGATCATGGTTCCTCCCGACGCTCCTCCATTTGACCGCTGGATGGAGCCGCTGGCTTGCAAGGACGCCTGCCTTGCGGGCATTCTCGACTTGAAGCATGACTGAATTGTTTTGGCTTGCAACCCCGCCTTTTGCAGTAGCGCGGCCCCACGCCGGGATCACGACCATGAGAGCATCGTTCGCCTTCGTCACGCTGGCGCTGCTGGCATTCTCGCCGGCCCGCGCCGAGCCGCCGAAACTCGCCGTGTTCGATTTCGAGCTGATGGACACCAGCCTCGAGGGCGAGATGCGGGGGCCGCAGGCCGAAGAGCATGAGCGGTTGATCCGCATCAGCGGTCTGGTGCGCCGGCAGCTTGCGGAATCCGGCAAGTTCCAACTGCTCGACATCGCGCCGGTGAAGGCCGCCGCCGATGCCAGCAATCTGCAGGCCTGCGGCGGCTGCGACGTGCAATATGCGCAGCGGGTTGGAGCGGATCTCGTCATCACCGGCGTGATGAGGAAGATCTCGACCCTGATACTGAACCTGACCATCTTCGTGCGCGACGTCCATACCGGACAGCTCATCACCGCGATGAACGCCGATCTTCGCGGCAACACCGACGAATCCTGGACGCGGGCGACGAGCTACCTGATACGCAACCGGCTGCTGGCGCCGAACTACGGGAAGCCGCAATGACCTCGGCTCCATTCATGCCTTCAGGCGCGCGGCGTGCCAGCGCAGGTGATCGTCCATGAAGGTGGAGATGAAGTAGTAGCTGTGATCGTAGCCGGCCTGGCGGCGCAGGGTGAGGGGAATGTTCGCCTTCGCGCAGGCGGCTTGCAGCAGTTCCGGGCGCAGCTGCTCGGCCAGAAACGGGTCGGCATCGCCATAGTCCACCAGGAGATCGGGAAATCTGGCGCCGTCCTCGATCAGCGCGACCGTATCGTGCCTGCGCCACGCCCGCTTGTCATCGCCGAGGTAGCCGCCCAGCGCCTTGATGCCCCACGGCACCTGCGAGGGGGCAACGATCGGCGCAAATGCGCTTGCCGCGCGGTAGCGATCGGGATGGCGCAGCGCCACGGTCAGCGCACCGTGGCCGCCCATGGAATGGCCGAATATGGATTGCCTGATGGCGTCGGCCGGAAAATGCTCGGCGACCAGCTTCGGCAGCTCTTCCGTGACGTAGCTCCACATGCGGTAGTTGCGTGCGAACGGCTGCACCGCTGCGTCGACATAGAAGCCGGCGCCGAGCCCGAAATCATAGGCGTTTTCGGGGTCGCCCGGCACGCCCTCGCCGCGCGGACTGGTGTCCGGCGCGACGAAGATCAAGCCGAGCTCGGCGCATGAGCGGCGGAATTCGCCTTTTTCCGTCACGTTGGCATGGGTGCAGGTCAGTCCCGACAGATACCAGACGACCGGCAGCCGTGCTCCGGCGGCGTGGGGAGGGACATAGACCGAAAAGGTCATGTCCGTGCCGGTCTGGCGGCTGGCATGCTTGTAGACGCCCTGCGTGCCGCCGTGCGACTTGTTGAGCGAAACGGTCTGGATTGTCATGACCCTCGATTCCGGTACCGCGCGGCTCGATCTCAGGCCACGCGATTCTCGATTGCGAGCCGCACCAGCTCGGCGGAGGTCCGCACGCCGAGCTTCTGGCGCATCATCGAGGACGTGTTGGCGACCGTCTTGTAGGAGGAATGCACCAGCCACGCGATCTCGGCCAGGCTCTTGCCGGCACTGAGCAGGCGCAAGATCTCGATCTCGCGCGAGGTCAGCTTGGCAAGCGGACTTTGCGCGTAGGCGGGTCCTGCGAAGGCAATGCTTCGTGCCATTGCCGGCGGCAGGTAAACCCCGCCGCTTCCGACCTCGCGGATGGCGTCGGCGAGTTCCTGCGGCTCGCCGGACTTGGAGACGTAGCCCTTGGCGCCGATCTCGATGGCGCGCGCGGCGAACACCGGATCGTCGTTCATGCTGAAGATGACGATGCGCGCGGATGCGTCTCGCCCGAGGATGCGCCGCGCCAGTTCATAGCCGGACACGGTCGGCAGATTGATGTCGAGAACGCAGACGTCGGGATGCTCGTGCTCGAAGACGCGTTCGCCGCCCTCGGCGTCGGATGCTTCCAGAATTTCGACGTCGGGGTCCCCGGAAAACAGCGCGCGGCATCCCGAAGCCACGATGCGATGATCATCGACGATCAGGACGCGCATTGGCATTGCTCCCGAGCACCACCGCGATATCATTGCCGCACCGCGCAGGATGCCCGGCTGCGCCGGGTTTACCGTCGACGGGTCATGCAACGCGGGCGACGCTGTTGTACGCTCCGATGTTGTACGCTTCGATTAGATCGCTGCCGTTTTTGTCTGTCAACGTTCCCCGCGAGGGAGAATCGAAGACGACTTCGCTCCCGGGCAAGAACGATTTCACTCCTGGACAAACGCCATGTGGCAACAACTCTCATTGCGCGCCCGGATCAATCTGCTGCTCGTGCTCGTCCTCGCGCTCGGGCTGGCCATCAACGTTACGCGGCTGGTGCTCGAGGCGGGGCCGCGCGTGCAGGCCGAAGACCAGAGCGTGATACGGCTGGCGCGCGAATTCCTCGAGACCATCGTCGCTGAAATTGACGAGGCGCCGGATCCCGAGGCGCGCCTGAACCAGATCGTTCGCGACCTCAACCGGTTGCGCCATGTCAGCATCACGCGGCAGGGCAGCGCCGTCGACGGCTCCGCGGGGACCGATCGCGCCGGCGATGCTGGGCGTTCCGCTCCCGCCTGGTTCGTGGCATTGGTTCATCCGGACAAGACCGCCGTGAACGTGCCGATCTCGATCAAGGGCAGGCCGGGCTCGTTCGTGATCACATCCCATCCGAACGACGAGGTGGCGGAAATATGGGACGGCATCGTCACCCAGCTGCTGGTCGGCTCGGGTGTCGCGATCGTTCTCTTTCTTATCACGAGCATGGTGGTCGGGCGCGCGCTCAAGCCGATCGAGGCGCTTTCGCGCGCGATAACCAAGATCGAATCCGGCAGCTATGACACCCGCGTGAAGCCGGAGGGCTCGCCGGAGCTCGCTGCGATCTGCGAAAAGCTGAATCACCTCGCGGCTGCGCTGGGGGCCGCCGTCGACGACAAGCGGCGCCTGGCCGAACGCGTGGTCTCGCTGCAGGACGCAGAGCGCAAGGAAATCGCGCGGGAACTGCACGACGAATTCGGCCCCTATCTGTTCGCGCTGCGCGCCCATGCCGGCGCGCTGACCAAGATCGCGGATGCGGGCGAGCCAAATCTCGGCGCGCTGCGCAAGCATGGCAACGCCATCCTGGAGCAGGTGGACGCCTTGCAGCAATCCAATCGCCGGGTGTTGGAGCGGTTGCGCCCGGTGGGCCTCGCGGAACTCGGGCTGCGCGAGGCGCTCGGCGCTCTCCTGCGTCTTTGGGGCGAGTCCCACCCCGGTGTCGTCGTCGAAGCGGCGATTTCGCCGTCGCTCGGCGAGACCGGAGAGACGGTTGACTTGACGATCTATCGCATCATTCAGGAAGCGCTGACGAATGTTTTCCGCCACGCCGACGCTTCGCGCGTCAGCGTCACCGTCGAACCCGCGGAGGCGGAAACGGCGCGGGGAACGCTCGGCTGCGCGCGGGTGCGCGTCAGCGACGATGGCCGCGGACTGAAGGCAGATCACAAGCTCGGCCTTGGCCTCACCGGAATGCGCGAGCGCATCCTGGCGCTTGGCGGTTCTCTCGACGTCGTATCCCGCGAAAGCGGTGTGACGATAGAAGCGCTAATTCCCAGGGGCGCCGCCTGCTGAACCGGGAATTTTTCCCGGTTCCATCGGGAAGAATGCGCGCGGGGACTTGGACCTTTTGAACGTAGCGCAACTTTGCCGACGTCTTAATATCGCTCGCATCTGACCGGCAGGGGACCACGGAGCCGGTATGGTGGGGACAGGTAGATGGGTGCTCGATTCCGGTTGATCGGAACGTTGGCGACTGGCGTGCTCGCGGCGAGCGATTGCGTTCAGGCGCAGGACGCGGACAAGCTGCAGGCCCTGCCTGACGTCGAGATAGTCGCCCCGGCGCCGGCAGGCGCCAGGCCGTCCGGTAGCAGAGGCTCGCCTCGGGCAGCCCGGGTCGTGCGGAGGGTCCAAGTCTACCCGACGGCGCCAACGCCAACGACGCCAACGTCAACAGGCGGCGCTGGCGGGGCCATAGACGCCGACAAGGTGCCGGCAGCCATCAACGCGGTCGGTCCGAACCAGATCGCGCGAACCGACTCGCTGAACATCGCGGACGCCCTGCAGCAACAGGTTCCGGGTATCATCATCAGCGATACCACCGGCAATCCATTCATGCCGGACATCCAGTTTCGCGGCTTCGTGGCGTCTCCGGTCTCCGGTACTCCCCAGGGACTGGCGGTCTACCAGAACGGGATGCGCATCAACGAAGCGTTCGGCGACACCGTTCATTGGGACTTGATTCCGACCGCTGCGATCAGGTCGGTCACCGTGGTAACCAACAATCCCGCCTTCGGCCTCAACGCGCTTGGCGGCGCCGTCAACGTGCAGATGAAGAACGGCTTCAACTACCAGGGCGCCGAAATCAACACGATGGGCGGCTCGTTCGGACGCGTCCAGAGTTCGGCGCAGTACGGCAAAGAGATCGACAATGTTTCCGTCTACGGTGCCTTGGAAGGACTGCGCGACAACGGCTTTCGCAATTTCTCGGAGTCGGCGATTCGCCGGTTCTACGGCGATGTCGGCTACCGCACCGATAGCAGCGAGTTTCACCTCAACGTGGGTGTAGCCAAGAACAATTTCGGCGCGGCTGCGGCCGTGCCGGTCGAACTGCTCGACAAGTTCTGGGGCGCGACCTACACGACACCGCAGACCACGGACAACCGCGTTGCCTACGCCAATCTGACCGGAAAGGTCGAGGCGACGCCGACCTGGACGATCGAAGGCTCGGCGCGCGTCCGCGCGTTCCGGCAGAAGACGGTGGACGGCAACCCGACCGAGACGAAAGTATGCGCGCCTCCCAACGACGCGTTTCTTTGCTTCAACGACGACACTTCCTTTGCAAACGGCCTCAACGGGGTCCCGATCGTAAATCCCTTCCCCGCCGACGCCGTGCTGGGACAGATCGACCGGACGACGACCCGTTCGACCACGACGGGAGCGACGCTGCAGGCCACCAATACCGACCAGTTGTTCGGGCACAACAACCAGTTCATGGTCGGCGCCAGCTTCGACTCCGGGGTCACCCGCTTCGGGGCCAGCGCGGAACTGGGCACGATCGGCACCAACTACGTCGTCAACGGCAGCGGCGTATTTCTCGGGCGATCGGGCGATCCGGTTTCGATCGGCCCGGTCGATCTTCGCGCCACCAACCGATACACCGGAGTCTATGCGCTGGACACGTTCGACGTGACGGATGCGCTTTCGATCTCGGGCGGCGGGCGCTTCAACTATGCGAGCATCGTCCTTCAGGATTTGATCGGCACCGACCTCAATGGCAGCCATACGTTCAGTCGTTTCAATCCGATGATCGGCGGCACCTACAGGATCACGCCGGGTTTGACGGCATATGCTGGCTATTCCGAAGCCAATCGCGCGCCGACCCCGCTGGAGCTCGCATGCGCCGACCCGGCGCGCCCCTGTATCGCTGCCGCATTCCTCATCGCCGACCCGCCGCTGAAACAGGTCGTCTCGCGCACCGTCGAGGCCGGTTTTCGCGGAACGACGGAGCTGAATATCGGAACGCTCGGATGGAAGGTCGGCGCGTTCCGCGCGACCAATGTCGATGACATCCTCGCAATCCCGAGTCCCCAGCTGCAGGGATTTGGCTACTTCCAGAACGTGGGCCGGACACGACGGCAGGGCATCGAGGCACAGGTCAATCTGACATCGAAGACGCTGCAGCTATACGCCAGCTATACCCTCGTGGATGCGCGCTTCCTCGACGCCCTGCAGCTCGGCTCCCACAGCCCGTTCGCCGACGCCGACGGCAACATCCAGGTTCTGCCGGGCAATCGAATTCCGGCGATCCCCCGCAATCGCTTCAAGGCCGGTATCGACTACTGGATGACTGATGCCTTCAAGGTTGGCGGGGACGCGCTGCTTGTCAGCAACCAATACTTTGCCGGTGACGAATCCAACCAGTTCCCGAGGTTGCCGGGCTATGCCGTCTTCAATCTCCACGCCTCGTATCAGATCAACAAGACGTTCCAGATCTATGGGCGCGTGAACAACATCTTCGACAGGCGTTACGCGACCTACGGCACCTTCTTCGAAAGGGATGACATCCCGAATTTCGCAAACGGCGGCGCGGAATTCACCGACCCGCGTACGGTCAGCCCGGCATTGCCGCGCGCATTCTACGCAGGCTTGAAGGCGACGTTCTAGAGCATGATCCGGAAAAGTGTGAAGCGGTTTTCCGAAAAGATCATGCTCAAACAACAACCTAAAGCGCGATGACGATTCATCCCAATCTCATCGCGCTTTACGGCTGACGGGAGCCGCGCGGATCAGGCTTGGGTCTTGGGAACGTATTTGCCCAAAACGCACTTGTAACGTTCCAGCTTCCAATCGTGATACGGCCCTTTGGCGAGCCAGTCGGCGATGCCGATTTGCGCATGGACCGAGCAGGCGCTCATGGTGATGCCGGACTGCTCACTGGTCGTAACGACCTTCTCCAGGCAAAGCTGG
Organism: Bradyrhizobium sp.; assembly: GCF_052389815.1. Taxonomy (GTDB): domain Bacteria; phylum Pseudomonadota; class Alphaproteobacteria; order Rhizobiales; family Xanthobacteraceae; genus Bradyrhizobium. Next base: position 39,200 of record NZ_JBQTHN010000194.1, on the reverse strand, counting down.
CCGTTGCAGAGAATAGCGACGAGAGTGACGAGCATGGTGACCTTCGTTGGTGAAAATGCCGGTTCGGACTATGCAGAGCTCATGCCACTGTGGCCGTGCCCCGTAGTTTACCGGGGGCTTCGCCCGCCGAGGCGGGCAAACCCGACCGACGGAGTCGGCTCGATGCGCCACAGCCGCCCGAACCGGCAAGCCATTGTGCGCGCGCCGGGTTCTGAAAGCGTTGAGCGCGCAGCGAAATTTCTCTCTGCAGGCAGAACGTCGCGTTAGGTATTGCAATTCAGTGGACAAACGGATCAGCCCCCCGGCTGTGTGCCCACTATGGGCTGATTCCAGCGGTCAGCCAATTGTCCGTGGGCTGCGTCCAACGGGTTTTCCGGCGGTCATGCGGCCCGGTTGCGGGCCGACGATCCCAACCGCTCGTCGGCAGGTCATGGCGGGATGGATTCGATGACCCCACTATGTCGGCATTCTCGATGGCGAGGGATCCTGAGCCGCTATCTCTCCGGTTGCCGGCTCAGAAGCTCGGTTTCAATGCCGACAATTCGAGCGAAACGCACAAAGCCTCGACGTGAATTGCTCGTCGGACCCCAGGCCAGCAAATCGACCTGGCTCGTCTTGTTGAAAAAGACGTAGGCCAGATAGCACCCGCCGACGATCGAGGCGTCGGCAATATCCACTATATCTCGCGGGATGAGCACGGGGCCGCTCTCGACTTGAAATTCCGATGCATCTTTCGTGCGCGTGTTGATGTGGTTGACCGGGAACTCCAGATTCCAGAGCTCACCGCGGTGGCCGCGGGCCTTCAGTCGAGCCGATATCGGCCACGACCGCGCGACGGTCCCTGAGTCCAGGGCTCTTGTCTCGATGGGCTTTGCCGCATGTCGTGGCGCGTGAATATCGAACGACGAGAACGCAGCCTCATGGTCGGCTTCGCTATCCCTGCTTCCGGAGGATACATCCTCCCTGACGATCGCATGCCGTTCGCGCCTTGCGATGAGCTGATACGAGTAAGGTGGATCCAGGGGCAAACGGTCTGCGCCGAAGATATTCCCAGCCATCACGGCAGGCGCCAGGTATATGCAATCCTCGGCCTCCTGCTGACAAGCCGTCGCGATCACGCGCCAGCTTCCGCCGATGCCTGCTTTGGTTGTCCATGAAATGCGTGCCCGCTCGAAATCCAAAGCTTGCATCCTTGATGCTCCCGGGTTGCCGCCACGCGATGCTCCGAGGCTGGCTCCCAGGCCTGCCGCAACGAGCAGTGCATGACGGCGAGTCATGCTGATCATCGATCGGAACTCCGGAATGGGTGCCCCCTGGATTGGAACACGAAGCCAACCGCCCGAACATGATAGCACCGGCCGGTTGGGTGAAGAAAACCGGCGTCCGGGAGGCGCCGTCGTGGGACGCATACGCGGCCTCCGACCTCGGCATGCGCGCGGTGGCTCCGGATCTTGAAATCCGCACGCCGGCCGAATTGCCTTCACTGCTGCTGCGAAGCTGACCGCGGGTCCTGCGGGCCTGACCGCTAACGAGTCACTTAGGCGTGAGCCGAAGTAACCATTGGCGCCGAGCTTGCGAAGCTCAATACGGGCGACATGCCCGTGAAGCAACACTGGAGACCTTCGATGAAGAAGCTCGCATTCTTGGGTTCGGCTTTCGTCTTGACGGCCGGCTTGACGATCCTTTCCAGCGCAATGCCGGCCAGGGCGGATGCCAATGCCGCGTACTGTGTCACTTTCTACGGGAGAACCGACGGACGCGAATGCAACTATTATACGCTCGCCCAATGTCAGGCCGCGGCCTACGCCGGCGGCGGTTCATGCTCGGCAAATCCGTTGGCCGCAGCGGCGCGCCAGCGTGATCGCGCCGCACGTTGACCGCATGCGCCGCGAGCCCGGGCTCGCGAGCGCGCCCGGCCCGGGCATACACTATGTCGCCGTCGTCAGGTCGACTTGCACTGCCGCCAGAAGCTCTGCGCGACCCGATCGGGCAGAACCCCGGGGGTGGCGCCGAACTCGGGATAACCTCCGTTGCGGGAGATCCATCCGTTCAAATCCGAGCCGAGCGGAATGGGCCGGCCGAAGTTCGTCTTGTGGTAGGCAAAGACGGCGCGCGAGGTGATGCAGACCTTGGAACGCACCAGAGAGGCCAGCGTCATGCAGGCCGATGCGCAATATCCGTCGATCACGACGCTCTTGCGCGCCCCGTTCTGGATCGCCGCTGCGGCCGCCCGGAAGTCGACGATGCGGCCACCGTTGCTGCCGGATATGACGCAGGGATCGCTGCAATTTCCGATTGCGCGGGCGATTGCCTGCGACCCTGCATCGTCGTGCGGGGCGGCGGCGGCCGGTGATGCCGTGAGAACTGGTGATGCCGCGAGGGCGAGAACCAGGCATGCCATTCCAAACGAAAGCTTCATGTGATGCTCCTCCTGCGAGGGCATCACTAACAACAAAGTGTTTTGTTAGACTGAACGGGCGGGAACAGGTTGTCCCCGAAATCCCAATTACTTGTTAACCCGCAAGAAAATGCTAGACTGTGGCTTCTGGGAATGCGCTTGGCCGATACTGCCTGTAGGGCTTACGTCGATGCAGTCGCAACCTCTCGTAACCGCGTTGATCAATACGTACAACTACGCCAGATTCCTGCCGTTTGCGATCAACAGCGTTCTGAACCAGACCTACAAGAACATCGAAATCATCGTCGTCGACGACGGCTCCACCGATCACACCCCGGAGGTGTTGCAGCACTACGGCGACCGGATCAGGACCGTCCGCACCACCAACGGCGGCCAGGCTCACGCGTTCAACGTGGGCATCCCCCTGGCGCGCGGCGAGCTGCTGATGCTGCTCGATGCGGATGACGCCTGGCTGCCGACCAAGGTGGAGCGCATGGTCGAGTTCGCGGCCGAGCGTCCCAATGCGGCCATGCTCTATCACCGCTTCCAGAATATCGACGCCAAGGGCAAGGAAATCGGCGTTCCCCAGCCCATGGCGCTGACGGACGGCGACTATCGCAGGAAATACATGCGAAGCGGCGGAAGCTGGTGGAGCCCGATCACGTCGGTCCTGGCGTTTCGTCCCGAGCACATCCGCCGTGCGCTGCCGATCCCGACCTACGCGCACCGCGAGGGCGCCGACACCGTCCTGACCGACTTCTGCGCCGTCACCGCGGAAATCGCCGCCCTTCCCGAGACGCTTGCCTTGCGGCGGCTGCACGGAACGAATCTCTACGCCAACGGCCGCGACGATCGCACCTATCGCTCCAGGGAGATCCGTGAAAGCGACGTCCGGCGGGTGGAATGGCGGATGTTCTCGCTGCGCCAGGTCCTGACCAGGGCCGGAACGGCGTTCGACATCAAGCTCGATCACAACGAATGGCGGATCACCAATCTGTACTGGCTCGGCCGCGCCCCGTTGTACAAGACGCTATGGGCCAGCCTGCGATGCCCCGAACACTCGCTCCGCGATCGATGGCAGCGGTTCAAGTGGGTGATGCACAACAAGCGGATGTATCGGGAGCGCTAGCCAGAGCGTGATAGGTGTCTGGTTGAATCGGTTGCCCGTCAGACCCGGTTCACCTCTCCCAAAGGGTCCCAAAGGGAGAGGTGGCCTCCCAACGCCGCTCGAGTTCAACCTCGTCTCACCAGCTCTAGCTAGGCGAATTCCCGCACCTTCTCGATCTGTTCGATCATCGCCGGCAGCGCGTCGCCGATGTCGGTCTGGGCCAGCTGGCGCGAGTGATGCTGGGCTGAAACCGGCAGCGACGTGTCCCGCAGCAGATCGTGCAAGGTCGCGGCCATTTCCTCGATCGATATGGTGGGCGATTTGGACCAGGTGATTCCCATCCAGCCCACCATATAGTTCAGCATCTCCTGCTCGGCCGTCCACGGCATGACGAGCTGCGGACGCCCGACGACGAGGCACTGCTGGGTAACGTCCTGCACGCCGTGGTGTAAGAGCACGCTCGCACACTCGGCCCGCTCCATCAGCGATCCGTAGTCCGGCCACAGCGTCACATACGGCTGCTGCTGGAGAAACCTTCGCATGCCGGCCGTCGCGCCGGTGATGCAGACATCGAGCGGAATGTCGCGACCGAGCCCCGCCAGCGCGAGGATCAGCATCTCGATGTTCGGACAGTTGACGTCCAGAAAGGCCGCAATCCGCTCGCTTTGCGGCGGCAGGCTGGGATTTGGGATCGCGCCGAGCAATCCGGTCGTGTGGCTGCTGCGCAGCTGCAGATAGGGATCGAGGGCCGACAGTCCGTACAGGATCGGCCGGCACTCGGTAACGAGCTCTCCCAGCGTCGCCAGCGACGGCTGGCCCATGCGCGACAGCACTGCATTGGCGTTGGACAGCATTGTATTGTCGTCGGCCACCGGCGTCGAGTTTGCCGTCAGCCTGGGAAAGGACGTCCCGAGCGCCGGCGGCAGCATGCTGCCGTTTCCGACCGCGAATGTCGGTGCATGGGCGCGGCCCACGAGCCAGAGGATCGGTGTGCCGATCCCGATGATCGCGTCCGGCTGGATGCCGGCAAGCCCGGCGTTGCAGACCGATGCCAGCGTCATCAAGGTCTGCTTGTCGTCGAAACCGACGACTGCGAGGCGGTCGGCGAAGCCGTCCGTCGAGGGCCGTTTCATCACCAGGTGCGGTGCCGCGCGCTTTGCAGCGGCCTGATGCAGCTCCGATGTGATCGGCGAACCCGCCTGGTCCACCAGGGCTACGGGATCGCCGGCCAGATAGATGACCTGATGTCCGCGGCTCGTCAGTGCGTTGCCGATGCGCAGCGCGTCGCGCAGCGATTCGGACGGTGCGTCGAGGTCGCAGCCGATGACCAGCCGCAACACCCGTTCGGCTGGATCGCGGCGTTTGCCCGCGTCGGGCGGTAGGCTAGAGCCATGCATAATCGCGTTCGCGCGCCGGCCGCGGCCGGGGAGCGCCCTCCGTGAACCTGGTCTCGTCAGTCCATTCGAATCCGTCCCTTGCCAGCAGTTCGACGAACTCTGCGTGCGAAGCGCGGAAACTCTGTCCTCGCGAGACATCGAGATCGTTCGTGAACAGCATGAACTCGCGCATGACCTCGTGATTGAGGGGAGTGGTCAGCTCCGAAAGGTATCGGGCAAGGGACAGCACCTGCGGCTTGGTGTACGGATGACAGCCGTTGTCGTGGTACTCGAACAGCCGCTCTGCCGCCCGCTCGCGCACGCTCGGAGACAGATGATGGATCGCGAGTCGATCGGGCAGGTGCAGGATGTTCATGGTGATCTCCATGCCCATCGTATCGCAGTAGCGGCACAAATCGACCAGACGCAGTATGTTGTAGGCCTGCACGACCGGCGGGACCTTGCAAACCAGCCCGTGCTCCAGTTTCAGCTTGCGAACGTTCGCCTCGACGTTGCTCCAGCGCGCCGGGAAGCGGATGTATTCATAGTCGCTTCCGACCGCATCTAGGCTGAGCAGCAGCTCGACCCGCCGGAACTTCTTGATTCTCCCGATGTCGCTGGCGTTCACCGCCGTGCAATTGGTGGAAAGCTCGAGATGGATGTGGCTTGCCGCGCCGGTCTCGACCAGGTGCTCGAGGATTTCGGAGACGCGTTCATTGATGAGCGGCTCGCCGCCCGTGATGTACAGACGCTCGAGCTTGTCGACCGATCCGAGGACGTCGTCGAAGACCTTGGCGTCGTCCATGTACCAGGGCCGTTCCTCACCCGCCTGTGCGGTCAATATCTGCGGCCGCATGAAGTCCGTAGCCGCGCCCGCCAGCAGGCGGTGGATTACGATCGAGCTCAGCGGAACGCCGCGTTCCGTTGATCCCTCCGGGGACTTGCTGCTGACGATCTCGACGATCAGCTCCGTGCCGATCCGGCTGCCCCTCAAGTCGATGGGCAACAACGTGCCATTCTCCTGCAAGCTCCCGCTTGCAACCGTCCGATCGTTGACCACGACCTGGTACTGCCGGTCGCGCGGGCCTTCGGCGTCGAACGATATCTCCAGCTCGGTGAGTCTCGTGTCCGGACTTATCGGAATATTGAATATGGCGTGACCGTCGGTCCAGCGAAGCAGCGATCCGTTCTTGTACTGGTGCGGATGGAGGCCCGAGGCGCGTACCCCGATCCGCGGCTCCGGTCCTATCCTGGCCGTATCGCCGCGCCAGATCGCGTGCAACGGGTCGACACCGCCGCTCCATCTGCTGTGCACCGGATCCCGCTCGATTTGCGAGCTTGCCGCGCCATAGCACATCCGGCACTTCAGATTGCAGAGGTTGCTGATCTCGAGCTTGATGAACCCCGGACGCTCATCCATCCGGTATCCCGAGGCGATCGAGCTCCGCGACAGCGCGGCGATCGAGACGGGCCGCCCATCGATCGGCTCGACGCCGGTATGGGTCCGATAGCTCTGGCCGCTCTTGGCTTCGCTCTCGTAGCAAACCTCGCAGGCCGGCACGCGTTCGCCCTTGACCATGGCGCGCCGGACCTTGCGCATGTAGGCGGAGTTCCAAACTTCGTCCATCGAGTGAACGTTCAGCGACATCGGCGCGCCGTGCTCGCTCACCAGCTCATGGGCGACGCAACAGATGCGAGCTGTCCCTTCCGGCCCCACGCAAAGATGCTGGAAGGGCAGCGCGCAGAACGTGTCTTGACGCTGATTGTACGCGGTCACATTCACGAACCCGGTCCTGCACCGCCACCGCCCGGTCCGCCGGTGCCGCCTGGGCCTGCTGCTCCAGGTCCGGTCTGACCGACTTCTTCTTCAGCGCATCGTCCGTTGGGCAATCGGCCGTACTCGCAACGCGTCTGTTTTCTCCTTTGGGCGATCAGCACCTTGTCGCCGAAGTACATCTGCAAACCGATCGTGACGAATGCGTCCGCCTCGCCGGGTCGCGCGCCGTCGGCAAAGACCGACAGCCTCGACAGCACGCCGAACTCGCTTTCGGCCGTCGCATTCATGGAAAGCGTCGTGCGTTCCATATCGAGCCGCGCGCCGCCGGTATGCGCCGAGGCCGGAATGGCGGACGCCGCCGAGATCGCGAGTGCAACGGCGCCGGGTGTGCGCCATCGGCGAATGAAGCGGCTGAGCCTGGCAAGGTATCCTGCCGTCTTCGCGTCGACCGGCACCAGCGTTTGTCGCGGCAGCACCGAAACGACCCGGATGCTTCCCTCCCAGCCGCCGGTCACCGCAACGGCTGAGGCGATCCTCGACTGAAGGTCGGCGAGGTTGCCGCCACGCGCCAGGACCAGGATGCTGCGCGAAGCCGGATCGCAGAAGATTCCGTCGACCGCCCTTCCGAGCGCGGTGCGGCACGACTGCGCCGAGGAAAGCAGCTCCCTGGCGCGCGCCACGATCATCGTCGGATCGTACAAAATCCCGTCGGAGAAGGGCCGGAGCCAATGTTCCAGGGAGCGCGGAAAGGCGAGCCGATAAAGCCTGTGAGTCCGCACCGACACGCGAAGCTTTGCGGAAGTTTCCGATAGCGCGGAACGGATGCCCGCTCTCAGTTGTTCGACGTCGCTTTCGGCGGCCACGTGCAATGTCAGCCGCGAACCGCCGGTATCGCCTGAGGCTGCGAAGATCGGGGCGCCTTCCTTCAGCAGCGCGTCAATGAACTCACTCCTGTTAGCGGTCATGAGCCTTACTCCCGACACATCATGGGCAACACGCCCAATTTGTGTCGAGCGTACTGCGAGCAAGCCGTGCGTGCAGGGTCAATTAAGGCTAGGCTTCCGAAGGGCCTACTCCAGACGGGTTACCTCCATCAGCTTCGTTTCACCTGGCGCCCTGCAACGAAAAATTGGCTGGCACACTGGCTACAACTCACCGGCAGGCTTCCCTCCCGCTCGACCTTTGGATTTTCGCCGCCGCGATGCCGGCCGTAGCCGGCGCAGCGGGCGCAAGGTGACGCCGGCGGCGGGAAGTACCTCTTCTGCGTCGCATGCACGGATCGGGAAATACGTATCATCGCGCGTCGACAGGCGCGATCCGGGCGCAGCGGCGTCGTTCGACAAAGGTTTTCGGAACGTGGGTCCCGGAGCGACACATCATGGATCATTCAGCCGGCTCGAGCCTGAACATTGCGCCAGCCACCGCGGTCCCGGCGCTTCCGGACGCAATGGGAATTCCCCGCCGTGTCCTGGTGACCGGTGGCGCGGGATTCATCGGCTCGCATCTGTGCGAACGCCTGCTGCAAGCCGGCTGCGAGGTACTTTGCGTCGACAACTTCTACACCGGAACCAGGCGCAACATCGAACATCTGCGCGACCACCCGCGGTTCGAGGTTCTGCGTCATGACGTGACCTTCCCCCTCTACGTCGAAGTCGACGAAATCTACAATCTCGCCTGTCCGGCCTCGCCCATTCACTATCAATGGGATCCCGTGCAGACCACCAAGACCAGCGTGCTCGGCGCCATCAACATGCTGGGCCTCGCCAAGCGGCTGCGAGGCAAGATCCTTCAAGCCTCGACATCCGAGATCTACGGCGACCCCGAGGTCCACCCGCAGCAGGAGTCCTATTGGGGGAACGTGAACCCGATCGGGCCGCGCTCCTGCTACGACGAAGGCAAGCGTTGCGCCGAGACGCTGTTCTTCGATTACGGCCGGCAGCACCATCTGCGAATCAAGGTCTTGCGGATATTCAACACCTACGGGCCGCGCATGCAGCCGAACGACGGTCGCGTCGTCTCGAACTTCATCGTCCAGGCCCTCAACAACCAACCGATAACCGTATATGGCCGCGGTCTGCAGACGCGCTCGTTCTGCTTTGTCGACGATCTGGTCAGGGGAATGATCGCCCTGATGAACACGCCGGCCAGGATCACCGGGCCGATCAACTGCGGAAACCCGAACGAGTTCACGATCCGCGACCTGGCGGAGAAGGTGATCGAGATGACCGGCTCCCGGTCGCGGATCGTCCACCGTCCGCTGCCGCAGGACGATCCGAGACAGCGTCGGCCGGACATCAGCCAGGCGCAGGAGCTGCTGAACTGGCGGCCGACCGTGATGTTGACGGAAGGCCTGCAGCGAACCATTGCCTACTTCGAGGAATTGCAATCGAAGCAGGGCAGGCGCGTTCGAGAGAACCGGTCGATCGCACGGCAGCGATCCGCACCGAGGCAGAAGCTGCGCGAGCCGTCGCAAAGCCACGCGACCGCTTCCTGAGAAGCGGGGTCGGCTGCTGCGACGTCATTGGAATTCGGCGTCGCCCGGTGCGGATGTCCGGAGCTCTTGCCGGCGTGAGCATTTGCATGCCGGAGAAAATCTGTCGTCGGCGACGCCGCGGCGATGCCGCTACTTGCCCGGCCGTGTCGTCCGAAGGGCTTTTCCGGTCTTGCCGGGCGCTCCGACGTCCTGCGCTCCGACGTCCTGCGCTCCGAACGGCTTGAATTCCGAGATTGCCTTGTGGTGATTGACGAGCGGCCCGTCGATGCTCGAGACCGGTAACGTACGGTTGCCGTCTTGGATGTGTTTCTGCGTTCCGTTGTTCAACCCCCAGATTGCGGCCTGCGTTCGGTTCTGAACCCGGATCTTGCGAAGGATCGCCTTGACGTGGACTTTGACGGTCGCCTCGGTGATGTCCATCTTGCGTGCGATGCACTTGTTGGAGTCGCCTTCGATGATGCAGAGCAGGATCGATTTTTCCCGCGGCGAGAGCAGGCGCGCGCCCGGCTCTCCCGTCGCCAGCAGGATCGGCACGCCGTTCTGCTCATCGGTGCGATCGTCCGTGCCGCCGTCCGTCGGAGGGGTGTTGGAATCGAGGATGAATGACAGGAACGCCGGCGGGAAGATGGTTTCGCCCAGCATCACCAGCTCCAGGGATTTGACGAACCTGTCGCAGGTGGTCACGTTGACGAAGTATCCGTTTGCGCCCGTGCGGAATGCCGCGGTCAGATCCTTCAGCCCATAGTGATCGGCGACGATCGCAATCCGTCCGTCCGGATACCGGCTTCTGAACAGCTCGATCTGCTCGAGCGCGGCGTCGAAGTCATCGCCGGTGTGAACGATCAGGCAGAGTGGGGGATGTGGTGTCGATTTGCCCGGCTGCAGGTCGTCGGCGCTCGATATGGATGCCAGGATGCGAAAGTGCGACGCGCGCAGGATTCTGGCGAGTCCTTCCTTCAGCAGTATGCTTTTTCCAATGAGTATGACCGGAAGAGTGCGCTGCCTCCGCATGGTGGGTACTCCCAGCCTCGACGCGAAGCCGGCCCGGTGCCGCGGCACCGGGAGTCTCACGTATCGCGATTTCGTCGAGGCATTTACTACTTGTGATGCTTGCTCGAAGCGAAAATCCTGTATCGTAGCTGCCGAAAACCGGGTGTCGGCGCCAAATTGCATCAAGTTTGTGAAGCTTAGATTCGAATTACCATTAACCCTATATACCATTTGTTATATACTGGTCGTGCATCGCGTGGTGCAATGCCGCAACGATACCTCGAATATCTTGGGGTTCACGGGGTTCGAACGGGGAGGGCTGCTGAGGGCCACTCATGCGTTGCACCCGGCTGGTAATCGCAGATCGATATCCCATCGTTCTGCAGGGCTTGGCGTCAGTGTTCGCGACGCTGCCCGATTTCGAGATCGTTGCGTCGTGCAGTGACGGAATGAGCTGCGTCGAGGCGATCCGGACTTTCGCCCCCGATGTCGCACTTATCGAGGACTCGTTGCCCGACGTGACGGCGTCCGAGATCCTCGCCATTGCCGGCGCCGGCAATTTTCGCACGCGGCTGGTCTTCTTCACCCCGGAAATCGAGCATGGCGATCTCGCCGCGGCCATCGCAGCCGGTGCCTGCAGCGTGATTCCGAAGCATGCGAGCGCCAAGACCGTGGTGCAGTCGCTGAGGGTGGTCGCGGCCGGCGGCACCTTGCTGCCGGGGCCGGCGCCGGGTCTGGTTCCGGCAGCCGACAAGGAAGCAAGCGGCGCCATCGCCGAGAATATGCTGTCCGCGCTGACGGAGCGCGAGCGCGAGATCATGCGTCTGGTTTCCGAGGGATTGCCGAACAAGGCAATCGCGCGCCGGCTGAGCATTTCCCAGGGCACGATCAAGGTGCACCTCCACAACATCTACCAGAAGCTCGCGATCCACAACCGCACCGTGCTGGCGGCGCTCGTCATCTCGCAGCGCTGAGCGGGCGGCGATGCGAAGTCGCGGTTTTGCAATCCGCTCCGTCGTGAGCAGTGATCGAGCTCGCACCAGGACATGCCGACGCTATGATACCCGACGCGCCGAGCGAAGCGATGCGGCAATGTCGGCGATCGATCTGAAGAGGATTAGCGGATCGTCTTTCGAGGGAACGAAGCCGCGTCGTGTCCAGAACGCGGCAGCTTCCTCGTCGACTGCGTTGACGATCAGCGCGCGCCCTCCGATGAGGCCCGCGGCCGTGACGCACCGTTGCAACGCGTGCTTGAGCAGGCCGGTGCCGATGCCCTTTCCGATCCAGTTCCGATCCGTCGCTAGCTGTCCCAGCAGCAGACAGGGAACAGGGTCGGGCGGTTGACCGGTCCGGATGGAGCGCGGCACGCGTGACGGCAGGATGGCTGTTGGCGCAAGGCCATAATAGCCGACGACCCGATTCATCTCGTGGACGACAAGAACGGCCGTAAAGCCCTTCTCCTGATTGGAGAGCGCCCGCGTCTTGAGCCACCGATCGAGAGACGGCTTGCCGCAGGAGAACTCGTCCAGGATATGAGCCGGCGTCATTGGTTCGGGGCCGGAGATGGCCAAGTCTCAGCCCTTCTTGTTCGAGCCGCCCTTCTTCCTCGACGCGTTCTCTTCAAGCAGGCCGGTATCCACTTCGCTCGAACGCGTCTCCCATGGCGCCGCGCGCTGAAAGAGTTCGACCATTTCCGGCACGGGGACGGCCGGCCCGGACAGTGCCGCCATGAACGCCTTGAAGCCGGCAGGGCTCATCCGGATGGGCATCGTCTCCATCAGCACGTCCTCGGCCGCCCGCACCGCTGCGTCGCGCACGAAGTCCGTGCGCGAGCGGCCGCGCAGCGCCGCTGCCCGGTCGATGACGGCAATGTCGGTTTCCGGCAGCCGCATCGAAAGCGGATGCTCCTTGCGCTCAACGGGTCGGGGCATGAGGGACCTCCATGGCAGCAATATAAAGCTTGTAGCGCGTTTTGCAATACGATGGGGGGCGATCAATTGCCGCCCGCGCTCAAACACGGGGATGCGATCCAGTGCGAGCGAAGAAGGCCCGCAAGCCAACGGCGGCGTAGGTGGTGGGCGAGGTGGAATTGATTGCTCACACCCGCTATTTGCTTCTCGGCGATGTTGCCAGTCCGAGGAACACGAGCACCGCCTGATTGAGGCGCACGACATCCTCATCGTCCAGGCGCCCGATCCGCGTCCCGATCTTGGATTTCGGAACGGTGGTTATCTTGTCCACCATGAGACGGCAGGGCGCGTGCAATCCGTTGCGTTCATTCGGTACGACAGGGAGCCTGAACAGCGGTGCATCGGTCTCGTCCGTCGTGAACGCGCAGATCGTGATGGAGGCCGTTGCGTCGAAACTGTCGTCCTGAACGATGACGACGGGTCTCGCCTTGCCCGCATACCCCTTGCCGCCTGCGACGGTCCAGATATCGCCGCGCTTCATTCATCATCCGAAGTCAACGCCGAGACGGAATCGATGAACGCCTGATCGTCGCGGCCGCGAGAACTGGCGGCAACGGCAAGCGACTGGCGGTGCGCCGCCGAGCGGAACGCAGGCGCACGCACGTCCGGGACCCAAATCTGGATCGGGCGCAGTCCTTGCCTGCGCAGCCGTTCGCGATGCGCCCGTACCTTCACTCGGGAAGACTTGGCGCGGGAAGACCTTGGCTTCGATGCCGACGCCATGACAAGTTTCCCCGATTTGGTTACATGTAACCTTTACATGATCGAGAGGACTCTGCCAAGCACCTTCGAGCTCTTGAGAATCCAAAATTACATCGTTATTTCAATGATGTAGGAGTACGCAGTTTTACTCGGAGTGGCGCGCCAGCAGATCAATAGCTTATTTGTTGATCGACATGCCGTCTAATATCCGTGAAATAGACATCGGCGTACGCGGCGATTTGTGCTGGTTCAAAATGCCAGCCTCCGCGATGCTAACAGCTAAGGCAAATTCACGCCCTCCGCTCCAACTGTCCTGACGGCTTGCTTCTTGCCTACGGACTAGCACTTGTCTTTTTTTGAAGTGCGGAACGGTGGGGTACAGCACAGAAGTTTCCCACCATGCCACCCTCACACGTCCACGCGGGTGCGTGGGGTCCCAACGGGTCCTTCGAAGAGAGTGCGCTGGTAAATGAAGGTTGTTGGAAAATTCCAACCTTGTCGAAGAAACAAGGATGACATGTCGCGAGCAGCATACGTGTCCAGTCAAGGCACGACGACACGCGCCGTGAAACAGCTTCCACAAAGCGCATGGACGCAATGTTCCACGGATGCGGAAGCGACTTTTCGCGAGGGTGGATAGTGGCTCTACAAGCAAAAGGCGCAGCGCCCCGAAAGCAGCACTACGTGCCACAGTTCTACTTGCGCAAGTTCACGGGAGCCAAAGACATGCTCTTAGTGTTCGACCGTGAGAAAAAGGAGACGTATCGCTCCAAACCTCTCGGCGTCGCAGCACAGCGTGATTTCAACCGCATCGATGTTGAGGGTATGGACGCTAACGCCGTCGAGAACGTGTTGTCTGAATTTGAGGGTGAAACCGCTCCCCATCTGGACCGGGTAATAGCGAATAAGTCGATTGCCGACCAAGGCGACCGATCAGCAATTGTGAACCTCATGGCAGCAATGACGTTGAGAAATCCAAAACGTCGGCAAGTAATGGGCGAAGTCATCGGGAATTTTGCCAAAAATTTCTTCGGTAGAAAAGAGAACTACGACAAGTATGTCGCCGACATGAAAAAAGGCGGCAAGGAGCCCGAGTTCACGCTTGAAGAGCTGAGGAGCGAACTAACAGAGTCGACAATCACGGTTCCCAAAGAGTCGATTATTGCTGCGGAGATCGATCACCACGACCATGCGGCCAAGCTGCTCTGGGACAAGAAGTGGCAGACCGTAGTCGCTCCTGATAACTCAGGCGGGTTTGTAACGACCGACGACCCGGTCTGTATTCGCTGGACTGATGGTCAGGAACACGCCGATCGACCAGGCCTCGCTGAGACAAATTCGGAGATACTGTTTCCACTCTCACCAAAGCTCGCCCTGCGAGGGCGTGCGGAGGGCGACGAGACCGTGGTCAATGCAGATGCTGTCGCGGTGGCCGAGATAAACAGCCATATGATTGGCAACGCGATCCGGCAGGTTTACGCCGACGACCACGTATTCAAGTACGCACGGGGTGAGTCACGAGAGCTTAAGAGTGGTGCTACGTTGCTCCAGGACGACGATTTCATGTCGGCTGGCAAACCAGCCAAGGACACTAAAATCGTCGCTCTAAAGTCCGTATAGGCTGGCCTCGGTAGATGGGGCGGCATCACCGCGACGCTGCATCGCCATGCAACGATGGTTGCGCGGGACTGGCTTTCAAGCTCACATGTTCGGAACGCCATTCCTTAAATGATTGTGCGTCACGAAACGACAATGCCCGGTCGGCCATCACTTCGCATGAGCGCAGCTCGATGTTCTTCCATACCCAGCCTTGACGACACTTCTCCGCAAAGAGCCTCTCTATCGCTTGGCGGGCTTCCTCGGCTTTCGCTTCGGCCACTTCGGGATCATTGTCGGTGTCATAAAGCAAGGTGACGACAAGATCGTAAGCGTCGTTATCGCCGCTGCGTTCATTTTCCCGCCCTTCGTCAACGTCGAAAAACAACGCGCGAAGATATTTGCCGAACTTGGCGCTTATGGCTTTCAAGCCACTTTCAACGCCAGTTGATCTCAGCCGTCGATTGAACTCATCTGCGAACGCGGACCGCTGGTACCGTGCAACTAACCACCGTTGGAGTATGACTAGTTCTTCGTACGACAGATGCACATGCGAGTCGGGGTCGTGCTGCAGTAGAGAATTTTTTGGAATCGCCATCTTCGCTGTAGCGGAAATATCTATCAAGATAGGCGTTGAGCCGGATGAACATTCGAGATGAAGCCGACGAGTATTCTTTGCAAAAGTGTAATTGCCATCCACCTTGCCGACCTTGCGACCGACAATAACCTCAATCGTTGGTTCGGTATCCGGCGGTTGAGACAAATCGCAATCATGCGATATGACAATGGCGATGGTGGATTCGGAATCGTCGCCCGTCAAGAGACCCAATTCGCTGAGCGCCTGTTTGGGCAATAGATGGCCTTGACGCCATTTGGTGCTGCTATCCCAAATGGCCATGCCTCAGCTAGCTTTCCTCATTGTGCATCGGCACACCCATTACGGCGGATCCTATCTTTCGGTCTTTTCGCGCCGCAAGCCGTGCTTGCAGTCGATCCCTTTGTTCACTCTCCCGTCGAAGCATCGACACAAGCGTAAGCGCTGCGTGCTCTGCGTCGCCCCCGTCCTTCACAAATTCAATAAACGTCTTGCCGCCAGCTAACTTTCTGCGAAGCGCAAACACTGGATTTGGCACTTCTGCCGCTACTGCGTCCGCAGCGCGGCCCAAGCTCGAAAGCTTATCGGCATTGTCGGCAGCAACCGGTTTCCCCGATAGCCAGTCGTATACAGCCTGTCGCGAAACTCCGACAACAGTTGCGAGCTCGGTGACGGTCAATTTGAGAACTTCGCGGACACGCGCAATATCCTCAGTTGGCGTGCGCTCGGTAACGTTTTGCTTTTCGGGAGAATCGTAGCGTGCAAAGGCATATCCCTTGTCGCCTTTGGCGCGATAATACTCGCCTGTTGCGAGGCCGCCAGTTCCGACCTGCAAGGCAACAGTGGCGGCAGCAAAAACAGCACCTGAAAACCAACGCGCAGTCGGTGTGCTAGGGAGGGCTGTCATGAATCACTTCCATTTTTCCAAAGCGTGAGACGTAACTGTGAGTTTAAAAACTCTCTCAATTTCATCATGCAGCATAAATAGCTCTGATTTTAATCTTGCGCCGTCATATTTCATTCGCGACTCGGTAAAACCGTCATTGTCTAGGATCGCATGCAGGCCATTTAGCTTTTTAAAGCGCTCGGGCAACTCGAACAGGAGTGGTTGTAAATCGGCAGGTATACCAACCGGACCGGGTTGGACAATAACCCTGGATACAATGGTCGCATTTTTTAGCTGGCTTCGGGTTTCAAAAAAGGAATGCGTAAGCTCACCGCCGATCTTTCCAACCAATCCGAACACGGAGGGATTCAGGTAGTCAGAAAGCTCATCTCCCGTGTCAGGAAAAACCGCGTCGAGGTAACGAACACCCACTCGGTCCGTATAGCTCAGGCCGCCGACGGTCGAGTCGATAATCCGCAGCCCTTCGAGAAGCCGCTGCGAGAAAGTTTCGAATACATCGTATTCGGTTGCCATATAGGTCAGGGAATCCTGAAGCAGGATGAACCCGAGCGTTTTTTCCATGTTGGAAAACACGTACTGAGCAACGGCAGTCGCGGGCACGGCTTGTCCGCCCTCCATCGATCCCGCCAAATTCAGGCTGAAGGTTTGGGCCATCACCTTCCTGAAGTCGGGATATCCCAACTTCCGCAACGCTTCCTGTATTGTGGGCGCGTAGTTATCCAAAGCTAGAAGCCGGTTAAACCGGACCTGCGCCAAGCCAAGATACACCGGCGCGCGGCTCATTTTCTTGCTCATCGGATCCCCTTCGCTTGACGCTTTACTTGACACTTTACATTCGACTTTACAAGTGGAAGAAAGGTTAAAATGTTCCATAAAACATGGTCCTTTTAGTAGGAAAGGGTCGCGTAGTGGTGAGCCCCTTTATCGGCCCGTTGATCCATTCCGCTTTCGTGGCAGCGTTGCGCGCTCATTGCGATCGGCGCTTACTTCATCTCTTCCAACAGCTTCCGCGCTTCGCCCAACAACTCTTGTATCCCCCTTCGCTCGGCGATCGCATCCCCGGTGAACAGGCCGTGCTTGCGCGCGTTCCGGTTCGCCGTTGGCGCGCCGGATCCCGGTGCACCGCCGTGCATGCGGCAGCGCTTCTTGCCGTGCACCGCCGGGGAGCGGCAGGCGGCGCCGCAGCGGGTCTTGGCGCCGCACCGCGGGCTCGCCAGCATCGGGCCGGTGTTACCGATGTGATCGCTCATGCCTGTGCTTCCCGCTTGGCATCGGCGGAATCGCGCCGTCGCTTGAACCCGGGGCCCTCGGCGCATTCCGCGCCGCCGGCGCCGGTTTTTTCTCCGATACGATCACGCTCGCATGCTGCGTGACGTTGCCGACGATGGCCTTGCCGCCGTCGCCGACCGAGACGTTCTGCACGGTGATGGCAGGCTCGCCATGGGCTCGATGGCGGGCGAGCGCCTCGATCTGGGCGGGAAACGTGCGGGCGAGCCGGCCCAAGGCGCGCGCGGCGCCGTCGTGCTGGGCGATGTCGTTCGCAGTCGCCAGGTGCTGGGCGCATCGCATCGCCATCACGTGAACCGACACCATCTGCGCCACCAGCATGGCCTCGACGGAATCCCGGGGGCGGATGCTCTTCACCATCGCGATCATGAAGGAGAGATTGACCTCATCGACGCTCCCGCCGCTGATGCTGGCCCTCACCAGTTGCCGGAGGATGCCATCCATCGCGTCGCGGTCGGCCACCCCCAGCGCTTTCGCCATCAGCTGTTCGCCGAGTTCGGGATCGGGGTGGTCGATGGAGAATCCGTGCGGCATAAGCTTGATCCGCGGGGCCGCGGCAGCGCTGGTCGGGTCGGTTACGGCGATCGCCGTTGGCATGGCGAGGTCCGGTGCGGTGTTCATGTCGATACTCCCTGGCAGGCGCGCGGCCACGCGCGAGGCGAAGCGTTCGCCGCGGCGAGCCGGTGCAGTTTCAATGGCGGGTGTGGATGTTTAGACCGCAATCGCAAGCGACGCGGCCCGTTGCGGGGCGGCGGGTTGTTTACACGATTTCGGAATATTGAAAGAATACCCCTGATTTGCCCGACGCGTCAAGCTGTTTTTCCGAATGCCGGCAGCCATCAGCTACTTTGCATGGGGTTGTTTTCGATAATTTGGCCCAGCGCACCTGTCGCAGGCGCAGCTTCCGAATCCCTTTCCGCCTGCCTCAGCCTGAAATGCCCGAACGCCGTCGCGATCGGCTTGGCCGCATCCTCCTGCCAGGCCTGGGCCTGGAAGGCGACGATGCGCTGGCCTTGCCGGACGATCGAGACATTCGCAAAGCTGTCGAGCGCGCGGCCGGAGCGCAGATAGTTGATGGTCAGCCCGATCGGCTTCGGCGGCGTTGCACTGCCGAGCTCGCGCGCCACGCCGACGATCGCCGTCGTCTCCAGGAACGCGCCGGTGATGCCGCCGTGGATGGCGGGCAGGATCGGATTGCCGATGATCTTCGGCGAGAAGGGCATGTGCAGCACGCCGTCCCCGGTGACGCGGATGCCGAGGCAGCGGGCGAAGGGACTTTTGGCGAACGGGCCCGACTCCTCTTCGGGCGCGTCGAGAAGGGGCACCTCGTGAGCCGCCCTGTCCTGCAGCATGTTGGTGCGGTTGGCGCCGACCATGAAGCAGGCAGCCGCCGTGGCGACCGGGTCCTGCTCGGTCTCCTGATAGGCGGTCGCGCGCACGAAGGCGATCGAGCGCGTGACGTGATAGCAGACCGCGTGTGCCTTGACGTCGAGGCCGGGTTTGGCCGGCTTCTGGTAGTCGATGCGCAGGTCGAGCGTCGCGATGGCGCGGCTGCCGTCGAGCGCGAGCTGCACCGCCATGCCGCAGCTTTCGTCGAGCATGGCGGTGACGACGCCGCCGTGGATCACGCCGGTTTCGGTGTCGCCGGCGAACACGGTCTGGTAGGGCAGGCTGGACCAGGCTTCGCCGCGCTCGGCGCGATCGATGCGAAGTCCGCTGGCACGGCCATAGGTCGAGCGGCGTTCGGCGATGGCTCTTACCAGTTGTTCGAACGGCAGCGGCTGGCCGTCATAGGTCGAGATTTCGGACATGACGGCGGTTTAGCATGCCGGCGCGATCCGGCAATACGCATGAGGCGCCGGCATCGGCGGAGGTGGTTGTGGTGGCAAAAATCTGCCTCTATTGGATTCGAGGCGGCATGCGGGAGTGCAATATATGGGCGGCTTGGTGATCAGTGGCGGCCGGGTGGTGGATCCCGCGAGCGGAATGGACGCCATCGGCGACGTGGCGGTCGTCGACGGCCGGATCGCCGGCGTCGGCACCGGGCTCGG
Source organism: Bradyrhizobium sp. (assembly GCF_052389815.1). Lineage (GTDB taxonomy): Bacteria > Pseudomonadota > Alphaproteobacteria > Rhizobiales > Xanthobacteraceae > Bradyrhizobium. Next base: position 19,949 of record NZ_JBQTHN010000194.1, on the reverse strand, counting down.
CAGCGCCGAGCGGACGATCGACGCGACCGGGCTCGTGGTGGCGCCGGGCTTCATCGACCTGCACGCACATGGCCAGTCGATTCCCGCCGACCGCATGCAGGCGTTCGACGGCGTGACGACGACGCTCGACCTCGAGGCCGGCGTGCTGCCGGTGTCATCCTGGTATCGGCGCCAGGCCGACAAGGGGCGCGTGCTCAATTACGGCGCCGCCGCCAACTGGGCCTTTGCGCGCATCGGCGCGATGACCGGCTCGAACGCGGAAAGCTCGCTGGAGGCGTTCGGCAACGCCATGCGCGACCGGCGCTGGATCGACAACGTGGCGAGCGAAGCGGAGGTTGCCGGGATTCTGGATCGCCTTGCCGTCGGCCTGAACGAGGGCGGCATCGGCATCGGCATTCTCAACGCTTATGCGCCGGGCGCCGGCGTGCAGGAACTGACCGCGGTGTGCCAGCTCGCGGCCGCGCACAATGTCGCGACCTTCACGCATGTCGCCTACATGTCGCGCATCGATCCCGAGAGTGCGGCCGAGGCCTATATCCGCCTGATCGGCTATGCCGGCGCCACCGGCGCGCACATGCACATCTGTCACTTCAATTCGTCGAGCAAGACCGACATCGAGCGTTGCGTGGCGCTGATCGCCAAGGCGCAGGCGCAAGGCCTTCCGATCACCGTGGAAGCCTATCCCTACGGCACCGGCTCGACCGTGCTGGCCGCGGCCTTCTTCAGCGATCCCGAGTTCGAGGCGCGCAACGGCCTCGGCTACGATTCCGTGCAGCGCGTCACCGACGGCAAGCGCTTCCGCGACCGGGAGGAGCTGCTGGCCGCCCAGAAGCAGGAGCCCTCGACGCTCGTGCTGTGGCATGTCCTGGATATCGAGAACAATCCGCATCATCGCGACCTCCTCGACATGGCGGTGCTGTATCCCGGTGGCGCCATCGCCTCCGACGCAATGCCCTGGACGCTGTCGGACGGCAAGCCCTACACCGGCGAGGCCTGGCCGCTGCCGGAGGACGCCACCTCGCATCCGCGCTCCGCCGGCTGCTTCACCCGTTTCATCCGCGAATGGGTGCGCGAGCGGCGGAAAGTGTCGCTGCTGGAAGGGTTACGCAAATGCGGGCTGATCCCGGCGGAGATCCTTTCCGCGAGCACGCCCGCGATGCGTGCCAAGGGCAGGCTGCAGGCGGGCGCGGACGCCGACATCGTCGTGTTCGATTTCGAGAAGCTCTCCGATCGCGCGACGTTCTCGGCGATGAACCGTCCGTCGGAGGGTGTGCGGCATCTGATCGTCAGCGGCCAGCCGCTGATATCGGACGGCGTATTGGACGTGGCCGCGCGACCGGGTAAGCCGGTGCGCCGGCCCGTTGCCGCGAGCTGATCGTGCCGGTCCCGATCCTCCTGGTGACGGGCTTCCTCGGCGCCGGCAAGACCACGGTCGTCAATCATCTGCTGGCGCATGCGGAAGGGCGGCGCATCGCCGCCGTGGTCAACGATTTCGGCGCGATCAATATCGACGCGGAGCTGATCGCCGGCGCCAGCAATGGCGTAGTCAGCCTCGCCAATGGCTGCATCTGCTGCTCGCTGGAAGGCGATCTCCTGCGCACGCTCGCCGCGCTGCTGCGGCGCGACCCGCGGCCGGAGTTCATCGTGATCGAGACCAGCGGCATCGCCGATCCCGCCGATATCGTCCGCAACCTGATGGATCCCCTGATCTGGCAGGAAGCGCCGCTGGAAACGGTGCTGTGTGTGCTCGACGCGACGACAACGGCGGAGGCGTTGAACGACGACGCGCTGTTGCGTTCCCAGCTGCGGGCGGCCGATGTGGTGGCGCTCAGCAAGGTCGATCTGGCGGGCGCAGCCGCTCGCGCGGAACTGCGCGAGGCCGTTCGCGCGCTGCACCCGGCGGCCGTGGTGGTAGATGCCCTCAATGGCGAAGTCCCGGCCGCTCTGGTCTTTCCGGTGGACGTCGACCGCGCGCTGGCACCGCGCGAGGTCAGGCCGCGGCGGCCGGCGGCCGATCGGTTCGAAACGCTGAGCTGGACATCGGAGCGGCCGGTGTCGCTGCCGCGCCTGCAGCAGGCGATCGGCCGTCTGGCGCCGAAGCTCGCGCGCGCCAAAGGCCTGTTCCAAACGGTGGAGCAGCCCGGCCGCCTGATGGTGTTTCAGCTCGCCGGCGGGCGGGCGACGCTGGCGCCGGGCGGGGCGCGTCCGGCCGGAGTGCCGCGGGTGCGGATCGTCTTCGTTGCCGAGATCGGGGTTCTCTCGGCGGCCGAGATCGATGACATCATGCAGGCGTGCGTCGTCGGCTGATCGGACTTGACCTGTTCGATAACGCTGTCGCCCTCGCGCGCGATTTCGTGATATTCTCGGCTGAGTCCGACGGCTTGCCCCTTAGCGAATGACGATCACCCGCCGTGATGCCCTGCTCAGAACCGCGGCGCTTGCGTCTGCAAGCCTGCTTCCGGCTGTGCCGGCGCTGGCCTCGCCATCCCTGAGATCCACGCGCAGCGGCGACATCGACAGATCCCTGCACGCCGCCGTCGCCGCCCGCGAAATCCCCGGCGTGGTTGCGATGGCAGCGAGCGCCGATTCGCTGCTCTACGAAGGCGCCGTCGGCCTGCGCGGGGCGGGGGCGGATGCGCGCATGAGCACCGACACGGTCTTCCGCATCGCCTCGATGGTGAAGCTGCTGACGTCGGTGGCGGCGATGCAGCTGGTCGAGCGCGGCCGCCTGAAGCTGGACGAGCCGGCCGGCAATATCGATCCCGTGCTGTCGGCGCCGCGCGTTCTCACCGGCTTCGACGACAAGGGCGCGCCGCAGCTGCGCGAAGCGCGCGAGCACCTGACGCTGCGCAATCTGCTGACGCACACCTCCGGTCTGTCGTATCCGCTGTGGGACACGAACGTGCTGCGCTACGTCCAGTTCGTGCGAGCTAAGAAGGGCAAGGACCTGCCGCGCACGCCGCTGATGTTCGAGCCGGGCGCGAAATGGGCCTATGGCAGCAGCATCGACCGCGTCAGCCGCATGGTGGAGATCGCGAGCGGGCAGGGCATCGATCGCTATTTCCGCGACAACATCACCGGGCCGCTCGGGATGAACGACACCGGATTCACCATCACCGAGAAGCAACGGGCGCGGCAGGCGCGGCTGCACCGGCGCGGCGCCGACGGCAGACTGGTGGCGCAGCCGTTCGAGAAGCTGGAGGCGCCGGCCGCTTTCTCGGGCGGCGGCGGCATCTATTCCACCGCGCCCGATTATCTGAGGCTGTTGCAGGCGCTGCTGAGCGGCGGCAGCCTCGCCGGGACGAAGATCCTCAAGGCCGAAACCGTGGCGCAGATGGCCCTGAACCAGATCGGCCATCTCGAAGCCGGCATCATGAAGACGACCAACCCGGCGCTGTCGAACGACGTCGATTTCTTCCCCGGCACGCGGCTGCGCTGGGGGCTCGGCCACATGATCAATGCCGATGCCGTGGCCGGCGGCCGCAAGGCCGGCAGCCTCACCTGGGCGGGGCTATACAACACCTATTACTGGATCGACCCGGCGACGCGCGTGGCCGGCGTCATCATGATGCAGATTTTGCCGTTCGCCGACCGACAGGCGCTGAAGGTTTACCGCGAATTCGAGCACGGCATTTGCCGCGCTGCCCGCCGGGTCTGACGATACGGATTGTCAGTTTGAATAAATGGCCGCCGCCCGCGGTAATAACCTCGTGAAGTGGCATTAACCCCGCAGGCTGCCTGTTATTTCACCTGATGGCGCGTAGCCGGATGCAGAACCTTTTGGCTCGCCAAGCGACATACTCAAACGGCGCTACTTCGGGGCATCTTCGCCATGACGACCTTCCGTCCGACTGAAATTCAGCAACTTGCAATTCAGGCCAGGCTCAGTTTCGCGCTGGGCGCCCGCGTCTATGACGACGTCTTTGCCGGGTTCGAGATTCTGGACATCGCCGGCGGCGAGCTCCGGGGCTGGGCCACGTCGGAATACCGCGCGGCGGTCATCGATATCCATTTCTCGGACGAGGTCGCGCGCATCGCGGAGGGCGTCACGCGGCAGCCGGTGCGGCGTACCAGCTTCGTGCTGCGCGGCCTGAGGCATGAGACCGAACAGCAGCCGGCCTGGGACTTCGACGCATGCGCGCCGGAAGCGATCGCATTTTTCCCGAGCACTTCCAAGCGCCGCGCCATCATCGCGCGCAGCAAGGGCGTGAGATCGCTGCGCAGGAAGCCGCTGCGCTCGCGGTCGTAGAGGTTCGCCGCCGGCATCGCCGATTGCGCCGGCGGGCTTTGATGATACAACCTCGGCCGATGCTTCCGCCGATGAGCGCCGCATGGCCACCGTCCTGATCGTCGCCCCGGTCTTCGCCCTGATCGCGGCGGGTTATGCGGCCGTGCTGTTCCGCTTCGTTTCCGAGACCGCCAACAAGGGCATTTCGGAGTTCGCCTTCAGCATCGCGATCCCTGCGCTGCTGTTTCGCACCGTCGTCGTGTCGGAGTTTCCCGCAGTCAGCGCCTTCCAGGTGTGGGGTGCCTATTACGGCGCGCTGGCACTGGTCTGGATCGCCGCGCTGCTGCTATCGAGGCTGCTTCGGCAGGAGCGCGAGGACGGCCCGGTCTTTGCGATCGGCTCGGTCTACGGCAATATCGTGATGCTCGGCATCCCGCTGACGCTCTCGGCACTGGGCAGCCAGGCGGCGGGGCCGATGGCCCTGATCCTGTCGGTGAATACGCCGCTGCTCTGGCTGTGCGGCACCCTGCAGATGGCGTGGATGGACCGCAAACGCTCCGGCTCGGCTGCTTCGCTGATCCTGCCCATCGTGGTCGATCTCGCCCGCAACCCGATCATGATTGCGATTGGCCTCGGCCTGCTCTGGCGCCTGACCGGGCTTGGCCTGCATCCGGTCGTCGACAAGACCGTCGAATTGCTGGCGCAGGCCGGCTCGCCGACGGCCCTCATCGCACTCGGCATCAACCTGTTCCGGTTCGAGATCCGCGGCGCCAAGCTCGGCGTCGTCGCGATCTGCGCGCTGAAGCTGCTGGCGATGCCGGCGCTGGCCTGGATGCTGGCGCATCTGCTGCAATTGCCGCCGCTGGTGACGGGCGTGGTCGTCCTGTTTGCGGCCATGCCGACCGGGGCCAACGCCTATATATTCGCGATTCAATACCAGCGCCTCGTCAACCCCGTCTCGGGCAGCGTCGCCCTCGGCACCATGCTGGCGGCGGCGACGCTTCCCATCATGGTGCTGCTGGTGACCGCGGCGTCGCGCTGACGTCCAACCTCCCTATGGCCCGATCGCGTTCTTCGCCACCACGTCCCGATAGAACGCCGCGCTCAGCTTCGGCGTGCGCGCTTGCGTCTGGAAATCGACGTGGTAGACGCCGAAGCGCTTCTCGTAGCCGAAGATCCACTCGAAATTGTCCATCAGGCTCCAGAGGAAATAGCCCTTCACCGGCACGCCCTCCGAGGTCGCGCGCTGCAACTGCGTCAGGTAGTTGCGCAGGAAGCTGATGCGGTCGAGGTCGTAGACCTTGCCGTTGTCGTGCAGCTTGTCCTCCGATGACGTGCCGTTCTCGCTGATATAGATCGTATCGATGTCCCAGATCTTCGCAGCGATCTTCGGCGCCCAGTAGATCACCTCGGGGCCGATGCGCAGCCATTCCGAGTTCATGTGCGGGAAGGACGACGGGAACGGCAGCACGTCCCAGCCGGGCTTCTTGTCGGATGCGGCGATGTAGAACTGCGGCGCGTAGATGTTGAGGCCGACGAAGTCGGTCTTCGAGCCGATGATCTTCAGTTCGTCCGCCGTGAATTTCGGCGCGTCCTTGCCGGCATATTCCAGATAGCCGTCGGTGTACTTGCCTTCCAGCGTCACGCCGAGCAGGCCGGCGTTCAGCTCGCGCGTCGCCATTTCCGTCGCACGGATGTGCTCCGGCGTCGCGAACGCCGGCACGCAGGCCGCGATGTTCTCGGCGATGCCGACCTTCGTTCCCTTGCGAGCGCCGGCGCGGATTGCCTGCACGGCATGGCCGTGGCCGAGCACGACGTTGTGGCGCGCCTGGTTCAGTTCGCCGGCCGGCAGTTTCAGGCCGGGTGCGTCGATGCCCCAGCCATAGCCGAAATTGAGGAAACGCCCGGCTTCGTTGATCGTGAAGATGTTCTTGACGCGGTCGCTGATACGCGCGGCGACATATCTGGAATAATCGCCGAATGCCTTCGACGTGTCGCTGGAGCGCCAGCCGCCGACGCGGTCCTCCAGCGCCTGCGGCAGATCCCAGTGATAGAGCGTCGCATAGGGCTCGATGCCGTTTGCGAGCAGCTCGTCGATCAGGCGGTGGTAGAAATCGAGGCCCGTGGGATTTGCTGCGCCGGTGCCTTCGGGAAACACGCGCGGCCAGGCGATCGAGAAGCGATAGGCCTCGACGCCGAGTCGCTTGATGAGCTGCACGTCTTCCTTGTAGCGGTAGTAGTGCTCGTTGGCGCGGTCGCCATTGCTGTGGTCGGCAATTTTGCCGGTGGTGTGGGAGAAAGTGTCCCAGATCGAGGGACCGCGGCCGTCCTCGTTGACCGCACCTTCGATCTGGTACGAAGATGTGGCGGTGCCCCACACGAAGCCTTTTGGAAACGGCGCCGGGGCAAAGCGATCATGGGCTGGCTTGCCTTTTCTCTCCGCCGCGCCGGCGGGCAATGCCATGGCGAGCGAGGATAGTCCGACAAGCTTTGCGAAGTGCCGGCGTGAAAATCTCGATACCATCGGATGAAACCTCAACCTAACTGATCGATCCGACGGCCGCAGGATAGGGCGGGCGGTCCAGGTCGCGCGTCATTCCGTCAGTTCGATCGAATTCACCTCGCACCAGTCGCGCAACGCCTTCTCGGCCGCCTGCGATTCGTATTCGTACCAGCGATCGCGGGCATTTCTCCTGATGAGCAGGGCCTTGAAATTGCGATAGGCGCCGCGTCGGCTGAAAATGCGGCGAACCTCGCCGGAGTCCCGCGGCAGGAACTCGTCCACAAAGGCGATCGCCAGCGGCTTGCCGAGGTCAAGCTCGCGCTTGTCGGGAATATCGACATATTTCTCTTCGTCGTCGACATCGTCCGGCAGCTCGTCGTTGAGATCCTCGAAGTCGGGATGATCGGAGTGCGTATAGATCTTGCCCGTTTCCCTGCAGAGAACGGCGCGATAGTTGTACCCTCCGGTCGCGTCGAGGAATCCGAAAGCGTCGAGTATTTCCTTGAAGCTGACGGGCATGGATTTGCAGAAGCCTGGGGAGCAAGGTTCGTCAGCTTACCCGATCAGGCGTCGTCTGGCACGTCCCTGTATCTGACGCGATGCATAAGCCCCTCAGAGAGGGCAATGCGATAGACCGCTTCGGCGAAGCGTCGGTCGCGCGACAGGGCCTCGAGCGGGCCGTCGCACAATCGGCTCGGCAATTCGTACAGGGCGTCCTCCAGAAGGGTGCGATCGCAAGGCACGTTGGCGCCAGCCGTCATCGCGAAGTGGCCGGGCATATAGAGCCGGGTCGCCAGTACCGCTCCCTCGGGCATCGAGCTTTCGAGTCCGACATCCATCAGCCAGATTTTCTGGGCCCCGTGCAGCAAATCGGATGCAACCAAGCCAGCGATTTCATGGCGCCCATCGATCAGGAGGACGGAAAACCTTGACTCCTGCATCGCATCCAGCATGAGCGCCTCGTCCGATCCCGCTGCAAATCGGGCCGATCTGGCGTAGCGGTCGATCGCTCTCGACCGCGGCGGCGCTGCGGTGTGAATGGCGAGATCGAGAACGTAGTTCATCTCTTCCATATCGTCGAGAACCAGCGTTTTGCCGTGCGCCAGCCCTAGCTTGCGCGCTTCCCGCAAGATCGCGTCGTCCGAAACCAGCCTTGTAAGCTCGTCGTTGATCCGCCGGCTTATCTCGCGCAGGGTGCGATAGCGGGCCAGCACTCCCTCGCGGCTGGTGGGCAGGTCGACAAGATCGGGTTTCTGCAAGGCGAAGGCCATGGAATTTTGCTCCGCGGTCGACATGCGACGTCAGCGTTCGTCCGAATTGGTTAGTCCAGCCGCGCGATTCGCGGAACGGCTCTGGATCGGCTTGCCGCACTTTTCCACCCGGCCGACGAACATGTGATCGCGCCGCCTTTCATGGCAGGCTGCACCCGGGGTAAAACGTGATAGACGGGGCCGGATCAACCGAAGCAAGACCTGCGATGAACCTCGACATGACCCGCCGCACCCTGCTGCAAATGGCCGGCGCCGCTTCCCTGGCTGCGGCGGCCTCCGCCGCCGCACGCGCCGAAGGAAACGGAGCAGGCGGCCCGACCTTCGCCAACCGCACCCCGATGCGGGTCGGCATGGTGACGCTGCGGGTACGCAAGCTCGATCTGGTCGCCGATTACTACCGCGACGTCATTGGAATGGCCGTGCTGGAGCGCGGCGCGACCTCGGCGACGCTGGGGGCGGGCGGGGTGAAGCTGCTCGTTCTCGAGGCGTATCCGGATGCAGCCGAGGAATCCAGGCGCGCCGCCGGCCTCTATCACACCGCCTTCCTGATGCCGACGCGCGAGGATCTGGCGCGCTGGCTGGTGCATGCGGCGATCCATCGCGTGCCGCTGTCGGGCTTTGCCGATCACCGCGTCAGCGAATCCGTCTATCTCGACGACCCCGAGGGCAACGGCATCGAGGTCTATGCCGACCGCGATCCGGCGCTGTGGCAATGGAATGCCGGCACCGTGACCATGGGCACCGACCAGCTCGACATCGACGATCTGGTGTCGCTCACGAATACCAAGGTCAGCGATTACGCCAAGGCGCCCGACGGCCTGCGCATCGGCCACATGCATCTTCGCGTCGGCGACCTTGCGCAGGCGGGTGGCTTCTATCGTACTACCATCGGTTTCGATCCGACCCGCGAACGGCAGGGCGCGGCATTCCTTTCCTCCGGCCAATACCACCACCATCTCGGCCTCAATGTCTGGCAGAGCGCCGGCGCGGGTCGCCGCGACGACAAGGCCACGGGCCTTGCCTGGTTCTCGCTGGAGATCGAGAAGCCTGATCTGTTCGCGGCCCAAGAGGAGCGGCTGCGCAAGGCCGGCCGGGAGATCGCGGCCGTTCCGGGCGGCATTTAAGTCAGCGACCCCTGGGGGACGCGGGTGCGGTTGATCCGGCTGTAACTTCCCGTTCTCAACGGCTTACGCCCGGTTCCGGGCCTGTGTGACCTTTTGCACATAAGCCGCCGATGCATTCGCCTAAGGTCCCTGTCAGGCGGATCGAACGACCGTTCTCCAACTTCCCATCCCGTCTAATGGGGTTCACTCACAGGGGCTTGCAATGAAAAAGATTGCCTTGATGCTTGTCGCTGCCGCAACGCTTGCGGCTTCCGTTTCCGCGCCGGCCGAAGCGCGCGGCGTGCGCGTGGTGCGTCCGGCCGCTGCCGTTGCCGCTGCAGCCGCTGCTGCGATCGCCGCCGACGCCTACATCTACGGCGGCTACGGCTACTACGCTCCCGGCGTCGTCCACTACGGCGGCCCCGGCTGGTACGGCTATCCGGCCGTTCGTTACGGCTGGTGATGCCCACGATGGCCCGGAGTTCCTGGCTCCGGGCCATCTCGTTTTGACGCGCGTTTGACCTGTGCGCGCGCCCGGTTCTAAGATCGCCGCGTCATGATCGATTTTCACGGCGTCTTTCCCTACCTCGTCTCTCCCATCGATCCATCCGGCCAGATCCGCACGAAAGTGCTGGAGCGGCTTTGCGACGATCTCATCGCGGCCGGCGTGCACGGTCTGACGCCGCTCGGCTCGACCGGCGAATTCGCTTATCTCAATGCCGCGCAGCGCAAGGCAGTCGTCGAGACCACCATCGCGGCGGCAAAGGGGCGCGTGCCCGTGGTCGCCGGCGTCGTCTCGACCTCGACGGCGGATGCGGTGGCGCAGGCGAGGGCCTATCAGAAGCTCGGCGCCGACGGAATCCTCGCCATCCTCGAAGCCTATTTTCCGCTTCCCGATGCCGGCGTCGAAGCCTATTTCCGCGCGATTGCGGATGCTGTCGACATTCCCGTCGTCATCTACACCAATCCGCAATTCCAGCGCTCCGATCTGACGCTCGACGTCATCGAGCGCCTCGCGGCGCATCCGCGCATCGGTTACATCAAGGATGCTTCCACCAACACCGGCCGGCTGCTCTCGATCATGAATCGCTGCGGCGACGGGATCAAGGTGTTCGCCGCCTCGGCCCACATTCCCGCCGCGGTGATGCTGATCGGAGGGCTGGGCTGGATGGCCGGGCCTGCCTGCATCATCCCGCGCCAGAGCGTTGCGCTCTACGAGCTGTGCCGCGCCAAGCGCTGGGACGAGGCAATGGCGCTGCAGCGCAGGTTGTGGCGGGTCAACGAAGCGTTTGCGCGTTTCAACCTCGCCGCCTGCATCAAGGCGGGGCTTGCCATCCAGGGCTATGACGTTGGCGACCCCGTTCCGCCGCAGGCCGCGCTGACGGCAGGGCAGCGCAAGGTGGTGGAAGCGGTGTTGCAGGAGCTCGGCTAGCCCGCTGCGGCGAGAGCTCGCTCGATCAAATTCGAGCGCATTCCCGTCATCAAGAAACCTCCCGGCGGCTTCCGCGTTTGTTGCCCGGGAGAAAGCTCATGAATCGCCGCCTTGTCATCGTCCTCGCTGTCGCTGCCGGTCTCTTGCTGGCATTTGCCGCAGGTAATCTGCGCTTCTCGGTCTGGACCGAGCCGAATGTCCGCGCCGTGGAGCAGCGCGGTCCGCTGTCGGAAGCCGAGCGGGCCAATATCGAGATGTTCGAGCGGGTCTCGCCTTCGGTGGTGCAGGTGGCGGCGCAATCCGCGGCCAATCCGCTGAGCGAGGAGACGGAAGGTGGCGGTGGCGCCGCTTCCGGCACCGGCTTCGTCTGGGACGATGCAGGCCACGTCGTCACCAACAATCACGTGGTGCAGAACGCCCGCGAAGTCGCGATCCGCCTGGCCTCGGGCGAAGCGGTTCGCGCCGGGCTGGTCGGCACGGCGTCGAACTACGACCTTGCGGTGCTGCGGATTCGCGGTGCCCGCAAATTGCCGCCGCCGCTCGCCATCGGCAGCTCCTCCGACCTCAAGGTCGGGCAGTTCGCCTTCGCGGTCGGCAATCCCTTTGGCCTCGATCAGTCCATGTCCAGCGGCATCATCAGCGCGCTGAAGCGGCGGCTGCCTACCTCGAGCGGGCGCGAGATCGCCAACGTGATCCAGACCGACACCGCGATCAATCCCGGCAACTCCGGCGGACCGCTGCTCGACTCCGCCGGCCGGCTGATCGGCGTGACCACGGCGATCCTCTCGCCATCGGGCTCCAGTGCCGGCATCGGCTTTGCCGTCCCGGTGGACATCGTCAACCGCGTCGTGCCCGAGCTGATCCGCAACGGCCGGGTGCCGACGCCCGGCATCGGCATCGTCGCCGCCAGCGAGACGGTTGCCACCCGCCTCGGCAGCGAAGGCGTGATCGTGGTGCGCACGGCGCCGGGCTCGCCAGCCGAGCGCGCCGGCATCCGCGGCGTCGATCTTGCGACCGGGGCTCTCGGCGACGTGATCACGGCGGTGGACGGCAAGCAGGTGCACCGGCTCTCCGACCTCACCGATCAGATCGAGCAGGTCGGCGCCGGCAAGACGGTGCGCCTCAGTCTCAAGCGCGGCTCCGAGAAGCGGGACGTCGAGGTTGCCGTCGTCGATATCGGCCAGCGATAAGACTTGCCTGAGAGCGAACAAGTCGTCACGGCGTGCGGCTGAGCCGCACGGATGCATGCAGCCTTGTATCCGGCATCGGTTGTTTTGCGGCCAAAAATCGCTAAAACCCTGCCGCGAATTGGAAACGCCTTAAGGACATGCGAATGAACATTCTTCCCGGCAATCTACGTTTTGGCGCGGGCAAGCCGATCAAGCGTTTGGAAGACCAGAGACTGCTCACCGGGAAGGGAGCGTTCATCGACGACAAGCCGGAGGACGGCGCGCTCTGGCTCCATGTGCTGCGCTCGCCGCACGCGCATGCGAGGATTCTCTCGATCGACACCGCTGATGCCGTAAAGATGCCCGGCGTCGCCGCGGTCTATACCGGCGCCGACCTCGTCAAGGACAATATCGGCTCGCTGCCGACCCTGGATATCTTCAAGCGGCTCGACGGCTCGCCGATGACAGTGCCGCCGCGACGCCTGCTCGCCCATGAAATTGTGCGCTTCGCAGGTGAAGGCGTGGCGGCGGTGGTGGCGCATTCGCGGCTGGAGGCGCAGAGCGCGGCCGAGGCGATCGCTGTCGAATACGAGGTGCTGCCGGCGGTGGTCGATCCCGTGGAGGCCACCAAGCCCGGCGCGCCGGTGGTGTGGCCCGACGCGCCCGACAACATCGTGGCGGCGATGAGCTATGGCGATGCCGCCAAGGTCGAGGAAGTCTTCTCCAGGGCCGCGCACACGGTTTCGCTGGATATCGTCAGCCAGCGCCTGGTGCCCTCGGCGATGGAGCCGCGCTCGACGATTGCGGAAGTCGAGAAGGGAACGGGCAGGTTGCTGCTCCATACGCAGTCACAGACACCGGCTTCGACCCGCGATCTCCTGGCGGGCGCCATCCTGAAGCGTCCGCCCGACAGCGTGCGCGTGCTGGTCGGCGATATCGGCGGCGGCTTCGGCCAGAAGACCAGCATCTATCCCGAGGACGGCATCGTCGCCTATGCCGCCGTGAAGCTGAACAAAAAGATCCGCTGGCGCGGCGACCGCACCGACGAGTTTTTGGGCGGCACCCATGGCCGCGACCTCACCTCGACCGGCGAATTCGCGCTCGACGCCAAGGGAAGGGTGCTGGCCTATCGCGTGCGCTCGATCGGCGCGACCGGCGCCTACTCCTCGGGCACCGGCAACATCATCCCGCTGGTGCTCGGCCCGTTCGTGCAGACCGGAGTCTACGATCTTCCGCTGGTACACTATGAGGTCAAGACGGTGATGACCCATACTGCGCCGGTCGGCGCCTATCGCGGCGCGGGGCGGCCGGAAGGTGTGTTCATCGTCGAGCGGCTGATGGATGCGGCCGCGCGCCAGCTCGGCATGGATCCGCGCACCATCCGGAAAGCCAACTACATCAAGCCGGCGCAGCTGCCTTATACCAATGCCGTCGGCCAGGTGTATGACAGCGGCGCGTTCGCGCACATGCTTTCGCGCGCGTCTGAACTCGCCGACTGGGACGGCTTTGCCGCCCGCAAGCGCGCGGCGAAGAAGCGCGGCATGCTCTATGGCCGCGGGCTCACGTCCTACATCGAGTGGACCGGCGGCCGGGCGCACAACGAGAAGGTCAGCCTGCACGCCACCGGCGAGGGGCGCGTCATCCTGCATTCCGCCACCATGGCGATGGGGCAGGGGCTGCAGACCACCTACAGCCAGATGGTGTCGGACGCGCTCGGCATTCCCCTCGACAGGATCGACGTGGTGCAGGGCGACACCGATCTGGCCACCGGTTTCGGCAGCGTCGGCTCGCGCTCGCTGTTCGTCGGCGGCACGGCGGTGGCGGTTTCCTCAGGCGACATGATCAACAAGGCGCGCGAGAAGGCCGCGAATCTGCTCGAAGCCTCGGTCGGAGACATCGAGTATCGCGACGGCTGGCTCACCGTGGTCGGCACCGACAGGCGCATCAATTTGTTCGAGATCGCGAAGAAGGAAGGCACCGGAAAACTCTCGGTCGACAGCGAGGGCGAGGTCGACGGGCCGAGCTGGCCGAACGGCACGCATATCTGCGAGGTCGAGATCGATCCGGAGACCGGCGTCACCAGGGTGGTGCGCTACACCACGGTCGACGACGTCGGCGTCGCCGTCAATCCGATGCTGGTGACCGGCCAGGTGCATGGCGGCGTCGCGCAGGGCATTGGCCAGGCGCTGTACGAGGGCGTGGCCTACAGCGAGGAAGGCCAGCTGCTCACCGCGAGCTACCAGGACTATTGCCTGCCGCGCGCCGACGACATCCCGCCGATCGCGGTGACGCTCGATCCGTCGGCGCCGTGCAAGACCAATCCGCTGGGCGCCAAGGGCTGCGGCGAATCCGGCGCCATCGGCGGGCCGCCCTGCATCACCAACGGCGTGATGGATGCGCTATCGGAGCTCGGCATCAAGCAGCTCAACACGCCGCTGACGCCGGCAAAAATCTGGCAGGCGATCCGGGACGCGGGGGCGGGAGAGTAGTATCCGTCATTCCGGGGCGCCTCGAAGAGGCGAACCCGGAATCTCGAGGTTCCGGGTTCAGCGCTGCGCGTTGCCCCGGAACGACACGGGAATCAAATCCCAAGCACCATCTTGGCGATGATCTCGCGCTGGATTTCCGACGAGCCGCCGAAGATCGTCCAGGCGCGTCCGTTGAGATATTCCGGCACCACCGTCAGCATTTCCTCCGGCACCGGCGGCTCGTGATTGAGGCGGTAGAGCGGACGCACCGGCTCCACCGCAAGGGCGTCGTGGCCGATCACGTCGACGCCGAGCCGCGTCACCGCCTGGCGGATTTCGCTGTTGCGCAGCTTCAGGATCGACGACACCGCGCCGGGGTTTTGCCCGGTCTGCAGCGCCGACAGCACGCGCAGCTCGGTCATTTCCAGCGCGTCGATATCGACCTCGATCTCCGACATGCGCAGCGAAATGTCGGGATCGTCGATGGCGCGGCCGGTGACGCCGGATTCGGCGAGGTCGGAAATCGTGCGCAGCGCCTCGCGCAGCTTGGCCGAGGCGATGCCGGCGCCGCGCTCGAACTCCAGCAGGTATTTTCCATAGGTCCAGCCCTTGCCTTCCTCGCCGACGCGGTTGGCGACGGGCACGCGGACGTCGTCGAAGAACACCTGGTTGACCTCGTGATCGCCGCCGATGGTGAGGATCGGCCTTATCGTGATGCCCGGCGTCTTCATGTCGATCAGGATGAAGCTGATGCCGTCCTGCTGCCGCTCGGTCTCGTTGGTGCGCACCAGCGCGAACATGCGGTTGGCGTGATGCGCATGCGTGGTCCAGATCTTGGTGCCATTGACGATGTAATCGTCGCCGTCGCGCACCGCGCGCGTCTTCAGCGAGGCGAGGTCGGAGCCCGAGCCCGGCTCGGAATAGCCCTGGCACCAATAGTCCTCGCCGGAGAGGATGCGCGGCAGGTAGAAATTCTTCTGCTCGGGCGAGCCGAACCCGATGATGACGGGCCCGACCATCTTGACGCCCATCACGTTGACATTGGGCACGCCGGCGCGGGCGCATTCGGCTTCGAAGATCCAGCGCTGCGCCGGCGTCCAGTCCGGGCCGCCATATTGCACCGGCCAGCCCGGCGCGCCCCAGCCTCTCTTGTGCAGCGCGCGCTGCCAGGCCATGCCGATATCGGGATCGGAGAACACCGACGGTGTCAGCGCGGTGGCGCGTTTCATCTCGCCGGTCAGGTTCGCGGCGATGAAGTCGCGGACTTCCTTCTCGAACGCGCGCTCCTCGGTGCTGAAGCTGAGATCCATATTCGCCTCCTTCAGGCCTGGGCGCGTCCGCCGAGGGCGGCGTGACGGCGATAATGATGGGCGCTGCCGCCGAACAGCGTGTCGAAGGCGAGCAGGCGCTTGAAATAGAGGCCGATGTCGAGCTCTTCCGTGACGCCCATGGCGCCGTGCAACTGCACCGATTGCTCGGCGACGAAGCGCGCGCAGTTGCCGATCTTGGCCTTTGCGCCCGAGGCGGCGCGGCTGCGCGCAATCGGTTCGGCATCGGCCATCAGCGCCGCCCGCAGGGCCATCGAGCGCGCCTCGTCGCATTGCATCGCTATGTCGGCGAGGCGGTGGCGGATCACCTGGTTGGCCGACAGCGGCCGGCCGAACTGCTTCCTGATCTTGGTATATTCCAGCGTGGTGTCGAGCAGCGTCTGCATGATGCCGACGGCCTCGGCGCCGAGCGCGGCGATCGCGCGGTCGACCGCCGCCTCGATCGCCGGCAGTGCATCGCCGCCGTCGCCGAGCAGCGCATCGGGAGGCAAATGCACATCGCGCAGATCGAGGCTGCAGGCGCGTCCGCCGCCGAGCCGCGGATAATCGTGTAGCGTCATCCCCGGCGTTCCCGCCGGCACCAGGAACAGGCAGAGCTTTCCGGACGAGCCGTTGGCGTTGACGATGCGGGCGGAAACGACGATCTGGTTCGCGGCCTGGCCGTCCAGCACCGCGACCTTGCGGCCATTCAGTCGAAAACCGTTCGCTGTCTTCGTCGCCGTCGTCTCGACCTTGCCGAGGTCGAAGCGTGAAGCGCGCTCGGCATGCGCGAAGGTAAGGAGCAATGATCCCTGGGCAACCATCGGCAGCAGCGCCTGCTTCTGTGCCTCGCTGCCACTGCTTCCGATCAGCCCGGCGCCGATCACGACCGTGGAGAGATAGGGCTCGGACACCAGCCCGCGCCCGAACGCCTCCATCAGAATGCCGACCTCGACCGCGCCGCCGCCGAGGCCGCCATGCGCCTCGGCGATCGGCAGCGCCAGCCAGCCGAGCTCGGCGAATTTCTGCCAGATCGCCGCGCTGAAGCCGTTCGGCTCCGCCGCGGTCTTGCGGCGATGCTCGGCGCTGTAGGTCTCGCCGACGAAACGGTCGGCGCTTTCGCGCAGCAGGCGCTGCTCGTCGCTGAGGGTGAGGTCCATCTCTAAAGTTTCGCCGTGGTGGGTTTGCGTACGGATGGATGCAGGCCCGACGGGTCCACCACCATCCCGAATTCCTGAAGATTGTGCGCGTGACAGAGCTGATGCAGCGCAAAGGCCTGCTCGATGGCGGCCGGCTGGCCCATGACGTCGACCGAGCGGTTCACCGCTTCCTTGGTCAGCTTCAGTGCAAAGGACGGCTTGGCTGCGATCTTCCCGGCCAGCTTCAGCACGAAGGATGACAGTTCCTCGCGCGGCACGACATGGTTGACCATGCCGAGCCTGTGCGCTTCTTCCGCGGTCCAGACATCTGATGTGAACAGCATCTCCTTGGCCTTGCGCGGACCGAGCTCCCAGGGGTGCACGAACCACTCGACGCCGCAGACGCCCATGGTGACGACGGGATCGCAGAACTCGGCATCGTGGCTTGCGACGATGAGGTCGCACGCCCAGGCCAGCATCAGGCCGCCGGCGATGCACTTGCCGTGCACCTCGGCGATCGTCGGCTTCGCCAGATTGCGCCAGCGGCGGGTGATCTGCAGATATATTTCCTGCTCGCGGGCGAAGCGGCCGTGCGCGTTGGGCTCGGCGAAGCCGCCCCAATTTCCGACCGGTGGAAAATCGACGCCCGCTTCGTTCTTCCCGCCGGGGCGCAGGTCGTGGCCGGAGGAAAAATGAGGCCCGTTGCCGGCGAGGACGATGACCTTGACCGCGTCGTCCTGCACCATCCGGTCGAATGCGGCGTTGAGGTCGTAGGTCATCTGCAGGTTCTGCGCGTTGCGCGCCTCGGGCCGGTTCATCACGATCCGCGCGATGCGCGGATCGGGCCGTTCCACGATGATCGTCTCGTACTCCATGGCGTCGCCTCTGCGTTTCCTTGTTCTTGTCGCGCCATGTTGTTATTTCGGCGAGCGACAGGCAAGGGCGGAGCAATGCAATTCGCTCACATCGTCATTCCACATTGCGCAAGTGCGCAATGGGGACGCCGCGCAGAACCCCGGAATGACGGCTGAGAAACTTGCACATCCCGTGAACCTGATCTGCTACCCTGCGACAAAATATGCCGGGAGTTAAAGATGCGAAAGTTCTTCACGATCGTTGCGACGCTGTCCTGCCTCAGCCTGACCAATTGCGGCTACAACGCCATCCAGGCCAATGACGAGCAGGCCAAGTCGGGCTGGTCGGAGGTGGTCAACCAGTACCAGCGCCGCGCCGACCTGGTGCCGAACCTGGTCAATTCCGTGAAGGGCTTTGCGCAGCAGGAAAAAGACGTGCTGCTCGGGGTCACCAATGCGCGCGCCAGGGTCGGCAGCATCCAGGCGACGCCCGAGGTCTTGAACGATCCGGCCGCCTTCCAGAAGTTCACGCAGGCGCAAGGCGAGCTCTCCAGCGCGCTGTCGCGTCTTCTGGTCGTCACCGAAAACTATCCGCAGCTGAAATCGGATGCGCTGTTCAAGGACCTGATGGCGCAGCTGGAGGGCACCGAGAACCGCATCACGGTGGCGCGCAACCGCTATATCAAGGCGGTGCAGGACTATAATGTCGGCATCCGCACTTTCCCGAACAACCTCACCGCCATGGCGTTCGGCTACAAGGAGAAGCCGAACTTCTCGGTCGCCAACGAGAAGGAAATCTCGGTCGCGCCGAAGGTGGACTTCAACCCGACGCCCGCTCCCACTCCCACCAAGTAAGCGCGCGAGGCGGCGATTTTCCCATGAAGGTGCTGCGTGCCGTTGTGATGGCGCTGCTGCTGGGCTGGGTGCTTCCAGCCGTGGCGCTGGTCGCGGTGCCGCAACTCACCGGTCGCGTGGTCGACCAGACGGGCACACTTTCCAGCGGCGACGCTGCGCAACTGACCCAAAGGCTCGCCGATCTCGAGCGGCGCAAAGGCAGCCAGATCGCGGTGCTGATCGTGCCCACCACCGACGGCGAGCCGATCGAGCAGTTCTCGCTGCGCGTGGCTGAGGCCTGGAAGATCGGCCGCAAGAAGGTCGACGACGGTGCGCTGCTCGTCGTCGCCAAGAACGACCGGCGTCTGCGCATCGAGGTCGGCTACGGCCTCGAAGGCGTGCTGACCGACGTCACCACCAAGCGTATCATCGACGAAGCGATCACGCCGAAATTCAAGAGCGGCGATTTTGCCGGCGGCGTATCCGACGGCGTCAACCGCATGATCGGCCTCATCAACGGCGAGAAACTGCCGGAGCCGGAACCCGCGCATTGGGACGGCTCCGGCTTGACCGACGCCTTTCCGTTCTGGCTGGCGCTCGCCTTCGTGGTCAGCGGCATGCTGCGCGGTCTGCTCGGGCGGTTGATCGGATCGATCGCGACCGGCGTCTTCGTGGCGGGTCTGGCCTGGTACCTGGTCGGGATACTCAGCATTGCGCTTGGCGCCGGCGCGTTGGCATTCGTCATTGCCATGTTCATCGACTTCGCCTCGTCGAGCGGCCGTGGCAGCGGCGGCTGGTCGGGCAGCAGCGGAAGCAGCTCGAGCAGCAGCTCCAGTTCCAGCGGCGGCTTCAGCGGCGGCGGGGGCAGTTTCGGCGGCGGCGGCGCATCGGGGAGCTGGTAGCATGGGCATCGCTCGCATCGGCAGGCATCTCGTTCACCACCGCTGGAAGCAGCGCCGTCTCTTTCCGCCGAAGGCGCTCGCGCGCATCGAGCGGGCCATCGAGGCGGGCGAGGCGACGCATTCCGGCCAGGTCCGCTTCGTCGTGGAAGGCGCGCTGGACGGCGCGCCGCTGTTCCGCGACCAGCCGGCGCGCGAGCGCGCGCTCGACATCTTCTCGCAGCTGCGCGTCTGGGACACCGAACACAACAACGGTGTGCTGATCTACCTGCTGCTGGCCGATCGCGACGTCGAGATCGTCGCCGACCGCGGCATCGACGCCAGGGTCGGCACGGCCGGCTGGGAGAAGATCTGCACCGCGATGGAAAAGGATTTCCGCGCCGGCTTGTTCGAGCATGGCGTCATCGAGGGCATCCAGGAAGTCTCGCAGCTGCTGGCGCAGCATTTCCCGAAGGGACCGGGCGGCAGCAACGAACTGCCCGACGCGCCCGTGGTGTTGTGACGCAACTGCCGTAGCAACTGCTGTAGGGTGGGCAAAGGCGCCCTTGCGCCGTGCCCACCTTCCACGGAACACTGCGTTTGATGCGAAGGATATCAAAGGAATGTTCGGTGAGCGAAAGGTGGGCACGCTTCCGAGGCTGGGCAAGTATTCGGAAGGCCTGTCAACTCGTAGAAAGTTCATTCTCTGCACTGCTTGCGCAATGACGGCAACAGAATATTTTCGGCGCTATGGCGTCGGACT
>NZ_JBQTHN010000193.1:0-5157 GCF_052389815.1 Bradyrhizobium sp. | reverse complement strand
GTCCGTTCCGCGTGACCGATCACGCTCCCAAGCCCCGCGACATACTCCGCAAACCGTGCTTCGCTCTGATCGAGATTCATCTGGCCCTCCACGTGCCAAATAGTGAATCTCCTCAATTACTTGATTCGAAGCCCCAAAGACTGCGACCGCTTGACTCAGTAGTACTAATCCGCCCTACCGATCAACAAATGCGGCCTACTCTGGCTTGCCGATGTTGACCTTCAGCGTGCCGACGCCGTCGACGCCGCATTCGATCTTGTCGCCGGGCTGCAGCTGCGAGACGCCGGCCGGCGTGCCCGTCATGATGATGTCGCCGGCGGCGAGCTTCACCTGCTGCGACAACTGCCAGATGATCTCCGGTACGTTCCAGATCAGCTCGGTGAGGTCGCCCTTCTGCGTCTCCTTGCCGTTCACCGTCAGCCAGATCTTGCCATTGACCGGGTGGCCGATCTTCGAGGCCGGCTGGATCGCGGAGCAGGGCGCGGAATAGTCGAAGGATTTTCCGACCTCCCACGGCCGCTCCTTCTTGCGCGAGGCCAGCTGCAGGTCGCGGCGGGTGAGGTCGATGCCGACGGCATAGCCGTAGACATGGTCGAGCGCCTTGTCGGCGGGGATGTTGAGGCCGCCGCTCTTCATCGCGACGATCAGCTCGACCTCGTGATGCAGATCCTTGGTCAGCGGCGGATAGGGGATGGTGGCGCCGTCGGGCACCAGCATGTCGGCATGCTTGGCGAAGAAGAACGGCGGGGCGCGCTCGTCATTGCCCATCTCGCGGATGTGCTCGAGATAGTTGCGGCCGACGCACCAGATGCGGCGGACCGGATAGGTCCCGGTCTCCCCGACCACGGGAAGGGAAGCTTGGGGTGGTGCGGGAATGACGTACGAGGTGGCGTTCATGATTGTCTCGGGGTTGCGGAACGAAAAGCGGGATAGTCTTTACGCGGTTGCGCCGACCGGCGCCAGACGAGGCTCGCCGGGATCGCGGTGTTGCAGGCGGAAGAAGGAGGCGTAGCGGCCGCCGCGGCGCAGCAGCTCGTCGTGCTGGCCGCGCTCGACGATCTCGCCGCCCTCGACCACCAGGATGGCGTCGGCATGGGTGATGGTGTGCAGGCGGTGCGCGATCACGATGGTGGTGCGGTTTCGGCAGAGATGCTCGATCGCCTCCTGCACCTGTTTCTCGGATTCGGAGTCGAGCGCGGCGGTGGCCTCATCGAGCAGGATGATCGGCGCGTTGCGGATCAGGGCGCGCGCCACTGCGATGCGCTGGCGCTGGCCGCCGGACAGCTGCGTGCCGTGCTCGCCGACCGGCGTGTCGTAGCCGAGCGGGAAGCTCATGATGAAGTCGTGCGCGCAGGCGGCCTTGGCCGCGGCGACGATCTCGTCCTCGGTGGCGCCGATCTTGCCGAAGGCGATATTGGCGCGGATCGAGTCGCGGAACAGATAGACGTCCTGGCCGACATAGGCGGTCTGCTGTCGCAGCGACCTGCGCGACACGGACGAGATCGATTGCCCGTCGATCAGGATGGCGCCGTCGGTCACTTCATGGAAGCGCAGCACCAGCGCCAGCACCGTCGACTTGCCGCCGCCGGAGGGGCCGACCAGCGCGGTGACCTTGCCGGGCTCGGCCACGAAGCTCATGCGGTTCAGCACGGTCTCGCCCTCGCGGTAGGCGAAGCTGACGTCGCTGAGCTCGATCCGCGCAGCGGAAAGCTTCAGCGCCGGCTTGTCGTCGTCGGCCTTCTCGCTGGCCGGGCTGTCGACGACTTCCAGCAGCATCCGCGCACCCACCAGCTGGCTGTTGAGGTCGATGTTGAGCCGCGCCAGCCGCTTGGCCGGCTCGGTGGCGAGCAGGAAGGCCGACATGAAGGAGAAGAACTGGCCGGGCGTCGCGCCCAGCGCAACCACGCTGTAGCCGCCGTAGAGCAGGCAGCCGGCGACGGCGAAGCCGCCGAGCATCTCCATCAGCGGGTTGGAACGGTTGGCGACGCGCGCCATCTTGTTGGCGTTGCGCTCGACGGCGGCGATGTTCTCGTCGATGCGATGCTGCATCGCGCCTTCCAGCGTGAACGCCTTGACGGTGCGGATGCCCTGCAGCGATTCCTGCATGGTCTCGAGAATATCGGCGGTGCCGGTGAACTGGTTGTGGGCGAGGCCCTTGATGCGTTTGACGAGCTTGCGCATGACCAGCATCGCCGGCGGCACTACGACGAGGCCCAGCAGCGACATCAGCGGATCCTGCCAGATCATCACCCCGAGCAGGCTGAGCAGCATCAACAGATCGCGGCCGATGGCGTTGATCAGCATGTTGAGCACGTCGGTGATGGACTTGGCGCCGGCCGTCAGCCGCGCCAGGAATTCCGAGGAATGCCGCGTCGAGAAGAAGCCGATGCTCTCGTTCATCAGCTTGGCGAACAGCGCCCGCTGATTATTGGCGAGAATGGCGTTGCTGATCTTCGAGAGGATGACCATGTGGCCATAGGTCGTCACGCCCTTGACGAACAGCAGCAGCACCGTGACGCCTGACAGCATGGCGATGCCGGCGACGTTCTTGTCGACATAGGCCTGGTTGATCACCTGTCCCAGCACATAGGTGGCGGTCGCCGTGGCGCCGGCGGCAACGGCCATCAGCGCGAACGCGGTGAGATAGCGCCGCCAGAAGACGATGCCCTGTTCCATCACCAGGCGACGAATCAGGACCGCAGCCCCATAGGGGTCGTCGGTGATTTTCCTTGGCGATTTTCCGGGAAATTCGGCCATCCGCGTTCCATTGGCGGCCGGAAGTCCGGCGCGCCGCAGCTTGCGGTGTCTTGCCCGCTAAATCGCGGTTTATCAAGCCAAATAAGGGCGCAATTTCAGGCCGATTGCGCCTGTTCGGCCAGCCCGCCGCGCTCGCGCAACAGCTTCTCTTCCCAGGCCAGCGCGTGGGTCGCGATGGTGTCGAGATCCTCGTATCGCGGCGTCCAGTCGAACAGCGCGCGCAAGCGGCCGGTGTCGGCCACCATGGTCATGATGTCGCCGGGCCGGCGCGCCGCATATTGAACCGCGAAGTTGCGGCCCGAGATGCGTCGCACCGCCTCGATGGTCTCCAGCACCGAATAGCCGCGGCCATAGCCGCAGTTCAGCGTCACGGAGTCGCCGCTGCCGCGCAGGTACGACAGCGCGGCGCGGTGCGCCTCGGCAAGATCGCTGACGTGGATGAAGTCGCGGATGCAGCTGCCGTCCGGCGTCGGATAGTCGGTGCCGAACACGTCGATCTTGGCGCGCTGGCCGGTGGCGGCCTCGACCGCGATCTTGAGCAGATGCGTGGCGCCGGCGGTGGCGAGCCCGACGCGTCCCTGCGGGTCGGCGCCGGCGACGTTGAAGTAGCGCAGCACGGCGTATTTCATGCCATGCGCGGAAGCGACGTCGTGCAGCATGATTTCGCTCATCAGCTTGGAGAAGCCGTAGGGCGACAGCGGTCGCGTCGGCGCGGTCTCCGGCACCGGCACCTGGTCGGGATTGCCGTACACCGCCGCGGTCGACGAAAAGATGAAGCGGTTGATGCCGCTCTTGACCGCCGCATTGAGCAGGTTGCGCGTCGTGAAGGTGTTGTTGCGGTAATAGCCGAGCGGGTCGCGCATGGAATCCGGAACCACGACGGAGCCGGCGAAATGAATGATGCTGTCGACGCTGTGCTGCTCGATCACGCCCTCGACGAGGTTTTCGTCGCCGGCATCGCCGATGAACAGCGGCACGCCCTCGGGCAGGAAGGCGGAAAAGCCGGTGGAGAGATTGTCGATCACGACGACGCTCTCGCCGGCTTCCGCCAGCGCGAGGACCATATGGCTGCCGATATAGCCGGCGCCTCCGGTGACGAGCACGGTCATGGGCTTTGCCTCTCCTTGTTTTTGGAGCGGCGATGCTAATGGCAGTGCGGTGAAAAGGGGGTTTCGGCGCGCCCTAACTGGTCACTATGCTTAATGTTGCGTATAGGAGGGCGGCTAAACGGAGCCCGACGTGCCGATCGAGACCAATCCGCCCGCCGATCTGCAGCTGATCGTGCCAAACCTGCACAGGCGCTATTCGGGCGTGACCGCCACCAACCGCATGGTGGCGCCGAAACTGGCGAAGATGTTCCGCGCGGCCTGGCTCGGTCCGGATGCGCCCGAGGGCATCGCGGCAATCGGACTTGCGGGTTTGCTGAAGCTGCGGCGTCGCCGGGCGCCGCTGATCTGGCACGCGCGCCGCAACGACGAGATGATCGCCGGCGTCTTGCTGCGCGCGCTCGGCTGGCCTTTGAAGCTGGTGTTCACTTCGGCGGCGCAGCGGCATCACAGCTGGATCACGCGCTGGCTGATCCGGCAGATGGATGCGATCATCGCCACCAGCGAGCTCTCGGCATCTTTCCTCAAGCGCGAGGCCGGCGTCGTGATGCACGGTGTCGATACCGCGGTGTATGCGCCGCCCGAGAGCCGCGCGGCGGCATTCGCCGAAAGCGGGCTTCCCGGCCGCTACGCCATCGGCTGCTTCGGCCGGGTGCGTGCGCAGAAGGGCAGCGACGTGTTCGTCGAGGCGATGTGCCGGCTGTTGCCGCGCTATCCCGATTTCACCGCCGTCATGGTCGGCGCGATCGTGCCGGAGCAGCAGGTCTTTGCCAACGGACTGAAGCGGCGCATCGAGGCGGCGGGCCTGCAGTCACGCATCGTCATCACCGGCGAGCTTGCAATCGAAGAGGTGCAGCGCTGGTACAAGCGGCTGACGATCTACGCCTTCACCTCGCGCAACGAAGGTTTCGGGCTGACGCTGATCGAGGCGATGTCGGCAGGTAGCGCGCTGGTCGCCGCGCGGGCCGGTGCGGCCGAATTCGTCGTCGAGGACGGCGTCACCGGCGTGCTGACGCCGGCTGGCGATCCCGATGCGCTGGCGGCGGCCCTCGAACCCCTGATGCAAGACCCGGCGCGCGCCGCGGCGATGGGGAAGAGGGCGAGGGCGCGCGTGCTGGAAAAATTCAGCCTCGAGGCGGAAGCCGCGGCGATCGCGAACGTTTACCGGCGGCTGATCTGAGCAACTCCGACCGATCGGCGCTGCTGCGCAAAAGCCGCGCGCGAGCGCTTTTTCACCGGTCGAAGGGTTGAGACTTTTGTCCTTGCTTGGACGCGTGCCCGCCATTCTAATGGA
>NZ_JBQTHN010000192.1:0-17478 GCF_052389815.1 Bradyrhizobium sp. | reverse complement strand
GATCGTCTAGAGCGCTCCGCCCGTGGTGTTGTTCAGCGCTCCGTACTACGATGTCGCACCGCCGCCGCCACCGCCGGTCGATGTCCTGCCGCCGCCGCCGCCCGAATTCGTCGTTCTCGCGCCGCCTCTACTGCCGATCGGGCTGTTCATCCTGCCGCAGCCGGTGTTCGTGCCGATTCCGGTGTATGTCCGCGCCCCCCGTTACGTCGCACCGCCGCCGAACAACATCATCTTTACCAACATCCACAACACCCGCGTGATCAACACCGTGATCAACCGGCCGCCGGCGCCACCGCCCGGCGGTGCACCGGTGCCGGACTCCGCCAGAACTCCGATCGGGGCCAAGGGAGCCATTCCGGTTGCTGCTCCCGGTGCGGCCACCCCGGCGCTGCCGCCTTCGGTCGCGCAAAAGGCCACGCTGATCCAGCAGGGCAAGGCGCCGGTGCCGCCAAGCGCGTCGATCAATCCGGCGGTGGCGAGGCCGGGGGTCCCGGGCGCGCCGGCCGGGCAGCGCGGTGCCGCGCCGACTGCGCTGCCCGCCAACGCGCCGGCCGCGGCCCCGCCGCCGGTCCAGCCGTTGCCGAAGGCCAACGCACTGCCGGTGCCGGGCACCAAGGGGGCGCCTCCAGCGCCGCCGGCAGGTGCGGCGGGAGCACCAGCCGTCAATCCCAACGCCAAGGCCGCAACGCCTTCCGTTCCTCGGCGCGACACCGCGCCCACCGCCAGGCCTCCAGGAGCCCCGGCGACGGCCGACCTTCCCAAGGGCGCGCCGACGCAAGCGCCTGCTGCTTCCGCGGTTGGCGCCCCGAAGGCCGGTGCCGCGCCGCCTGCGGCGGGATCCCCGCCGAAACCGGGCTCGGCTGCGCTGACGCCACCTCCGCCGCCTCCGCCGGCCGGCGCAGGCGGCGCGCCGCCGCCCAAACCCGGCGTGATGTCCGTTCCGAAGCCACCGATAGGCGCTCAGCCGGGCGCCCGCACCCCGCCACCACCACCACCACCACCATCGCAGGTGTCGCGGCCGACGGCGCCGCTAACGCCGCCGAGGGCAAGCGCGCCACCGCCGCCTCCGCCGCGCGTCGCGGCGCCATCGCCGGCCCCGCGAATAAGTGCACCGCCACCACCACCGCCGCCGCGGGCCAGCGCACCGCCGCCGCCACGTGTCAGCCCGCCACCTCCGCCACCGCCGCGGATCAGTGCTCCGCCTCCGGTCGCACGGGTTGCCCCGCCACCTCCGCCGCCGCCGCCGCGCGTGGCCGCACCGCCGCCGCCGCCACCGCGCGTGGCTGCGCCGCCGCCACCGCCGCCGCGCATGGCCGCACCGCCGCCACCCCCGCAAGCGCGCGTGGTCGCACCACCGCCGCCACCGCCGAGGCCGGTTGCTCCTCCCCCGGCCGCGGCGGTCAAACGGTGTCCGCCGAACGTGCCGAAATGCTGAAAATGACCGCTTTCGACCCCATTTTGAGGGGCGTTCGCGGATATCGCGTCTTGGCCCGGATTGTCCAAAACTGTGCTGGAAATCCTTGCGAAACAGCCGGCGCGGCTCTATAAGCCGCGCCATCTCACACGGAAACATGGCTCATCAAGGCCGTCCGGTGGCAGCCGGGCCAACAAGGCTCGTTTGCTCACACGTTTCCGGAGGAACCAACCGGAGAACTATCACTATGGCGCTACCCGAATTCACCATGCGCCAGCTGCTCGAAGCTGGCGTGCACTTTGGTCATCAATCCCACCGCTGGAATCCGAAAATGGCGGACTACATTTTCGGCGCCCGCAACAACATCCACATCATCGACCTCGCGCAGACCGTGCCGATGCTGCACCGTGCCTTGCAGGCGGTCAGCGACACCGTGGCCAAAGGCGGCCGCGTGCTGTTCGTCGGCACCAAGCGGCAGGCGCAGGATGGCGTCGCGGAAGCCGCCAGGCGCTCGGCGCAGTACTTCGTCAATTCGCGCTGGCTCGGCGGCACGCTGACCAACTGGCGCACCATCTCGGGTTCGATCAAGCGCCTGCGTCAGCTCGATGAGGTGCTCTCCTCGGGCGAAGCCAACTCCTACACCAAGAAGGAGCGGCTGACCCTGCAGCGCGAGCGCGACAAGCTCGACCGTTCGCTCGGCGGCATCAAGGACATGGGCGGCCTGCCCGACATGATCTTCGTGATCGACACCAACAAGGAAGACATCGCGATCCAGGAAGCGCAGCGGCTCAACATCCCCGTTGCCGCCATCGTCGACACCAATTCCGATCCGAAGGGCATCACCTATGTGGTGCCGGGCAACGACGACGCCGGCCGCGCCATTTCGCTGTACTGCGACCTGGTGGCCCGCGCGGTCATCGACGGCATCTCGCGTGCGCAGGGCGACGCCGGCATCGACATCGGTGCGGCGGCAAAGCCCGTGCAGGAAGAGCTGCCGGCGGCCAGCTCCGGCTTCCAGGGTCTCGCCGGTCCGCGCGGCCCCGCAGACGATCTCAAGAAGCTGCCCGGCGTGTCCGGCGCGATCGAGAAGAAGTTCAACGACCTCGGCATCTTCCACTACTGGCAGCTCGCCGAGCTCAATCACGACACCGCGCACAAGATCGGCGAAGAAGTCGGGCTTTCCAGCCGCGCCGATGCCTGGGTCGCCAAGGCCAAGGCGCTCACCGCGGAAGCGGAGTAGTACGACGCGGCAGCATGATCCGGAAAAGTGGCAACCGGTTTTCCGAAAAGATCATGCTCAAACGACAAGACGTGGCCGGGTTCTCCCGGCTGCCGCTCGGTTTTCTCAACTGATGCATTCCCTGCGACGGATGCCGGCGAGGTTCTGGGCCGCGCCGCACCCGCACTGACAGGCAACGAGGACGTATAGCGATGGCTACGATCACAGCTGCGATGGTCAAGGATCTCCGCGAGTCGACCGGCGCGGGCATGATGGACTGCAAGACCGCACTCACCGAGACGGCCGGCGACATGACGGCGGCCCAGGACTGGTTGCGCAAGAAGGGCCTCTCCAAGGCCGCCAAGAAGGCCGGCCGCGTCGCCGCCGAAGGCCTGATCGGCGCGATCACCAAGGCCAACAAGGGCGTCGTCGTCGAGGTCAACTCGGAGACCGACTTCGTAGCCCGCAACGGACAGTTCCAGGGCCTCGTGAAGATGATCGCGCAGGTCGCGCTCGAGGTCGGCGCCGACGTCGAGAAGATCAAGGCCGCCAAGGTCGGCAGCGTCACCGTGGAGACCGCTATTTCCGACGCCATCGCCACCATCGGCGAGAACATGACCCTGCGCCGCGCCGCCTCGCTCGAAGTCGGGCAGGGCGTGGTGTCGAGCTATGTCCACGGTGCCGTGATCGACGGCGCCGGCAAGATGGGCGTGCTCGTCGCGCTGGAATCCGCGGGGAAGGCCGACGAGCTTGCGGCGCTCGGCCGACAGCTCGCGATGCATGTTGCCGCCGCTAATCCGCAGGCGCTGGACCCGGCCGGCCTCGATCCCGAGCTGGTCAAACGCGAAAAGGACGTGCTGGCCGACAAGTATCGCCAGCAGGGCAAGCCCGAGAACGTGATCGAGAAGATCGTCGAGTCCGGCCTGAAGACCTATTACAAGGAAGTCTGCCTGCTCGAGCAGGCCTTCATCCACGACACCGGCAAGTCGGTGGCGCAGGCCGTGAAGGAAGCTGAGGGCAAGGTCGGCGCAGCTGTGAAGATTGCCGGCTTTGTGCGCTATGCTCTGGGTGAGGGAATCGAGAAGCAGGAATCCGATTTCGCGGCCGAAGTCGCGGCAGCCAGCGGACAGAAATAGCCGCCGGCCGGCGCTTTCCCGACGCCGACAGCGCGCCGGGGAGGCGGACCTGCGCGGAGAAGAAAGCGAAACGCAATGGCAGAGCCGGTCTATCGTCGCGTCGTGGTCAAGCTTTCGGGCGAATATCTCGCAGGCTCGAACTCGTTCGGCATTGACCAGCCCACCGTCGACCGGATTGCCGGGGAGTTGATCGCCGCGCAAAAGCTCGGCACGGAGGTCGCGGTCGTGGTCGGCGGCGGCAATATCGTCCGCGGCGTCGAGGTCTCGTCGCGCGGCGTGTCGCGGCCGACCGGTGACACCATGGGGATGCTCGCCACCATGATGAACTGTCTTGCGCTCGATGCGGCCATCGAGCGCAAGGGCACGCCGGCGCAGACGATGTCGGCATTCGTCATGCCGGAGATTTCCGAGCTATTCACCCGTAGTGCGGCGCACAAATATCTCGCCGAGGGCCGAATCGTGCTGCTCGGCGGCGGCACCGGCAATCCCTTTTTCACCACGGACACCACCGCTGTACTTCGCGCGGCCGAGATTGGTGCCCATGCGGTGCTCAAAGCCACCAATGTGGACGGCGTCTATAGTGCCGACCCGAAGAAGGATCCGTCGGCCAAGCGGTTTGAACGTCTGAGCCATTCCCAGGCCATTGAGGGCGGGTACAAGGTCATGGATGCAACCGCATTCGCGCTTGCCCGTGAGACATCCCTGCCTATCATCGTGTTCTCGATCGCCGAACCGGGCTCGATCAGCGCGATTCTGTGTGGCACCGGCCGCGGCACGATCGTCGCCGGCTAACGGCGCCTGCCGTCAAACCCGTTCCCGGGAGACGGCAAATTCTGTGAGGAGGGATAGGGTTATGCCCACACCTGGTTTCGACATCAACGAATTGAAGCGCCGCATGCAAGGCGCTGCCCAGACGCTCAAGCACGAACTCGGTGGCTTGCGCACGGGACGCGCCGCTGCCTCCATGCTGGAGCCGGTCCAGGTCGATGCATATGGCAGTCACATGCCGCTGAACCAGGTGGCCACCATCAGCGTGCCGGAGCCGCGCCTGCTCTCCGTGCAGGTTTGGGACAAGTCCCTGGTAAAGGCGGTTGAAAAAGCGATAGTGGATTCAAATCTTGGCCTGTCACCCGCGACCGAAGGCCAGGTGTTGCGCCTTCGCGTTCCCGAGCTCAACGCCGATCGCCGCAAGGAACTGGTGAAGGTTGCGCACAAATATGCCGAGGCGGCCCGTGTGGCGGTTCGCCATGTCCGTCGCGATGGGCTCGATATCGTCAAGAAGCTCGAAAAGAGCCACGAAATCTCCGAGGACGACCAGGAACGCCTCTCCCACGACGTGCAGAAGGCGACTGACGGCACGATTTCCGAGATAGACGCGTTGCTTGCGGCTAAGGAAAAGGAAATCCTCACGGTTTAGGTATTTCTCGATGACGAACGCCGCCGCCCCTGCAACCGATGGACCGGATCGCTCCGGCTATCCCCTCCATGTCGCGATCATCATGGACGGGAACGGGCGGTGGGCGGCCGCGCGCGGCCTGCCGAGGGCGGAAGGGCATCGCCGCGGCGTCGAGGCGCTGCGCCGCGTGGTCCGTGCCGCCCATGAGCTCGGCATCGTTTATCTGACGATCTTCTCCTTCTCCTCGGAGAACTGGTCGCGTCCGGCCACCGAGATCGGCGATCTCTTCGGTCTGCTGCGCCGCTTCATTCGCAACGACCTTGCGACGCTGCACCGTGACGGCGTGCGGGTGAGGGTGATCGGCGAGCGCGAGGGCCTCGAGCCCGACATCTGTGCGCTGCTCAACGAGGCCGAGGAGCTGACTCGCGACAATACGCAGCTCAACCTCGTCGTCGCTTTCAACTACGGCTCGCGCCAGGAAATCGCCGGCGCCGCGCAGCGTCTGGCGCGCGAGGTCGCGGAAGGCAAGCGCCATCCCGCATCGATCGACGCCGATACGCTCGGCCAGTATCTCGATGCGCCCGACATTCCCGATCCCGACCTGATCATCCGCACCAGCGGCGAGCAGCGCCTGTCCAATTTCCTGATGTGGCAGGCTGCCTATAGCGAGCTGGTGTTCGTGCCGATCCATTGGCCCGATTTCGACAAGGCCGCGCTGGAAAGCGCCATCGCCGAATACGCCCGGCGCGAGCGCCGGTTCGGCGGCCTGGTTGCGAAAACCGGATCGTGACCGGGGGCGAAGCCGCGCCCGCGGCAGCCGAGCGGGGGTCGCGCAATCTTCTGATGCGGTTGCTTGCCGCCGTTGTGCTGGCGCCGGTTGCCATCGCCATCGCCTGGTATGGCGGATGGCTGTGGGCGCTCCTGGTGATATCAGCCACCATCGGGCTCTATCTGGAGTGGCTGACGGTCGTCGGTCTCGTGCGCGAATGGCGCGCGAGCGTGCCCGGCGTCGTGGCGCTGGCGACTGCCGGGACCTGCATGATCGCGGGCAATCTCGATGCGGCGTCAATCGTGCTCGGCATCGGTCTCGTCGCTGTCGCGTTGCTGTCGCCGGAGCGGCGCAACTGGGCTGCGGCCGGATTTTTCTATGCGGCCGCGGCGGAAGTTGCCGCGATCCTGGTACGCCTGCACCCGGATCATGGATTTGCTGCGCTGTTCTTCGTGCTGCTGGTGGTCTGGGCCGCCGACATCGGCGGCTACTTCGCCGGCCGCGGCATCGGCGGCCCAAAGCTCTGGCCGAAGGTCAGCCCGAAAAAGACCTGGGCGGGCGCTATCGGCGGCTTTGCCGGGAGTCTTGCCGTGGCGGGGGCATTTGCCGCCGCTGGCGCCGGAAAAACGGGGCCGCTACTGGCTTTAGGGGCGGTTCTGTCTGTGATTTCCCAACTTGGCGACCTGTTCGAATCCGCGGTAAAGCGGCGTTTCGGCGTCAAGGATTCGAGCCACATCATTCCCGGCCATGGCGGGCTGATGGATCGCCTGGACGGGTTTGTCGCAGCGGTGGTGGCGGCGTTGATTTTAGGGTTCCTGCGGGGCGGCGCCGATGGCGTCGGCCGAGGTCTTATGGTTTGGTGAGGCTATGAGCGCTGTACCTCTGCGTAACAACAAGGCCGCGCCTTCCGCCGCGCGCAGCGTGACCGTGCTGGGCGCCACAGGCTCGATCGGCGACAGCACCATGGACTTGCTGCGTGGCGCGCGAGATCGCTATCGCGTCGAGGCGCTGACTGCCAACGGCAATGTCCAGGCGCTGGCCAAGCTCGCCAGGGAGTTCAACGCGCGCTTTGCCGCCGTGGCCGATCCCGCGCGTCTCGGCGAGCTGAAGGAAGCGCTTGCCGGCACCCGCACCGAATGCGGGGCAGGCGAAAGCGCCATCATCGAAGCAGCCGCACGCCCTGCGGATTGGGTGATGGCCGCCGTGAGCGGTGCTGCAGGACTCAAGCCTGCGCTTGCCGCCGTCGACCGCGGCGCTTCTGTCGCGCTCGCCAACAAGGAATGTCTGGTCTGCGCCGGCGATTTCTTCATGCAGCGCGCCGCCAAGGCCGGCGCCTGCATCCTGCCTGCCGATTCCGAGCACAACGCGCTGTTCCAGGCGCTTTCGTCGGGCAACCGCGAAGAACTCGTGCGCGTCATCATCACCGCCTCCGGCGGTCCGTTCCGCACCTGGGCTCCCGCCGACATCGAGCAGGCGACGCTGGAGCAGGCGCTGAAGCATCCCAACTGGAGCATGGGCCAGAAGATCACCATCGATTCCGCATCGATGATGAACAAGGGCCTCGAAGTGATCGAAGCGTCGTATCTGTTCGCGCTGACGCCGGACGAAATCGACGTGTTGGTGCATCCGCAGTCGATCGTTCACGGCATGGTCGAATTCTCCGACCGCTCGGTGGTGGCGCAGCTTGGCGCGCCCGATATGCGCATTCCCATTGCGCATTGCCTGGGCTGGCCCGACCGCATCGTCGGTCCTTCGGCGAAACTCGATCTCGCCCGTATCGGCCAGCTCACCTTCGAGGCGCCCGATTTCGAGCGGTTCCCGGCATTGCGTCTGGCCTATGAAGCGCTACGTACGGGACGTGGTGCGACAACGGTGTACAACGCCGCCAACGAGATCGCGGTCGCAGCTTTCGTCGCCGGCAAGATCAGGTTCGGCGGCATCGCGCGCCTCGTCGAGGCGACGCTGAACGACTGGATTCGTACCGGCAATCGCGCGCCAATGACGTCGGCGGACGATGCGATTTCCGTTGACCATACCGCGAGAAATAAGGCCGCCTCCCTATTGCCTCAAATTGCCTTAAAGGCATCCTAGAGGGTTGGGGACGGGGCCATTGGCCCTCGTCGAGGGGAATTGGATGATTGATCTTTTTCTAAATAGCTTCAGTACGTTGGGCCATGGGCTCATCGGCTACATCATCCCCTTTTTGTTCGTTCTCACGATCGTCGTGTTCTTCCACGAGCTCGGTCACTTCCTGGTCGCGCGCTGGGCCGGCGTGAAAGTGTTGACGTTCTCGCTGGGCTTCGGCCCGGAACTGTTCGGTTTCAACGACCGTCACGGTACGCGCTGGAAGGTCTCGGCGATCCCGCTCGGCGGCTATGTCAAGTTCTTCGGCGACGACTCTGAGGCCTCCACGCCTTCGAGCGAAGCGCTGTCGAAGATGACCGCGGAAGAACGTGAGGGAAGCTTCCATCACAAGAAAGTCGGGCCGCGAGCGGCGATCGTCGCAGCCGGTCCGTTTGCGAATTTCCTGCTCGCGATCGTCATTTTCACCTGCCTGTTCACGTTCTTCGGCAAGCCGAGCACGAGCGCGCGCGTCGACAAGGTCGAGGTGGGCAGCGCGGCTGCGGCCGCCGGCTTCCAGCCCGGCGACGTCGTGACCGCGATCGACGGCAAGGCGATCGCAAACTTTGTCGAGATGCAGCGTTACGTCAGCGTGCGCGCCGGCGAAAAGCTGACCTTCACCGTCAAGCGCGGCAATGGCACCGTGCAGCTGACGGGAACGCCGCAACTGCGCGAAACCAAGGATCCGTTCGGCAACGTCCACAAGACCGGCGTTCTGGGGCTGACCCGCGAGACCACCGCGGGCGAGGCGACGACCGAACGGGTCGATCCGGCAACCGCGCTCTGGCTGGGGGTCAAGGAGACCTGGTTCGTCATCGACCAGACGCTGTCCTACGTCACCAACATCTTCCGCGGCCGGGCCAGCGCCGACCAGATCGGCGGTCCGATTCGGATCGCCCAGATTTCAGGGCAGGTGGCAACGCTGGGAATCATCCCGCTGCTGCACCTGGCGGCCGTTCTGTCGATCTCCATCGGGCTGCTCAACCTGTTCCCCGTGCCGCTGCTGGATGGCGGTCACCTTCTGTTCTATGCAGCCGAGGTGGTCCGCGGGCGCCCGCTATCTGACCGGGCGCAGGAATACGGCTTCCGGGTCGGGCTGGTCCTGGTGTTGATGTTGATGGTTTTCGCGTTTTACAACGATTTCCATCAGGTTCCCTTCCTCAAGAATCTGTTTGGGTGATGGCCCAGCGCCCGCGCGCACCGAGAAAAGGCTTTTTTGTGACGTTGCCAATGGGCAACGTATTGGAATGAAAATGGAATTGCGCTGCCCCAGAGCGTTTGCCGCCCCGGCGAAATTGGCTACAAGCAGCGCAGCAGGTTGGGAATCTGCCGGTCCCTTGGGGGTCGTGGGGCCGGTATCGGAATGACGAGGGCGCTTAGCGCATGAAGTTTGGAATGCGAGTACGGGGAGGCGCGCTGGCCGCCCTGATCATGTTCGCCGTGCCGGTCGCCGCCACGCTGACGACGCTTGCCTCGTCGCCGGCGGCTGCCCAGACGGCTGCCTCGATCGTTGTCGAGGGGAACCGCCGCGTCGAGGTCGAGACCATCCGATCCTATTTCCGTCCCGGACCCGGCGGCCGCCTCGGCCAGGCCCAGATCGATGACGGCCTCAAGGCGCTGATCGAGACCGGCCTGTTCCAGGACGTCCGCATCAATACCCGCGGCAGCCAGATCGTCGTCTCCGTGGTGGAGAACCCGGTGATCGGCCGCATCGCCTTCGAGGGCAACAGGAAGGTCAAGGACGAGCAGCTCTCGGCCGAAATCCAGTCCAAGCCGCGCGGCACCTTCTCGCGCCCCGTGGTGCAGTCCGACGCGCAGCGCATCGCCGAAATCTACCGCCGCTCCGGCCGCTATGACGTCCGCGTCAACCCTGAAATCATTGAGCAGCCGAACAACCGCGTCGATCTCATCTTCACCATCGTCGAGGGCCAGAAGACCGGCGTTCGCTCGATCGACTTCGTCGGCAACGTCGCCTATTCGTCCTACCGCCTGCGCGACATCATCAAGACGCGCGAATCCAACCTGTTGAGCTTCCTCGGCGGCGCCGACGTCTACGACCCCGACCGCGTCGAGGCGGACCGCGACCTGATCCGCCGCTTCTACCTGAAGAACGGCTATGCCGACGTTCAGGTCGTTGCCGCGCTGACCGAATACGACCCGGAACGGAAGGGCTTCCTGGTCACCTTCAAGATCGAGGAAGGCCAGCAATACCGCGTTGCCCAGGTCAACTATGTCTCGTCGATCCCGTCCTTCGACGCCAACGTGCTGCGCTCTTATTCCCGCGTCAGCGTCGGCGGCACCTACAACGCCGAAGCGCTGGAGAAGTCGATCGAGGAAATGCAGATCGAGGCCTCGCGGCGCGGCTATGCCTTCGCGGTGGTGCGTCCGCGGGGCGACCGCAATTTCGAGGCGCATACGGTCTCGATCACCTTCGCCGTCGACGAAGGCCCGCGCACCTATATCGAGCGTATCAACGTCCGCGGCAACACCCGCACGCGCGACTACGTGATCCGTCGCGAGTTCGACATCTCCGAGGGCGACGCCTACAACCGTGCGCTGGTCGATCGCGCCGAGCGCCGCCTGAAGAATCTCGACTTCTTCAAGAGCGTCAGGATCGTCACCGAGCCCGGCTCATCGAGTGATCGCGTGATCCTGATCGTCGACCTCGAGGAGAAATCGACCGGCGACTTCTCCGTCTCGGGCGGCTATTCCACGACCGACGGTGCGCTGGCCGAGGTCAGCATCTCCGAGCGCAACTTCCTCGGCCGCGGCCTCTATGCCAAGGCGTCCGTGACCTACGGCCAATATGCGCGCGGCTACACGCTGTCGTTTGTCGAGCCCTACCTGCTCGATTACCGCGTGGCGCTCGGCCTCGACCTCTACCAGCGCCAGCAACTGGCCAACAGCTATATTTCGTACGGCACCAAGACCTTCGGTTTCAGCCCGCGGCTTGGCTTCCAATTGCGCGAGGATCTGTCGCTGCAGCTGCGCTATTCGATCTACCAGCAGGAAATCCAGCTGCCGTCCAACCTGCGGAACTGTAACAACATCATCGGCGGCAACGGGATCCTCGCCTTCAACCCGACCCCCTCCTTCGCAAACCTGAACGGCTATCCGAACGGTTCGACGCAATTCGGCGCCACCGATACTTCTGGCACCGGCCTGTGGTGCTACAGCGACGGCGAAGCTTCGCTGCCGGTCCGCCGCGAGCTGCAGAGCGGCAAGGTGCTGACCTCCGCTCTCGGCTACACCCTCAACTACAACACGCTCGACAACAACAAGAACCCGACCAACGGCCTGCTCGTCGACTTCCGCCAGGATTTCGCCGGCGTCGGTGGCGACGTCACCTATCTGAAGACGGCGGCCGATTTGAAGTATTACTCCCCGCTGGTTTCCGAGATCGTCGCTCTCGTCCATCTGCAAGGCGGCGTGCTCACCAAGGTCGGCTCCGACCTGCGCATGCTCGACCACTTCCAGATGGGTCCGAACCTCGTCCGCGGTTTCGCACCGAACGGCATCGGTCCGCGCGCGATCAATCCGTTCACGTCGCAGGACTCGCTCGGCGGCACGAAATATTGGGGCGCATCGCTCGAGTTGCAGATGCCGTTCTGGTTCCTGCCCAAGGAAGTCGGCCTGAAGGGCTCGATCTATGCCGATGCCGGCGGCCTGTTTGACTATCAGGGACCGACCACCTGGGCGTTCACCGGCGAGACCACGACACCGGCCAATTCGGGCTGCATCCCGCCGACCAACCCCGGCGTCGTTCCCGCCAGTGCCGGTACCTGCACCGGACTGGTCTATGACGACAGCAGGACCGTCCGCACGTCGGTCGGTGTGGGCCTGATCTGGGCCTCGCCCTTCGGTCCGCTGCGCTTCGACTATGCCGTGCCGCTCACCAAGGGTCAGTTCGACCGCGTTCAGCAATTCAGGTTCGGCGGCGGCACGACTTTCTAATTGGAGTTTGGTGTGATTGGGTACGCCCCGCGCAAGCGGGCGTACCTTGAAACCGCGGTCGGGACGCGGCTCTGACGTTCCGGAAGCGGGCCTTTGGTGCGGTCATTTGCCTGATCGTGACGGGTGACATGGCGCAGCCGACATTCTTCCAGAAACCTTCTCCGACCACGCTGGCAGACGTTGCCGCGCTGGCCAACGCGGCGCTCGCCGATCCCGCGCGCGGCAGCCTGGAGATCAGGGGCCTGGCCTCGCTCGACGAGGCCGGCCCCAGGCACCTGACCTTCTTCGATAACCTGAAATATGCCGACCAGCTCGCGGCCACCAAGGCGGGCGCCTGCCTCGTCAGCGAGCGCTTTGCCGCGCGGGTGCCCGCCCATGTCGCGGTGCTGAAAGCCGCCCAGCCGTTCCGCGCCTTCGTGCGGATCGCGCGGGAATGGCACGCCGACACGTTGCGCCCGTCGTCCTGGGTCGGCAACGACGGCATCGCGCCCTCGGCCATCATCGATCCGACGGCCCGCCTGGAAGACGGCGTGGTGGTCGATCCGCTGGCGGTGATCGGGCCCGATGTCGAGATCGGCGCCGGCACCGTGATCGGCGCGGCCGCCGTGATCGGCCGCGGGGTGAAGATCGGCCGGGACTGCAACGTCGGCGCCCACACGGCGATCCAGGCGGCGCTGATCGGCAACAACGTGCTGATCCATCCCGGCTGCAGCATCGGCCAGGACGGCTACGGCTTCGTGTTTTTCGGCCCCGAGGGCCATCTGAAGGTGCCGCAGACCGGCCGCGTCCTGATCCAGAACGACGTCGAGGTCGGCGCCGGCACCACCATCGACCGCGGCAGCCTGCGCGACACCGTGATCGGCGAGGGCAGCAAAATCGACAACCAGGTCCAGATCGGCCACAATGTGACGATCGGCAGACATTGCCTGCTCGCGGCCCAGATCG
This sequence comes from Bradyrhizobium sp., assembly GCF_052389815.1. Classification (GTDB taxonomy): domain Bacteria; phylum Pseudomonadota; class Alphaproteobacteria; order Rhizobiales; family Xanthobacteraceae; genus Bradyrhizobium. The sequence continues at coordinate 4,524 of NZ_JBQTHN010000192.1, read as the reverse complement.
GGCTCGCGGGCAGCCTGACGATCGGAGACAACGTGGCGCTTGGCGCCAAGGTGGGGATCAACAATCACCTGAAGATCGGCGACGGAGCCCAGGTCACGGCGATGAGCGCGGTGAAGGACGACATTCCCCCGGGCGGCCGGTGGGGCGGCCATTTCGCCAAGCCGACCAAGCAATGGTTTCGCGAGATCGTGGCCGTCGAGCGTCTGGTGCGCGAGGGCTCCGCCGATCCGAAGGGCGAGGGGCAGGAGTGATGGAAGAAGCCGAGGTTCGGTTCGATGTCGTTGATATCAACGACATCCTGAAGACGCTGCCGCACCGATATCCGATGCTGCTGATCGACCGGGTGATCAACATCCGGACCGATTACAGCGGCATCGGCGTCAAGAACGTGACGTTCAACGAGCCCTGCTTCCTCGGGCATTTCCCCGAGCGGCCCGTCTATCCCGGCGTGATGATGATCGAGGCCATGGCGCAGACCGCCGGCGTCATCGGCATCAAGTCGGTGACCGGCACCGAGAAGCCGCGCGCGGTGTATTTCCTCACCATCGACAAGTGCAAGTTCCGCAAGCCGGTGATGCCCGGCGACACCATCGAATACCACATGCGCTCGATCGGCCGGCGCAAGGCGATGTGGTGGTTCCATGGCGATGCCAAGGTGGGCGGCCAGACCGTCGCGGAAGCCGACGTCGGCGCGATGCTGACCGACTGATGACGATGACAGAGATCGATCCGACCGCGCGAGTTGAGGACGGCGCCGTGATCGGCGACGGCACGACGATCGGCCCTTATTGCGTGATCGGCGCCAACGCCGTGATCGGCGAAGGCTGCACGCTGACGGCGCACGTCACGGTGAGCGGGCACACGGCGATCGGCGCGGGTTGCACGATCTCGCCGTTTGCAGCCCTTGGCGGCCCGCCGCAGGATCTCAGCTACAAGGGCGAGCCGACCCGCCTCGAGATCGGCAATGGCTGCACCATCCGCGAAGGCGTGACGATGAATGTCGGCACGGTGAAGGGCGGCGGGCTGACGCGTGTCGGCGATCGCGGCTATTTCATGAACAACAGCCATGTCGGCCATGACTGCACCGTCGGCAACGACGTGATCTTCGCGACTTCGGCGACGCTCGGCGGCCACTGCGAGATCGGCGACTTCGTCTATATCGGCGGGCTGTCGGCGGTGCACCAGTTCACCCGCATCGGCCCGCAGGTGATGGTCGGCGGCGTCTGCGGCGTGCGCGGCGACGTCATCCCGTTCGGGCTCGCCAATGGCCAGTATGCGGTGCTCGAGGGCCTTAACCTCGTCGGCATGAAGCGCCGCAAGTTCACCAGGCAGCGCCTCGCCACGGTGCGCGGCTTCTATCAAAAGCTGTTTCATGGCCCCGGCACCTTCGCCGAGCGACTTGCGGCGGTGCAGCCGATGGCCGCGGAAGATCCGGCGATCGCGGAGATCCTCGGGTTCATTGCCGGCGCCAAGCACCGCGCATTGTGCCTGCCGGCCGACGGCGGCAGCCGGCAGCCGTAACCCGGGGACAGCCGCAGCGCCATGACATCAGCGGCTTCAAATATCTCTTCGCCGGTCGGCGTGATCGCAGGTGGCGGTGCCATGCCGTTTGCGGTGGCGGACTCGCTTCGAAAGCGCGGCGTCGCTGCGGTGATCTTTGCGCTCAAGGGCGCCTGCGATCCTGCGCAAGTCGCTCGCTTCCGTCACCATTGGATTTCCGTCGGCCAGATCGGCAAGGCGGCCAAGCTCTTTCGCAGCGAGGGCTGCCGCGACCTGATCTTCATCGGCAGCCTCACGCGGCCGTCATTATCGGATATCCGGCTCGACTGGGGCACGCTCCGCGTCATGGGTAATGTGATGACCGCGTTCCGCGGTGGCGACGATCATCTGCTGTCCAGCGTCGGCCGCATCTTCGAGCAGGACGGTTTTCGCATGGTCGGCGTCAAGGACGCCGCGCCCGATCTGATGATGCCCGAGGGCTGCATCGGCCGCACGGCGCCGGACAACGACGCTTCCGCCGATATCGCAAAGGGCAGGGACGTGCTGACGGCACTTGGCCCATTCGACATCGGCCAGGCCGCGGTCGTGATCGACGGCCATGTGGTCGCGGTCGAGGACATCGAAGGCACCGACGGATTGCTGGCGCGCGTCGCGCGGCTCCGCGCGGAGGGGCGCATTCGCGCCAAAGCCGGCCGCGGGGTGCTGGTGAAGATGCCGAAGAGCGGTCAGGATCTGCGCTACGACCTGCCGACCGTCGGCCCGCGCACCGTGGAAGGCGCGGCGAAGGCCTCCCTTGCCGGCATCGCGGTCGCAGCCGGCAACACCATCGCGGCCGAGCCGCAGGCCATGATCGAAGCTGCCGACAGAAGCGGCCTGTTCGTGACGGGTGTTCCCGCATGACGGTCGCGCGCACCGGCCCGGGCGTCGGGCGGAAGATATTCCTGATCGCGACGGAGGAATCCGGCGACCGGCTCGGCGCCAACCTGATGAAGGTGCTGCGCCAACGACTCGGCGGCGCGGTGCAGTTCCAGGGTGTCGGCGGGCGCGCCATGGGGATCGAGGGGCTGACCTCGCGCTTTCCGATCGAGGAATTATCCATCATCGGACTTGCCGCCGTGGTCCGGCAACTGCCGGCCATCATGCGGCGGATCCGCGAGACCGCGGATGCCGTGATCGAGGCTGCACCCGACATCCTCGTCATCATCGACAGCCCCGATTTCACCCATCGCGTGGCAAAACGGGTGCGCGCCAGGGTGCCGCACATCCCGATCGTCGATTACGTTTCGCCGACGGTGTGGGCGTGGCGGCCGGGCCGGGCGCGCGCGATGAAGCCCTATATCGATCACGTGCTGGCGCTGCTGCCGTTCGAGCCGGGCGCCTATGAGGAGCTGCACGGTCCGCCCTGCAGCTATGTCGGCCATCCCCTGACCGAGCAGGTCGGCCAGCTCCGTCCCAATGCCGAGGAGCGGGGGCGGCGCGAAGGCAAGCCGCCGGTGCTCCTGATCCTGCCCGGCAGCCGCCGCAGCGAGATCAAGCACCACATGACGGCATTCGGCATGACGCTGACGCGCCTGCAGGACGAGGGCGTCGCCTTCGAGGCGGTGCTGCCGACCATGCCGCACCTGCAGGAGGCGATCGAAGCCGCGCTGAAATACTGGAAGATCAAGCCGCGCGTCGTCCTCGGCGAGGAGGAGAAGCGCGCCGCTTTCCGCATCGCCCACGCCGCGCTCGCCAAGTCCGGCACGGTGACGCTGGAGCTTGCGCTGGCCGGCGTGCCGATGGTCGCCGCCTACCGCACCGGCGCGATGGAAGCCTTCATCCTGCGCCGCGCGATCCGGGTGAACTCGGTGATATTGGCCAACCTCGTGGTCGGCGAGAACGTCGTGCCGGAATTCTTGCAGGAGAACTGCCGCTCGGAACGGCTGATGCCGGCGCTGCGCGAGGTGCTCGGCGATACCCCGATGCGGCGCAAGCAGGTCGAGGCCTTTGCCCGTATCGACGAGATCATGTCCACGGGCAGCCAGCCACCGAGCGTCCGCGCCGCCGAGATCGTGCTGGCGACGATGCGGAAAGCGCGCCAACCGAGTTAGGCCCGCCCGGCGGATCGTCGCATCGGTTGTCCCTGGGTTTGGCGTAGCGCGCCACGGCCGATCGAGATACGGCCACCGTGTCGACGCGTGGCGTTACTATCCGGCCGCCGGATTCGCGCCATTGACTGTGGCCGTTCCGATCGCGTTTGGTGCGCCAGCCATCCGGATTTCTCGAATGAGAATCGTGTCGATAGCTAATTAAGTTGGCCGGTTTTGGTAGCACATCAAATGTCCGCTTCGTCTGCTTTTGTTCTCCTGTGGGCGGGGTGGGCAAGTCGCAGACTTGTCCATGCCGTCCACAGGTTCGCCGCCGAGCGGATTTAAGCGGCAATCGGTATGTCCACGGTCGCGCCTCTGCGATCGTAGCGGCCGAGACAACGCGGGCCGTGGAAGATGGCGTGGGTGCCGTCGTGGTATTGGCGGACCTTGACCCGCGCCTTGACGAAGTGCGCGCGCAAAGGACTTGCCGGGATCTGCAGCTTCAAACGGTTGAACGACACGCAATTGTCGTTGCCGACTTGCCGCTCCTCCTGCACGCAAAGAATCTCGCCGAGATCGATACCCGCAATCGCGACGAAAGCGCTGCCGTCCTGCTCAGGCTCGATGGCAAAGCGGACATTGTGGGCCGGGAGATAGACATCACGAAGAAACAAATTGGCCGCATCCACCGTGGTGATCCCGGCCAATGCCAGCTCCTTGGTCAGCCGGTCTTGCAGCGTATGAAAGACGCGCTCGGAACGGCCCCGGGCTTGCGGCGAATAGGCCGCGATGTGTTCGACGCCCAGATGCGCCAGCGCCCGGCCGACCTGGGTCGGCGCCGCGCGATCGACCGCACCGCCAGCCGCCGCCGTATGAAAATAATGCGAGCCCCGATCGGTGTAGAGGCTCAACGGCAGGCCGTGCCGGCCAAACACTTCTTCAAGCGCGCGGAAGG
>NZ_JBQTHN010000191.1:0-9216 GCF_052389815.1 Bradyrhizobium sp. | reverse complement strand
TGGATGCCGAAATTGGAATCGCTGACCGACAGCCCGCACATCTGCATGGCGAGCGGCGCCGAGGTCATCACCAGGTTCATCATCGGATAGGCGACCACACCGCACAGCGCGGCGGCGATGAAGCGCGGCTGCCGCGCGATCTCGAGCAGCGGCCGCCCACCATGCAGGTCGGCAGCTTGCGGCTTCGGCGCATCGACGCCCGCCAGCACCACCGTCGCCACCAGTGCGACCGCCGCCTGTACCACGAAGCTGAAGGCGAACAGGTAGGGCGGCCAGATGTCCATGGTCCACTGCACGAGCTGCGGCCCGAGCACGCCGGCGAACACGCCGCCGGCCATCACCCACGATACGGCCTTCGGCCGGAACGCGGCGCTGGCGCCGTCGGCGGCGGCAAAGCGGTAGGATTGCGCGACCGCGCCGTAGAGCCCGCCGAGGAAGGTCGCCAGGCAAAACAGCCAGAAATGACCGCGCAGGATCGCGACGGCTCCGAGCGCGCCCGTGAGCACGCCGCATGCGGTGCCGATGAAGAACGCGACGCGGCGGCCATAGGCGCGCGAGATCCACCCCGTCGGCAAGGTGCCGCTCGCCATGCCCAGCACGTACATCGACAGCGGCACCGTCGCGAGCGAGACGTCGGGCGCCAGCGTCGCGCCGACGATCGATCCGGTGGCGAAGATCACGGCGGAATTGGCGCCGGTCAGCGCCTGCGCCGCGGCCAGCCGCCAAACGTTGCCGCGCGCCCGCGCGTCATCGGCGATCTCGTCGGTGGCTGTCATGTCGATCATCGGTATCCCCAGGAAGGCCCCCGGCCGGAGCGCTTTTTCGCCGGCAATATGAAGAGCGCGGGCGCGGCAATCAACCGCCGCAAACGGGCGCGCGCTATGCACGAAACCTCACTTGCCGCCTTGTCGCGCAGGCTTCTTGCCCGCCCGCTTTTCGGCGCGCACCGCGCCGGTCTTGCGGACTTTCGAACGCGGCTCCGCGAGATATGCGCGCGGAACGCGCGGCGCCCAGTCGAGCGCGGCGGTGGCGGCAACGCCAAAGAAGCTGGAGCGGCTCATCCCGAGCTCGGTGGCGCGGCGGTCAATCCGAGCGATCAGGCTTTTCGGCAAGTAAACATTCACCCGTTCGGACGGATCGGGTGGATCGACGCCGACGATGAAATAGGCGACCACGTCAGACCCCTTGGGCAGCACGATGCGCTCGACCGGCGTCGGCTCGGGCAGCGGCCTGCCCTGCTCGGCCCAGCCATCCACCGCCTGCGCCAGCGCCCGCTCCGCCCGCTCGATCGCCTCTTCCTGCGACCTGCCGCCGGCGACGCAACCGGGAAAGTCGGGAAACCAGGCGCCTAGCGCATCGCGCGGTCCGCGCTCCAGCACGGCCGGATAAAGCCGTCGTTTCATATCTGGCCTCCCTCGTGAGGTTATGCTATTTGACACACGTTGGTGTGTCAATTCACACATTGATAAGCAGGCCAGATGCGAGGACAATAGTCATGGATCCGCAAGCCGAACTCCGCGTCATACGGCGCGCCTACGCAAAGCAGATCCTGGCCGCCGCAACCATCGATAATCCCCGGCTGGCCGGCGCCTTCGCCGCAATCCCCCGAGAGGATTTTCTCGGCCCCGGTCCATGGCTGATGTGGCGCTGGACCCGCTATGTATCGACGCCGGAAGCTGACCCCGTTTACCTCTACACCAACGATCTTGTCGCGCTGGCGTCAGAGCGCAATGTCAACAATGGGCAACCGTCGCTGCACGCGCATCTCATGCATCAGGCCGGGCCTGTCATCGGCGAACATGTGGTGCATGTCGGAACCGGCGCCGGCTATTACACGGCCATCCTCGCGCATATTGTCGGGCCGTCCGGCCGGGTAACCGGGATCGAATACGATCCGGAGCTTGCCGCGAAAGCACGAGCCTGCCTCGCGCCCTATCCCAACGTCACAATTGTCGAAGGCGACGGCGCGCAAGTCCCGTTCGATGCCGCTGACATCATCTACGTCAACGCCGGCTGCACGCGGCCGGCGGAACGATGGCTCGACAGTCTCTCCGACGGCGGCCGGCTAATCCTGCCGATGACGTCAGACAAGGGATTTGGCGGCCGCTCTGAGCGAATAGAGCGGGCCGGCGCTGTCTTCCGTATCGAGCGTCGGGGCGAGGACTATCGTGCCTGGTGGATTTCGCCGGTCGCGCTCATTCCCTGTGCGGGCAACCGCGACGAGACGTCCGAGCGGGCCCTTGCCGAAGCGTTCGCCCGCGGCGGTTGGAACAAGGTGACGCGACTGTATCGCAATCGAGAGATTCCCGAGGAGCTTTGCTGGGTTCGCGGACAGGATTGGTGCCTCGCCTACGAGTGATCCACACCGGCCGTTTACGCAGGATTGCTTGATCGGGTGAACATCAGGATCAGGTTGTTGGCCGGCATCTCGAACATTTCGGCGAGCCGGAGGCCTTCGCGTTCGGCAAGCTTCGTGACGTCGCCGACGTCGCGCACGCCCCATTCCGGATACTGCTGGCGCAGGCTGGTATCGAACACCGCGTTGCTGATCGCGGTATGCCGGCCGCCGCGCTTGAACGGCCCGTAGAGAAACAGCCGTCCGTCCTCGCGCAGATGCCGAGCGGCGCCGGCAATCAGCCCCTCCGCGACGCGCCACGGGGCGATGTGGATGACATTGGCGCAGAAAATGGCGAGCAGCTTGCCGGGCGCGTGACCGTCGATGGCGGCCACCGACCAGGCGGGATCGGATAGATCGATCCGCTGCGGCGGGCGGATGTTCGAAAGGCCGGCCGCCGCGCGCCAGGCCGCAATGCTCGCAAGGTGCGCGGCGCTGAGATCGCTCGGCCACCAGGTGATGCCAGGACTATGCCGGGCGAAATACACCACGTGCTGCCCGGTGCCGCTGCCCGCCTCCAGCACGTCGCCGGTTTGCCCGGCGAGGAACCTCTCCAGCACCGCCCAGATCGGCCGGTGGTTGCGGTGGAACGCCGGCGCGTCCAGCCTTCCGTCCGGCTCGGCCGGCCGGCCGTCCCGGCCGAATTCGGTGACATGATGCGCCACAAGCTTCTCCTGCTCCGCTTTAGCGCGTCATGCGGCGCACTGCAAAAATCGGCTTTCCCGGCCGCCAATACCATGCAATCCGGATATTCCGGGCCCGGCCGATGGAACTGCGGGGCTGGAGTTGCTCCCGGCCTCAATGTGATAGGGTCGGGAATCGAAGCCCCCGCGGTGAACGCCATGATCTTCCGCCAGTTGTTCGACAGCGTCTCCGGCACCTACAGCTATTTGCTCGCCAGCCGCCACGGCGGCGAGGCGCTGATCCTCGATCCCGTGCTGGAAAAGGCCGACCGCTACTGTCAGCTGCTGCGCGAGCTCGACCTCAAGCTGGTCAAGGCGGTCGATACCCATCTGCATGCCGACCACGTCACCGGCCTCGGCGAACTGCGCGACCGCACGCACTGCATCACCATCATGGGCGAGCAGAGCAAGGCCGACGTAGTGTCGATGCGCGTGTCCGACGGCGACAAGGTGACCATCGAGGGCCTCACCCTCGACGTCATGTACACACCCGGCCACACCGACGATTCCTACAGTTTCCTGATGGGCGACCGCGTCTTCACCGGCGATACGCTCTTGATCCGCGGCACCGGCCGCACCGATTTCCAGAACGGCTCTTCGCGGGCGCAGTACGATTCCATTTTCAACCGCCTCTTGAAGCTGCCCGAGGAGACGCTGGTATATCCGGCGCACGACTACAAGGGCGACACCGTCTCCACCATCGGCGAGGAGAAGCGCTACAATCCGCGGCTGCAGGTCAAGTCGGTCGACGAATATATCGAGCTGATGGCCAACCTGAAGCTGCCCAACCCGAAGATGATGGACGTAGCTGTCCCCGCCAACATGCAGGTCGGCCTGCACCAGGACGAGCTCGCCAGACAGGGCCTGTCGATGACCGCGCGCGATGCCATCGCGAGCCTCGGCCGGCCGGAGATCCTGCTGGTGGATCTGCGCGAAACCGGCGAGCGCGCCAAGCACGGCACGCTGGCGGGCGCACTGCACGCGCCCTATGGCGGCATCGAGGAGAGCCTGAAGCCCGGCGGCATGCTGCGCGAGGTCGCGGCGGCGAGCGGTCGCCGCATCGTGTTCTTCTGCGCCTTCGGCGAGCGCTCGGCGATGGCGGTGAAGGCCGCCAAGGAAGCGGGCCTTGGCAACACCGTCCATATCGAGGGCGGCATGGATGCCTGGAAGAAGGCCGGCGGCCCGGTGCAGCACGCGTAGTGCACGCACTCCTTATTGCGCCACCCGCTTCAATTCCGCCGACAGCGCGTTCAGCGCATCCGCCAGCAGCACGCCGCCGCATTCGGTCATGCGCTCGGGAATCACGATGCGCTTCGACCTCGGATAGAAGCGCTCCAGTGCGGGATGCAGCAGGAAAGCGCTGCCGTCGTCCTCGGCGCGCTCGGTGGCGTCGGAGACGACGAGGAAATCCGGGCGCAGCTTGATGACCTCCTCCATCGAGACGAAGCCGCCGAAGCCGATGCCGAGCTCGCCGGCGGCGCTGACGAGGCCGGCTTCCGCCAGAATTGCGCCGACAAAGGAGTCGCGGCCCGGCACCCAGCCGCGGCGCGACAAGGGCAGCATGCGGAAATGCTTCCCGGCGGCCGCCCGTTTCGCGCCCGATATCGCCGCATCCAGCCGCGCGATTTCAGCCGTGGCGCGCTCGGGATGACCGGCGAGATCGCCCATCTGGCGGATCTGCTCGCGCACGTCGGCGAGCGTGCGCGGGACCGGGAATTCGACGAGGTTCTGGCCATTCGCCTTGAGAAGTTCCCGGGTCGAGCGCTTGTCGAAATCGCTGGCGGCGACCACGTCGGGCTTCAGCATCAGGATGTCTTCGGCGCCGCCGGAGAGGATCGGGAAGTTGCGCGCCCGCGCGCCGGCCCACTGCCGCGCGTCGCGCGAGAAGCGGCTGAGGCCCATGATCTGCGCGGGGTCGGCGATGGCGAGCAGGAGCTGGTCGGTGCAGATGTTCATGGAAACGATGCGCGGCGCGGCGGAAGCGCTCGCGGGCAGCGCCAACACCGCAACGACGACCGCATGCGTCAGCCGGCGGCGCATCAGACATCCGCCCATGGCACGATCACGGCCTCGTTCCGGTATTCGGCGCGGTAGGCGCTGATCCTGAACACGTCGCGCATCACCGCTTCGGAAAGCGCATCGACCGGCGCACCCTGCGAGACCAGCCGGCCCGCCGACAGCACCATGACGTGATCGGCAAAGCGGGCGGCCAGCCCGAGATCGTGCGTCACCACGATCACCAGCACACCGCCGTCGGCAGCCGTGCGCAGGCTGGTCATCACATCGATCTGGTGGCGCGGGTCGAGCGAGGCGATCGGCTCGTCGGCGAGGATGACCGGCGCTTCCACGGCGAGGACGCGCGCCAGCGCGACGCGGCTGCGCTCGCCGCCGGAAAGCTCCGTCACGCGGCGGTCGGCGAATTCCACCACGTCGGCCGCCTGCATGGCGCGCGATACGGCATCGATATCCCTCGCCGTCATCTGCGCGGGATCGGTCACGCCATGCGGAAAGCGGCCGAGCGCGACGATGTCACGCGCCGGCAGCGGCCAGTGCACGACATGGCCCTGCGGCAGATAGGCAAAGCGCTTGGCACGCTCGCGCAGCGACAGCGCGGAGAGTGCGTCGCCGCGGATGCGAACCGCCCCCGTGGAGGGCACGAGCCCGGCAAGGGCGCGCAGCAGCGTGGTCTTGCCGGCGCCGTTGGGTCCCACAAGCGCGACCAGATGGCCTGCCGACAGCGACAGCGAGACGTCGCTCAGCACCGGGCGGGCCGCGAGCAGCACTCCGAGATTTTGCGCCGACAGCAGCGTCATGCCACGCCTCCGCCGAGTGCGCGGCGCTCGCGCCGGATCAGATAGAGGAAGAACGGCACGCCGATGATCGAGGTCAGCACGCCGACCTTGATATCGGAAGTCGATGGGATGATGCGCACGGCGATGTCGGCGGCAAGCAAGAGCGCTGCGCCCGCCAGCGCGCTCGGCAGCAACAGGCGAGCCGGATCGTGGCCGATCAGGGGGCGCATCAAATGCGGCGCGACCAGTCCGATGAAGCCGATGGTGCCGGTGACCGCGACGGCACCGCCGACGCCGAGCGCAACGCCCAAGATCACCACCAGCCGCAGCCGCGCGACGTCGACGCCGAGGCTCTGCGCGGTCTCCTCGCCGAGACTCAGCGCACGGAACGCGCTGCGCCGGCTGAACAGGATGGCGCCGCCGAGCACGATGAACGGCAGCGCCAGCGCGACATGCTGGAAGCTGCGATCCTCCAGCGAGCCGAGCAGCCAGAAGGCGATCTCCAGCACCACGAAAGGATTCTGCGAGAGGTTCATCACCAGCGCCGTGGCGGCGCCCGCCAGCGCCGAGATCGCAAGGCCCGCGAGGATCAGGATCAGCAGGCCCGCGTTGCGGCCGGCAATCGTCAGCAACGCGAACACCGAGCCGAAGGCTGCCGCGATCGCCGCAATCGGCAGCGCCCAGGAACGCACATCGGCGAGCCCCAGCGCGATCACCGCCACCGCGCCAAAGGCGGCCGATTGCGGCGCGCCGAACAGCGAGGGCGAGGCGAGCGGATTGCGCAGCAGGCCCTGCAGCGCCGCACCGGACAGGCCAAGAATCGCACCAATGGCAAGGCCCAGTATCATCCGCGGCAGACGGATCTCGCGCACGATCACCTGCGCCACGTCGCCGCCGCCGCCGAACAGCGCCTGCGTGACGGCAACCGGTGACAGCCGAACTGCACCGATGCCGAGCGAAATCAGCGCCAGCAGCACGACCAGCAGCGACATCGCCAGCGTCACACCGAGGCGGCGGCGCGCGGCGATTTCGGCAACAATCGCAAAGCTCTCAACGCTCATTCAGATACCTGTCGCATCGACCTGTTGCAGGAATGACGCATTCGCCAAAAAGCTATTCGCAATGATTGCTCCCGGGCACAAGCCCCGCGAACAAAAAGCGTACCGCGCCTCCCCGCCGATTGACTCCGGTTCCGCCGCAATCCTAGATGCCCGCGACGGTTCCCTGTTTGGGGATCAAAAGGGAATGCGGTGCGGGGAGAAATCCCCAACGCCGTGGCTGCCCCCGCAACTGTAAGCGGTGAATCCTTCGTCTTATGCCACTGGGAAATCTCGGTCCTGGGAAGGCGACGAAGGGTAACGACCCGCGAGCCAGGAGACCTGCCGTCAGCCGTGGTCACACGCGAAGATGTCGGTCGGGGAGTACAGACATTAGTTTCGCCAAAGCTCGTTGGAGCAATGGTGGGCCCTGGTTCGCTGTGACGTGCCACTGACGTCATACCGAGGTCCGAACCATGTCTTCCGCCATTACAGCCGCCACGCGGCATCGCGCGGTCTTTCTCGCCACCACGTTCCTTGCGCTCAACACGACACTCGCCTGCGCGCAAACCGTTGCCTCATCCGAACTTCCGCCGGTCGCGGTATCGCCGCCGACCGACCAGAACAAGACCCGCGCCCGCCCGCTGAGCGATGAAGGCGGCGGCGCGCCGCGCCCGGCCCGCAGCGCGCGGCCTGCGCGCGGCAGCGGCACCGGAACGTCCGACGGCGCCGGCGCGGGCGGCACAGGCACCGGCGTCAGGCAGTTCAACGGCATCGTCGGCACTTCCTCCACGGTGATCACTGCCGAGGACATCGCCCATTCGCCCTCCAACAACCTGCCCGACATACTCGCGCAGGTGCCCGGCGTGCAGCTCACCTCGCTGTTCGGCAGCGCCGTCAACGGCGTGAAGACCGCCGTCGACCTCCGCGGCTTCGGCGCCTTCGCCACCGCCAATACGCTGATCCTGATCAACGGCCGCCGTCTCAACGACATCGATATGGCGCAAGTCGACCTCTCCACCATTCCGCTCAATTCGATCGAGCGCATCGAGATCACCCGCGGCAATTCCGGCGCCGTGCTCTATGGCGACAACGCGGTCGGCGGTGTCATCAATATCGTCACCAAGACCGGCGTCGGCGGCCCGCCGGTGGCGATCCGCGGCGAGGCCGGCGTGGGTTCGTTCAACACCCGCCTGGCCAATGTTTCCGCCTCGACCAATTACGGACCGTGGTCGACCTCGTTCTACGGCAATGCCATCAAGTCGGACGGCTACCGCGTCAACAACGCGCTCGACCAGAAGAACGGCATCGGCAACCTCAACTACACGACGCCCGATTTCAAGGCGTTCTTCACGGTGACCGGCGACGACCAGAAGCTCGGCTTTCCGGGCGGCCGCACAGTCGACCCCTCGATCGGAGTCAACCAGCTCGTCACCGATCGCAAGGGCACCAACACGCCGTTTGACTACGGCAATCAGCAGGGCGCCAGCGCCACCGCCGGCTTCACCAAGACCATCATTGAGGGGGTCGACCTGATCGTTGACGGCGGTGTTCGCGACAAGAAGCAGCAGGCCGGCTTCTTCGGCACCTCCATCAACATCCCCTTCAACTATGTCGATACCCACCTGCAGACCTGGTCGATTACCCCGCGTCTCAGCATAAAGAACTCGATCCTCGGCCTGCCGTCGCAGATTCTCACCGGCATCGATTATTACGACGCTACCTACCATTCGGACCGGCCGCAATTCAAAGGCGCGCCTCCGATCCATGTCTACGACCTGTCGCAGCAGACGCTGGCCGGCTACTGGCAGCAAACGATTGGAATTGCGCCAACCACCGACGTTTCCTATGGCGCGCGCATCCAGAACACGAGATTGAGCGCGCGGGATCGCTTGGATTTGACCGCTCCCGGCGCCTTCCCGGGCTTTGACGCCGAAGCGCTTCCGCTCAACAGCAGCGAAACGCAGTACGCGCTGCATGTTGGTCTCGAGCATCGCTTCAACAGCGTGTTCTCGGTATTCGGACGCGCCGCCCGCGCGTTCCGCACGCCCGACGTCGATGAGCGCGTATCGTCGGGCCCCTTGCTTCCCTTCCCCGTCTTCCCAGGCCCGCCGCAGGATTTCAGGCTCAAGACCCAAACCTCGCACGACGTCGAAGGCGGCTTCCGCCTCAAGTCCGGTGGCTTCCAGATGCAGACCAGCGCCTATCTGATGGACCTCGAGAACGAGATCCATTTCATCCCGGCGCTGTTCTACAACGTCAACCTCGACCCGACCCGGCGCACCGGACTGGAGACGGCCGCTTCCTAC
>NZ_JBQTHN010000190.1:0-11732 GCF_052389815.1 Bradyrhizobium sp. | reverse complement strand
CAGTAGAAATCCATTCGCAGTCCGACGCCATAGCGCCGAAAATATTCTGTTGCCGTCATTGCGCAAGCAGTGCAGAGAATGAACTTTCTACGAGTTGACAGGCCTTCCGAATACTTGCCCAGCCTCTACGCTTTGCCCACCCTACATTTTTTCCGCCGCCATCAATCATTGCTCTTCGGCGTCGCGATGAAGCCGCGGTTGTGGGTCGGGCTGATCAGGATCTCGTTGATGCAGACGCGCGGCGGCATGTTGGCGACGAAGGCGATGGTGCGGCCGCAATCTTCCGGCTGCAGCATTTTCGCCTGCTCGGCCTCGCTCGGCGGCACCGGGCGCGATTTCAGGATCGGGGTTGCCACCTCTCCCGGCGACAGGCAGCAGGCGCGCAAGCCGTTGACGCATTCGTCCATGTTGAAGGAGTGGGTCAGCGCCAGCACCGCGTGCTTGGTGGTGGTGTAGGCCGGGCCCGTCATCTTCGAGACGTGGCGGCCGGCCCAGGAGGCGACATTGATGATGCAGCCGTCCTTCTGCCTGCGCATCGCAGGGAGCACCGCGCGCATGCAATAGAGCACGCCGTTGAGATTGATATCGACGACCCTGTTCCAGCCGTCGAGGTCGAACTCCTCCCAGCTCCGCTTCGGCACGTTGACGCCGGCGCTGTTGACCAGAAGATCGATGCGGCCGTGCTTGGCGACGATCGCCTCGGCCGCGTTGTCGACCTCGTCCCTGTTGGAAACGTCGAGCGCGACTGCCTCGGCCTTGCCGCCCTTGGCCGCGATCTTCGACACCACGCGATCCAGTTCCTGCTGGCGGCGGCCCGAGACCACCACCGTCCAGCCGTCGGCGGCGAGGCACTCCGCTCCGGATTCGCCGATGCCGCTGCCGCCGCCGGTCACCCAGCCACGCGTTTCCCGTTATTTGTCATGCAAACTGTCTCCGTTGCTTTTTGAAGGGCGTTTTTGCTAATCCACTCGGCGGAAATTTGTCCGGCCAGCGCCCTTAGGGAATGTTGCATGAACACGACCGCCAACGCCAACCTGTTTTCCCGCCTGTTCGACAAGCTCGACGATCCCGCCCGGCTTGCGATCGAGGAGCTCGACGGCACGCGCATCACCTACGCCGACCTGATCGCCCGCGCCGGGCAGATGGCGAACGTGCTGGTGTCCCGCGGCGTCAAGGTAGGCGACCGCGTCGCGGCGCAGACCGAAAAATCCGTGCCGGCTCTGGTGCTGTATCTTGCGACCGTGCGCGCCGGTGCGGTGTACCTGCCGCTCAACACGGCCTATACGCTCAACGAGCTCGAATATTTCATCGGCGACGCCGAGCCGTCGCTGGTGGTGTGCGATCCGGCGAAGGCGGAAGGCATCGGCAGGATCGCCGCCAAGGTCGGCGCAAGAGTCGAGACGCTCGGCGCCGACGGCAAGGGCTCGCTGACGGACGCCGCCGGCAAGGCCAGCTCCGACTTCACCACCGTGCCGCGCGGCAATGACGATCTCGCCGCCATTCTCTACACGTCCGGCACCACCGGCCGCTCCAAGGGCGCGATGCTCTCCCACGACAATCTCGCATCGAACTCGCTCTCGCTCGTCGGCTACTGGCGCTTCACCGAGGATGACGTCCTGATCCACGCGCTGCCGATCTATCATACCCACGGCCTGTTCGTGGCGAGCAACGTCACGCTGTTCGCGCGGGCCTCGATGATCTTCCTGCCGAAATTCGATCCCGAGCTGATCCTGAAGCTGATGGCGCGCGCCACCGTGATGATGGGCGTGCCGACCTTCTACACGCGCCTCTTGCAGAATCCGACGCTTTCGAAGGAGACGACGAAGCACATGCGCCTGTTCGTCTCCGGCTCCGCCCCGCTGCTTGCCGACACCCATCGCGAATGGTCGGCGCGCACGGGACACGCCGTGCTCGAGCGCTACGGCATGACCGAGACCAACATGAACACGTCCAATCCCTACGACGGCGATCGCGTGCCCGGCGCGGTCGGCTTCCCGCTGCCCGGCGTTTCGTTGCGCGTCACCGATCCCGAGAGCGGCAAGGAGCTGGCGCGGGACGAGATCGGCATGATCGAGGTGAAGGGACCGAACGTCTTCAACGGCTACTGGCGCATGCCTGACAAGACCAGGGCCGAGTTCCGCGACGACGGCTTCTTCATCACCGGCGACCTCGGCAAGATCGACGACAAGGGCTATGTCCACATCGTCGGCCGCGGCAAGGATCTGGTGATCTCCGGCGGCTTCAACGTCTACCCAAAGGAAATAGAGAGCGAGATCGACGCCATGCCGGGCGTGATCGAGTCCGCCGTGATCGGCGTGCCGCACGCCGATTTCGGCGAGGGCGTCACCGCGGTCGTGGTCTGCAGCAAGGGCGCGCCGGTCACGGAGGCGTCGGTGCTCAGCGGACTCGATGGACGGCTTGCAAAATTCAAGATGCCCAAGCGGGTGTTCGTGGTGAACGAATTGCCGCGCAATGCCATGGGCAAGGTGCAGAAGAACATCTTGCGGGATCAGTACGCGAAGATCTACGCGAAGTGAACAAAATCGCGAAAACAACCCCATGCAAAGTAGCTCCGGCCAATTTGGCGTCACTGCCCGCTCACCAGGCTGACCACGAACCTTCCGCCGACGATGAAGAGATAGCAGCCGAACGCGATCTCCAGCTTGCGCTTCGACAGCGCGTGCGCGGCGCTCACCCCGAGCGGGGCTGTCAGCAGCGTGGTCGGCATCACCACCAGCGCGCCGATCAGCGAGACGTAGCCCAGCGAGAACGGGGCCTGCAGCGCGGCGACGTCGGGAAAACGCGCCGCAACGGGCCAGCCCGCATAGACATAGCCTATCGCGCCGGGGATCGAGATCAGCACCGCCAGCGCCGATGACGTGGCGACCGCCTGGTGGATCGGCCGGCCGTAGAAGGTCATCATGAGATTGGCGAACAGGCCGCCGCCGACGCCCATCAGGGTCGAGAGCAGGCCGATGAAGAAGCCGTAGAGGCGCATCAAGGGCCCGGTCGGCACCACGTCGCCGAGCTTCCAGCCCTCGCGGGCCAGCAGCAGCCGCATGGCAGCCGACCAGGCAACGCAGACGAACACGATCTTGAACAGCCGTTCCGGCGCAACACGCGCGGTGACGGAACCGGCGACGACGCCGATCACCACCGGCAGCCACCACAGCTTCAGGATCGCCATGTCCACCGCGCCGCGCCGGTAATGGGCACGAAAGGAAGCGATCGATGTCGGGATGATGATGGCGAGCGAGGTGCCGATGCAGAGCGGCATGCGGACCTCGAGCGGCACGCCGGCCAGGCGAAAGCATTCGTAGAACACCGGCACCAGCACGGCACCGCCGCCGATGCCGAAAATTCCGGCCAGGAAGCCGGAGACCGCGCCGACGAACACCAGCAGCAGGGCCAGCTCGACAAGCTCGGCAACACCAAGGCTCGCAATCGCCATCACCGGCATCCCTTACGGCGAACGCTGCCATCGCAAACGTTCATGAATCGTGCTTCAGGTATACCAGCCATCGAGCGTTGCTTGATCGATGTCAACGGCCGCAAATGCAAGGCTCATACAAGGCTCATACGTAGGTATGAACCGTTGTTCGCATTTGGTGGTTTTCTTGATTGCGCTGTCTTGATCGACTCCGTAAATAGAATTTCTCTACGCGCTCGCGTCGGGCCGCCAGACGGCCCCGCCAACTTTCAAAAGCCGCCATGACCGCCAGGATCGAACGACCGCTCTCGCCGCATTTGCAGACCTACCGCATGACGCTGACGATGGCGCTTTCCATCATCCATCGCGCTACCGGCATCGCGCTGTATTTCGGCACGCTCCTGCTCGCCTGGTGGCTGATCGCCGCCGCCTCCGGCCCCGGGGCCTATGCCAACGTGCAGGCCTTCACCTCCAGCCTGATCGGCAAGCTGATCCTGTTCGGCTACACATGGGCGCTGCTGCATCATCTGGTCAGCGGCATCCGCTATTTCTTCTGGGACCTCGGCTACGGCTTCAAGGCCAATGAGCGGGAAGCGCTGACCTGGGGCGCGCTGATCGCGGGCATTTCGCTGACCGTGCTGGTGTGGATCATCGCCTACGCGATCGGAGCCGGCCGATGAGCGGACCGTCCTCGCTGCGCACCCCGCTTGCCCGCGTCCGCTCGCTCGGCTCCTCGCATTCCGGCACCAGGGACTTCTGGTGGCAGCGCCTGACGGCGGTCGCGATGACGCTGCTGATCGTGCCGGTCGTCGTCATCGTGCTGATGCTGCGCGGCTGGAACCAGGCCGGCGCGGCGCAGATCCTCGGGCAATTGCCGATCGCGATCATCCTGCTGCTCTTCATCATCGCCAGCACCTGGCACATGAAGATCGGCATGCAGATCGTGATCGAGGACTATGTTCACGGCGAGAAGACCAAGCTCGTCCTGGTGATGGCCAACAATTTCTTCTGCATCGCGGTGGCGCTGGCTTCGATCTACGCCATCCTGAAACTTTCTTCCGGAGTTTAGCCCCATGGCCAACGGCAACGGCAAGGCCGCAATTGGCAGCGGGCCGGCCACGAACGGCAAGGCCTATCCGATCGAGGACCACACCTATGACGTGGTGGTGGTCGGCGCCGGCGGCGCCGGCCTGCGAGCGGTGGTCGGCTGCAGCGAAGCGGGCCTGCGCACCGCCTGCATCACCAAGGTTTTTCCGACCCGCTCGCACACGGTCGCTGCGCAAGGCGGCATCTCGGCTTCGCTCGGCAACATGCATGCCGACGACTGGCGCTGGCACATGTACGACACCGTCAAGGGATCGGACTGGCTGGGCGACCAGGACGCCATCGAATACATGGTGCGCAACGCGCCGGAAGCGGTCTACGAGCTCGAGCACTGGGGCGTGCCGTTCTCGCGCACCGAGGATGGAAAGATCTATCAGCGGCCGTTCGGCGGCATGACGATCGACTACGGCAAGGGCCAGGCGCAACGGACCTGCGCTGCCGCCGACCGGACCGGCCACGCCATGCTGCACACGATGTACGGCCAGGCGCTGCGCCATTCGGCCGAGTTCTACATCGAGTTTTTCGCCATCGACCTGATCATGGACGACCAGGGCGCGTGCCGCGGCGTGATCGCGCTCAATCTCGACGACGGCACCATCCACCGTTTCCGCGCCCAGACCACGATCCTGGCCACCGGCGGCTATGGCCGCATCTACTATTCCTGCACCGGTGCCCACACCCAGACCGGCGACGGCAGCGCTATGGCGTTGCGCGCCGGCCTGCCGCTGCAGGACATGGAGTTCGTCCAGTTCCATCCGACCGGCATCTACGGCGCCGGCTGCCTGGTCACCGAGGGCGCACGCGGCGAAGGCGGCTATCTCGTCAATTCGGAAGGAGAGCGCTTCATGGAGCGCTATGCGCCTTCCGCCAAGGACCTCGCCTCGCGCGACGTCGTCTCGCGCGCGATGACGATGGAGATCCGCGAAGGCCGCGGCGTCGGCAAGAAGCGCGATCACATCTACCTGCACCTCGATCATCTCGATCCGAAGGTGCTGCAGGAGCGCCTGCCGGGCATTTCGGAGTCGTCGCGGATCTTCGCCAATGTCGACGTGACGCGCGAGCCGATCCCGATCGTTCCGACCGCGCACTACAACATGGGCGGCATCCCCACCAACTACCATGGCGAAGTGCTGACCAAGAAGAACGGCGATGAAAACGCGGTGGTGCCCGGCCTGATGGCGATCGGAGAAGCCGCCTGCGTTTCCGTGCACGGCGCCAACCGTCTCGGTTCCAACTCGCTGATCGACCTCGTGGTGTTCGGCAAGGCCGCCGCGCTGCGCTGCGCGGAGAAGCTGGGCTCGGACGGCAAGCAGCCGGAGCTGCCGCGGGATTCCGCCGACAAGGCGCTCGGCCGGCTCGATCACTACCGCCACGCCTCCGGCGGAACGCCGACGGCCAAGTTGCGCGACAGCATGCAGCACGTCATGCAGAACAATTGCGCCGTGTTCCGTACCGGCGAGGTGCTGAACGAAGGCCACAACCTCATTCACAAGGTGCATTCCGGCATCGGCGACGTCGCCGTGACCGACCGCTCGCTGGTGTGGAACACCGACCTGATCGAGACGTTGGAGTTCGACAATCTGATTGTGCAGGCGGTGGTGACGATGGATTCCGCCGCCAACCGCACCGAAAGCCGCGGCGCACATGCGCGCGAGGATCATCCCGACCGCGACGACAAGAACTGGATGAAGCACACGCTGGCCTGGATCGACGGGCGCGGCAACACCACGATCGATTACCGCCCGGTGCACAGCTACACCATGACCAACGACGTGCAGTACATCCCGCCGAAGGCGCGGGTGTATTGAACAATGTAGCCCGTCATTCCGGGATGGTCCGAAGGACCAGACCCGGAATCTCGAGATTCCGGGTTCGATGCTTCGCATCGCCCCGGAATGACGAAAGGTAGAGAGATGGTTGAATTCGCGCTTCCCAGGAACTCGAAGATCACCGGCGGCAAGACCTGGCCGAAGCCGGCCGGGGCCACCGAGACGCGCGAATTCCGGGTCTATCGCTGGAATCCGGACGACGGCAAGAATCCGAGCGTCGACACCTACCACGTCGACGTCAACGATTGCGGCCCGATGGTGCTGGACGGGCTGATCTGGATCAAGAACCACATCGACCCGACGCTGACGTTCCGCCGCTCCTGCCGCGAGGGCGTGTGCGGCTCCTGCGCGATGAACATCGACGGCCAGAACACGCTGGCCTGCACCAAGTCGATGCACGACGTCGGCGCCGGCGGCGCGGTGAAGGTCAACCCGCTGCCGCACCAGCCCGTCGTCAAGGACCTGGTGCCGGACCTCACCAATTTCTACGCGCAGTACGCCTCGATCGAGCCGTGGCTGAAGACCACCACCCCGACGCCGCAGAAGGAATGGCGGCAGAGCCACCAGGACCGCGAGAAGCTCGACGGCCTCTACGAATGCATCCTGTGCGCCTGCTGCTCGACCTCCTGCCCGAGCTATTGGTGGAACAGCGACCGGTTCCTCGGCCCCGCCGCGCTGCTGCAGGCCAACCGCTGGGTCACCGATAGCCGCGACGAGGCCACCGGCGAGCGGCTCGACAATCTCGAGGATCCGTTCCGCCTCTACCGCTGCCACACCATCATGAATTGCGCGAAGGCCTGCCCGAAGGGGCTCAATCCCTCCGAGGCGATCGCCGAGCTCAAGCTGAAGATGGTCGAGCGGCAGATCTGATTTTTCGGCTTTCGCGCGGCCCGCCTTGCCGGCGGCTGCAAATCCTGCACGGTTCCGCAGGGAACCTTCTGATTTGGCTGGCGTTATGGCGCCATGGCCAAGTCCGCTGCAAAGTCCGCGTCGCGTGCGAAGCCGCCTGCATCGGCTGCGCAGAAGTCCGCCAAGCAGCCTGACATCGTCGAAAGCGACAACGGGAGCGACCACGTCGTCGAGCCGCCGCCGCCCGAAGCCGTCGAACCCGATCCGGAGCTGACGCCCGAAGAGGCGGAAGCGGCGCGCAAGAGCTACTTGCTGAGGCGGTTCTGGATCAGCGCGCGCGGCTTCTGGGGTCGCAACGGCGACCGGCTCGCCTGGCTGCTCACAATCGGGCTCCTGATCCTGATCCTCGGCAATGTCGGCCTGCAATACGGCATCAATGTCTGGAACCGGGCAATCTTCGACGGTATCGAGCAGCGCGATGCGCCGACCGTCTATTTCCTCACGGCCGTGTTCTTTCCGCTGGCAATCGCCAGCGTGCTGGTGCACGTGGCGCAGGTCTACGCGCGCATGGGCACCCAGCGCCGCTGGCGGGCGTGGCTGACCAATGCGGTGCTGACGCGCTGGCTCGCCAATGGCCGTTACTACCAGCTCAACCTCGTCGGCGGCGACCACAAGAATCCGGAATATCGCATCGCCGAGGACCTGCGCATCGCCACGGATGCGCCGGTGGACTTCGTCGCGGGCGTAACCAGCGCGTTTCTTTCCGCCGCCACCTTCATCGTCGTGCTCTGGACCATCGGCGGCGCACTGACTGTGACGCCGGCGGGAACGGCGATCACCATTCCCGGCTTCCTGGTCGTGGCCGCCGTGCTCTATGCGGCCATCGCGTCCGGCGCAATCACCGTGATCGGACGCCGCTTCGTGCAGATATCCGAGGACAAGAACCAGGCCGAGGCCGAGCTGCGCTATGCGCTGACGCGCGTGCGCGAGAACGGCGAGAGCATCGCGCTGCTCGGCGGCGAGGAGGAGGAGCGCGGCGGCCTCGACCGCAATGTCGGCAACGTGCTGCGGCAATGGGCGCTTCTCGCCGGTCAGCACATGCGCACCACGCTGGTGTCGCAGGGATCGAGTCTCATTGCGCCGGTCGTTCCCATCCTGCTCTGCGCGCCGAAATACCTCGACGGCAGCATGTCGCTGGGCCAGGTGATGCAGGCGGCCTCCGCCTTCACCATCGTGCAAAGCGCGTTCGGCTGGCTGGTCGACAATTACCCACGGCTCGCCGACTGGAACGCCTGCGCCCGCCGCATCGCTTCGCTGATGATGTCGCTGGACGCGCTCGAGCGCGCCGAATTGGGCAAGGGTTTTGGCCGCATCAAGCACGGTGAGACGGCCGGCGAGGCGATGCTTGAGCTGAAGGATCTCTCGGTGACGCTCGACGACGGCACCGCCGTGGTCGGCGAAACGGAAGTGGCGATCGAGCCGGGCGAGCGGGTGCTGGTGGCCGGCGAGACCGGCACGGGCAAGAGCACGCTGGTGCGCGCCATCGCGGGCCTCTGGCCGTGGGGCGGCGGCGCGGTCAATTTCCATCCCGACCGCCGGTTGTTCATGCTGCCGCAGAGGCCTTACGTGCCCTCGGGCACGCTGCGCCGCGCCGTCGCCTATCCCGGCGCCGAGGACGACTGGCGCGACGAAGTGACTTGCGAAGCCCTGCACAAGGTCGGGCTCGATCATCTCAAGGAAAAAATCGGCGAGGAAGGCCCGTGGGATCAGACGCTGTCCGGCGGCGAGAAGCAGCGCCTCGCCTTCGCGCGGCTCCTGCTGCACAGCCCGGACATCGTGGTGCTGGACGAGGCGACCTCCGCGCTCGACGAGAAGAGCCAAGACAGGATGATGGAAATGGTGACGGAGGAATTGCCGAGGGCCACCATCGTCAGCGTCGCGCACCGCGCCGAGCTCGAGGCCTTCCACAGCCGCAAGATCGTGCTGGAGCGGCGCAAGGGTGGCGCCAAGCTCGTCAGCGACGTCGACCTCATTCCGCGCAAGGGCCGGCGCCGGCTGCTCGGACGGTTCCTGCGCCCTCGCAGGCAAGCGGCGTAGTCGTCGTCCCGGCGAACGATTGGCCCGCCGCGCAAAACCGGTTATGCAGGCGCCCGGTTCCGAGGTTTGCGTGACACCCGACAACGATCCATCGCCGCCGTTCGGCGCGCTGGCCCCGAATACGGCGCAGGCCGCGATCATCGCGCTGGCGCATCATACGGGACTGAAGCACGGCGCGTTTCGGCCGACGCTGTCGCGGCTGCTCGATTTCATCCGCCCGGGGCCGCTCGACATGCGCTATCAGGGCGCTTCGTTCCGCTTCCATCATCGGGACAGCGCCACCGAGCGCGGCGCGCTGCTCAACCCCGACTACAACCTCGATGAGCTGAAATTCCTGCGCGCGCACCTGCGCGACGGCGGCGTGTTCGTCGACGTCGGCGCCAATGTCGGCACCTACGCGCTGGCGCTGGCGCGCGACGTCGGGACCGCCGGCCGGGTGATCGCGATCGAGCCGCATCCGGTGACGCAGGCGCGGCTCGCGTTCAACAAGGCGGCCTCGGGCTGCGGGCAGCAGGTCAGGCTGGTGCGGGCCGCGGCGGGCGACGGCGACGGCGAGCTCCTGATCGAAACCGATGGCGACAATCTCGCCGCCAGCCGCATCGTGGCCGGCAACGCTTCGGGCAAGGCGATCCGGGTGCCGTCGCAGCGCCTGCAGCGCATCCTGGAAGAAGCCGGCGCCGCGCGCATCGATGCGCTGAAGATCGACGTCGAGGGCTACGAGGACCGCGTGCTGACCGGCTTCTTCAGGCAGGCGCCGCCGGCGCTGTGGCCGAAGGCCGTCGTGATCGAGCACCTGTCGAGGCACGAATGGCGGGACGACTGCATCGCCGACATGGCCTCGCGCGGCTACGCGGTTGCCGGCAGGACCCACAGCAACACGCTTCTGGAGCGGAGCTAAAAAATGTCACCGTCGCGCGCCATGCTGGATCGATCTGGCCATGCCCAGCGGAGCATTGCATGATCGACCACATCGGCTTTCCGGTTTCCGACTATACGCGCGCCAAGGCGTTCTATCTGAAAGCGCTGGCGCCGCTCGGCTATGGCCTCATCATGGAAGTCACGCAGGAGGAGAATGCCGGCGAGGCCGCGGCCGGATTCGGCAAGGACGGCAAGCCGGATTTCTGGATCGGCAGCGAAGGCGGATTGAACAAGCCGATGCACGTCGCGATATCGGCCAATGACCGGGCTGCGGTGGACGCGTTCTACAAGGCCGCGATGGAAGCCGGCGGGCGCGACAACGGCGCGCCGGGGATCCGCGCGCATTACCATCCCAACTATTACGGCGCGTTCGTGCTCGATCCCGACGGCCACAACATCGAGGCGGTGTGCCACGCCCCGGCGTAAGCGGGCAGATCATCCGGTTCCGGCCAAGGAACCATCGGCGGGCTGAGCCGTTGACGCGGAGACCTCATCCGGAATCCGTCATGCCGATCGAGCCGCCCGAAATTCCACCGGGAACGCCAGGCAAGCCCACCGAGCCGCCGCCGGGAATTCCGCCGGGCAACCCCAATCCGGAAATTCCAACGCCGGTGCGTGAGCCGGGCGCTCCGCCCCAGCCGGACGAATTGCCGGGCAAGTTGCCGGAAGAGGTTCCACGGCGCGGTCCCGACGGGCCGCAGCCGCCCAATTCCGCTTACCGACGCCAGCTGAAAACACACCTTCAACACTGCGCAGGGGACAAGATGGAACTTTCGCTTTGAATGCACCGCCTGAATGAGCCATGAACGGCAGGTGAGTTAAGTCGTTGGGATGTTAAAATAAATAGCTTCTGCCGCCACAATCCGGCCTAACGGCTGGCTGTTGATCGCCATCGCCGTATCTTGCGGCGCATAGAACCTTCCTCCGGGGAACGAGACCATCATGACAAACCTCCGCCTCGTGCTGCTCGCCACCACCACGCTCACGGCGATGCAACTGACAAGCTCGCCATCACAGGCGCAGTCCGCACCGATTACCGTCGCACAGGCGCAGCCACAGGCGGATGACAAGGGCAAGAAGCAGCCGGACAAGGGCCCGCCGCCTGGCGCGCGCCCCGGAGCGCCTGCGGCACCGCCGCCCGCCGCGGCTCCGAAGCCGCCTCCGCCTCCTGCTGCGGCGCCGCCACGGCCGGCCGCACCTCCGCCGCCGCCACCCGCCGCGGCACCGCCACGGCCCTCCGCTCCGCCGCCGCCCCCGCCGCAGATGCGCAGGGACGCGCCGCCGCCCCCGCCGCCTGCTGCTGCGCCAAAGGCACCGCCCCCGCCGCCGCCCGCGGCTGCGCCAAAGGCACCGCCGCCTCCTCCGCCGCCCGCGGCTGCCCCAAAGGCACCGCCTCCTCCGCCGCCGCCCGCGGCTGCCCCTAAGGCACCGCCGCCTCCTCCGCCGCCGCCCGCCGCTGCCCCGAAGGCACCGCCGCCTCCGACAGCGCCCAAGGCTGCGCCGCC
>NZ_JBQTHN010000189.1:0-7148 GCF_052389815.1 Bradyrhizobium sp. | reverse complement strand
CGGCGCCGCCGATGGCGTTCTATGTCGTCAAGGGCGCGCCCGATGCCTGCGGCCGCGGCTGCGACAGCTGGATTGCGATGGAGGGGCAGGTCGACGGCGCTGCCGCATCCCGTTTCAGGAAATTCCTGCAAGCGATCGGCAATCGCGATCTGCCGATCTATCTTTCTTCGCCGGGCGGCAATCTCGATCAGGCGCTGGCGATGGGAGCAATGCTGCGCGAGCGCCGCGCGACCGCGCGGGTCGGGCGCACTTTGGTCAGCGATTGCGGCTTCGAGGCGCAGGACAGCCGTGCCTGTCTGAAGCTAAAGCAATCCGGCCGCGTGCTGCATGGCGACCTCTTCACCAAGGGCACGAACTGCAATTCGGCCTGTCCCTATGTCTTACTCGGTGCCACCAATCGCGAGGTTGCGCCGGACGCGCTGCTGGCGGTGCACACGGCCAAAGTGGTGGTGCATTTCCGCGGCGGCGAGCCGCCCGCCGAAGTGCGTGCCGCGGCGAACCGACGCGGCCGCGAACGCGCCGATCGCATGCTGTCGGCCTACATCGTGAAGATGGGCGCGGATATCGGCCTGTTCGACCTCGTCCGTTCGATCAGGTTCGAGAGCATGCATGTGCTGACGCGCGAGGAGATCGTGCGTTTCGGCATCGACCGGCGGGAGATCGCGGAGACGCCGTGGAAATTCGAGAATAGCGTGCGCGGCATGGTCAGCAAGGCGGCCGCTGTGCGCGAGGAGGGCGGAAAGTCCTGGCGCCTGTCGCAATGGCGGATCGTCTGCGCCTCGAGCGAGCAGTTCGAGCTGAATTTCCAGCGACCGGTCCTTGCTGCCGGCGCCGCTACGGCGGTCGCGATCTCGGGGCTCGGCCCGACGCCCAAACATTTCAACTCGCCTCCCGTGAAGCTGCAGGGCTTCGAAAT
This sequence comes from Bradyrhizobium sp., assembly GCF_052389815.1. Lineage (GTDB taxonomy): Bacteria > Pseudomonadota > Alphaproteobacteria > Rhizobiales > Xanthobacteraceae > Bradyrhizobium. The sequence continues at coordinate 6,232 of NZ_JBQTHN010000189.1, read as the reverse complement.
CTGGGGACTGCGCCTGACGCGGACCTCGGTGCAGGGCCTGACCAACGTGCCGCAGTTCGAGTTCATGGAATCGATGCAGGCCGCGGACGGCCGCCGCGTCGCGCGTGCTGCGAAGTACTCCACGGAAGGTCTGGCGAGTGCGCTGACGACACTCGCTGCGACCTGTCCGCCGCCGAAGAATATCGTGCTCCGGCAGAGCGTCGGCGCACATGAGAGCACTGCGAAATAATCGCAAGCGTCGCCCTTTCGTCGCTTCGGCCAGCGGCTTACATGCGTCTCGCATGGAAAATCGCCCGGTTGCCGCTCGTCCTTTCGCGCCCACCGCCTTGATGCTCGGCAATGTCGTCACCGGCTGCGCGGTGCTGGCGCCGGCGGGCATGCTGGCGGAGTTGTCCGAGGGCCTCGGCGTCAGCATCCGAACCGCGGGCCTGCTGATCACGTTCGGCGCGATCGTGCTGTGCGTGGGTTCGCCGGTCACGGCATGGCTCACCAGCCGGATCGAACGCCGCAGGCTGCTCGCGGCGACGCTGGCGGTTCTCGCTGCGACCAACATCGCCTCCGCCTTTGCGCCCGACTTTGCGAGCCTCCTGGGCTTGCGACTGTTGATGCTCGCCATCGGCGTGATCTTCACGCCGCAGGCCGCCGGCACCGCCGCGATGATCGTGCCGGAATCGAAACGCGGCTCGACCATCGCCTATGTCTTTCTCGGCTGGTCGCTGGCGGCCGCCGTCGGCCTGCCGATGATCGCGCTGATCGCCCATCGTTACGGCTGGCGTGCAGCCTATGGCGGCATCGGCGCGCTTGGCGCGGTGAGCTTCATGCTGCTGACATGGCGGCTGCCAGGCGGGTTGTTCGCTGCGCCGGTTCGGCTGCGGACCTGGCTCGATCTTGCGCGCAATCGGCTGGTCGTGCTGTTGCTGCTGATCACCACGCTCTACATGTCCGGCCAGTTCGTGATCTTCACCTTCATGGGGCCGCTGCTGGCGAGACTGACTGGCTCGAGTGCGGATGCCGTCGGGCTCGTCTTCGCGATCTACGGGGCGTTCGGCTTTATCGGTGTCGCCATCGCGACCCGTATCGTCGATGGTTGGGGTGCCTACCGCACCTCATTGCTTTCGATATCGATGGTGCTTGCCGGCATTGCCGGCTGGGCGCTGACCGCGGGCCGCTTCTTGTCGATGGCCGTTTCGGTCGCGGTCTGGGGGCTCGGCTTTGCCTCCAGCAACTCGATGCAGCAGGTCCGTCTCGTCGCGGCGGCGCCGCCGCTCGCTTCCGCCTCCGTCTCGCTCAACACGTCCGTGCTCTACATCGGACAGGCGATCGGCTCCGCCATCGGCGGCATCCTGTATGCCGGCGATTTCCTCTACGGGGCGGGATATGCGGGAACCGCCTTCCTGGTGCTGGCGCTGATCTCCGTTCTCGTGACCCGGCCGCGCGCCGCTTGATGCCGGACGAGTTCCACCGCTTGTCCGCGTGACAAGTGCAGCGACGCATGCTTTTGTCCGCGCGGGGAAGCTGAGGAGAGGGCACTCGTGCGGATGGGGAAGGCCGCGGTGCAAGCCGCGTTGGTTGTTGCGCTGGTTTGCGGATCGTTCGCAACCAGCCGGAGTCTCGCGCAGACGGGAAATGCCCAGAGCGGCTGTCGAACGGGACCCTACGCGAACACGGCCGCGCTCGAAGATCGAATTGCTGCGTGCACGCTCATCATCGAAGGCAGGGCGCAGCCGGCCAAACTGGCACAGGCGTTGTTCGCGCGGGGCGTTGCCTATCTCGACAACAGGCAATGTGACGCGGCGATTGCCGATCTCGAGCGCGGCCGGGATATGGTCGCCTCGAAGAAGGACGGCACCCACAACAATTTTCTGATCTGGCTCGGCTTCTACTGGCAATACTGCAAGGGCGACTACGAGCGGGCCATCGTCGTGCTCGGCGATGCCACACGGATTTTTCCGCGCGATCCTTCCGCCTACAACGTGCGCTCGCAGGTCTATACCGAGAAGGGCAACTACGTTCAGGCCCTGGCCGACATCAACCGTGCGATCGGCCTCGTCAACAATGACCAGAACCGCGCTTCGACCCACAACGGCCGCGCCGGCATCTACAAGAAAGTCGGCGACTACGACAAGGCGCTGGCCGACTACAGCGTCGCGATCCGCCTGATGCCGAAGAACCCGAAATATCATGCCAATCGCGGCGAGATCCATCGGCTGACCGGCAATCTCGAGCGCGCCCTGGCCGACCAGGATCGCGCGATCGTGCTCTACGAGGGCGGCCCCGGCGTTGCGCTGGGCTTCGTGCTTCGCGGCGAGACGCTACGTTACATGGGCGACTATGACCGCGCGCTGTCCGACTTCAACGCGGCAATCCGCAGCGAACCCGGCTACGCGCCGGCCTATGTCGGACGCGGACTGACATTCGAGCGGTCCGGCGACTTCGAACGCGCCAAGTCAGAGTTCAGAATGGCTCTGCAGGTCAGCGAGAATGTCGGTCGCAGCGACATTTCCAAGGCGGCGCGCGATACGGCGGAAGCGCGTCTGGCGGCGCTGTCATCCGGCGTCGAGCAGCCGAAATTCCTTCCCGTCCCGCCGCGCGCGGCGTCGGTCAATTCGGTGCCGACGCCGCAGGTCACGACGCCCGCCGTCGCCCCGGCGGTCGCCAGGGCCACCGCAGCGAAGCAAGGCAGGCGCATTGCGCTCGTGATCGGAAACTCCGCCTATAAATCGGTGCCCGTCCTGGAAAATCCGCGGCGCGACGCCGAGAAGGTTGCCGCCGCGCTTCGCGGCATCGGCTTCGATTCGGTGACGCTCATGACCGATGCGACCCGCGAGAAGGCGATCGAGGCGCTGCGCAGCTTTGCGGCTTCCGCCGACAAGACCGATTGGGCGATGGTGTACTATGCCGGCCACGGCATCGAGGTGAACGGCGTCAACTATCTCGTCCCCGTGGATGCCAGGCTGGCCTCCGACCGCGACGTGCTGTTCGAGGCGGTTCCGCTCGATCAGGTGATGGGAGCGATCGACGGCGCCCGCAAGCTCAAGCTGGTGATGCTGGACGCTTGCCGCGACAATCCCTTTGCCGGGGCTGCGGCGGCAAACCCGTCAGCGCCTGCGCTGGTGCAGGCGTCCGCAGTAGCGGAGGACGGCACGCGGAGCGCAAGGACGCGTTCGGCCGGCCGCGGTCTTGGCGAGGTCAAGGTCTCCGGCGCGTCGCTGGTGGTCTACGCGGCCAAACACGGCCAGACGGCGCTGGACGGCGAGGGCGAGAATTCACCCTTTGCGGTGGCGGTGGTGCAGCGGATGGCGACCCCGGGGGTCGAGATCAACAAGCTGTTCCGCCTCGTGCGCGACGACGTCATGGAGGCGACCGCCGGAAGGCAGGAGCCGTATACTTACGGGTCGCTGCCCGGGCGGGAGGATTTCTTCTTTGTGACGAGATGAAGAATTTTCGCCAATATGCCGCAATCCGGAGCATATTCGGCCAATTGCATTTATCCCTTGTGGTCAGGACGAAGGCGAAGCGAGATGAAAAAGATTCTGGTGCTTGCTGCGGTGCTGTATTCGACCGCTGCCATTGCGCAGACCGGCCAGCCGGCCAAGCAGCCGATGGTCGGCGACAAGCCGCTGGTCCAGGTCAAGCCGAAGGGCGCCAAGGATACCCCGGCGGACGGAGCGAAGTCGGCCAAGGCCGCGCCGGGCAAGCCGAAATCGATGGCGCAAAAACTGCAGGCTTGCCTCGAGATCGACGACGGAACCAAGGAGCGGCTCAATTGCTATGACGAGGTGATCAAGCCGAAGCCCAATCCGAAGGCCAAGGCGCCGACGAAATCCGTCACGGAGTGCGGCGGCTTCAAGGACGAGGAGGAGCGGTTGACCTGCTTCAACGGCTACGTCGAGAAACTGCCGAAGCTTCCGTCCTGAAGCCTGGCGAGACGAAGTCCCGGCGCGGCTCGCTCGCCGATCCGCGTCTGGATCGTCCCGGGCCTGGGACATCGACATCATAATGTGGGTCGAGCGGGTGCAGCGAAGTGCCCGCGTCGGTATGTCTGCCGGTCAGCGGCTCGCGCTCGCCGACGCGACGCGCGTCGGCGCGGCCATCTTGAGCAGGACGTCCTTGACCGGATGCTCGGTCCAGGCCTGCGTCACGTAACTGCGATGGGTGATGCCGTTGCGCGTCTGCACGAACACGACGCTGCCGGGCCGCAGCGGGCCGTCCATGTCCTCGCGGTAGGAGATGCCCTTCTCTCGCAGCATGGCCATCAGTTCGAGGCCACGCTTCCTGGTGTAGCGGGTATAAGAGCTGACGAAGAAGCCGCCCCGGTTGTTCTCGATCCAGGAGACGAACTTGTCGAGCTCGCCATAGACGGCGTCGAGCAGGATCACGCCGGCGATGCGCTTGGTGATGCCGCCGACCTCGAGGCTCCAGGCGGTCGGCAGGAAGCCGCCGCTGTAGCCGACGATCACGATCGGCATGTTGGCGAATGCCTTCGCTGAGCCCGGATCCCCATAGAGGCGGGCGAGGTGAGCGGCCGATTCCTCCATGAAGCGCTTGAAGCCGTTGGGCTGCCAGAACTTGCCGGCGCTGGAGTCGGCCGCATCGACGGCCATCTGGGGAGCGAGCAGCACGGCGTTGACGCCGGAATCGGAGATCTGTTGCGGCACCTGCTGGCGGTCGCGCACGTCGCGCTCCAGCGTGGCGCCATTGCCGTGGAAAAACACCACGATCACGCCGGGCCGCTTCGCATCGAAATGCTCGGGCACATGCACCAGCACGCGGCTGTCGTTGTAGGTCTCGTCCTGCCAGTAGACCTTGCCGGAATAGCTGCGGTGGCCCTTGCGATCGCCGCTCGCGACATTGAGGAACGGCGCTTCCGAACGCGGGTTCTCGCCGAAATAAGGGAAGGCGGAGGATTTCATGCTGACCAGCGCGGTCAGATCCTCGCGCGGCTTTTCCAGTGGCAGCGTCGGCGCATAGGAGGCAACGCGATAGGACGAGGGCGCCGGCGCCGGATCGGGCGTGATGCGCTCGGTGCGCACCGTACGCTGGCGCTGCGGCTCAGCCCGCGCGATTTCGCTGCGCGACGGCCACTTGATGCTTTCGGAATCCGAGGGGAAACGGTCCTTGAACTGCGGGGTGGGGAAGCGGTCCTCGAAGGTGTCGCTGCCGGTCGCGTGCGCATTGGCCGCGATTGCGCCGGCGGGTGGCGCCTTGCCGCATTGGGCAAGCAGGCAGGAGGCCGGCACTAGGACAGCGATGAGCGCCATCGCGCGCAAACGCGGCGACGTGCCAACCGGCATCGCCAGACCGGCGCGATCATGCGTCGTCGATTTCGGATCGACCCCGACCATCCACCCCCCGCAAACCACCGATCGGCAAGTTGGACCGGCCGGCGTTTAGGCGACGTTAAGAATCCGGAAAACTCCCCATCCGGACCCCAAGAAACTGAACACGGAATCGTGTCCTGATTGTGGGAAGCGCCTTTTTGTTTTCGCATTGCCGCGGATGCTCTTGGGAGGAGCAGCGCTCAATTTTGGTATATTGATACCGAAGGTCTTCTGGATTTAGACCTTTGTTAACACTGCTTGAACTGGCGGGCCTGAGCCTGCACGATTGACGTGAATCCCGGGCGCGGTGCCCCAAAGGCGTGGACCGACATGGCGGCATCAGAAGCGGGCGGCACGGCCTTGCCCGGCCGAGTCACAGCAGGTGGCGGCTCGACCGTATCGCTCTGGGTGGCGGCTGCCATCGTGGTCGCCGACATGGTCGGCGTCGGCGTCTTCACCAGCCTCGGCTTTCAGGTCAAGGACATCCCGTCCGGCTTTTCCATCCTGCTGCTATGGACGGTCGGCGGCATCGTCGCGCTGTGCGGGGTGTTTTCCTACGGCGAACTCGGCGCGATGTTTCCGCGCTCGAGCGGCGAATACAACTTTCTCGGCCGGACCTATCACCCGGCGTTTGGTTTTGTGGCGGGCTGGGTGTCGGCGACCGTCGGCTTCGCAGCGCCCGTTGCGCTGGCCGCCATGGCGTTCGGCGAATACGCCAAGTCGGTCGCGCCGGACGCGTCGCCGCTGGCGCTGGCGGTCAGTGTGGTCTGGCTGGTGTCGCTGGTGCAACTCACCGGGGTCCGCCACTCCTCGAACTTTCAGCTGAGCGCGACCATCCTGAAAGTGTTGTTGATCGTCGCCTTCCTGGTCTGCGGCTTTGTGATCGGCACGGCGCAGCCGGTGTCGTTCGC
>NZ_JBQTHN010000188.1:0-24862 GCF_052389815.1 Bradyrhizobium sp. | reverse complement strand
CGTAGAAAGTTCATTCTCTGCACTGCTTGCGCAATGACGGCAACAGAATATTTTCGGCGCTATGGCGTCGGACTGCGAATGGATTTCTACTGCGTCGATGGCCGATTGAATATTTGCCCAGCCTCTTTCGCTTTGCCCACCTACGAATCCTCAGCGTTCACCTGATACCTTCTCCCCCTTCGCCTCGTCCCACAGCGCATCCATTTCTTCCAGCGTCGCATCCTCGAGCGAGCGCCCCTTCGCCGCCAGCGCGCGCTCGATATGGGCAAAGCGCTTCTCGAATTTCGCGTTGGCGCCGCGCAGCGCCATCTCGGGATTGGCGTCGGCATGGCGGGCGAGGTTGACGACGGCGAACAGAAGATCGCCGGTTTCCTCCGCCAGATGAGCCTTGTCGCCGGCATCCAGCGCGGCCTCGATCTCGTCGGCCTCCTCGCGGATCTTGTTCAAGACCGCGCGCGGGTCGTTCCAGTCGAAGCCGACGGTTGAGGCCTTGCGCTGCAGGTCCAGCGCGCGGGCGAGGGCGGGAAGGCCCGCCTTCACGCTCGACAGCAGCGAGGCGTGCTCGCGCTCTTCCGGCGGCCGGCGCGCGGCGCGCTCGGCCTTCTCCTCCGCCTTGATGCGATCCCAGTTTTCCGCGACGTGGCCCGAGGTGACGACGCCGTTCTCGTCGCCGAACACATGCGGGTGACGCCGGATCATCTTGCGCGTCACCGCCTCGACGACGTCGCCGAAGGCGAACGCGTTTTGCTCCTCGGCCATGCGGGCGTGATACACGACTTGCAGGAGCAGATCGCCGAGCTCGTCCTTGAGGTCGTCGAGGTCGCCGCGCGCGATCGCCTCCGCCACCTCATAGGCTTCCTCGATGGTGTAGGGGGCAATGGTCGCAAAGTTCTGCTCGAGGTCCCAGGGACAGCCCGTGACCGGCGTGCGCAGCGCCGCCATCACCTCGATCAGCCCTGAAATATCGCGGGAAGGTTTCATATTGTTTCCGGGTTGTCGGGATTTCATTCCTTATGCCGCATGGCGCCCGGCGATCCCAGCGAAACCGGTGCATTGGCCTGTGGATCGGGGGGTGCTAAGGGCGGGGCATGTACAATCAGGAAACCGCGTTGGTCCTGTTCTCCGGCGGGCAGGATTCCACCACTTGCCTCGCCTGGGCGCTCGACCGCTTCGCGCGCGTCGAAATGCTGGGCTTTGCCTACGGCCAGCGCCACGCCATCGAGCTGGATTGCCGGGATCTACTGCTGGCGGGCATCCGCGCGGCTCGCCCCGACTGGGCCGCCAAGCTCGGCGAGAGCCATACGCTGGAGATTCCGACCCTCGCGGAAATCTCCGACACGGCGCTCACCCGCGACGTCGAAATCAGGATGGGCGAGGACGGCCTGCCGAACACCTTCGTGCCCGGCCGCAATCTCGTATTCCTCACCTTCGCGGCGGCCCTGGCTTATCGGCGCGGCATCCGCCACATCGTCGGCGGCATGTGCGAGACCGATTATTCCGGCTATCCCGATTGCCGCGACGAGACCATCCGGGCGCTGCAGTCCGCGCTCAACCTCGGGATGGCGAAAAACTTCGAGCTGCACACGCCGCTGATGTGGCTCGATAAGGCCAATACCTGGAATCTCGCATACGATCTCGGCGGGGCGGGGCTGGTCGACCTGATCCGCGAGCACTCCCACACCTGCTATCTCGGCGAACGCGGCGCGCAGCACGATTGGGGCTATGGCTGCGGCGGATGCCCGGCCTGCAGCCTGCGGGCGAAGGGTTGGCGGGAGTACGCGGCGCGAGCTGCGACCACCGCAAATTAATGGGCCGGACGGATCTCGGCCTCCTGCGCGGACGCGAGACTGTGATGTCCGGAAATATGGCGCAACTCCTTCAGGCAACCGCGAATGGTAAGCCGGGCCTGCAACTGGCGGCGCGTCTTTTGCGTCAATTGTTGCTCGATCGCCTGGATTCTGGCCACAGCATCTTCAATCATCGACTCGGCTCCGTTCGATTAACCTATTCGTAACGAGCCGAGGGTTAATGAAGTGTAAAGCTCCGGGCTGGCATTCACTGATCCGTCAAACAGCAAATGCCGCGCTCCCGAGGGGCGCGGCATTTGCCTGAAGAGTGTGTGCGCGCCGTCAGGCCGCCTTTTCCGCCTCGTGACCGTACGTTTCAGGCTGCTCAGATGGCTCTGGCTCGCTCGTTTCTTCCGCGATGATTACCACGGGTTCAGACGGCGCGTGCCCGGCACCCGGATCAAACGAAGCCGTTTCCTGATTTTCGGCTGTTTGCACGGCCACTTCGGCCGGTGCCTCGATGCCCCCAAGCACCGCGGTGGCCTCGGTCTCATGTCCGGACGCCTCGACAAGAACAGCCGGAGGCGCTTGCTCGATCGAAGTTTGCGCTGCCACTTCGTTGGCATAGACATACTCTGGAGCGGGCGGTTGCACCGTCGCTTCCTGGTGGCCGGAATCCTCTTGGGCAACTTCGGTTGCCGTGTCCGCGGCAGCATGCACCGGTGCCGGTTCGGCGGTGTCGGTACCATCGGAATGTGCCGATACCGCTTCGGCGATGCTGGCAATTGCAACAGCGGCTTCATCGGCGGGGTGCTGCACCGTAGGTTCAGACTGCGAAACCGTCTCTTGAAGCACCGGAGCTTCGACCTCCGCCGTTGAGGCGGTTTCCACTGCCGTCGGTTCGGGCTCGGCCGGGGCAGCAGCTTGCGCCGGCTGTACGCCAAGATCGGCCGCGACATCGCGGATCAGCTTGTCGATCGCCAGCAGGGCGCGATACTCGGGCACGCTGGTCAGATGCTCCCTGAACCTGGCCTTGGCCAGTTCCAGCGTGGCGACAACTTCGCCAGCCATCGATGGGGCGGCGGAGTTGATGATGCCCTGCAGGGTATCCGCGACCTTCTGCGTCGAGCTTTCGACCAGCAGAAAAGCCTCGTATTGCGGGACGGTCTTGAGATGTTCGTTATAGTCGTTGCGAACCGCGCGAAGCGAGTTCACGATATTACCAAAAGAGATGACTTCGGACATAGGTCGTTCCCCCAACTCGAATGAAACAGTGGTTTCGACCGTATTTTAAAATTTTTGAACGTTCAATTTGAAATTGAAGAGATTTCTTGGTCTTATGGATGAAGAAAGAGGTTTGGTCAGTAGAGTTTACTGAATTGCCTTCTAGGAAGAAATTTTTGCGTGTTTTGTCACATTTCCGTCGCACAGGGCCCTCGTGGTCAGGTTGTAGCGAGCGTTCTTGAGGGCGAGGCTAGTTTGTCCTGGCGCGAAACTACCGTTCGACCAAGTTCGATTGCCGAAATTGTTCTCGGTGCTCCAGCCGGCGCTGTCCTTGTGCTGGCGGGGTTGGACGGGATGGCACTCCGCCAACTGATCGAGCAGGTAAAGCCAACACCGGCTTCGCCTCGTGCGCTGTTCACGCGCGTTTCGAGGGCTCGAACGACGGATGGAGCCATCGGGCAATTGATTGACCAGTTGGCTGGCACGGCTCGCCGCTTATGGCCTATCTGGTTCACGGATATCGACTTTTCCCAATGCGGGCCGGATGCGCTCGGCCAGCTGGCCGCTCATGCGATCATCCGACGCGTGGCGGCGCAAATGCCGGATCTGCAATCGGCATGGGCCGAAGCGGCCGTCGATCTTGTGCTCGATCAAAAATCTCCGCGGGTTCGAAGCGTCCCGGCAGCGGTGGAGGTTTCGCAGCTCTCCCTTACGGTAAGCCGGCACGGTCTGGTCTTGATCGTCGATGCCGGGCACGCCTGTGAAGATTCACATCCAGCTGCCGTCGTGCATGCCCTGGAATGGGTCGCTCAACTCACCCAATGCGCGGTGGTCGCCCTGTTCCGCGATCTGCCGCCGCATCAGCCGCCATTCGATCGGATACTTTACGGCGCCCGCATCGTGGTACTGGACGAGAAGGCGGGCGGAGAGCCTCCTGAGGTACCTGCTTCCGCAGAAGCAGTTTGGCTTGCACCTTGGCTCGGTTCGCCGCACCCGCTCAGCGAGACCGAACAACGGCTTGAAAAGGCGTTACGTGCCGACAACGAGCTTGCCCGGTTATTTGGCTGCAATCAGGTTATTGAAACCGTCTACGGTTTGCGGCCGAAGGTTGATTTCGTCTGGACCGCCGGGCGGATGGTTGTCGAGCTTGACGGCTATGGCAGCCACGGCAATCGTGCGGCATTCATGTATGACCGTCACCGCGATTACGAATTGATGATGAGTGGCTACACTGTCTTGCGGCTCGCCAATGACGAGATCGCGCAAGACATAGGAAAGGCGGTTGAGAAAATTCGGGACATCGTTCACCTTTGCCGCAAGCGGATGAGCTAAGCGAGGCGATGATGGCGAAGCGTAAAAAACAATCTTCAGGTGAAAAACCGAAAAACGGATCCACGAAATCCGCTAAGTCGGCTCCTACACGGAGTACCGCAAGCGCTACCGCAAAAGCGGCGAAGACGCGAGAGCAAATTGCTGCGGAGAAGATGACACTCGCCATGTGGGGCCTCTTGAGCAAGGGGGGTGAGGCTTTTGGCGGAAAGTTAAAACCGCGGATCAATGGGCCTGAGCGTGCCATGCTTGAACGGGAAAAGCTCGTTCAAGTCTCTAAAGTAAATCGTGCCTACTGGTTTGTCGTTACCGAAGAGGGCTGGGACTGGGCGGAACAACATCTCGCCGATCCACTGCCTGATAACGCAGGTGTCTTGCAGGACTGGCTTTGCAGGCTCAAAGGTTTTCTGAGCGCTCGCGACGTTCGTTTGTATGAACTGTTCTTGAATTCGCCAACGGGGCAGTCGCCGACCGAAACTCCTGTTCAGGATGATCTAGAGGACGTCCGCAATCGTATACGAACGGCCTATCTCAGCCTTGCCGGCGGGATAAATCGTCGCGTTTTGCTACGCAATTTGCGTCCTGCGCTTGCCGATATCGACCGCGGGCTTGTCGATACAGCGTTGATGCAAATGGTCCGCAACGAGGAGGCATCGCTGATGCAGCTCGACTATCGTCCAGATGTTACAGACGAAGACCGAGATGCTGCGTTGCAAGTAGGCAAAGAACCCCGACATGTAATCTGGATATTAAGATAATGAGCGGACTTGAACTTTTTCGCGACGTCGATTTCAATTGGACGCGCCAGCTTCGAAGCGTATGGCGCGATCAGCCTTATAATATTCCCGATATTCACAAGGATGTCCTTGAAGACATAGTAGGTTATTTTCTCAGAAGCACCAGGGAAGTCGAGCCGGATAATGAAGCCATTGGACGGGTCGTTGTAGGAGCGGCGGGATACGGGAAAACGCATCTCGTCGGTGAGTTGCGACGACGCGTTTGGCAAGAAGGCGGCACTTTTATCCTATTAGATTTGGTCGGAGTGACGGACTTTTGGGAATCGGCAGCGCTAGGGTTCCTGAACTCGCTGCAGATCAAGATTGAAGGTCGCCAAACCCAATACGATAGGCTCATTCACAAGCTCACATCACTGCTTGGCGTCCAGTCGCAAATGAGCGAAATCGCGGCGCGGTATCGCGGCCGCCCGCGCGAACTAATGGCAGAATTGGTCAAGCTATTCATCGTGGCGCTCACCGCCCGCGATCGTGCCAAGACTCAGCTCCACGGCGATGTCATCCGCGCGTTAATTTTGTTGATTTCAGAGGACCTGGAATGCGGCAGCATTGCGCACGCGTGGCTACAAGGCATGGAGCTCGACCCGGCAGAACTTCGCGGTCTCGGGTTCGTAGCTCTCCGTAAGCCGGCAGTCGAAATCGTTCGTGGCATCTCTTGGCTTCTTAGTCTGGTTGGACCCACGGTGATCGCGGTTGACCAGATCGACGCTATTATCAGCGAAGCGAACAGCCAGCGGCGCGCGACCGGTGAGATGGATGGTGCGGAGCAGACGGAAACGCAATCGATTATCGAGAAACTCGTTGATGGATTGATGGGCCTGCACGATGTCAAGCAACGCGCGATAACAGTCATTTCCAGCCTGGACGTTTCGTGGGAGGTTCTAAAGGCGAGGGCATCAGTGGCCGTAGGCGATCGCTATAAGGCTCCAACCCCTCTAAAGGCCTTGTCCAAGCCAGAAGCCGCCCAAATGTTGATAGCGGCACGCCTTATGCCGGTCTATACAGCCGCCGGGTTTTCACCGCCCTACAACACCTGGCCATTCGCGAAAGACGCTTTCGTATCGGCTATTGGATTTACGCCTCGACAATTACTAAAAGCGTGTGAAGACCATCGGCAGCGCTGTCTCGCCGCGGGCGAGATGTTGGTTTGCACCACGTTCAGCGAAACTACGACGGTAGCGAAAGGAGAGCAGCCTTCTCCTCTTGCTGATGCGTACAACCGCGCGCTTGCCGCCGCGAATCCAGACGGCGTGCTTCAACCGGCCGATGAGGAGCGCCTTGCGGCAATCCTGGCCGAGACGTTGAACATCTACGCCACGCAGCTGGATTTACCAGACGATATCGATGTTCTTTCGCAACGTGACCCCGATCAACGACGACCTTCCCTACACGGGCGCCTAACATTTGTTTTTCGAAGCGAAGCTGACCGCGAGCATCACTTCTGTTTTCGGCTCTTGCCTCACACGAACGCAATCGCGTTCCAGGGCCGCCTGCATGCTGCAATGACAGCATCAGGCGTCGACAGGGCTCTTGGCTTTAGGCATCTGCTCATACTGAGGGACGGTGTGCCTCCTGGCGGTCCTAAGACGCAACAACTGGTTCAAAAGTTTTTGCAGGCGGGCGGCAAGTTTGTCTCACTAACAAAAGACGATTTGCGGGTGTTCATGGCACTCGAAGCCATGTCGCGGCAGAATCCCGTTGGATTTGACGCATGGTTGCGGGACACAAAGCCGCTATACACAACATCACTCTTCAAAGAAGCGGGATTGGCTCCTCCGTCGTTCCTTGGAGGAAGTACGATCGAACCTTGTCCGGACAATAGCGCCCCAAGGTCGGGGGGGGCTGCTAGCATGCCACCAAACGATCAAGTTCGGCCTGAAAAAACAAAGCAACAAGACCCAACCGAGCCGGCTTTGCCGACGAGCGGTACGAGTCAACCAGTATCGAAGTCCAATGCCGGACTGCGCGTTATTCCGCTCGGGAACCGCTACGAACGCGGAGTCGCCGGCGCAGCAGCCAATCTCGCGGCCGAGCTGTTGCCTCGTCACGTTGCAATACTGGCGGGAAGCGGATCGGGGAAAACGGTACTTTTGCGCCGGATCGTGGAGGAGGCGGCTTTACTGGGCGTTCCGGCCATCGTGCTTGACACGAACAATGATCTAGCGCGCCTCGGTGATCAATGGCCCGTGCCTCCAGACGGCTGGAGGGAAGCAGATGCGGTAAAGGCTGCCGAATATCGCAGACGGGTCGAAGTAGCGGTTTGGACGCCGGGTCGCAATGCCGGTCGGCCAATGTCACTGGCACTCCTCCCGGACTTTGCCGGGCTTGGAGACGACGAAGATGAGCGGTCGCACGCTATTGAGATGGCGCGCGCCACTTTGGCGCCCTTCATTGGCGCCAAGGGCGCGGGAGCCCAACTCAAGGAAGGAGTCTTGGCGGATGCGCTGCGCAGCTTTGCGCAGGCAGGGGGTGGTGACCTGGATCGATTGATCGAAACCCTCACCGACCTTCCGGAAGAGGTTAGCCGGATTGACGGTGCGCCAAAATTAGCTTCCGCGATGGCCAATCAGTTGCGCGCGGCGATCGCAACCAATCCGCTGTTGCAGTCGCGTGGCGCGCCACTCGATCCGGAATTGCTGTTTGGCTCAGATTCCACTCGGACGCGGATATCAGTGATAAACTTTTCCGGACTTGCGAGCGACGAGGCGCGTCAGGCGTTTGTAAATCAGCTGCAGATGTCGTTGTTCACCTGGATCAAGCGAAATCCGAGCCCAACCGGCCGGCTACTGGTCGTCGACGAGGCGCAGAACTTTGCGCCTTCACAGAAGACTACCCCATGCAAGGAGAGCACGCTGGCGCTTGCGGCACAGGCTCGCAAATACGGTCTCGGCATGATCTTCGCCACGCAGACCCCCACCGGTATTGACAATAAGATCGTCTCGAACTGTACCACGCATTTCTATGGTCGGATGAGTTCGCCGACCACGATTGCGGCCACACGCGGCCTTCTCGAGGCAAGGGGGGGCGGAGGAGGAAATGATATTGCGCGGCTGATCCGCGGGGAGTTCTACTTCTCGACGGAGGCAGTGGCGCGGCCAATCCGGATTCGTACCCCCATCTGCTTGACGTGGCATCCGGCAAATCCGCTCACCGCGAATGAGGTTGTCGAACGAGCGCGAGAGAGTAAACCGGCACCCGTGTGACAAATTCAACACGGCGGGTAAGGAGCGCCCGATGCGCAATTCCGCATCTGCGAATCCATAACCACGATCGGGAGTATGGATTCCGGGCCCGCCGAGTGGCGCGTCCCGGAATGACGACGTAGGCTGTTTGAAAATTGAATCAGAAATCGTGCCGCTGTCGCTGCGGAACGCAGCGGCGACACCACCACCTACCCAAAATCCTCCGCCGCCAGCTCGATCGGCTTGCCGTGCGGCGTGCGGTCGGCGGCGTGGTCCCAGGCGTCGCGGTAGCGATGCAGAAGCTCGGCCGTAGCGACGCCCTTGGCGGCGACGAGGCGCTCCAGCGTTGCCAGCCAGTGCCGGTAATAGGTCTCGCCGGTGTCGGGATCGCCGGCGGCCTGCGCGCGCTTGATCTCCTCGCCGAGCGTCTCGGCCCATTCCTTCCAGGTGAAGACTCCGGCCTCGTGCAGCGCCAGCGCCATGGCGAAGGCGCGGGCCTCCCAGGGCTCGCGGAAGACCGGGCCGTCCTCATCGCGCGGCACGCCCGGAATGGCGACCGCGGCACGCATGGCCTGTCGCGGGGTCAATTCCATCAGGGGCGCTCCAGATAGGGCTCCCAGGCATCGACGGAGACGGAGAGGGTGGCATCGCCGCTCTCGCCCCACAGCTCGCGTCCGTTGAAGCGCACCGTGTAGAGCCAGTGCGGATCCTCGCCCTTGCCGAGCGCATTGACGTCGGGAAAGACGTGGCAGCCGTGATTGAGCTCGATGGTGCCGCGCCGGCCGCGAACATAGTGCGGCAGGCGCGTGTGCGTCACCGGGTGAATGTCCTTCATCCGCACGACGTCGCCGACGTTGAACAGCGCCGGTGCCGTCGGCGTACGCTCGGTCGGCCCGCCGCGGCGGATCGCCGGCGTCACTTCGCCCGGCGCAATCGGCTTCACGCCCGGCTTTGGCGGGGCGAGGACCTTGCCGGCCTCGATCTCCTCGCGCGTCACCAGGCCACGCTCGATCATCAGCGTTTCGAGACCTGCCAGCCAGAGCTCGTAATAGGTCTTGCCGAGATAATCCTGCGGCGGGCGGTTCTCGCGGGCAAAGCGCGACATGTCGATGTTCCAGCCGCCGGGGCGCGCCATCGCCACCGTGAGCGCAAAGGCGCGGCGTTCCCAGTCTTCGTGAAATACCGGCTCGTTGGCTTCGGGTAGCACAGGCCCAAAGCCCTTGACGCCGCCCATGTCATGCGCGCCGTCCATCAGGCAACCTCGCCGGGCTGCTTCGGCAGTCCCGTGCCGATCATGCTGTCGCGGGTGATGAGCTCGGCGAGCTGTTGCTCGCTCCAGCCCTCGGTGCCCTCGGGGCGCATCGGCAGCACGAGGTAGCGGATTTCGGCGGTGGAATCCCAGACGCGAATCTTGGTGGTGTCGGGCAGCGTCACGCCAAAATCCCCGAGCACGCCGCGCGGGTCGGACACCGCGCGTGAGCGATAGGGCGCCGACTTGTACCAGACCGGCGGCAGGCCCAGCACCGGATGCGGATAGCAGGAGCACAGCGTGCACACGACCATGTTGTGCTGCTCCGGGGTGTTCTCGACCACCACCATGTGCTCGCCCTGGCGGCCGCTATAGTCGAGCTCGGCGATCGCCGCGGTCGCGTTCTCAAGCAGGCGCGCGCGATAGGCCGGATCGGCCCAGGCTTTCGCCACCACGCGGATGCCGTTGCGCGGGCCGATCTTCGTCTCATAGAGATCGATCAGAAGGTCCAGCGAAGCCGGATCGACATAGCCTTTTTCGGTCAGGATCGACTCCAGCGCGCGCACGCGCAGCTCGGTCTCCGACAGCTCGGAATGGTCGTGATCGTGGTGATGATGATGATCGTCGTGGTCGTGCCCGGACATGACGTGAGGATAGGCGCAAAAAGCGGGCTATGTCGAGGCGGGGACTCTGCTAGGTTCCAGCCATGGGGAAAGGGGCGACACTCTCCGCCCTGGTGGCGGCAGCAGCGATTTGGCCATGGCTCGCGGACGAGGCGAGGGCGGCCAACAACGCCTATGCGGTCGACGCTGCCGATATCGCCGAGGCCGGCTCCTGCAAGATCGAGAGCTGGCTGTCGTCGGCGACCAATACCGATTTCACCGCCGTCGCCAATCCGTCCTGCGTGGTCGATCCGTTCAAGCTCAAGCCGGTCGAATTGAGCCTGCCGACCAACCGCGCCAGGAGCGACGGCGAATGGGGTACCTCGATCGCCGCCAAGGCCAAGACGAACCTGGTGCCGACCGGCATCGGAAAGCTCGGCTTCTCCTTCTACGCCGCCGGCGCCTTCGATGCGGCAACCGGCGAGAACCAAACCATCGCGGCAGTGGTGCCGGCGACGTTGCGCCTGTCGGAGACCATGCGCATCAACCTCAACGGCGGCTGGCTGTGGGACCGCACGAGCGACAGGCACTTCGCGCTCTACGGCATCGGCTTCGACTGGAAGTTCACCGACACGCTGCAATGGACCATCGAGGCGTTCGGGCAGGTGGGCTCGGCGGAAGCGCCCGGCACAACCCGGCCGCGCTTCCAGACCGGCCTGCGCTACCGTCCGAACGAAATCTTCTCCGTGGACGTTATCTTCGGCCATAACATTACCGGCGAAGGCGCGAGCTGGCTCACGCTCGGCACCACGATCCGCTTTCCCGTCGAGGGCGGCAAGCCCGCGCGCGAGCGCTCCGGGCAACTGTAAGAGAACAACAAGAAGCGAGCAGGGAGGTTGCGTTGGCGGAGTATGTGTCGATCGAGAAAGGGCTTGGTCCCGACGGGCGCATCGCGATCGTGCGCTTCGACCGCGGCGACGGCATCAACGCCCTCTCCCCGGAAGCGCTGCGCCAGTTAACCAATGCCGCGCGCAGCTTCGAGGACGATGCGTCGACTTCGGTCGTCGTACTGACCGGCGCAAAGACCTTCAGCGCCGGCTTCGATCTCAAGGACGCCGAGGGCAAATCGCGGCGGGACATGGATCTCGGCGCGCTGCGCCGGCACCTGAAGCTCGGACCGCGGCTGACCGGTGCCTGGCACGATATGGAGCAGATCACCATCGGCGCCATCGAAGGCTTCTGCATCGGCGGCGGCGCGGCGCTGGCGGTTGCGCTGGACTTCCGCGTCATGGCCCGCGACGCCCATCTGCGCGTGCCCGAGATTGGCCTTGGCATGAACATGAGCTGGCAAAGCGTGCCGCGCATGCTGCACCTGATCGGCCCGGCGCGGACGAAGCAGGCCGTGATCCTGGCCGACGACCGCATCACGGCCGAGGAGGCCTTCCAATGGGGCCTGGTGGAGCAGGTGGCCGATCCCGGCAAGGCCTTCGATGCCGCGATGGCGCTGGCCCAGAAAGTCGCCGCCCAGCCGCCGCTCTCGGTCGCCATGACCAAGCTCACCGTCAACCGCCTCGCGCACGCGCTCGACGATCTCGCCAGCCACATGGACGTCGACCAGTTCGCGCTGGCAAGCCTCACCGAGGACCACAGGGAAGGCGTCGCCGCGTTCCTGGAGCGACGGAAGCCGAAGTTCAGGGGACGGTAGGTCGGCGCACAACTTCAAATCGGCAATTGTCTGCCGATTGCGCGAAAATGAACCGCTCTGCTCACTTGTTAGGCATTGCAAGCCTGCAAATCAATCACCCGTCAGCTTGTTTTCAATATGCATCCTTGCACGATGCATTGCACATCTCGGCATTTTCTTTTGCGCCGCTCGAGCCCAACGTCGCGTTGCTCCGAAACGGAATTCCGCAGTGGAATTTCGCGGAAGAGTTGACTGGGGATCGTCATGCGATACGTCACCGATGCGATCGGAAACCCGAAGGTCAAGCGCGCCATCGAGCTGGCGATAGGCCCGCTGCTGCTTTTCGCGCTGTGGTGGGTCGCCTTCAAGGGCCAACTGGTCAACAAGGACTTGCTGCCGTCGCCCGTCGACACGCTGCGCGACACTGCGTTCAGCATCGCGGCCGGCAAGATGACCGGCGATTTCGTCCACACCATGGTTCGCGTCGGCTACGCGATTCTGATTGCAGTCGTTGCCGGCGTTCCGATCGGGATCGTGCTCGGTGCCAAGTCGGCGATCTACCGCTCGGTCGAATTCCTGGTCGACTTCTTCCGCTCCACGCCGGCAACGGCGATGTTTCCGCTGTTCCTGTTGCTGTTCGGCCTTGGCGATTTCGCAAAAATCGCGGTCGCCGCGTTCGCGGCGTGGCTCGTCATCGTCTTCAACGTTGCCTATGGCGTGATGAATGCCAGGCAGACGCGGATTCTGGCAGCCCGGTCGATGGGAGCGTCATCGCTGCGGATATTCAAGGACGTGATCTTCTTCGAGACCCTGCCGCAGACCTTCGTGGGACTGCGAACGGCGGTCTCTCTCGCTCTGGTCGTCATCATCGTCGCCGAGATGTTCATCGGAGCGACCGACGGCATCGGTCATCGCATCATCGACGCCCAGATATCCTATTCGCTCACCGAAATGTACGGATCGATCCTCGTCGCGGGCGCGATGGGGTACGGGCTCAATCTCCTGCTGTTGATGGTTGAGCGGTCGTTGATCCACTGGTCCGGGAAATAGTCCACGCAAACGAAACGAGGGACATCATGAAGGTCAAGACCATTCTTGGGGCTGCCGCTTCGGCTTTCCTGCTCTGCACATCAGGCGCAAACGCGGCCTGCAATAAGATGGAAAAGGTTACGGCGGTCTGGCTGCCGATCATGCAGACCACGGCCTACTACGTCGCCCTCGAAGAGAAGCTGTTCGAGAAGGCCTGCATCGAGATCGTCTCGACCAAGATGGAGGCCCCGAACCAGATCATCGACGCGCTAATCGCAGAGCGCGCCGATTTCGGTCCTCCCGGAGCTGCAGCCGGCATCGCCATGATCGCCGAGTCCAAGTTTCCGGGGAAACTGAGGGTATTCGGTCTGCAGGGCGGGGGAGTGGCGGTCGATCGCATCAATGACGGGCTGATCGTCAAGCCGGGCAGTCCGATCAAGAGTTTCGCCGACTTGAAGGGCAAGTCGCTCGGCCACGTGCCGGGTATTCAGTGGCGGACCATCTCGCGCCACATGGTTCGTTCCGCAGGCCTTGATCCCGATACCGATGTGAAGCTCGTCGATCTGGCGGTGGCCATGCAGGTGCCTGCCGTTGTCGGCGGAACGGTCGATGCGACGTTGTCGCTCGAGCCGGTCGGCTCCATTGCGGTTGCATCGGGCAAGGCGGCCCGCGCCATGACCAATCCGGTGGCGAGGGTGATCGCCGATCCCTTCTACTCCGGCGCATCCTTGCTAACCACGAAATTCCTCAAGGAGCGGCCCGACGTGGCACGCAAGGTGGTCGCCATAATCGACGAGGCGACCGATCTCGTGAATGCCGGCTTCACGAAGTACAAGCCGATCCTCACCAGGTACACGGCCATCAAGGACGATCAGCTCGAATTCCTTGCCCAGCCCTATCTCCGTGCCTTCAAGGACCTCAACGAGACCGACATCAAGTCGTACCAGGCGCTCGTCGACGTCTTCATAAAGGAGGGCGTCATGGCCGGTCCGATGAATGTGAAGGACAAGCTCCTCGCCAAGTCCGATCTGGGCAATTGAACGAGAGGCCGATGGGCAAGGTGACTGCGATCCGAACTCCCGATTGGCCGGCGGCCGAAGGCCTGCCGTCGGCCCGGGAACGCAAGCCCCGGCAGGCGCACATCACCGTGCGCGGGCTGAACAAGAAATTCCAGGGAACGACGATCTACGACGACTTTTCGATCGACCTCCCGATGGGGAAGTTCATTTCGGTGTTCGGACCGAACGGCTGCGGCAAGAGTACCCTCATCAACATGATCTCCGGCCTGATGCCGATGGATGCGGGCGAGGTGCTCTACGACGGCCAAAGCATCCGTGACACCAGAATATCCTACGTCTTTCAGAACTACCGGGAAGCTCTGTTTCCGTGGATGCGCGCGATCGACAACATCCACTACCCATTGAAGGTTCTCGGCGTCGATCGCACCGAACGCCGCCGGCGCGTGGAAAAGCTTCTCGCCGAATTCGACGTCCCGTTTGATCTCAATGCCTATCCCTACACGCTGTCGGGCGGCCAGCAGCAGACGGTCTCGATTCTGCGGGCGCTGGTCACGGATCCGGAGGTGCTGTTTCTGGACGAGCCGTTCTCGGCGCTCGACTACGAAATGACGCTGTTCATGCGCGAGCGGCTTCAGCACATCTTCATGAAGCTGAAGACGACCATGCTGCTGGTATCCCATGACCTTGAGGAGGCCATCCAGCTGGCCGACCAGGTGGTGCTTCTGACGCGGCGGCCGACGCGGGTCGCGGAGATCGTCGGCGTCGACCTGCCATGGCCCCGCGACCTCGACGTCACTACCGGCGAGGGGTTCATCAGCCTGAAACGCCATTGCCTCGACCGCTTCTGGCGCGAGGTCAAACGAGACTGAGTTCTAAATTTGCCAAAGATGGAGACTGACATGACGAAGCGCCGCTTCCGCGCTGCCGCCGTCCAGACGCTCGCGCGCCTGGGCGATTTCGATCACAACATTGCCCTCGCAACGCGGTTCGTGGAGGATGCGGTGAGGCAGGGGTCCGAGTTGGTCGTCTTCCCCGAATGCATGGACACCGGCTATCTCTTCGACTCCGCCGAGCATTGCCGCAAGCTCGCCGAGACCATGAAGGACGGGCCCTTCGTCAAGGCGCTGTCCGGGCTCGCCAGGAAGCATGGGATCTACATCGCCAGCGGCGTCACCGAATGGGATCCGGACAAGGAAAAGATCTTCAACACCGGCATCATGTTCGACCGGAAGGGCGATGTGGCCTGTCACTATCACAAGCAGTTCCTCGCCACCCACGACCAGAACTGGTTCGCGTTCGGCGAGCGCGGCTGCCCGGTGGTCGATACCGATCTCGGGAAGATCGGCCTGCTGATCTGCTTCGACGGGCGTATTCCGGAGATCTTCCGGTCCATGGCCATGCAAGGCGCAGAAGTCATCGTCGACATGGCGAACTTCTTCGCGATGGACCAGGCCGATATGTGGGGACCGGCCCGCAGCTACGAGAACGGCCTGTGGCTGGTTGCGGCCACCAAGGCGGGATACGAACGGTCGATCTACTATCCCGGCGGTAGCATGATCGTCGATCCCAAGGGCCGCGTGATCTCCAAGGTGCCCTATGACACCCACGGCATGGCCGTTGCCGACATCGACCTCGACGCCGCACACGACAAGTCGATCTACACCGCCAACGACAAGATCGCCGACCGCCGGCCGGAGACCTACGGCATGATGGCGATGCCCTATGAGAAGACCCCGGTCTACAGGATCGCCGAACGGCCGCTGATCCCGGCGAAATCGGTCGCCAAGGTCGCGGCCGTCCAGATGCATGTGACCGGGGATGCGTCCGCAGACGACGTGTTCGACATGGTCGATCATGCGGCCAAGCTCGGCATCGAGGTGCTCACGTTGCCGGAGTACGCGTTCTGTTCCGCCGCGATCCCGACGGTTGCCGAAGCTGCTGCCTTGGCGGATCAGACGCCCGCGCTGCTGGCCCGGGCAGCGTCGATCGCGACCCGCTACCAGTGCCTCATCGCCATTCCCAGCGTTGAGCGCGCGGCAGCTGGACTCTACGTCACGACTTTCCTGCTCGGCCCGGATGGCAAGGAAGTCGGCAAGTACCGTAAGACCCACCTGACTGCAGAAGAACGCAAATGGGCGAGGGCAGGCGACGATTATCCGGTGTTCGATACGCCATTCGGGCGGATCGGCGTGATGTCCGGCTATGACGCGGTATTCCCCGAGACCTCGCGCTGTCTCGGTATCGCTGCGGCCGACATTATCCTCTGGCCTGCCTCGCTGCGCGAACCGTTCGAGCGGGAACTCCTTGCCATTCCCAGGGCCGAGGACAATCGCGTGGCCGTGGTGCTCGCCAATCGCGTCGACTCGCCCTATCCGGGCGGCAGCCTGGTCATCCCGCCGACCGGCTTTCCGCTGTGGGACATCAATGTCGTGGCGCCGCGCGTGCTCAAGCTCGGAGCCGTCATGCCCAAGCACATCGACCTCGCGGTGTGCCGGCAGAAGCTGATGATCCCGAAGGTCGACATGTTTGCCAACCGGCTGGTGGAGACCTACGCGCCGATCATCGCCGCCTGAGGGTTGCCGTCGCGACCGATATGCCTGAAAGTAAGCGTGCACTAATGCCGAGGCTCGCGAACGGGCATATCAGGAAGGCCGAGGTGGCAAAGGCTGCACGAACGTTGCGCTATAATTGGGACGACGTCATCTTCTTCCTCGAAGTCGCGCGTACCCGAAACCTCGTTCGCGCCGGCCAGAAACTGAAGGTCGACCACACCACGGTCAGCCGCCGGGTGAGGGAGCTCGAGCGGGGCCTCAACACCACGCTGTTCAAGCGCAGCAAGGCCGGTTTCGCGTTGACCGAAGCCGGCCTGCGTCTCCTGCAATACGCGGAGGGCATGGAGAACAACGCCAACGCCATCATCGAGACGGTCGTCGGTTCCGAGAAAGCGGATGCAGCCGGCGCCGTTCGCATCGCCAGCATGGAAGGCATCGGCAGCATGTATCTGACCGCCTGTATGGCGGCGTTCAGCAAATCCTATCCCTCCATCCAGGTGGAGTTGATCACCGATACCCGCCTTCTCGACATGACGCGGCGAGAGGCCGACATCTTCGTCAGCTTCTTCAGGCCGAAGGGAAGGCGGCTTTCGGTCAAGAAGATCGGCGAGTTCAAGACCTTCCTTTACGCCTCCAATGCCTATCTGCAACGCCAGCCCATGCCTTCCGACCTGAAGGACCTGGACAGCCACGAGTTCATCGATTTCATCGACGAGCATATTCACATCAAGGAAAACCGCTGGCTGTCCGACATCCTGCGTCCGGCTCACGTCGTATTCCGAAGCACCAGCCTGATCTCGCAATACGTGGCCGCGTCCAGCGGCTTGGGCATCGCCATGTTGCCGTCCTACGTGGCGGCCCAGAACCGGGATTTGCGGCCGGTGCTGCCGACCTATTTTTCAGTCCGCGACATCTGGCTATCGGCCCATGAGGATCTGCTTCATATCGCGCGCATCAAGGCTGTCCTGGCCTTCCTCGAGAAGCGCGTAGCGGCGGATGCCGATTTCCTGATGTCACCCGGATCGCGGCCGAAGAACTGACCTGCGGCAAATCGGGAGGAGGCTCGCCTCGGACCTGCGAACTCAGCCGGGTCACAATCCGCAATTCGCATAAGGTATATTATGGAATATATTTATCTTCAATTGGATCAAATAGTTAAGACGGAAACCTGAGACTTCCTGGCCGCCAGATGCCACCGGCCGTGATGCGCCGCACGGCGGCGCGACGCATCGGCCGCCGCGCTCGACGAGATCGTGGATGACCGGACGCCGCCGCCTCCGTAATGTGCCGTCAAAGACTTTTGCTTGGAGGAAATGCCGTGAGCGCGACCCAGAACCAGTACAGCATCGGACTGGACAAGAACCCGGCCAACTATGTGCCGCTGACGCCGCTGAGCTTCCTCGCGCGCTCCGCGGCCGTCTATCCGGACCACCTCAGCGCCGTCTATGAAGGCCGCAGCTTCACCTGGTCGGAAACCTATGCGCGCTGCCGCCGGTTTGCGTCCTGGCTCTCCGGGCGCGGCATCGGCGTCGGCGACACGGTCGCGGCCATGCTGCCCAATGTGCCTGCGATGAACGAGCTGCACTTCGCCGTGCCGATGACCGGCGGCGTCCTTAACGCGCTCAACATCCGCCTCGATGCACCGTCGATCGCGTTCCAGCTCGACCATGGCGGCGCGAAGATCATTTTGGTCGATCCGGAATTCGCCGCCGTGATCGCAGAAGCCATGACGCTGATGAAAGGTCCAAAGCCGTTCGTGGTTGATGTCGACGACGCGTCCTTCGGCGGCAACCGGCGTATCGGAGCGATCGAGTATGAAGCCGCTGTAGCGCAGGGCGATCCAAACTACGTGCCGAAGCTGCCGGCCGACGAATGGGATGCGATCGCCCTTTCCTACACGTCGGGCACCACGGGCAATCCCAAGGGCGTCGTCACGAACCACCGTGGCGCTTATCTCAACGCCGTCAGCAATATCCTCGCCGGCAATCTCGGCCAGCATCCGGTCTATCTGTGGACGTTGCCGATGTTCCACTGCAATGGCTGGTGCTTCCCGTGGACGGTGGCGGCCGCAGCCGGCGTCAATGTCTGCCTGCGCAAGGTCGATCCCGCCAAGATTTTCGAGCTGATCCCCAAGCTCGGCGTCACCCACATGTGCGGCGCGCCGATCGTCTACAACACCCTGATCAACGCGCCCGGCGCGCCCAAGGGCGCCAAGGCAAGGCCCGTGGTTGGCCTGATTGCGGGTGCCGCGCCGCCGGTCGCGGTGCTCGAGGGCGCCGAAAGCATCGGCATCAAGCTGACGCATGTGTATGGCCTGACCGAGGTGTATGGCCCCGCCTCCGTCTGCGCCGAGCAGCCCGGCTGGGATGATCTTTCGCCCGAGGCCCGCGCGCAGATGAAGCGGCGGCAGGGCGTGCCCTACCCGCTGGAGGAAGCCGTCACCGTGCTCGATCCCGAGACGATGCGCGAGGTGCCGCGCGACGGCGAGACCATCGGCGAGGTGATGTTCCGCGGCAACATCGTGATGAAGGGTTATTTGAAGAACGAGAAGGCGACGAACGAGGCCTTTGCCGGCGGCTGGTTCCACACCGGCGATCTCGGCGTGCTCGACGAGCACGGCTACGTCATCATCAAGGACCGCTCCAAGGACATCATCATCTCCGGCGGCGAGAACATCTCGTCGGTGGAGGTGGAGGACGTCCTCTACAAGCACCCGGCCGTGCTGTTCGCCGCCGTGGTGGCAAAGCCCGATCCGAAATGGGGCGAGGTGCCCTGCGCCTTCATCGAGCTGAAGGAAGGCGCGAAGGCAACGGAGGCGGAGATCATCGCCTATTGCCGCAGCCACATGTCCGGCTTCAAGACGCCCAAGGCCGTGGTATTCGGCACCATCCCGAAGACCTCGACGGGGAAACTCCAGAAGTTCCTGCTGCGCAGCCAGCTGGGGTCGGCGAAGGCGATCTCGGCGTAAGGCGTGGCCTCACGCCCGCGCGCTCGGCGGCACCGTGGCGCCGGCAGCATCGTCACGATATTCGAGGACGTCGCCGGGCTGGCAGTCCAGCGCCTTGCAAATCAAGGCCAGCGTGTCGAAGCGCACGCCTTTCACCTTGCCGGATTTCAGCAGCGAAACATTTTGCTCGGTGATGCCGATGCGCTCGGCGAGCTCCTTTGAGCGCATCTTGCGCCGCGCCAGCATGACATCGAGATTGACGATGATGGGCATGCTGCGCTTCAGACGAAGGAGGCGTGTTCGTCGGCGATACGCGTTGCCTCGACCATGACCCAGGCGACCGCCAGCAGCACGCCTCCAACGATCAGTGCGACATAGTCGTTCACCGACAGCGCGATCCGGAGCTGACGGCTGCCCGGCGGATTGCTGAGCGTGAAGGCGAGCAACAGTGCCGTCGAGGAGACTGGGCCCAGAACCGCCTGCGCCAGCACGCAGGCAGCCAGATCGCGCAGGCGTCGGGCGCTGGTCAGGGTGAATACGCGTCCCTTGGCGAA
The DNA here is from genome assembly GCF_052389815.1 of Bradyrhizobium sp. GTDB lineage: Bacteria > Pseudomonadota > Alphaproteobacteria > Rhizobiales > Xanthobacteraceae > Bradyrhizobium. The sequence goes on along the minus strand of NZ_JBQTHN010000188.1, from coordinate 4,910 downwards.
GTCCGCAAATAGCGCGCGTGCCTGCCATAGCCCGAACATCAGCACGCCCACGGGAACAATGGTGACCGCGGCGCCGGCGGCAAGCCGCGCCGGCGTCAGCGCAAGGTCGCGGCCGGCCTCGCCCAATCGCTCCAGTAGCAGGCCGCGGGACCATTCCGGGATGAAGAACACGAGGCACGTCGCAAGCGCGATCAGCACCATGCCGATCGAAGTGACCATCGTCATAGCATTGCAGAAACGGCGCAAACGATCCGAATGAGCGAATGCAGTCATTGTTGCGATCCTTCCATTGACACGTGATTTAATTATCGTATTTCGATAATGAATCATCGTCAAGTAGGGATTGGTCATGCATCCACGAAAATCGCTGCTGCGCGTCTTTCTGCGCGCCGCCGTCTCGGCAACCCTCGCTTGCTGCGGCCATGTGCCCGTGACTTCCATGGTGAAGCTCGCCCGGGTCGATTTCGAAACCTCGGATCCGGCGCAGCTGCGCGCGGCCATCAAGCTGCCGCGAAGCCTGCGCGCCAGGCCGAATGGCGTGGCGCTGCGCATCACCGTGCGGGTGGAGCGCACGCCGGAGCAGGCGCGCGACTTCGTGCTGCGCGAGTTGTCCGCGCCTCCCGAGCTTGCGCGCGAGGCGGACGCGCACAGCCACGTCTTCGCCTACCGTATCGACGAAGCCGACCTGCCCGGCTTCACCGCCTTTCGCGCCGAACTGATCGCCAAGAAGAGCAGCGGCCAGCACGGCTCGGTCTCGATTTCGATTCAGCCGCAAGCCTGCAAGACTGGCGAACTGCCTGAAGGGCCCATCTATCTCACCACCTATCTGCGAACGGCGGAGACCGGCGACTATGTAGCGCTCGCGCGCGACCTCGATCTGCGAACGATCTCACCGGACCATGCCATCGTGGACAGGATACCGCGTTGCGCGCCCTAGCGCCGTTCGACCGGCGGATAATATTGCGGCGCCTCGGTGCGATCGTACATGCCGTAGTCGCGCATGACCTCGAGGACGCGGACATACTCGATCGTCGGATCGGCGAATAGGCGCGTTCCGAATTCAATGCCGGATTGCGGGTCCGGCAGATCGATCAAATGCGCGAATACGCCTTCGCGGTAGACGCTCTCGAAGGTATCGCTATTCCAATCGGTCTCCACGGCAAGCTTGGCGTTCTTCGATTCCGCCGCCAGCACATAGGTCGGCTGACGCCTTGCCGGATCGTTGTAGGGCGTGCGCCGTTCCGGCTGCCAGACCGGCTGTCCCGGCCGCGCTTCGTGGATCACCTGCGCGATGCGGATGCGGTAGTCGGCAAAGACCTTATCGCGGCCAATCTCCTGCACCTTGTGATGCTGGCCATGGACGCGCCAGGCCGTCAGCGCGCCTTCGTCCTGCCAGATCTGATACGACAGCAGGAGGTTTTCCCGCGTCAGGCTCTTGAAGCGGTCAATGAAGAGGCAGCCGCCCATCGCATCGAGCGCGGGCCGCAGCGAGGCCGCGAGGTTCATATACTGATCTCGATGTCCCTCGCGAGTCTGAACTTCGAAGAACAAGCCGATCATCGCAATGCCTCCGTCTCAGAGACTACCCCGTCCCGTCCAGTGTCAGCCGCATCCCGTCATATGCGGGCACCACGCCCTCGGGCAGGCTCTGCCGCAGCACCTCGTAGTCGAGGTCGGAATGCATGTTGGTGATGACAGCGCGCTTCGGCTTGAAGCGTTCGATCCAGGACAGCGCGTCGTCGACCGAGAAGTGGCTGGGATGCGGCGCGTAGCGCAGGCCGTCGACGATCCAGAGATCGAGATTTTCGAGCGCCGGCCAGCTCGCTTGCGGGATGTCGCTGACGTCGGGAATGTAGGCGGCATCGCCAATGCGATAGCCGAGCGAGGGAATGTTGCCGTGCTGTACGCCGAAGGCGCCCAGCGTCATCGCCCCGCCCTTCCCCAGAATCTCGTGGCGCTCGCCAGCCTCGATCGAATGTCGGGTCAGGATCGGCGGGTAATCGCTGCCTTCCGGTGCGATAAAGCAATAGGAAAACCGCGCCATGATGTCCTTGGCGGTGGACATGTTGAAATAGGTCGGAATGCGCCGGCGCTGGTGCAGCACCACCGAGCGCAGATCGTCGATGCCGTGGGTCTGGTCGGCATGCTCGTGGGTGAGGAACACCGCATCGAGGTGGTCGACATCGGCGTCGATCAGCTGCTCGCGCAGGTCGGGCGAGGTGTCGATCACGACGCAGGTGACACCGTTGCCCGACTTCCGCTCGACCAGCAGCGAGCAGCGCCGGCGACGGTTCCTGGGATTGTTGGGATCGCAGCGGCCCCAGCCCAGCGCCGGGCGCGGTACGCCGGCGGAGGAGCCGCAGCCGAGGATCGTCAGCGTCAGCGTCATGCCGCGGCCTGCGTCGCCGGCACTTTGGAGAACAGGCGGAAGAAGTTTTCGGTGGTCAGCCGTGAGATTTCCTCGAATGTCACGCCGCGCGTCTCCGCCAGCACTTTGGCGACTTCGACCACATAAGACGGCTCGTTGCGCTTGCCGCGGTGTTTTCCCGGCGCCAGATAGGGCGCATCGGTCTCCACCATGATGCGGTCGGCCGGCAGCTCGGCGGCGAGCGCGCGCAGCGCATCCGACTTCTTGAAGGTCAGGATGCCCGTGAACGAGATCGACAACCCGAGATCGATCGCCTTCATTGCGAGCTCCCGCCCGCCGGTGTAGCAATGCAGCACCGCCTTGAACGGCCCCTTCGCCACCTCCTCCGCGAGGATGCGGCCGCAATCCTCGTCGGCCTCGCGGGTGTGGATCACCAGCGGCAGGCCGGTGGCCCGCGCCGCCGCGATATGGGCGCGGAAACCGCGCTCCTGCGCCTCGCGCGAGCCGTACTGGTAGAAATAGTCGAGCCCCGCCTCGCCCAGCGCCACGACCTTCGGATGCTTCGTCAGCTCGATCAGCTCGGATGAGGCAATGCCGTCTTCCTCGTCGGCCTCGTGCGGATGGGTGCCGACCGAGCAATAGACGTTGGGAAAGCGCTCGGCGATCTTCAGAAGCTCGGCCTGCCGCCGCACCCGCGTCGAGATGGTGACGATGCGGCCGACCCCGGCGGCCTCGGCGCGCGCGACAATGGCGTCGAGATCCTCGGCGAAATCCTTGAAGTCGAGATGGCAATGGCTGTCGACGAGCATTTTCTTACTGGCCGTCGGTTGGCTCTTTCGGCTCGATATAGCGCGGGAACACGCCGACCGGTGCCGGAAGGCTGGTGCCCGGTGCCAGGCGCTTTGCCCCGCCGAGCGCGGCGAAGTTGCGCTCGCCTTCGGGCACGCCGAGGCTGTCGAGCAGTTTCGCGGCGGAAGCCGGCATCACCGGCAGCGCCAGGATCGCGATCTGGCGCACCACTTCGGCGGTGACGTAGAGCACCGTCTTCTGCCGCGCCGGATCGGTCTTGGCGAGCGCCCACGGCGCCTCGCCCGCAAAGTAACGGTTGGCTTCGGCGACCACGGCCCACACGGCGTTGAGCCATTGATGGATCTGCTGCGTCGCCATCGCCGTGCGCGAGGTTTCGATCATGGCATCGGCCTGCGCCAGCATCGCCTTGTCGTTGTCGGAGAACTCGCCGGGCTCGGGCAGCCGGCCTTCGAGCTGCTTTGAGATCATCGACAGCGAGCGCTGCGCGAGATTGCCGAGATCGTTGGCGAGGTCCGCATTGATGCGCGCGACGATGGCTTCGTGGTTGTAGTTGCCGTCCTGTCCGAACGGCACCTCGCGCAGGAAGAAGTAGCGTACCTGGTCGACGCCGTATTGCGTGGCGAGGTTGAAGGGATCGACGACGTTGCCGACCGACTTCGACATCTTCTCGCCCCTGCTGAACAGGAAGCCGTGGGCATAGACGCGCTTCTGTACGGGCACGCCGGCCGACATCAGGAAAGCCGGCCAGTACACCGCATGGAAGCGGATGATGTCCTTGCCGATGATGTGCACGTCCGCCGGCCAGTAGCGCCAGCGCGGATCGCTCGCGTCGGGAAAGCCGACGCCAGTGATGTAATTGGTCAGCGCGTCGACCCAGACATACATCACATGCTCGGGATCGTCGGGCACCTTGACGCCCCAGTCGAAGGTGGTGCGCGAGATCGAAAGGTCCTTCAGCCCGCCCCGGACGAAACTCATCACCTCGTTGCGGCGCGAATCCGGCCCGATGAAGTCGGGCTGGCTTTCGTACAGCGCGAGCAGCCTGTCCTGATAGGCGGAGAGCCGGAAGAAATAGCTCTTCTCCTCGACCCATTCGACCGGTGTGCCCTGCGGGCCGCGGCGCACGCCATCCTCGCCGAGCACCGTCTCGCCCTCGTCGCAATAGGCCTCGTCGCGCACCGAGTACCAGCCGGCATAGGTGTCGACATAGATGTCGCCGCCGGCCTGCATCCGCTTCCATATTTCCTGCACCGACCTGTGGTGCGCGGGCTCCGTGGTGCGGATGAAGCGGTCGAACGAGACGTTGAGAACCTCGTCCATCTGCTTGAAGCGGAGGGCGTTGCGGGCGGCGAGCTCGGCCGGCGTCATGCCTTCGGCTTCGGCCGTCTGGATCATCTTCAGCCCGTGCTCGTCGGTGCCGGTCAGGAAGAACACGTCCTTGCCGTCGAGCCGCTGGAATCGCGCCAGCGCATCGGTCGCGATCGCCTCATAGGCGTGGCCGATATGCGGCTGGCCGTTCGGATAGGCGATGGCGGTCGTGATGTAGAAGTGGTTGCCGCGCGAGGCCGCGGTCGCAGCAGTCGGCGCGGGCCTTGCGGCCGGCGCACGCTTCTTCTTCGGCGCGGGCGGCTTGACCGGCGCTGGCGTCGGAGCCGGAGATTTGGCCGGCGTTTCCGTCTTCTTCGCTTTCGGTGCGGAAGCCTTGCGTGCCTTCGCCTTCTTCACCGGCTTC
>NZ_JBQTHN010000187.1:0-8451 GCF_052389815.1 Bradyrhizobium sp. | reverse complement strand
ACGCGCAGCGTTCTGGAATCGAAGGCGATGTCGGCCAATCGGAGACTCGTGATCTCCGCCGTCACCCGCACGCCGTCCTCGCTCTTCTGCAGATCGGCGATGGCGGCGGCGATCTTCTTCTGCGCGTTGCCGGCGAAGGGTTTCAGGTCCACCATCGCCTTCTCCGCCAGCACCCGTTGCAGGTGCGGCATCGCCGCGCGGGACGCCGCGCCGAGCAGGCCGAACGCGGCTTCCGACTCCACCGCCACCTCGATGGAATCGAGCCGCAGCGTCTGCCGTGCCTGGTCGAGCACCGGCACGCCCCAGATGTGCACATAGGCCTCGGCCCCGAAGCCGAGGAAGCTCTTCTTTTCCTTCGCGTAGACGAGAAGCGTGAACAGCAGCCGGTCGCCGGAGGCCGCCACGCTCGCCTTCTTCACGGTGACGTCGACCGAACCGGAGCCGTCTTCCGGAAACGTCTTGCCGGCGAATTGCGCTTCCACGATCTTGTTGATCTCGGTGAAGGGCAGGTCGATGGGGACTGCGATGTTGACGCCGCCCTTCGACGCCGGACCGATGGTCAGCGTCGCCGGGAACGGGCAGTCCGGCCTGGTCTCGGCCGGCGTGATGCGGGTCTCGGCTTCGATCCCCATCGTCAGCGTCATTGCCGAGGCATCGATGCGCGGCTGCGCGGCGATGGCGCGCGTCGGCTTTAGCTCGAGCCACAGCGGCGGCAGGCCGGAGCTGCCTGCGCCCTGCAGCGGGATCGAGCGGCAGGCCTTGGCCCATTGCGCCCGCGCATTCTGCTCGAAGGTCGGATCGTTCTTCATCCGCGCCTGCACCGCCGCGAGTTGATCCGCCACCTGCTTGTCGATCAGCGGCTTGACCTGCGCCGGTACGTTGATGCGCGCGCCGGCCGCCGCAACGCTGGTGTCGCCGAGGTTCACCTGCGCCTGCAAATTCGGCTCGATGCGCCAGGCGGCGGCGAGGCGCGGCCGCGAGGTGACGACGACGTTGCCCCTGATCTCGCCGCTGACGTTGAGATTCTTGATGTTGATGCCGCCGAGCTGCTTGGCCGCATTGTTGCCGAGCAGGCCGCCGATCGCGTCGTTGATGGTGTCGTTGGCCTTGGCCGACAGCGATCCGGTGACGTTCAGCGTTCCCGTCAGCGGCGTGGTCAGCGACAAGGCGTCCTGGACGCCGGCTACCGCAATCGGCCCGCGCGAGGCGGTCCAGCCGATATCGGCGTTCTGCAGGATCTGCGAGACGGGATTGTCGGCCTTGCCGCCGAACGTGCGCGCAGTGGAACGCTCGGCGGCGTCGCGGATCGCCGTCAGTGCGATCGCAACCGGCGCCAGCACGCGCGAGGAGCGCGTCGCCGGCGGCAGCGGCGGCAATTCGGCGAGCATCGGCGCCTTGCCGCCGCCGCGCGGCGCGAGCCAGTCCATCGCCTTCAGGCTGACGAAAAAGGAAAGCGCGACCACCGCGACGGCGATCAGGATCGTCTTCAGACTGAGATCGAGCTTAAGGAGCTTGAGGTCCAACTTCAGGCGCATCGTCCCCCCGGAAATCGGGCCGGACTTTACAGGCGGGTGGAAGGCGGCGCTAGGGCGGGACGGGAACAAGGGGTCGTCACACGAACTCGCAAGAGTTCGTCATGCCCGGGCTTGTCCCGGGCATCCACGTTCTTTGACGCCACTCGCAAGAAAGACGTGGATGGTCGGGACCCGTCTACGCCAAGGCTTCGCCGGGGCCACGAGTTCACCCGGCCCGCCGTAGCCTTGGCGAAGGCGGCAAGCCCGGCCATGACGAGAAACAAGAATGGCGCCGCGAAGGGCGCCATTTTGCTTCAATTGAAATTGGTGTGATCAGCGAATGGCGCTACCCAGATCGGCGCGGCGGTCCATCGGCAGCACGATCACCTTGGTGCCGACGTGAACGCGGGAGTAGAGATCCATCACGTCCTCGTTGGTCAGGCGCAGGCAGCCGGACGACACGCGGGTGCCGATGGTGTGCGGCGCGTTGGTGCCGTGGATGCGATAGATGGTGCCGCCGAGATACATGGCGCGGGCGCCGAGCGGGTTGCCGGGGCCGCCGGCCATGTGGCGCGGCAGATAGGGCTGGCGGGCGATCATCTCCGGCGGCGGCGTCCAGTCCGGCCATTCCGCCTTCTTGACGATGGTCTGGGTGCCGGACCAGGTGAAGCCTTCGCGGCCGACGCCGATGCCGTAGCGCATCGCCTGGCCGTTGCCCATAATCAGGTAGAGATAGGTGTTCGGCGTATCGATGATGATGGTGCCGGGCGCCTCGCGGGTCGGATAGTTGACGACCTGGCGCTTCAGGCGCGCAGGCAGCTCGCGCGAAACGCCGTCTTCGTCATCGGGCACGGCCTGCACCGGCGGCGGCGGCGCATATTGCTGCTGCGGGGCCAGGAAGGGAAACAGCGGCAGGGGAGCTGCCGCGGCGGAAGAGGTGAAGGCGATCGCGCCGATCGTCAGTGCGCCCAAAGTGGCCGCAACGAGGCGTGCATTCAGCCTGGCTGAGTTGAACATGGTCGTCCCCTGTTATTTGCGCCCTGCGCGCCAGTCCCCGGCGCGTCGTTGGGGAAAGCAATACAGATGAACCGTTTCGGGACGTTTGCACGAAACCGCCAAAATGGTTTCGTCGTGTTAACCAATTGTTTCGTGGTTCGGCCGCCCGACGACATATTTCCCGGCTGGCAACAGCCGGGGCGGACGGAATCAGCGCAGTTGATCCGGCGGCTTCCTGCCCTTGGGCGGCGCCTGCACCGGAGCGGTACGTCGCGGTTGCTGCAAGGCGGGCCGGCCCGGAAGTCCCGGCTGCCGCAATCCCGGCACGCCGCCTTGCCTGAGCTGGCCGCCCTGTTGCGGCACGGGTTGCGCGCCGCCCGGGCCCGGCTGTTGCAGGCGCGGCTGATTCACCGGCGGCGGACCGGCGGGGCCGCCCGGCACGGGCCGGCCGATGGGGGCACCTTGCTGCGGAGCACCGGTTGGCGAGCCGACCTGTCCGGGGGTGCCGGGGGTCTGACCCGGCCGCGGCAGGCCCGGGCGTTGCAGTCCGCCCGGCGGCTGGCCGGTTTGCTGTCCGGGCTGACCCTGCTGCTGCCGGCCGGGTCGACCGAGCTGGCCGGGTTGACCCGGTCGCGGCGGCTGACCCGCTTGCTGGGGCGAACCCGGTTGCCGCAGTCCCTGCCGGCCGGGCGCGCCCGGTTGCTGCTGGCCGCGACGGTCCTGCAGCCCCGGCTGGCCTGGCCGGTTCTGGCCGGGGACGCCGTCCCGGCGCAATTGACCGGGCCCGCGGAGTTGTCCGGGCTGGCGGATCGGGCGGTTCGGATTGAGCAGGCCCGGATTGGCGCGGCGGAAGGCGCGCTGCTCGTCGAAGACGCGGCGGCCGAAGGTCTGCATCGAATGCACCTGGCGCACGAAGCCCTGGTCGCGCCGCATCATCTGCGGCGTGATCGCAATCGGCACCGCGGCAAAGCGCGCGCCGCCGGCGCCGGGCCGGATGGCAAAACCGCTCGCACCCTGGCTCAGGAACCCCAGCCGCGCGCCGGCGCGATCGTTGACCTCGATGCGGCCGACGCGGCCGTCGGCGTCGGGATACAGCTTGATGTTGACGTTGCTCGCGCTGGTCGCGGTGACGCCGGCGGGCACCTCGACGAGGCCCGACGTGCCGCGGATGCCGAGCGTTGCGGTCGGCGTCGTGATCTGCATGTCGCCGGTCTTGGCCACTTGCGCTGCGACGAAGGCGACGGTGCCCCTGGCGACGTCGAACACGCCGGCGTTCTTCTTGCCGCCTTCCTCGTAGACGAAATCGTCGATCGCGATTTCCGAACTGGCTTTCAGATTGAAGGTGGTGCCGTCGCTGAAGGTGATGCCGAGCGTCGAGCTCGCCGCCGTCTGCACGACGTCGTTGAGGAAAATGTCGTCCTTGAGCGCCAGCGGAATCGACTTGTCGTTGCGCTTGACGCTGGCCTTGCCGGTCAGCGATGCGACGTTGCCGATGGGCTCTTCGGGTGCGTCCGCAGTCTGGGTTTCCGCCGCCGGCGCGGGTGCCGTGGGCAAGGGCGCGGCACCGGCCGGCGTCTGGATCGGCGGCCCGGGCTGCGCCTGCGCGATCTGAACGGAGCCGGATTCGGCGCGCGCCACATGGGCGGACACAAGGCCGGCCACAAGCAGGAGCGCGAATGAGAATTGGCGCCGCGTCACAAGGGGATTTCCAGACCGGGTGGAGAGGAGGCGAGAGGAGTAGGCGATTTCAGCCTGCGCCGGCTGAATGCCGGATGAATGAAGCCTGCTTGTCACGGCCCACAAAAACGATCAAGCGCCACGTCCGCCGGGACATGGCGCCTGAAAGCGCGTTCGAAAAATGTCAGCCGCGCTTGTGCGGGGCGATGTTGAGCGGCTGGTGCGGCTTGCCCGTCGGCGGATAGTTCACCGGCGTCGCCGCGGGCTCCACCTTGCGGAACACCGACTTGCAGCCGTCGGAGAGCTGCGAGCGCTTGGCGATCATGCAGGCGGTGACGCGGTCGACGTCGGGAATGGCCTCGCTGCAGAGCCGCATCGCATCGCCCGTGCAGAGCTGCTGCTGCTCCTGGGTGTAGGCAAAGGAAGCCGTCGTCATCAGGCCGAAAGCGAGAAGGCTCGCGGCTATGAGCTTGCTGCCGCGGAAAACCGAACCGGTGGATGTCATGGAAGTCCCCTTGAGGTAAGCGCCCGAAAGTGCGTCGCCCGACGTCTCTCGTTGCGCAGGAAGATAGGCGAAGGCCGTTTCCGGAGTTTTTCGTGGAAGGAGCGAAATTGTTTCGTCGGCGGTGAGAATTGTTTCATCGTCCCGAGCCCCGCCATTCCGGAGCGATGCAAAGCATCGAACCCGGAATCTCGAGATTCTCTGGGGCGCAATTGCGCCCCATAGTTCGGCTCTTCGAGCCGCCCCGGAATGACCGGGGCGAATATTTACGTTCTGTTAACTCACGCGCTTCCAGGTCTGGCCGCCGCAGAACATGCCGCCGAAGGCGCAGCCCTGGACACGCAGCGCGTTCGGGCCGCGCAGCGCGATCGTCGAGTCGTATTTGCGGCCGGAGTCCGGATCGTGAATGCGGCCGACCCACTTGTTCTCGGACGGCTTCATGTTGATCAGGATGCGCTCGTTGGTCTTGACCGCATAGCCGCACAGGTTGGTGCCGCACTGCTCGATGCGCACATTGCCCTTGTTCTCTTCGGTCGCCCATACGCCGACCGGCGAGTTGGCAACCACAATCGGCGCGGCCGCAACGGGCGCCGGAGCAGGGGCGGGCGCCGCGGCGACAGGGGCCGGAGCGGGAGCCGCGGCAACCGGGGCCGGAGCCGGGGCGACGTTGTTGGTGACGGCCGGCGCCGGCGCGGGGCTCGCGACGGGAGCGGGGGCCGGAGCCGGTGCAGCCGCAACGGGAGCTGCGGCAATCGGAGCCGGGGCGGGCGCCGTCGTCGTGGCCGGAGCGGCGGTGGTCGTGGTCGCGGGCGGCGACACGTCGTCATCGTCGTCCTTGTCCTTCGAGCCAAAGCCCTTCAGGTCGATATTGCCGAGCTTGCCCTTGTAGCCGGGCGCGGAGATCTGGATGCAGGACAGCGAATTGCAGCCGCGCGGGGATTCGATGCGGACGCGTTGGCCGTCGATCTGGAACGTGACACCGCCGGCCTGGGCAGAGGTGGTCGCCAAGAGCAGCGCCGTGGCGGCGGCGAAAACGAGCTTGTTCATGTGAGCCTCCTGGGGGCTTGAATTCGATGGCCCGACCCTAGGCCGCGGCGCGGCGGCCTTCAGTGACCTCCGTCACAACAGGCGCCGTCCTCACAGCGGGGTGATTTGAATCACATTCAAGCTGTCCGGTTCCCGCCAGAATTTCCGCCATCGCTCAGGGAGGCTCCGATGAAACGACTTTATGCCCTGATGGTGTTGATGGCGGCGAGCTCGTCCGCCGATGCAGGCTCGATCTCGTTTTCGGTCGGCGGCCACCGCATCCGCATCGAGGCGCCGCGCGGCTGCAGCTCTTCCTCCTGCGCCTCGATCTCGATTCCCGGCGTGTATGAGTCGCGCAAGAAGCGCGGCGACGAGCCGCGCAATGTCGTCGCCTCGCCGCCGCCTGCACCGGCGCCTCTTCCTGCGCCGGCTCCCGTTCAGCAGTCGGCGCCGCCGCCGATCGTCGCGGCCGCTCCCGCTCCCGCGCCGCTCGCCGTCTACAAGCCCGCGTCCGCAGCCACTCAGGAAGTCGCGCCCCCGCCATTGCCGCCGCTTCCGCCGGTGCCGCAGGTCCAGCCGGCAGCGGCCGTCACTCAGCCATGCACCACGCCGCCCGCCGCCAAGCCGGAAGAACCGGCGCGGCCCACGCCGCCCGTGTTGAAGGTGCTGCACGAAGATGCAGCCGATTCCCCGCTCGGCGATTGGCAGACCGAAGGCAAGGGCATGGTGCGCATCGCCGAATGCGGCCGCGCGTTGTGCGGCTACGCCATCAAGGAGGGCGAGAGCGAGAAGGGCGAGGCCGTCCTGATCAACATGAAGCCGAAGTCGGACACGCAGTGGAGCGGAAGCGTGTACAGCAAGGACAGCGGCGACACCTACTACGGCACCATGCGCCTGCGCGGACCGAACACGCTGCGGGTCGAAGCCTGCGCCTTCAGCCGTTTCTACTGCAACGGCAACAACTGGATCCGCATCACGTCGAAATCGATGGTCACCTCGCGTCAGGTGACGCGCGGCCCGCAATCCTGAGCCCATGAAAAAGCCCGGCGGTAGCAGCCCCGCCGGGCCATTGATCCAAGCCTACATGTCCAGGTCGGACTGGGGAGAGCCTAGAACACGCCGAGCACGATGGCGCCAACGAAAGCGAAGGCGACATACGCGGTAACAACGCTCAGTCTGCTGACGAAAGTCATCGATGACTCCCTGGGGTTCACGTCGTGCCCGCATTAACACTTTAGGCTAGCACGCGTTCCCGGCCAAAAAAGTCAGCTTTCCTGTCTATCCCGGCCTCTCCACAGGGCCCGGTGCTGGCATACATGGTTAAAGACTCGTGAAATCAACGCGTTGAAGAGTCCTTAAATAAATTCGCCGACCTTGCGCGGATGACGCGTGGAGTTCGTTTGTATCTCGTCGGCTCCCTTGTCCTTGCTTCGCTGGCAGGCTGTGGCCGTGGATTCTTCCAGGCCGAGCGGGAGCCGTGGCGGGCCGAGGCGGAAGTCGCCTGCCTGAAATCGGGCGCAGTGAAGGAAGGCCCGGAGCGCGTGCGCATCGAGCCGATTTCCGGTCCCGGCGCGTGCGGCGCGGATTATCCGCTGAAGGTCGCAGCATTCGGCGAAGACTCCGCGGCTTTTGGTTTCGCCGACAATCTGCGGCCGCCGGCTGCGATCGGCAACCAGCCGCGCTGGCCGGTGGCGCGGCCGCAAGGCACGCCGCAAAATTATCCGAACGCGCGGACCTATCCGAACGGCCATTCCAACGGTGCGCCGCGGCAGCCGAATTACGCCGCGCCGTCGAACGCGCCGATCTCGCTCGCGCCGCCCGGCATCGTGCAGCAGGAGGACGACATCGACCTGCCCGCGCAAGGCGCGCCCGGGATGCACCAACCTCGTGCGCCTTACGCGAATGCGCCCGCTTATCCCTCTCATCCGCCGCGCGCCGGCGCGCCGTATTCGGAGCGGCAGGACTTTCAAAGACAGGACCTGCCGCGGCTCGGGCCCTCGCGCGGCGATGCCGTCGACGCGGTCGGCCCGGTGTCGGTGAAGCCGGCCGCGACGCTGGCGTGCCCGATCGTTTCCACGCTGGACCGCTGGTTCGCCGAGTCCGTGCAGCCGGCAGCGCAGCGCTGGTTCGGCACGCGCGTCGTCGAGATCAAGCAGATCTCCGCCTACTCATGCCGCGGCATGAACGGCAATCCGCACGCGCATATTTCCGAGCATGCCTTCGGCAACGCGCTCGACATCTCCGCTTTCACGCTCGCCGACGGACGGCGCGTCACGGTAAAGGAGGGCTGGCGCGGCCTCCCCGAGGAGCAGGGATTCCTGCGCGACGTCCAGGGCGGCGCCTGCCAGCTGTTCAACACCGTGCTGGCGCCGGGCTCCAATCCGCAGCACGCCGATCATTTCCATTTCGACCTGATGCGCCGCTCCTCTGGCCGCATCATCTGCCAGCCGGCCGCGGTTTCCGGCGACCAGATCGCCGCGCGCGCAGGCCGGCGCAACCCCTATCCGCGCGAATCCTGGATCACGGGATCGCTCGGCGGCAAGCGGGCCACGCATCGCCACAAGGCGAAGGTCAACGAGGAAGACGAGTTCGCCGACGATTGAGAGGCCTCGTAGCAACTATCAAGTTGGACGCGGATGAGCGCGCCCCGACCGGCTGCAGTGTGACGCCGCGCTTGCCGTCGTCAAGGAGTGGCCTGGAAGCCGCGGAGCCTGCGTTGAGCAATGCGCGACGGCC
>NZ_JBQTHN010000186.1:0-27235 GCF_052389815.1 Bradyrhizobium sp. | reverse complement strand
GCGCCTGCGATCCGCAGCGGCATGCGCAGCCGTTCTCTAGTAGTCGTAGAAGTGCTCAATATTGGCACCCCGGGCCTTCAGCTCGCGATTGATGTCCACGAGACGGTCGATCCTAGCCTTCAGGCCGGCGCGTCGGAAGCCAGGTTTGGCGTCGAGATCGAGCGAGAACAGTTCCACGGCGTCCTTGACGGCGAGCGAGGCGGCCTTTGGCGCGATCACGGTGACCATGATCTCGCGGTTGCCGGCGATCTCGGCAAGCGAAATGCCGCGGTCGAGCAGGCCTTGCACGATCTCGGTGAAATCCTTGTAGCGCGGGATCTGCACCAGTTGCCATTGCGGTGACATCGCACGGACCTGTTTGATGCGCGGCTCGGCGGCCAGCACCTCCGGAGGCAGGGTTGCGGCCACCAGCATGATGTCGCGCGGCTCGGCGTCGCTGGAGGCGTCGAGGCCTTTCTGGATCAGCCAGGCATAGCCGATCTTGATGAAATACTCGCTGCCGAGGGCGACGCCGCGTTCGATCGTGCGGGCCGTGCTTGGCGTCGGCGTGGATATCGCCATGAAGCCATCGAGCTTTTCGCGGAACGGATATTTGTACCAGGGAACCGTGTAGAGAAAGGCGGCGTAGTCCTGCAGCACGACACGGGCATAGTCGTCCTGCGGCGTGCGCTTCTCGCCCCTGATCCATTCGAAGAGGCGGCCGATCGTGTTCTCGTAGAGGCCCTTGATGGCATATTCGATCGAGTAGCTGACGCCGATGATGTAGATCATCGTCTTCACTTCGGTGCGCGGCTCCGTGGTTGCGGGCACGGCGCGATTGATGGTGCAGAAGCTGCGCCAGAAGCCGAGGATGTGGCCAAGATAATTGAACCCGCTTTCGCTGCCGCGGTCGAGGAAGCGGCCGAAATCCTCGAAGGAGTAGACGATGTACCACTCCGGGAAGGTGAAGAAGGTGTTGTCGAGCTTGCGGCGATAGCCCTTGTCGTCGATCGCCGGCAGCGTGGTCGCAGGCGCCGCAGATGAAGCCGTAGTCTCGGTCGGCCCGCAGGTGCCCTCGATGTAGCCGAGCGGCAAGGCAACGGCGAGCGCAATGAAGATGACAAGCGCTTGAAGGAAGCGCCGCAAGCACCTACGCATGAGCGGCAGCTCGCGTCCGCGGCGCCAGCAGATAACCGATAAGGATCGCGACGCCGCCGAGCCCGAGATGCGGCGCGTTGGCGAAGAAGCGGGTCGACAGCGGCAGGTTGAGCACGCCGTTGATGAGGATGCCGAAGTCGAGATAGCCGCTGCCGGTGAGCAAGCCGAGCACGCCGTCGGCAAAGTAGAACGCGCCGAACAGCTGGAAGAACAGTTCGGAGGCGCGGCGCGAGGTCAACGCGGCGGCCGCCGCCCATAGCGCGGAGACCAGATGCAGCCCGTCGGCGTACCAGGTGCGGCGGAACAGGCCGAAGATCATGTCGTTCTGGTCGATGAAGGCGGGGATGTAGCCGGTCAGGATCACGAAGCCGAGCAGGGCGGCATAGCCCCATGCGCACAGTCTGATGATGTCCATTTCTCTCGCCTCATCGAATCTGCCGCGAGTGTAAAGAGCGGGGCGAAGGCGGTCTATTGCCCCGACGGCGTGCGCAGGCCGTGCCAGGCGTCCCGCACCTGGTGGTAGTGCACCTCGGGCAGGTAGTCCGGCGTGTTCAGATTGAGCGTCTTGACGTCGAGCCGGCCGATGGCGCTGAGCAGGGTGAAGGAGGCGATGACGCGGTCGCGCTGGGCGCCGATCAGGCGCGCCTTGGCCTGGATCAAATCCTGCTGCGAGTTGAGCACGTCCACGGTGGTGCGCTGGCCGCCGGCGGCTTCCTTCTGCACGCCCGCCAGCGCGACGGTGGCGGCGCGGACCTCGGATTCGGCGGCGGACACGGCGATCTTGGCGCCCTCATTGGCGACCCAGGCGCTGACCGCGGCGGTGCGGGCCTGGTTGCGGACCTGCTCCAGCACCATCCGGCTTTGCGAGGCCAGCTCCTTGGCCTGGCGGGTCTGGGAAGCCGCGGTGCCGCCGTCATAGATCGGCTGGTTCAACTGCCCCATCACCGATGCCTGCTCGGTGCCGCGGGTGCCGAGCGTCGGGTCGTTGTCGCGGCTTTTGCTGGCACTACCCTGCACGGTGATGGTCGGCAGCAGGCTGCTCTCGGCGACGCGGATCGTGGTGGAGGCGACGTCGACGTCGAAGCCCGCCGCCATCACGGCGGGGTGCTGGTTGAACGCGAGTTGGGTCGCATCCTCGCGATTGCGCGGACCGAAGCGGTCGACGGTCTGGGCCGGCTGCAGGCGCGAGGGCGGATTGCCGATCACCTGGGCATAGGTGGCCTGGCTGATCGCCAGCGCGACTTCCGCGGCGTTGAGATCGGAAAGGCCGCGGTTGAGGCGGGATTCCGCCTGGGCGGTATCGGTCGGGGTGACGTCGCCGGCATTGAGCCGCTTCTGGGTGATGCTCTGGGTCTCGCGCAGGAAGGCGACGTTGGCGCGCTGGGCTTCGACCAGCGACTGGTTGGCGAGCACGTTGGTGTAGGCCGTGACCGCATCGAGCAGCACGCCCTGGCCGACATTGCGCAGCGCCTCGCGCCCCGCGCCGACCTGCAACTCCGCCACCCGCACGCTGTTGGCGGTCCTGAAGCCGTTGAACAGCACCTGCGTGACGGTAACGCCGATCTGCCAAGGCTTTAGCGTCGCCGATTGCACCGTATTGTCAGGCAGGAGATTGCGCACCTGCTGAAGGCCGGCGCTCAGAGTTGCGACGATCTGCGGCCGGTAACCCGCCAGCGCCTGTGGAACATTTTCGTCCGTGGCGCGCTGGCGCGCCCGCTCGGCGTTCAACAGCGGATTGGTCTGGTAGGCCCGTGCCAGTGCGTCGGGCAGGCTCTCGGCGGCGGCCGGCACGACGAAGCCGACGCAAACGAACACGCCAAGGCAGATGCCCGACCGAAGCACGCGCCGTGTCATGTCGTGACCAACGCTGGCGTCACGCTGCTCTACCATCTGAACCTGCAAACCAACCCCACAAAGCCGTCCGCCCCCGCCGCCGGCTTCGTCACATCTACCCGTTTACGGGGAAGCCTCGCCACTGACAAAGGGCCGCGCGACATCTGCACATCAAATCAGTGCTTGGCTGTTGCCGGTTCGTCACAGACGAATCCGCTGCTCAAATCGGCTATAGCCGTGGGTCTGCGGACCACACGATTCCGTGAGCCGCTTCGTTCATCCTGCCGCGGGTCTTGTTCACATGCCAAAGCTGTTTTCGGAACCCGAGGCCGTCGTCGACGAGATCATCCGCGACGTCGGCAAGAACCTCATGGTCGGCCTGCCGCTCGGGCTCGGCAAGGCCAACCACATCGTCAATGCGCTGTATGCACGGGCGGCCGCCGATCCCTCCATCAAGCTGACCTTGTTCTCGGCGCTGACCCTGGAAAACCCGAGGCCGGCAAGCCTGCTGGAAGCGCGCTTCGGCACCCCGCTGGTGGAGCGGTTGTTCGGCGGCTATCCGGATCTCGCCTATGTCGCGCCGCTGCGCGCCGGGAAGCTGCCGCCGAACATCGAGGTGCTGGAATTCTTCTTTCTGGCGGGGCGGTGGCTGCGCGTGCCGTTCGCGCAGCAGCACTACATCTCGGCGAACTATACTCATGCCGCCTCGTACCTGCTGGAGCGCGGGCTCAATGTCGTGCTGCAGTTGGTCGCCAAGCGCGTGGTCGACGGCGAGACCCGCTATAGCCTCAGCTGCAACACCGACATCACCCTCGATATCATGCGCGCGCGCAGCGAAGGGCGCGCCGCGTTCAAGCTGATCGGCCAGGTCAATTCCGAGCTGCCGTTCATGCCGGGGCCGGGGGACTTGCCTGCGCAGGAGTTCAGCGCGGTGCTCGACAGCCCCGCGACCGATTTTCAGCTGTTCGCGCCGCCGGCCGAGCCGGTCAGCGATACCAAGTACGCGATCGGCCTGCATGCCGCGAGCCTGGTGCGCGACGGCGGCAGCTTGCAGATCGGCATCGGGCAGGTCGGCGATGCGCTGGCGCAGGGGCTGATCGTGCGCCATCGCGACAATGCGCGGTTTCTGGAAGTGATGGCGCGGCTCGCGCCCTCAGTGCCGCCGTGCGAGACTTCCACCTTCGACAAGGGTCTCTATGGCGTCAGCGAGATGGTATTCGAGGCATTTTTCGGCCTGATCGAGGCCGGCGTCCTGAAGCGCGCGGTCGACGGCATCATCCTGCATGGCGCATTCTTCCTCGGGCCAAAGGACTTTTACCGCAAGCTGCGCGAGATGAAGGGCGAGGAGATTTCGCGCATCTGCATGATGCCGGTGTCGTTCACCAATGAGCTCTACGGCGATGAGGAAGCAAAACGCCGGGCGCGGGTGGACGCACGCTTCGTCAACAATGCGATGATGGCGACGTTGATGGGCGCGGCGGTCTCCGACGGGCTCGAGAGCGGGCAGGTGATCAGCGGCGTCGGCGGGCAGTACAATTTCGTGGCGCAGGCCTTTGCGCTTGCCGGCGCGCGCTCGCTGCTGACGCTGGAGGCGACGCGCTTTGTTGGACGCAAGGCGCAGTCCAACATCCGCTGGTCCTACGGGCACGAAACCATCCCGCGGCATCTGCGCGATGTCTTCGTGACGGAGTACGGCATCGCCGACGTGCGCGGCAAGTCGGACGCCGAGGTGATCGCGGCGATGCTGGCGATCGCGGATTCGCGCTTCCAGGACGAACTGGCGCGGCAGGCCAAGGACGCCGGCAAGCTGCCGAAGAGCTTTGAAATTCTGGCGGCGCATCGCGAGAACTTTCCGGAGCGCATTGCCGCGGCACTGAAGCCGGCGCGCGAGGCGGGGCTGTTGCCGGCATTCCCGTTCGGCAGCGATTTCACCGAGGTCGAAAAGCGGCTGATTCCGGCGCTGCAATTGCTGCAGGCCGCGCAGCGCACGCCGGCGCAATTGCCGGGGCTGTTATGGGAAGGGCTGACGCGAACGCCAAATGCCGACGACGGGGAATGCCTCGCGCGGCTCGGCCTCGACCGGCCCAAGACCCTTGCCGAGCGCTTCTATCGCGCGCTGGTCAGCGCGGCGCTGGCGCGGAGTCGGGCGAGCTAGCTCGGTGGACCGCAGGGCCCGGACACAAAATCGCGAAAACAACCCCATGCAAAGTAGCGGCGCTGGCGCGGGCAAAGTAGGGTGGGCAAAGGCGCGGAAGCGCCGTGCCCACCTTCGACGGTACGCTCGTGAAGGTGGGCACGCTTCGCTTTGCCCACCCTACGAAATCACCGGTTCTTGTTCACTGGCTTGCGCTTCTCGATGAAGGCGGCCATGCCTTCGGAGCGGTCTTCCAGCGCGAAGGTGGCGTGGAACAGGTTGCGCTCGACGTTGAGCCCCTCCGACAGCGGCGTCTCGAAGGCGCGGTTGACCGCCTCCTTTGCCATCGCCGCCGCCGGCTGCGACATCGAGGCGATCTTTTCCGCCGCCGTCATCACCTCGCTCATCAACTGGTCCGCCGGCACCACGCGGCTGGCCAGGCCCGAGCGCTCGGCCTCGGCGGCATCCATCATCCGTCCGGTGAGGCAGAGGTCCATCGCCTTGGATTTGCCGACGGCGCGGGTCAGGCGCTGGGTGCCGCCGATGCCGGGAATGGTGCCGAGCGTGATCTCGGGTTGGCCGAACTTGGCGGTATCGGCCGCGATGATGATGTCGCACATCATGGCAAGCTCGCAGCCGCCGCCGAGCGCATAGCCGCTCACCGCGGCGACGGTCGGCTTGCGGCAGCGCGCGATGCGGTCGCCGCCGATGGCCGCAAAGTCCGACGAGAACATGTCGATGAAGCCCTTCGGCTGCATCTCCTTGATGTCGGCGCCGGCGGCGAAGGCCTTTTCGCTGCCGGTGACGACGATGCAGCCGATCTTCTCGTCCGCCTCGAGGTCGTCGACGGCGGCGGCGATCTCGCGGAACACGCCGAACGAGAGCGCATTGAGCATCTTCGGCCGGTTCAGCGTGATGACGCCGACCGCGCCCTTGGATTCGACGATGATGTGCTCGAACGTGCTCATGGGCCACCCCGGTTGAAAATTTGGGGCGACATTGCCCGCTGCGGGCCGGAGCATCAAGGGGCCCGGACACGCCCTTGACGGGCGCGCCGGGAGTTGCCGGGAGTTGGAGGGTAAGCGGCTACGCCATGAACATGCGCGCGGCGGACGCAATCGTCAGCAGCGCGCCGAAGGCGATGAATATCTTGCCGATCAGCGAAGTCTGGTCCCAGGTCGAGGTCTCCTCGACGACGGCAGGCTTTGCCTGGACCGCGGGCTTGGCGGGCGCGACCGCGACGGTGGTCTGCGACGGCGGGGCAGGCTCCTGCAGCGCCTTGTCGACCTCGTTGAGCTGGTCGGCCTGGACCACCTGCATGGTGACCGCGCCTTGCCCTTCCGCCGGCTGGTCGGACGCCAGCAGGGCATTGGCGCGCGCGGTCATGGCGCGCGCGGTGTCGTCGGAGACCTCGCCCATCCGCGCGTTGGCCTCGGCGACGGAGGCAGGAAGCTCGCCGGGCAAGCCGGCCTCGGCGACCTCTGCGGTCTCTGCCGGCTTTTTCTCTTCGGAGGACTTCTGCGCCGTGCGGGCATGTTTGCCGTGAGCGTAGCGCTTGTAATAGCGCACCTGCTTCACCTTCTTCGTCGTGCCGACATTTTCGGACTTCGTCTCGGCGGCGCTGGAGGCCGCCACGGTCCAGCTCATGCCTGCCACACACACGAGCAGCCCGGTGGCTGCTATCAACGCCACGCGCCCGCCGGCTTTGATGGTCATTGCTGGTCTCCCCAATTGCCCATCCCCGGCGCAAGAAAAGACCGGCCTGCGTGTTCGCAGCGCGGCGAAAACTGGGAATCTTCGGGCAACACCGGGCGAAATCGCGGCGGCATGCTTGGCGCGATGTGCTTCTTGCGCGTGGAGAATTTCGGGTTCCCGCGGCCCGGTGCGTACAGTCGCAATCGGTGTTATGAGCCTGCTCGGCTGCCTTCCGCGGCGGCCCGCCGATTCTCGTGGCCAGCCGGCTTGCCTCGCGAGCCTTCCGGTCTATCACGAATTCGTGATCAAGATTCGGCGACGTAACAAATTGAAAGATCGACCGAATTGTCAGGTGGAGCGCGGTTTGCGCGAACGTGAGGACGAATGGACCGGCCTGATGCGGCTGGCCATTTCAGGCGACGATGGGGCGTATCATCGCCTGCTCAGGAGCGTCACGCCGGTGCTCCGGGCCGCGGCGCGCCGTGGCTTGTCGCGGGCAGGGCAACCGATCGATCAGTCCGAGGACATCGTGCAGGATATTTTGCTGGCGGTGCATTTGAAGCGGCATACCTGGGATACGAACGCCCCGTTCGCGCCCTGGCTGTTCGCGATCGCCCGCAACAAGCTGATCGATTCGCTGCGCCGCCGGGGCCGGCGCGTGTTCGTCGACATCGACGATTTCGCCGAAACGCTGGCGGGCGAGCCGGCGCCGGAGACCGCACCCGCCGGTGAGGTCGCAGCCCAGCTCAACGCGCTGCCGGCCCGGCAGCGCGACGTGCTGCAGTCGATCGCGGTCGAAAGCGCCTCCATCAAGGACACCGCGAAGAAGTTCTCGATGAGCGAGGGCGCCGTGCGCGTGGCGCTGCATCGCGGTCTTGCGAGCCTGACGGCCAGGCTGAAGGAGCCGTGAGAATGGACACCGAGCAGCTCATTCGCACGCTGGTATCGGACAATTCGCACCGCGCCCGCCCGGTCGGCTACGTGCTGATGCTGGCGCTGCTGGCGGCAGCCCCGGTGTCGCTGATCATGTTCTTCGGCGAGCTCGGTTTCCGGCCGGACATCATGACGGCGATGCGCAACCCGTTCTTCGACCTGAAATTCGCGGTCACGCTGGCGCTGGCAATCTCGGCGATCGCCGTCGCATTGCATCTGTCGCGGCCGGAAGCGTCGCTGCGCGGTTTTGGCTGGTATCTCCTGATCCCGGCCGGGCTGCTCGCGGCCGGCATCAGCGCCGAGATGATGATGCCGCAGCGGGTGCCGATGATGACGCGGCTGGTCGGCAGCAATTCGAAGATCTGCATGACCGCGATCCCCGCGCTGTCGCTGCCGCTGCTGATCGCCGCGCTGATCGGCCTGCGCCACGGTGCGCCGGCGCGGCCCGCGCTGTCGGGCGCGATCGCGGGCCTGTTGTCTGCCGGGTTTGCGGCGACGCTTTACGCCTCGCATTGCACCGACGACTCGCCGCTGTTCGTCGCGTTCTGGTACACGCTCGCCGTCGCGCTCGTGGCCGCGGTCGGCGCGCTGGCGGGATCGCGCGTGCTGAAATATTAGTCGAAGGCGTAATCCACCGCATTGCCGTATCGAGAACGAACCTGCGGAACGGCGGGTTACGCTTCGCTCACCTCACCTAATCTAATCTAATCTAATCTAATCCGCCTCACGGTCGCGCCCAAGCCACGTCAAAGCACTCCCTCAAAAATGATGCACGCCTAGTGAGGAGAAGGCGCCGTCGTGGGGGTCGTGACCGTCGAGCGTGGGCTGGCCGAGGAAGCCGAGCTGCAGCGGCTGCGGGTGCAGCAGCGTCATCGGGATCGCGCCGCCGGTGTCCAGCCATGGGGAGTCCTGCGGGTACGCTGTGGATTCGGCGGCTGGGTGAAGCGAGCCCAACAGGTTTGCCGCGAGCGGTTCGATTGTTCCGGTGGGATCGGGATCGTGGCTGAGGCTCGGGGCCGAGCCGGTCAAGCCGTCGGTGAGATGGGTGAGGGAGCCCGTAAGCTGTGAGGTGAGGTCTCCGAGCGCCGCGCCGAGATGGGAGATCGTCTGCGTCACCGTGGCGAGCGTGTTGTCGACGATGCCGGTGACGGTCTGCACGATCTGGTCGATGGTTCCAGCGAGATCGAGTGGCGCCGGCGCGTGCGCATCACCGAGGCTGCCCGTGCCCCGAGAAAAGCCGTGATCCGGCGCATCCCTGTCGTTCCACTCTGATGGTAACGAGCCGAGCAGGCCGTGGATCATCGCCGCTCCGCCGGGCGCGCCAACCGGCGCGCTGTCCGCCATCGCTTCCGCGTGTAGAGCCGCCGGGGATTCGTCCGATTGCGTCAAGGGCGCGTCGGCATGCTGCTCGGCCTCGCCCGCCGCGCGATCGGGCGATGATGAGCCCGGCGGCGCAAAATCGGGCAGTGGGGATGGCAGCGACGTTACAGGTTCGGACGGAAGCTCCGCCGGGATGGCGCGCGCGCCCCCGTCGCCGTGCGGATCTGCCGATGCGATGCCGGAGAGCAGGCCAAGTAGCATGGTGCCGGCCGTGGTGCCGAACGCGACCGTTTCTCCGGCGGCGATGTGGCGTGCCCGCTCGGATTCCCCGGCGCGGCGGCTTTCCTTCTCCGATCCGGCCATGAGCAGTCTCCTCGTCAGTGTTCGCGGAACGCGCGCGTGAGCTCGTCCCGCAGCGGGCCCAGCAGATATTCGAACAGGGTACGCGGGCGAGTTGGCACGATGATCTCCGCGGGCATGCCGGCCTGCAGTTCGACGCGCGACTTCCTGACGTCGTTGGGATCGAGCATCACTTCCAGCTGGTAAAAGGCCTCGCCGGACCTCTCGTCGGTCAGGCGGTCGGCGGAGACAGTCTTGATCGTGCCGAACAGCCGCGGCCGCTCGAAATAATTGACGGCGGTGAGGCGCACCTCGGCGCGGTGCCCGGCCGCGACGTCGTTGATGTCGGACAGTTTCAGCCGCGCATGCACCACCAGCGGGTTGTCCGACGGCACGATGTCCATCAATTTCGCGCCGGGCTGGATCACGCCGCCCTCGGTGAAGATGTCGAGACCGACCACGGCGCCGGTCGCGGGCGCGGCGACGCGGGTGCGGGCCACCACGTCGGCCGCGGCCTCCATCTTCGGCAACAGCTCGGCGAGTTTCGTTTCGGTCGACCGCAGCTGGTCGGTGATCTCGCTGATGCGCGCGCGATCGGACTTGGCGATCTCCAGCTCGTTCTGGGCGATCTGCTGTTGCATGCCGGCGATGCCGGCCTGCTGGCCGCCGATCTCGGCCTGCAGGCGCGCGCCCTCGCGCTGCAAGGCGAGGATGCGGGTTTTTGGCGTGTAGCCCTGCGAATACAGATGCTGGGCGCCGCCAAGCTCGTCGTTGAGCAGCTCCTGCTGCTTCTCGGTGCCGGCAAGCTGCGCCTTGGTGCCGCCGATCTGCGCCTCCAGCTCGGCGATCTTGCCGCGGAGCACGGCGGTCTGGGCGTCGAACTGATGCTGGCGCGCCGCCATCATCGCCGCCTCGTTCGCCATGGCCTGGCGCACCGCGGGTTTGCCTGCATTATCGTGCAGCGCGCGGTCGAACTCCGGCGCCTGCCGGCCATCGCGTTCGGCGATCAGCCGCGCTTCGGCCGCGAGCGCGGCGTCGCGCTCGGCGGTGAGCACCTCGAGCTTGGCGCGGGGATCGCTGTCGTCGAGCGTCAGCAAGGGCTGGCCCTTCTCGACCCGGGCGCCGTCGCGCACCAGCAGCTGGCGCACCACGCCGCCATAGGGATGCTGCACGCTCTGCCGGCGCCCCTCGACCTGGAGGTTGCCGGTGGCGATGGCCGCGCCCGAGATCGGGGCGAGCGTGCCCCACAAGGTCAGCGCCGCGGCAAAGGCGGCGATGACGGCGGCGCCGGCCAGCGCCGGCCGCTGCGGCCGCGCGTAACGGACGCGATCGAGAACCGAAAATTCCTCGTCGACGGCGGTCATGACGCCTGCCTCGCGGCCGCCCGCTGCTGCAGCGAGCGATAGATCTCCTCGGGCGGGCCGAGCATCTCCAGCACGCCGTCGCGCAGCACCATCATCGCATCGACGACGTCGAGGATGGTGGTGCGATGGGTGATGACGATGACTGTGGCGCCTTCGCCCTTGGCCTGCAGCAGCGCCGCCTTCAGCGCCTCCTCGCCGGGACCGTCGAGATTGGCGTTGGGCTCGTCGAGCACGAGCAGCGGCGGACGGCCGAGCATGGCACGGGCGAGCGCAAGGCGCTGGCGCTGGCCGCCGGAAAGTCCGACGCCGCCGGGCCCGAGCCTGGTGTCGTACTGCCCGGGCAAATCGAGGATCATCTCGTGAATGCCGGCGCGCGTGGCTGCATCGATGATCTCCTCGGTCGAGGCGTTGCCGAAGCGGGCGATGTTCTCCCGCACCGTGCCGACGAACAGGCCAACGTCCTGCGGCAGGTAGCCCACGAGGCGGCCGAACTCGAGCGGATCCCAGTGCGAATAGTCGAGACCGCCGAACCGCAGCCGGCCTCCTGCCGGCGCGATGGCGCCGACGAGGGCGCGCGCCAGCGTGCTCTTGCCGGAGCCGCTCGGCCCGACGATGCCGAGCGCCTGGCCGCTTGCCAGATCGAACGACAGGCTCTTGATGACCGCTTCGCGGCGCGAGGGGAGGGTGCAGCGCAGGTCGCGCGCCTCCAGCGCGTTGCGCGCACGCGGCACGATGGTGCGCGGTGGCGTCAGGTCGACGGCTTCGAGCAGCTCGCGCACCTCGGCGTAGGCTTCGCGGGCGCCGATGAACTGCTTCCAGGTCGCGACCGCCTGTTCCACCGGCACCAGCGCGCGGCCCATCACGATGCTGGCGGCAAAGATCGTCGCCGGCGCGATCGTATGGTCGATGGCAAGCCAGGCACCGGTGCCGAGCATCAAGGATTGCAGCAGCAGGCGAAAGAAGCGGATCGAGGCCGTCATCACCGCGTTCTTGTCGCTGGCGAGCGCCTGGCGCAGCAGCATCGAGGAGCGCTGGCTCTGCCAGTTGCGCTCGACCGCCGGCTGCATGCCCATGGCGCGGATGACGTCGGCATGGCGCAAGATGTTCTCGGTGAAGACGTAGGACTGGTTGCCGGCGACCTCGGCCTGTTTCAGCGGGTCGCGGGTCAGCGCCTCGTTGAGCCCGGCAAGGGCGAGCAGCAGCATGGCGCCGATGCTCGCGACCGTGCCGAGCAGGGGATGGATGAAGAACAGCAGAAGCAGGTAAATCGGGATCCACGGCAGGTCGAAGGCGAAATAAATGCCGGGGCCGGTGACGAAGGTGCGAAACTGATCGAGGTTGCGCAGTTGCTGCGCGCCGCCGGAAGAGCCGCGCGCGGCCGAGCGAACCACCAGCGCCTCGAACACGCGGCGCGATAGCTCCATGTCGAGGCGGATGCCGCAGCGGATCAGGATGCAGGCACGCACGGCATCGAGCGCGGCCATGGTCAGGAGCGCGACGGCGAGGATGAGCGTGAGCAGGACGAGAGTGGCGATGTTCTCGTTGAGCAGGACGCGGTTGTAGACCTGCATCAGGTAAAGCGGAGAGCTCAGATAAAGCAGGTTGATGGCGCTGCTGAACAGGCCGGCCCACATGAAATGCGGCCACAACGCGATCAGCGCCTGGCGAAGGTCGTCGATCCGTCGTCCGGGCGCGACGGTTTCGTCAGCGACGGTCAGCGAGCATGCCGGCATGCGTCAGCGTTCCCCGTATCAGTCCATCAAAAGGGATGGGCGCATGAGAAAGTGGCGTGGGACTGTCGTCCCACGCCGGGATGTGTGAAGGCGGGAACCTCAGACGAGGCCGTGTAGCAAGCCGTTCGCGTCGAGTTGGCCGACATCGGCGCTGAGGCCGACCATGGTCGGCGCGGAGACGGACGCGTCGATACCCAGGGCCGAAAGTTCGACGCTGGGCTCGGTTGCGACCGCAGCGCCGAGATCGAGAGTGTGCGACAAGTCCGCCGATGCCTCGGTGCTCGTGGTCGCGCCAACGCCGGTGCTGGTTTCATCCAGTACCCCGGTGGCGGTGCCGAGAAGACCATCGACCGTGCCGAGCAGGTTTCCGAGAAGGGCCATATAGTGAACTCCATGTGGGGTTGATCGTAGTGGTAGGAGCGACGGAAGTCGCCGCTGGACAATTCCGAGCATCGACAAGGGTTGCCGACCCACATGCGGAGTTTTGGCGATCATTTCTTGGCGAGGGAACCGGAACTGCGCCGGCCGGGCGTGCACGTTACGCGCGGAGCGGGGCAGGGCTATCGCACATGGCTTGGCTCAGGATGCGGTCCAATTTCGCGGCGAAATTTAGACCCTCATGGTAAGGAGCGCCGCCCGCGGCGCCTTGCGGCGACCTTCTATGCCTCGCACTGCACCGACGATTCGCCGCTGTTCGTTGCGACCTGGTACACGCTCGCCACCGCGCTCGTGGCTGCGGTCGGCGCGCTGGCGGGATCACGGATGCTGAAGTACTAACATCCCCGCTGTTGACCGGTGCGGTCTCCAAGGCGAGGATCACGCCCGCATTTGGGTTGCGGGCGATGAACGATTTTATGCTGCCGGAAACACACTACGCGCAAAGCGGCGAGGTCAGCATCGCCTACCAGGTGATGGGCGACGGACCGATCGATATGGTCGTCGTTCCCGGCCTGTTTTCGCATATCGAGTACATGCACGAGATGACCGGCTACACCGCATTCCTGCGGCGGCTGTCGGCCTTTGCTCGGGTCGTGACCTTCGACAAGCGGGGGCAGGGGCTCTCGGACCGGATATCCGGTGCTCCCTCGCTGGAGCAGCGTATGGACGACGTCCGCGCCATCATGGACACAATTGGGTCGCGACGCGCGGTCCTGATGGGCTTTTCGGAGGGATGCGCGATGAGCGCATTGTTCGCCGCAACCTATCCCGAACGGATTTCGCACCTCATCCTGATGAGCGGCTTTGCGCGTTCGGCCGCCCGCGTGTCCGAAGACACCTGGCAGACGCGCCTTGAGCAGCTCGTGAAGAACTGGGGTAGCGGCGAGCTGATCAAGACGGTTAGTCCGAGCCAGGCGAGCATGCCGGAGGCGGTCGCCCGGTTCGCAAAGTTCGAGCGACTGTCGAGCAGTCCCGGTGCAATCCGGACGATCCTCTCACTCAATCGTCAGATCGACGTCAGGGGGATCTTGCCGACCCTGCAGGTTCCGACGCTCGTGCTCCACCGCCGCAGCGATATCCAGGTGCCGATCGCGCTGGGTCGCGAACTGGCGGAGCCGATCCCCGGTGCGCGGTTCATCGAATATCCCGACGGCGATCATGTCTTTTGGACAGGCGATACCGAGACGGTGGCGGGCGACATCGAGGAATTCGTCACCGGCCATCGCGACAGCGGCGCCGACGAGCTGGAGCGCGTGCTGGCGACCGTGCTGTTCACCGATATCGTCGACTCCACGCGCAGTGCGGTTGCCATGGGCGACCAGCGCTGGCGTCGGACGCTCGACGAGCACGACCAGCTTGCGCAGCAAGTCATCGGCCGCCACCGCGGCAACCTGATCAAGAGCACCGGCGATGGCATTTTGGCGACGTTCGATGGCCCCGGCCGTGCGGTGCGCTGCGCGCTCGCCTTTGGTTCAGCCGTGCGGCAGATCGGTCTCCCCGTCCGCGCAGGGCTGCACACCGGCGAGATCGAGGTCAGGGGCAAGGATATCGGCGGCATCGCCGTCCATGCGGCGGCGCGCGTGATGGGCCATTGCGGCTCGGACGAGGTGCTGGTGTCGCGGGTGGTCACTGATCTCGTCGCCGGCGCTGGATTGAAATTCGCCGACCGCGGCTCGCACGAGCTCAAGGGCCTGCCCGGCCACTGGGATCTGTTTGCCGCAAGTCTTTGAAGGCTACGCCGCCGGTGCGTCCTGCTGCTGCTGCTGCATGCGGTGGAAGCGCAGCACCTGCTGGGCGGTGGAGGGCCGCAGTCGCTCATAGGTCGCCTTGCACGCCTGCAGGTCGGTCGGCTCCCCGGCGGAGAGATCGTCGCGCAGGTTGATGATCGCCTTCACCGTCGACCAGGACAGGCCGGCGACCTTGGCGAGGATCATCACGCCCTCGGTGTGGGTCTCGATCATCATGTTTTCGGCCACCGTCACCGGCACATTGGCCATCGCGGCGATCGAGGCGTTGGTCTCGTCGAACTTGCCGGATTCAGCAAACGAGGCGACCTGGAACTCGTCGAGCCGGCCGTCGGCGAACAGCGACTTCACCAGCGCGTGCGCAATTTCCGTCTGCTCGGTGACGGCGGACCTGGCCGCGCGCGCGCGGCGCGTGGCTTCCTTGACCGCGCCGGACACCTGCTCGGCCTGCCTTGGATTGGCCGACTCCAGCCGCTCCCGGACCGCGTCGGAAGCCTTTGCCAGCAGCTTGAGATAGAGGTACCGCGGAATGGTCGGGCGCAGGCCGACGCAGGTGGCGAGGTCGTCGTCGTTCTCGGCGCGATTGACCAGCCGGGTAAAGCCGCGCTCGGTGAACTCGGCGCCGGGATTGTCGACGGTATTTTGCACCACCTCGTCGTTGCCGCGCAGCACCAGCACGTCGGTCACCGCGCCGGAGAGCTGTTTGCGGTTCGAAATCGCCAAGAGATGCGCCTGGCTCTTGTTGCGCGCTGCCTCGATCAGCGCCTCGTCGTCGAGCCGGCTCGATTGCGTCAGCACGGGGCCGGCCACTTCGATGATGTCGTCGAAGGCGAGTGCCCGGATCGTCATTGGCGGCGCGGTGTCGACCGGCGCCAGGCGGGTCGCGAGCAGGGCCTTGGCCGACGTCTCGATGTGCAGCATCAGGCACTGGAATACGTCGTCGAACAGCGCGATCTGATCGTCGGAATAGTCCACCGCATGATTGAGAAAGAGGTCGGTGACCCGGCGCAGCGCCTCGACCCGGCGCGCGACGGTGCCGTGGGCGAGGGTGGTCTGCAGTTCGTCCAGCAGGTTCGCGGGAGCTTTGGCGGACTTCGAGCTCATGACTCTATCCTGGAGTGTTGGCCGGCGGCGAATTCTCCGCTCCGGTTGGCTAAGTTCTGGAGAGCGATGACTTTTCTTCGAATCGTCATCCCGCTCCGATTTTTTTTGTTTGAGCATGATCCCTCGGGTCGAGCCCGAGGGCATGCTTTTCGGAAATCATGCTCTATGCGCGGGCGATGCGGTTGCGTCCCTGCGCCTTGGCTGCGTAAAGCGCGCTGTCGGTGCGCGCGAGGATGCTGTCGGTGGTCTCGCCCGTCCTCAGCGTGGCGACGCCCGCCGACAGCGTCACCTTCATGCCCGGCGAAAACGCGCTCCAGTCGAGGCCGGCGACGATGGCGCGCAGCCGGTCGAGGGCGCGAATGGCGCCGTCGTTCGCCATGTCGGGAAGGATCAGCAGGAATTCCTCGCCGCCGTAGCGGCCGAAGCGGTCGATGCTGCGGATGTTGGCGAACATGGTGATGGCGAAGGTGCGCAGCACCTCGTCGCCGGTCGGATGACCATGGGTGTCGTTGACCCGCTTGAAATGATCGAGATCGATCAGCGCAACGGAGCAGGGCGAGCCGCTGCGCGAGAAGCGCGCGATTTCCTCGTCGAGCATGCGCATGATGCAGCGGCGGTTGAACGAGCCCGTCAGCTCGTCGAGCTCGGCGAGCTCCTCGATCCGCCTGTAGGCCTCCTTCAGCTTCAGTCCGCTCTCGTACAGCGACTGCTTCAGCGCGCTCGAGAAGATGCCGAGGAACATGCAGCGGCCTACGGTGAGCGCGAATACCAGCATGGTGGCGAAGCGCTCGATATGATCGCCGTGCGGCATCGCGACCGGCTTGTCGGTCAGCAGGAACAGGCCGGCCAGCGCCAGCGCCATCGCGGTCCAGATGACCGCGACCGTCCTCGGTGTCGAGCGCAGGGAAGCGAAGCTGAAAACGGTGAACAGCGAGCATAGGAACAGCACACCGACCTTTGGCGCGATACAGGTGAAGGCGATCAACACCAGCATGTTCGCGATCGACTGCGGCGCGACCATGTAGTGGTCCTTGAAGCGCTCGTTGAAGCCGGTTTCCGACAGCAGGATGACCAGGCCAGTCAGCGTGAGGCCGCAGAGGCCAAAAACCGGACCGAGCCAGAGCGGCACCGTCCCGGCATAGGCGTAGATCAGCAGGATACCGGCATCGATGACGTAGCTGACGCCGATCATGCCCTGGATCTGGCGCCGTTGCTTGGCGCGGCGGGCCAGCGCTTCCGTCGACAGGCGGGAACCGGACGCCTCGCCCGCGGCCGCAATCGGATTGAGGAACGGTGGCGCAGCGCTTTCCATGGTCTCGCCGTTGGCTGGAACTCGACAAAAATCTACGTGGGAAAGCCTTTAGTTTTCGTATCTTCGGCCCCCGCCCACTCCGTCAAAACCCGGGCATTCGCCTTGTTTTTCCATCGAAATTGGCTGCACGGCGCGCTCCGAACCCTGGTACCGGAAGGGCCCCACCAAGAGGGGCGGAGGTGCTGCCTTGGTGGCCAAGGCTTGGTATGGTCACACCGGGTGCGAGGGGAAAGCGCTAGGGTGTTATGATACCGAAGTCGGGAGCCGATCGACCGCGAACCGCGCATGGGCCGAATTTTCGCGGCCCTTTGTGGGGTACGTCACATATGCATTTGCGGAGTTGCGATAATTTGAAGAATCTTACCTCCTCCTTCGAACCACACCCCATTTCCACCCGACCAAACCTGCGAGACGGCAATTGAGCGCGACACAGGCGGCTACGGACGAAGTCCTTATCGCCCGGATCGCTCAAGGCGACCGGCTCGCCATGCAGGTGCTGTATGGACGGCACCATGTCAGGGTGTTCCGTTTCGGGCTTCGGCTCGTTCGGGACGAGCAGATCGCGGAAGATCTCATCAGCGAGGTTTTTCTCGATGTGTGGCGTCAGGCCGGCAAGTTCGAAGGCCGGTCCGCCGTTTCCACCTGGCTCCTGGCGATTACACGGTTCAAGGCCCTCTCTGCGCTCCGGCGCAGGAAGGACGCTGAACTGGACGACGAGGCGGCCAACGCGATCGAGGATAGTTCCGACGATCCCGAAGTGTCGGTCCAGAAGAAGGATACCAGTGAAGCGTTGCGGAAATGCCTGACGGCACTCACCGCCGAGCACCGGGAAATCGTCGATCTCGTCTACTACCACGAGAAGTCCGTGGAAGAGGTGGCTCAGATCGTCGGCATTCCCGAGAACACCGTGAAGACGCGCCTGTTCTATGCGCGCAAGAAATTGGCTGAACTGCTTAAAGCAGCCGGAATTGAACGAGGCTGGCCATGATGGCGATGAGCAAAATGATGCGGGACGAGCCCGGCGAGATCGAAGCGCTGCTGCCTTGGCATGCCGCCGGCACGTTGAACGCGCGTGACGCGCGCCGTGTCGAGGAAGCGCTCGCCCGCGACCCCGAGCTTGCGAAGCAATACGCAGTGATCCGCGAGGAATATGCGGAGACCATTCACCTCAACGAGAGCCTGGGCGCGCCTTCGGTGCGCGCCATGCAGAAGCTGTTCGCGGCGATCGATGGCGAGCCCGTGCGCAAGCCGTCGCCGGCCGCGCGTTTCTCCACCGCTATCGCGCAGTTCTTCGCGAGCCTGTCGCCGCGCACCCTGGCCTGGTCGGCAGGAGCTGCCGCGCTGGCGCTGATGCTGCAGGCCGGCGTGATCGGCACCGTGCTGCTGAAGGGCCAGACCTACCAGACCGCCTCGCTCAGCGTGAACGAGCGGCCGGCGGCCACGATGACGCGCGAGCTCTCCGCAGGCGGCACGCCGCCGCGTGCGCTGGTGCGCTTCGCGCCGGATGCCAGGATGGCCGATATCAACGCGCTGCTCGACAATTATCAGGCCGTGATCGTCGGCGGCGCCAATGGGCTGTTCCGCGTGCAGCTCGGCAGCAAGTCGCTGAACAAGGACGAGGTGACGGGCCTGATGAGCAAGCTGCGCGGCGAGAAGATCGTCAGCCTCGCCGAGTCCGCGCCGTAAGACGAGTTTCGCGCGGCGGCCGGCTGCCGCGCAGGTGTCGAGGCCTCATGTTCGACGATCGGACCATTCGATGGATGAAGGCGGGTTGCGCCGCGATCGTGCTGATCGCGGCCAGCGTCCCGTTGGCCTGGCTCGACATGCCGCAGGCCTCCGCGCAGGCGATGATGCGGCCGAACCTCAACATCCAGCCGCGCATCCCGACCGTCAATCCCACCATCGCGCCGCGTGTGAATCCCAACGTTGCCGCACGTCCCAACACGGTTACCGGCGCCTCCCCGACGACGCCGAGCGCGGCGCCGACGACCACGTCGATGCGTCCGCGCCTCAATCCGCATTCCACGACGCCGCATCTACGGTATTCGCCGAACCTCTACCCGTCCTGCGAGGCCGCCAACCGAGATGCCAACGGCGAATGCCAGGGCAAGCCGATCGCTTCCGGCGATGGCGGCGGCACCGGCAAATCGGCGAAGGGAAAAGGCAAGGGCAAAGGACCGAATTCGCCGTCGACCGCAACCGCCTCGCTGAACTTCCCCAATGAGCTGGTGGCCGAGATCGACGGATCGATGTCGGAGGAACAGGTGCGTGCGCTGGCGCGACGCCACGGCATGGTCCTGGTCGAGTCGCAGAACCTTCCGCTGATCGGCGCCACGATCGGGCTGTTTCGGATCACCAACGGCCGTCCGCTCGACGCCGCCCGCCGTTCCTTTGCCGCCGACGGCAGCGTGCGCGGCGTGCAGTTCAACATGCGCTACTTCCTGCAGCAGGCCAGGACGACGTCAGAGGGCGACCCCGCGCAATATGCGGTCGCAAAGCTCAAGCTGCCGCAGGCGCACAAGCTGGCGCACGGCATGAACGTGACCATCGCAGTGATCGACTCCGGCATCGACGCCAGCCATCCCGAGCTCGCCAACAGCATCGCGGACAATTTCGATGCGCTGGGCAGCAAGGAGGGCGCGCACGTCCACGGCACCGGCATTGCGGGGGCCATCGCGGCCCATGGCCGGCTGATGGGCAGCGCGCCGGAAGCGCGCATCATCGCGATCCGCGCCTTTGCCAGTGCGCAGGGCGGTGCGGAGAGCTCGTCCTATGTCATCATCAAGAGCCTGAACTACGCCGTGCTGCACGGCGCCCAGATCATCAACATGAGCTTCGCCGGCCCGAAGGACCTGCTGATCGAGCGCGGCATCGCGGCGACCGCCGCGCGCGGCATCGTGCTGGTGGCGGCCGCCGGCAATGCCGGGCCGAAGTCGCCGCCGCTCTATCCCGCCGCCAATCCCAACGTGATTGCCGTCAGCGGCACCGACGCCAAGGACCGGCTGTTTGCCGCGTCGAACCGCGGCGTCCATATCGCGCTGGCCGCGCCGGGCACGGACATCTTCCTGCCGGCGCCGGACCAGAAGTACCAGATGACCTCGGGTACCTCGTTCTCGGCGGCCTACGTCTCCGGCATTGTCGCACTGCTGCTCGAGCGCAATCCCGCATTGAAGCCCAACGAAATACGCGCAATCCTCACGGCGACGGCGCGCGACCTCGGCACGCCCGGCAAGGACGAGCTGTTCGGCCATGGGCAGGCGGACGCTTTCGCAGCCGCAACAGCCGCGATCGCCGCCCCGGCGGTTCCGATGGCCGACGCGCCGCGCGGACCGGGGGCAGGGACGGCCGACAATGACGTTTCCGTGAGCCGGGAACTGAAAGCCCCGTCGGCGGCAATGGCATCGGACAAATCGGCGACCAACGAGCCAAATCGGCCGGGCGCGCAGTAGTTTTCGCCTCAAACCGCTTTCCGAAAGAGCTAAAAAAATCGCCCGCCGCTTTGAACGTCCGGCAGTCCCAGCGCGACTAATTGGGCGTGGGAGCGGTTATCCCTCCCCATCAGCTATATTCGGCGCGAGCGCCCATCCACCCCAAGCGCCCATATGGCTTTGACCCGTCCGGTTGTCCCCCCGGACGGGTCTTTTCTTTTCGGCAGCGGCTTTCGATGTCCCCTGAAAACCTCGAGGGCGTGTTTCGCGGCGGCACTGCGATGGTGCGACAGCTTGACTCGGGAGTGTTGCAGGAAATCCCGTGTTCCCGCGGATTTTCAGCGAGTCGCGAAACCGGCAAGGGTCTCTTGCTGGACAACGGGAAAGTTTTCCACAGAATATCCCTGTCACATACAGACTGATTCGGTTCGTTGCGTCTCGCGTCCGTTTCCCTCTTACGGGCAATTCGATGACAGATCGAACCGACGTCGCGCGGGGGCGCGACATCGTTGCACGCTGGTCCGCACTGGCCGAGCAACGGCTGGAATATCTCACCGAGCTGTTCGAAACGGGCCGCTGGCGCCGCTATCACGGCGAACGCGACTTTCTCGAGAACATCCGTGAAGCCAAGGCCGCGGTCGAAACCTGGCGGGGCCTGCTGAACTCGGAAGCCGCATCGGACAATCGTCCCGTGGACCTTTCCTGGATCGGCCGGCGCAGCTCGGTTTCGCCTGCAAAGCGCGAGGCGCCGGCACAGCCAATCCCCTCCATCGCGCCGCAATTGGCGGAGCTTCCCGTCGCGCCACCAGTGAGCGTAGTGCCGGCGATGGCAGAGCCCGAGCCGGTGCTTGTGCTTGATCCGGTCGCGACGGCCGAGCAAAGCGACCTCGACAAGACGCTGGCGCTGACGCTCGACATCGTCGCGATGGCCGAGCGCTACCCGCTGCTGCGCAACGCGTTCCAGCCTTCGGAAAAGAACTAGCGCCGCACGCTGTTCGCACCGACGGCGACCTGCGCATAGCGCTGCGCGCCCTCGCTGGTCAGATCCGTTGTGATCGGGCGGGCATGGTCGAGGCCGACCACCGCGCCGCGTGGGGCTTCCGAAATCATGTTGCCCTGGACCAGGGCGGTGCCGGCGCCCGGTGCGACGGAGACGCCGATGCCGACGAAGCTGTTGCGGATGACGTTGCCAGTGATGGCGACATCGCGCAGATATTTGCCCCAGCCGGCGATGATGCCGAAGGCGGGCGCGTTCTCGATCACGTTGCCGGTGACGGAAGTGTCAGCCTCGACATAGATGCCGATGCCGGCGTCGTCGTCGGGCGCGGTGCCGATCGGGCGCTTCGGCACGAGGTTGCGGATGATGTTGCCCTGCACGACGGCGATGCGGCCGCCCTCGTTGAAACTGCAGACGGAGACGCCGAGCGCGGCGCCGTCGACGGTGTTGTTGGCGATGACCGCGCCCTCGAAGGCGAACTCCGAATACAGCGCGACCTCGCGCACGTTGCTGACGCTGTTGCCGACGATCTGGATATTGGAGGCGGAGTTGCCGCGCACGGCGGAATAGTCGCAGTTTTTGATGCGATTTCCCCGCACGATGACGTTGCCGGCGCGGAACGCGTTGATGGCGTTGCCGTACTGGCCGGAGCCGCCGGGGCCGGCCTTGATGTCCTCGATGCGGTTGTCGAGCACGAGCGTGCCGTCGTCGCCGATGGCGGTGCGCAGGATCTCGATGCCGTTGTCGTTGGTGCCGAGGATAGTGTTGCGCGCGACGATCAGGCCGAGCGCATCGAACGAGACCACGGCGGTCGTGGCGATATTGCTGAAGATGCTGCCCGAGACCTCGCCGGACACCTGCTCGAGCCAGACGCCATTGCCGCCGCTATTGGCGATATCGCAATCGGCGATGCGGATGTCGCGCCCGCCGAGGCAATGCACGAGGCCGCGCCGCTGCGGCAGCGGAATGCCGCCGCCGTCGAGCGTGAGCGAGGTGAGGCCGACGCGGCCGGCGCCTTCGCCCAGCAACATCGAGGCGCCGCCGGTGAAGACGAGCTTGGTCGCGCCGCGCACGCCGATCAGTTGCGAGCCGCTCGAGAGCCGCAGCATCCCGGTGCGGTAAACGCCGGGCGGCATCGCCAGCGGCACCTGCGCGCGCGCAGCCTCGTCGATGGCGCGCTGTAGGCTGCGGGTCTGGTCGTCGGGGCTGCCGGGCTTCACGCCATACTGCGTGGCGTCACGGCCCAACGTGGAGATGAGGGGAGCGGCGCGAAGCGGCTCGGGCGCCATTGCCAGCGCGCCGGCAATTCCGGCGGCCGAGGCACCCATGAGATGGCGGCGGTTGACGTCCATGGTCGCGGTCTTTGGCTGGCTGCGGCGTCGATGCCGTCAATTACCGCAGAAAATGGGCTGCAAGGATGCAGGCGGACCGGGCGCGCGAGGCGATTGTTGGAGGTAGGGTTAAATCTTTACCTCGCCCGGGCTCGAACGTTCCGGCCGTGCCGCAGGCTCGACCGCCTGCCGCTTTGTGGTCGTCGTCGCTTCCGTTACAGCCGTTCGCCGGGCAGTCGGCTCGCCTGCTTCACCCAGTCGGTGAATTGCGCTTCGTCGAGCTCACCCTCGTGGATGTCGAGGTAGCGCACCGCCTGGTATTTGGAGACGCCGGCCGGGAGAGGGCGCAGCGATGAGCCTTGGAAGAAAGTCACTTTGACGTATTTCGCGAAGCAGTGATAGGCGAGGAACCAGCCCTGGTCCTTGAAGCCGTAGAACGGCGTATTCCATTTCACGGCCTTGTGCACGCCGGGCACGGCGCGCACGATCAGCGCGTCGAGCTTGCGTCCCACGTCGCGCTTCCAGCCGGGCATCGCCGCGATGTAGGCCTGCACCGGCGCATCGCCTTCGCCCTTCGCGATCTGGGGATTGCCGCCGGACAGCAGCACCGGCTTTGCGGCGGCTTTTCTGGCAGCGGGCTTCTTCGCGGACTGCCTGGTTGTTTTCCTGGTCATCGCATTCGCCATTCAGGGCAGTTCGTAGGGCGGATTAGCGCAGCGTAATCCGCCTTTTGCTTGTTGCTCGCAGCACGGCGGATTACGCCTTCGGCTAATCCGCCCTGCGGGGGTGGGCAATGTAGGGCAGCACGAACATGTACAACCCGCTCAGCAGCAGCAGGATCAGCGGGACCAGCGCCAGCACGCCGACCCACACCGCCTGCCTCTCCTGCATCATGGCGACGACATTGGCGATCACGGCCACGGTAAAGGCAATCGACAGCCAGCGGTGGCCCTGCCGCATCAGCTTGTTCCAGTTCATCGGTCACTCCTTCCATCACGCGCCGATCGGTAGCGCCAAATTCACTCGGCTCGCATCAACACCTGATCCAGCTTCTCGAAGAACTGCTTCCATCCGGCGTGCGCGCCGCCAAAGGCCTGCTTCTGCTCGGGGCGGAAGCCCGTCTGTTCCATGCGCAAGCGCGTCCCCGTTACGGTCGGCGTCAGCGTGAACGTCACCACGCTTTCGAGGTTGAACGCCGCATCGTCGTGCCGGAAATTCCAGGTGTATGACAGCTCCCGGCTCGGCTCGACCACCAGCACCTCGCAGTCCAGCACGCCGCCCCAGTCGCCGCGCAGGTTGAAGCGGTGGCCGACGACGGGTGCGAAATCGTTCTTCATCAGCCACTCCTCGATCAAATGCGGCTGCGTCAGCGCGCGCCACAGCTTTTCCGGCGGATGGGCGATGTCACGCTCGACGACGACGGAGCGCGTTTCGGTTGCGGCGTTTGTCATTGGTCCATCCTTTTGAGCAGGTCTTCGAGGTCGTCGAACCGCTTCTGCCAGAACCCGGTGAGCTGGCTGGTCCAGTCGATCAGCGGCGCCAACGCGCTGAGCTGCGCGCTGTAGTGCGTCTGCCGGCCTTCGTGCCGGTCACGCACGAGACCGGCCTGTTTCAGCACGCCGAGATGCTTCGACACCGCCGGCTGCGAGATTCCGGCGCGGGCGGTCAGCGCCCCCACCGTCTGCTCGCCGTCGCGGCACAGCCGCTCGAAGAGCGCCCGCCGCGACGGGTCGGCCAGCGTTCGGAACAGCACGTCGTGAGCCTTCGCCATGTCGGATCGATAACCCGTTGGTTATGGGTTGATATATAATCGGTCGGTTATGGGTTGGTCAAGCCTCGAAGAGGCGAAAAACCGGTGCGAGGGAGTTCCAGGCGCGTGTGATCCCGGTCACGGCCGCGTCGGCGGCGCCGTTGCAGTATCGCAGCCGATCGAGCGCTTTGAACCCGTTACGCTCGCCAGAGACATACAACGATCCCACAGCGCGGCAGGGCCGTTTTTCACATGATTGATCCCGTCGTTTTTCTCAGCCGCCTCGGCAAGTTCGCCTTTATCCCGCTTGGCCTGTTGCTTCTGCTCGGCACCGCCTGGGCGGTGTCGTCCACGACGACGTGGCTTGCGCACGCCGTCGAAGTGGAGGGCAGGGTGATCGAGATGGTGCGCATGCGCGATAGCGACAATACCGGCTATCTGTTTGCACCCGTCGTGCGGTTCCAGACTGTGGAGGGCGCTACCGTCGAATTCGAATCCGGGCTGCGGACCAATCCGCCCGCTTACAAGAAGGGCCAGACTGTCTCGGTCCTCTATGATCCCGACGAGCCCCGTTACGCCAAGATCAGAGGCTTCTTCTCGCTATGGTTCATGCCGCTCATCCTCGGCTTCATCGGCTCGATCTTTCTGTTCGTCGGGACGGCCATGGTCGTGATGAGCGGTCGGGCCGCGCAAGTCTTCGGCGAAACCGCCCCATCGGACAGCCTCGCCGGGCGTCCTCTTCTCCATCCCATCAACACGGGACATGTCAAGCGTCGTGTCAGCCCGCATGATCCCGTCCCGCACTGAAGCAAATCGGCTCGCACCCTGGGCGAGACTTTGCGCGAGCCTGCTGCTCGCGGCAGCCGTGCTGCTCGGCTCGGGCTTTTCTGCTTCCGCCGCCACCGATTCGCGCGCCCGGGCAAAGCTCTGGGACACCTGCCGCCAGGATGATGGCGCCGCCGGGCTCGCCGCCTGCATGGCGATCATCAACACGCCGGGCATTGCCAAACAGGAGCACGCCGCCGCCTACTACAATCGTTGCTACAATTATCTCATTCGGCACGATTATCGCAACGCGCTGGCCAATTGCGATCGCTCGCTGGAGATCGAACCGTCGCGTTTCGATCCGTGGCTGGCGCGCGGGGTGATCCGCAGCGGACTTGGCCAGCTCGATCTTGCCATCGCCGATTCCACCCGGGCCCTGGCGCTGGCCGCCAACAATCCCGACCGCGCCGGCGCGTTGCAGAATCGCGCCGCAGCCTACATCCGCACCGGCGCCATTGCGCTCGCGAAATCGGATCTGGATCAGGCGGCGCGGGTGGAGCCCCGCGACCCCTACAACGCCATCATGCAGGCCGACTACCTGCTGCATCTCGGCCGACCGGACGAAGCGCTGCAACAGGTTGCGCGCGCCCGGGCCACTCCCGTCGTCGGAAATGCCTCGCAGAAGAAGACGGCAGCGGATATCGGGCTGATGCACGGCAAGGTGCTGGTCAGATTGCACCGTTACCCGGATGCGCTTGCGGCGCTGACGTCGCTCGTCAAGATCGATCCGCAGAATGCCGAGGCGTTTGCGCTGCGGAGCCTTGCGGCTTCGCGCAGCGGCGACATGGTCCTGGCCAGGGATGCGCTGGCGACGGCGCGCAAGCTGCCGCTGTCGAGCGTGGATGCGGCCGAGGCCCTGCGCGAGGCCGAGCAGGTCCTGCGTGAGCTGGACAGTGCCTCGCTCGCGCCATCCAGCCAGCAGGCGTCTGCACCCGGCCGGCCAAAGCCGGAGCCGAGCAACCGCATCGCGCTCGTGATCGGCAATGCCGCCTATCGCAGCGTTCCCGTGCTCAACAATCCCGGCCGCGACGCCGAAGCGCTGGCGGCGGAGCTGGCGACGCTCGGCTTCCGCAAGGTCACGCTGCTGCGCGATCAGACGCGCGAGCAGATGTTTTCGGCGCTGCGCGCGTTTGCACGGGAGGCGGAGACGGCCGACTGGTCGGTCGTTTACTTTGCCGGCCACGGGCTCGAGATGGGCGGCATCAACTGGCTGGTCCCGGTGGATGCGCAGTTCAGGACCGACCGCGACGTTCGTCTCGAAGCCGTTTCGATCGACGAGCTCTCCGCGGCGATCGAAGGGACGCGCGGCCTCCGGCTGATCGTGCTGGATGCATGCCGCGACAATCCGTTTGCGCCGCAGATGCGCCTGACCAACAGCACGCGCGCGATCGGCAGCGGGCTGGCGCGGGTGGAGCCCGAGGGCGGGACGATGATCGCCTATGCGGCGAAGGCCGGCCAGGTCGCCGACGACGGCAACAGCCCGTTCATGAAGGCGCTGCTCAAGCGGATGAGGCAGCCGGGGCTGGAGATTTCGATGCTGTTCCGCTTCGTGCGCGATGACGTGCTGGCGGCGACGGCGCGGCGGCAGGAGCCGTTCGTCTACGGTTCGCTGCCCAGCGAGCCCTTCTACTTCCGCCCCGCCACGACGGCGGCGCGCTGAGAGAAGCCCAAGCACGTCAGGAGTGTAGGAGCGTAGGGCGGATTAGTACTACTGAGTCAAGCGGTCGCAGTCTTTGGGGCTGAGAATCAAGTAATTGAGGAGATTCACTATTTGGCACGTGGAGGGCCAGATGAATCTCGATCAGAGCGAAGCACGG
>NZ_JBQTHN010000185.1:0-11740 GCF_052389815.1 Bradyrhizobium sp. | reverse complement strand
TGATGCGCAAGCTGCTCGACCGCGGCAATGACCGGTTGCTGTTCGCCTCGGTCATCGTGATTGCGGCCAATGCGGGCGGCGCATGGTCGCCGATGGGCGACGTCACGACCACTATGCTGTGGATCGGCGGGCAGATTACAGCACTCGGAATCATCGAAGCATTGTTACCGGCCTCCGTTATCAATCTGCTGGTTCCCCTGCTGGTCGTGAGCGTCGGATTCAGAGGCAAGCCGTTCGCGGGCGCGAGCGGCAGTGCCGAGGCTTCCGATGTCCCCGCGTTCGAACGCAATTTTATGCTCATGCTTGGCCTCGGCCTACTGATCGCGGTCCCCGCTTTCAAGCAAATCACGCACCTGCCACCCTTCATGGGCATCCTGTTCGGGCTCGGCATCCTCTGGTGCGCCGGCGAAATCCTGCACAAGGGCAAGCCGCCGGAGGCGCAGCACAAGCTGACGCTGGCGCATGCGCTGAGCCGGATCGATCTCAGTTCTCTGCTGTTCTTCGTCGGCATCCTGCTGGCGGTGGCGACGCTGGAGCACGCCAAGATATTGCAAGCGCTGGCGGGCTGGCTGGATCGCGTCGTCGGGCGCCAGGATGTCATCGTGCTGCTGCTCGGCCTGTTCAGCTCGATCGTGGACAATGTGCCGCTGGTGGCGGCGTCGATAGGAATGTATCCGCTGCCGCAATATCCGACCGACTCCTTCCTGTGGGAATTCATGGCCTATTGCGCCGGCACCGGCGGCTCGATCCTGATCATCGGGTCGGCCGCGGGTGTGGCCGCCATGGGCATCGAGAAAATCCAGTTCATCTGGTACATGCGCCGCATCGCCTGGCTGGCGCTGCTCGGCTACTTCGCCGGCGCGGCCGTCTATGTCGTGCAGTACGGGATTATGCATTAGTCCGAACAGGTCCGGTATCAGCCGAGTCCGAGCAGGCGGGCAAATCGATTGGCTGGTCTTTACCTCGCCGGCTTCGGGCTTGCCGCGTTCGGCGATGCTGATGAGGACGATCTGGGTGACGGGTTCGATGGTCATCACGAGCAGCCGGCCGAGGAGTTACGATGTTCGACGTTTGTCGCGTGACCGTCCGACGATGTGAGCGAATGGGCCGGGTGCTTCGATGCTCTTTGACTTCGCAGTTGCGGAACGCGAGCCTCAGCCACTGATCTTGCCAGATCATTGAATAATCCCTAACGTTCGATTAGCGTCGGGCCGGCAATAGTACGGAGGCAGGGGCTGCCGTGCCGCAGGGAATTGCGGCCGGCTTCGTTCTGCCGCTACGCCAACATTGCAGCAAACGCCGGCGCCGCCGCGATTGCGGCGTGTGACCGCGTTCTAGAGCTGCCGCCTTTCTTCTTTAGTTGCCAGAGCGAAGTCGCTTCGTCCTGCACCAGATACGCCGAGGTCTCTCCTTGATCGAGCCCATATTTTTTTTCGGAATTCCGATTGACTTCATTCTGTTCGGTCTGACCCTGCTCGGCGTCGCCATATTCCACCATCACACCCTGCCGGTCGCGCTCGGCGGGCTCGTCGCGATCGTCATCTACAAGGTCGCATTCACCGGCTTCAAATTCGGCACGGGCGTTGCCGGCCTCGTCGGTCATATCGGGCATGAGTGGGTCATCCTGGCGAACCTGTTCCTGCTCCTGATGGGTTTTGCGATTCTGTCCCGCCATTTCGAGGAAAGCCGGATTCCGGACGAGATGCCGCAACTGCTGCCGGATGATTGGAAGGGCGGCCTGGTGCTGCTCGTCCTCATCTTCGTCCTGTCGAGCTTCCTCGACAACATCGCCGCGGCGCTGATCGGCGGCACGGTTGCGAGGCACGTCTTCAGGGGCAAGGTACACATCGGCTATCTCGCCGCGATCGTCGCCGCATCGAATGCGGGCGGCTCGGGCAGCGTGGTCGGCGACACCACCACGACGATGATGTGGATCGACGGCGTCAGCCCGCTAAGCGTGGTCGAGGCATATGTGGCGGCGATCGTTGCGATGCTGATTTTTGCCGTGCCGGCGTCGATGCAGCAGCAGCGCTATTCGCCGATCGTGAAAAATCCGCCGTCCGGACTTCGGATCCACTGGGTGCGCGTGTTTATCGTCGCGGCCATCCTCGTCGCCGCGCTCGCGGCGAATGTCACGGCCAATCTGAAATTTCCCGCCCTGCTCGACAAGGTTCCGGTGCTGGGCCTTGCGGTGTGGGCCGTGATCCTCGCGACGGCAGCCCTGCGCGCGCCGGACTGGAAGATCATGCCGGAGACGTTCAAGGGCACGGTCTTCCTGCTGGCGCTGGTGACGGCGGCATCGATGATGCCCGTCGAAAGGCTCCCGGCGGCCTCCTGGCAAACCGCCCTGGGTCTTGGCTTCGTCTCCGCCGTGTTCGACAACATCCCGCTCACCGCACTCGCGCTGAAGCAAGGCGGCTATGACTGGGGCTATCTTGCCTATGCCGTCGGTTTTGGCGGGTCGATGATCTGGTTCGGCTCGTCCGCGGGCGTCGCGCTCTCGAACATGTATCCCGAAGCCAAATCGGTCGGCAGCTGGGTCCGGCACGGCTGGCCGGTGATATTGGGTTATGTCATCGGCTTCTTCGTCATGCTCGCCGTGCTCGGCTGGCATCCCGACAAGCCGCATTAGTGCGGCAGCCGATCGCACAACATTGTCTTGCTGCCGACGCCGACAGTGCAACGCAAGTTCGGGTGACCTTGTATTGGGTATTGGAGTGGCGAAATCTGATCCGGTGACGGATGCCCGGAGGCATGGCTACGAGACTGGATATGTCTGACGGCAATCAGTTCGACATCTTGTCTCCTGAGTTCCACGCGAACCCCTTTCCCACGCTGGATCGCATGCGGGAAGAAGGTCCCGTGGTCTCCTTGAGGTTGCCGATCGTGGGTCGCACCTGGCTTGCGGTGACCCACGCCAGCTGCGCAGAGTTGTTGAAGAACCACGAAGACTTCGCGCGCGATCCTGCCAATGCGGGAAGCAGGACACAGGAGCGGATACTCCGCTTCCTGCCGAGGACGCTCGGGCTGCTGGCAACCAACATGCTCGGCCACGACGATCCCGAGCATCGCCGCCTGAGAGGCCTCGTCGATCAGGCCTTTCAACGGCGCACCATCGCAGCCCTGAAGCCGATGATCGCCGCGACGGCGGATCGGCTGATCGACAGGCTCCAGGCCAGGACAGAGGCAGATCTCATGGCCGAATTCTGCCGGGACCTGCCGCTCTCGGTCATCTGTGCGATGCTGGGCTTGCCGGACAAGGACCATGATCGATTCAAGAGCTGGCTGGGCGGACTGAAGGACACTGCGAACGTCTTCGCGGTCCTGCGCGCCATCCCCGGCGTGATCAGCGTGGTCCGGTATCTGCGGCGCGTCTCGCGGCCGGGTGGCGGCGCGCGGGACGAGGGGCTGATTGCCGCGCTGCGCGATGCCGAGATCGACGGGCAGCAGCTCAGCGAGGACGATCTGGTCTCGATGATCTTCCTGCTGTTCGGGGCAGGACAGGAAACGACGACCCACCTGATCTCGGGCGGGCTGTTCGCGCTGCTGTCCGATGCGGACCAGTTGCGCCGCTTGCGCGGCGATCCGGGTCTGATGCCGATGTGTGTCGAGGAGTGCCTGCGCTACGTCTCGCCCGTGCAGATGACCAAGCCGCGCTTTGCGACCCGCGATCTGTTCTGGCAAGGAAGGCAGTTTCGCCGCGGTGACATGTTTGCGGCATTCCTGGCGGCGGCAAACTGCGATCCGGCCCAGTTCGATCGGCCTCGCACGTTCGATATTGCACGCCATCCGAACCCGCACCTCTCGTTCGGGACCGGCGTGCATTTTTGCCTCGGCTTCCAGCTGGCGCGCGCCGAAGCCTCGATCGGGCTGCAGCGCCTTCTGGATCGCTTTCCCGATCTTCAGCTTGCCGTCAAACCCGAGGAGGTCCGGTGGCACAAGCGCCTCGGCATCCGCGCCCTGGC
This sequence comes from Bradyrhizobium sp., assembly GCF_052389815.1. Taxonomy (GTDB): domain Bacteria; phylum Pseudomonadota; class Alphaproteobacteria; order Rhizobiales; family Xanthobacteraceae; genus Bradyrhizobium. The sequence goes on along the minus strand of NZ_JBQTHN010000185.1, from coordinate 7,775 downwards.
GCGGTTGCCGGTACGGCTGGCGGCGTAGGCGAGCAGTCCCGATCGCGAGCAGGAATCCCGGTTCGTCCCTGCGTCACCACGACGCTGCGACGATGGTCCTAGTTCCCGGAGCGTTCATGACGTGCGCTGTGCAGCAGGAGATATGTTTCGAATGCAGTGATACCGGAACGGCAGGACAAGTGGACGGGATCGGTCAAACCAGGAACAGGCTTCTCTGCGAGCTGCCGCAGGACGAACTCGCCATGCTGCTGAAGACGGCGGAGATGGTGCAGATTCGGCCCCGTCAGGTGCTTCAGCACTGGCGGCTGCCGTTGGAGCATGTCTATTTCATCGAGCGCGGACTCGTATCAGTTTCGGCGCGAGTCGACGATGATTTCGTCGAGGCCTGGCTGGTGGGTTCCGAAGGTTTCATCGGCGCCCCGCTCGTTCTTGCCGAAGAACAGCAGATCACGACGCATCGCAGGATCGTCCAGATCGGCGGAGAGGCCGCGCGAATCTCGGCCCGCGAGTTTCTGGCGGTTCTTCCCGCATTGCCCGCCACGCGCAGGCTGCTCAAGCGCTATCTTCAGGTGGTCTTGTTCCAGGCATCCCAGTTCGGCGCGTGTAACGCCGTGCACTCGGTCAAGCAAAGGCTTGCCCGCTGGCTTCTGGTAGCGCGGGACGGTCTGGATTGCGACGAGTTGCCCATCACGCAAGAGGTGCTCAGCCAACTGCTTGGCGTAAGGCGCGCGACCGTCTCGGAAGCCGTCGAAACGCTGCAGCGGGAGGAGGTCATCCGTGCATCGCGCGGAATGATCAGCATCACCGATGCCGAGGCGCTGCGACAGGTTTCCTGTGCGTGTCACGATCTGGTGCATCGGGAGTACCTTCGCCAGATCCAGTCGTCATTCGGGAGCAAAGGCGGGACGCCGGATTACCGGGCCTCCGGCTCGGCTTCGCGATAGATCGCGCCGCACCGGCAGCCAAAGCGCGATGAGATTGGGATGAATCGTCATCGCTCTTTAGGTTGTTGTTTGAGCATGGCCTTTTCGGAAAACCGCGTCACACCTTTCCGGATCATGCTCTAGCCCAGCGGTGCGTTCTTCCTGATGATGGCGATCACGATCAGTCCGAACATCACGAGACGCGGAAGAAAATAAATCGGCTCGGCGACGTCGGACAGCTGAACGACGGCGAGTGCGAAGCGTCCGACGGCATCGATTGCGAACGCCGCGGCGAAGAGAAGAAAGAAGCCGTCGTTGGTCCGGCGCCAGAACTTGAGGAAGAACAGCGCGGCCACGAGACCGGCCATCGCGGTGGCGCCGGCGAGCACGGAGACGAGGTTCCCCATCATTCCGCCTCCCAGATCAAGCCGTACAGCAGCACGAGCATCGCCGCCAAGCCGAGGCAGGCCCGAACGACCGACAGGTCCACTTCCGGAAGCACGAGCTTGTCGATCCACAGGGCGAGGTTGTTCAGTGCCAGCCCTGCGAAAGCGACCGAGCTCCACAGCAACAGCCGCGATCGGGTCTTCCGGTAGGCGGCCGCCAGCAGCCACGCGCACAAGCCGCTGGTGACGGCGCAAAGCGTGTAGATGACATCCGCCATCGTCAGCGTTCCTTTCGGAGTTTGAATGCGTCCGAGAAGGCCTGAATGTTCCGGCGCCGGTCGTGAATCAGGTTCGTGATGGCGATCAGCTGATGCGCGTAGGCGTCCGCCAGGGCGTCGATCCTCGGCCGGTCTTCCGGGCGCGGCGCATAGCGGTACAGCCCGCTTTCCAAAGCCAGAAAGCCGTCAGTGCCGAGCTCGGCAAGTGCAGCGATCATTTCCGTTTCCGAAGCGTACAGGCGCTGCGCGAGGGAGCGCGCGTCCCAGCGATCGGTTGGGTGCGCTCGCAAGAACAGCAGGGCCTCGAGATGAGCCACCGAACCGATGTGACGGAGCAGCAAATCCCTGACTTCTTGTGGCAGCGTCTCGCCGGACATACTCGACCCGCAATGCACAGGCCGGCAAACTCGGATATTCGCATCCGCGCTTCAACGATTGCGAGCGCGGTTCTCCCCGTTCCAACGGTCGCAACCTTGTACGGTACCGTACATTGGTTCGGTTCGAGAACGCTTCGCGAGACTTCGCGGCCGAGACGGTACCGAGTTCCGCGCCGCGGATTAGCGCGGAGTTTCAACCACTTTGACCGGCTGCGGCGCGCCTCGCGGCGAACGCAAAGCGCGGAAATGGCCATTGCAGATCGTACGCGATCTGCCGAATCCATTCGGTTGCTTTGAGGCCGCCGTCACGCATAGTGCGTCGGGGGGATTGTCATGGGTGGTTCGGCTGAAGCGATTGGACGTGTTCCGCAGGCATATTGTGCATTCTGTCAGTCAAGGACGCCGCATCGCCACGAGCGATTGGCGGTTCGACGAGTGCAGATTGCGCGACGGGTCTGCCTCGTATGCAACAGGGAACAGGGCCGTGACGAGACAGTCGAGTCTGCCGGGGGGCTCGAGTAATCAATGCCCGGAGACCCATGCCGATTAGATTCAGCGATTTCATCAAGTACGGCATCGTCGCGCTTGCCGTCACGACGGTGCTGGCGCTGTTGCTGGCGCCCTATGCAGGACGCATCGTCGAGCAATGGGCGCGCGCAGACGTCGAAGCGCGCTCGCGCCTGGTGTTCCACGCGGTAGAGCCGCTGATCGATCGAGCCGCCGAGGAGCAGACCTGGTCGGGACTTTCGGCGCTGTTCAGCCGCGTTGCGCTGGACAAGCGAATCCTCGCCGCGGGCTATTGCGACGCTTCCGGCGTTCTGATTGCGGCGAGCCCGGAGATGCCGGCCGGCTTTTCCTGCGAGAAGATCGCACGCGCGGAGGCCGAGAGCTTTTCGAGCATTCGGGTCGAGGCGCGCAGGATTCTGGTTGCGGCGTTCCCCATGGTCGCGAAGACGGGCCGGTCGTACTTCGTCATCCTGACCGATCTCAGCTTCGTCGATGCCAGGTCCGCGCAGGTTCTCGCGTTCCTGCTTTCGGCGTTGGCGGGCGCCACGCTCGTGCTCATCGCGGTCGGCGGCCTGTTCGCGGTGCTGATGCTGCGAAGCTGGATGAATTCGCTGAAGCGGGCGGTCGAGGAAATCCGGCAGGGCGAGACGCCGCGATCCGCCGTGGTGGCGCCCGCGATCGACCGCGAGCTGCGGCGGCTGTTGCGCGAGTCGGAGCTCGTGTCGGTCAGCGGCCAGATCGAATGGAATCCCAAATCGCTGCTCGATCTGCTCAACGCCGCCCTGCCGGGAGCGGAGGTTCTCGTCGTGTCCAACCGCGAGCCCTACATTCACAACAGGTCCGGCGAAGGCGTCGTGGTGCAATCGCCGGCAAGCGGGCTGGTGTCGGCGCTCGAGCCCGTGATGCGCGCCTGCGGCGGCACCTGGATTGCGCATGGCAGCGGCAGCGCCGACCGCGAAACGGTCGACGCCGCCGACAGGGTCCGGGTGCCCGAAGCCTCGCCTGCCTATACGCTTCGCCGCATCTGGATCAGCGAAGAGGAGCAGGACGGCTACTATTACGGCTTTGCCAACGAGGCGCTTTGGCCGCTCTGTCACATCGTGTTCGTGCGGCCGACGCTGCGAAAAGAGGATTGGGAACACTACAAGAGGATCAACCGCCGGTTCGCCGACGCCGTCATCGCGGAGTCGCGAACCGAGGATCCGGTGGTGCTCGTTCAGGATTACCATCTTGCGCTGGTGCCCGGCATGATCCGCGAGAAGCTGCCCAGGGCCACCATCGCGACGTTCTGGCACATCCCCTGGCCGAACGCCGAGACGTTCGGAATCTGTCCCTGGAAAGAGGAGATCATCGAGGGCCTGCTCGGCAGCACGATCGTCGGATTCCATACGCAATTCCACTGCAACAACTTCCTGGAATGCGTCGACCGGTTTCTCGAAAGCCGGATCGACCGGGAAATCCAGGCCGTCAGCCTCGGCGGCCACCAGGCGTTGATACGGCCGTATCCCATCTCGATCGAATGGCCGCCGAGGGCACTGGAGCGCGTGCCGGACGGGCGTCGCTGCCGCGCCGAGGTGCTCGGCCGCTTCGGCCTGCCGCAGGACATCAAGCTCGTGGTCGGCATCGAGCGATTCGACTACACCAAGGGCATCATCGACCGGATGCGGGCGGTCGAAGCGCTGCTCGACCGGGCGCCGGCCTGGAAGGACAGGCTGGTCTTCATCCAGGTGGCCGCGCCGACGCGCAGCAAGCTCGATTCCTACGCGCGCTTGCAGGCGGAGGCGGAAGAGCTCGCCCGCGACATCAATGCGCGGCAAAAGTGCCGTCACGGACCGATCGTGCTCGTCGTCAGCCACTACGAGCAGGAGGAGGTATTCAAGCTGTTCAGGGCCGCCGATGCATGCATCGTTTCCAGCCTGCACGACGGCATGAATCTCGTCGCCAAGGAGTTCGTTGCCGCACGCGCTGACCAGAGCGGCGTATTGGTGCTTTCGAGCTTCACCGGCGCTTCCCGCGAGATGCCGGAGGCCATCATCGTCAATCCGTACGACACGGAAGGTCTCGCGTCGGCGATCGAGCGTGCATTGACCATGCCGCGCGACGAGCAGATCGAGCGGATGAAGCTGATGCGGACGCAGATCAAGGAAAACAACGTCTATCGATGGGCCGCAGGCATCCTGATCGATGCGGCAAGGTGCCGGAAGCGCGACCGGCTGGTGGATTTTTCTTCCGGACGGAAGGGCGCCCGCCCTGCCTCGGCCGGTCCTGGTGCGATCCCGCTAGCGATGAGGCGCGCCACTGCGAAGCGCTGACTTGGGCAGGCCGATCCCGGCTGTCGGGGACCTTGGCCGTCTCCCCTGCGCGGCGCGGTTGCGCCTCCTCCCGTACACTACGGACCGCGATCTTAACGGATGATTTGCTGTTTGGGCGCCATCATGACCTGTAGCGGAGCTGTGTGCACGCTCATCCAACCAGCCGGGGGTCAATCGTGAGGAATTCGTCAACCAAGACAGTCGCATTAACCGTGGCAGCCATGCTCGCCGTCGGCAGCGCCGCCTATGCCGGCGCCGGGGCCAACAAGGACGAGGCCATGGCAATGGTCAAGTCGGCCGTCGCCTTCATCAAGGAGCAGGGCGCCGACAAGGCGTACCCGGAGATCACCAGCAAGGCGAATGCCAAGTTCCGCGACCGCGACCTCTATGTCGTCGTCTACCAGCTCGACGGCAAGGTGCTGGCCCACGGCGCCAACGAGAAGTTCGTCGGCAAGGACCTGATCGACGCGCAGGACGTCGACGGCAAGCTCTACGTCAAGGAGCGCGTCGAGCTCGCCGCCAAGCAGCCGTCGTTCTGGCAGGACTACAAGTTCGTCAATCCCGTGAGCAAGAAGGTCGAGCCCAAGGAGATGTACTGCGAGAAGCTGAACAACACGGCTGTCTGCGCCGGCATCTACAAGCTCTGACGCCCGACAGGCGACATCGTGCGGCGCGCGCCGCTGCGAAGGGTTGATATGCTCTCTCGGATCAAGAACGTTGGCCTTTCGTGGAAGGTCCAACTGGCACCCGCATTCCTGATCATGGTCCTGATCGGGCTCGGCACCTATGCGTTGCAGACGTTGCGGTCGAACCAGGCCGCCGTCGATGCGCTGATGTCGGGTCCGGTCCGGCAGTCGGAAGTCGCGACCGAGCTCACCACGACGGTATGGACGGCGCACGCCAAGCTGTACCGTCTGGCCGCCACGGCGGCCAACGAGAAGGATGAAAAGAAGATCGCGGCCGTCGCCAGGGAGACTGCCGCGGCGGCCGCCAGGATCTCCGACGCGCTGAAGGAAGTCGAGGCCATCAAGGACAAGTTCAGTCCGGAGACCTTCGACAAGCTGAAGGCCGCGGTGACCGGCTATCTCAAGCAGTCGAAGAATGCCATCGAGATGGCAGACGGCGATGCCGGCTCCGCGCTGATCTTCATCAAGGGCGCCGAACGCAACTTCGCCGTCATCGAAAAGCTAACCGACGAGCTGATCACGCGCAGCAGCGAGAGCAAGGACCGCGCGATCGCCCAGGCGGGGATCAAGCTCGAGCAGCAGCAATGGTCGTTGACGCTGGCGCTGCTGATGGTCGCGCTCGCGGGCATCGTCGTCTCGTTCCTGATCGGCCGCAGCATCTCCCGCCCCGTCGTGGCGATGGCGCGTGCGATGCGCGAGCTGGCGGCGGGGAATTTCGAGGTGCAGTTGCCCGGCCTCAACCGCGGCGACGAGGTCGGCCGGATGGCCCACGCGATCCAGGAATTCAAGGTGCAGGCGATCGCCAAGGCCGAGCGCGACACGGCCGAGCGCGAGGAGAAGAACCGCGAAATCGCTGCGGCCCGCCGCGCCGAGCTGCATAACCTCGCCGAGAGTTTCGAGATCACCGTCGGCAACATCGTCGAGAACGTCGGCTCTGCCTCGGCCGAGCTGGAGAATTCCGCCGCCGTCCTCACCAGCAGCAGCAGGTCGGCGCAGGAGCTCTCCACCGTCGTCGCGGCAGCCTCGGAGGAAACCTCCACCAACGTGCAATCGGTCGCCTCCGCCACGGAACAGATGGCGAGCTCCGTGAACGAGATCGGCCGGCAGGTGGAAAACTCGACGCGGATCGCCAACGAGGCCGTCGTCCAGGCGCAGCAGACCGACGCAAGGATCACCGAACTGTCGGAGGCGGCAAACCGCATCGGCGACGTCACCAAGCTGATCACCACGATCGCCGAGCAGACCAACCTCCTGGCGCTCAACGCAACCATCGAAGCCGCCCGGGCCGGCGATGCCGGGCGCGGCTTTGCGGTGGTCGCCCAGGAGGTCAAGGCGCTTGCCACGCAGACCGCCAGGGCAACCAGCGAAATCGCCAGCCAGATCGCCAGCATGCAGGCGGCAACCCAGGACTCGGTGCTCGCCATCAAGGAGATCAGCGGCACCATCGGCAAAGTGTCCGAGATCGCCTCGGCGATTGCCGCCGCCGTCGAGGAGCAGGGGGCCGCGACGCAGGAGATCGCCCGCAACGTGCAGCAGGCTGCCGTCGGCTCGACGCAGGTCGCAACCAGCATTGCCGACGTCAACCGCGGCGCCGGCGAGATCGGCTCCGCCTCGTCGCAGGTTCTGGCCTCCGCGCAGTTGCTCTCCGACGAAAACCGGCGCCTCAAGACCGAGGTCGGCCGCTTCCTCGCCACGGTGCGCGCGGGCTAGCGCGATCGCGCGCGGGCCCCGTTCAGCGACGCTCCGGAGCGGGCGCCGAACCCGGCACCTCGATCTTCGGCGGCGGCTCGCTCGGGGTTACCGTCGCGCCGGCTTCCCTGGCGGTGTGGAAGGTGGTGCCTGGCGCAGCAGCCTTTCGCTCGGCGCCCATCCGGTCATACCAAACGACAAGGACTCCGACCGCCGCCAGGGCGATTGCGGAGGTTACCAGCACAGGCCAGTGGAGATGTTCAGTGCGGTGCTTCCATCGACGCATGCACAACAAGACCCATCGGGCCAGCGAGGTTCCACGGGGCGACGTCGCGCCGCGGCCACGAACGGAGGCTCGCCGCCGTCCGATTGCCTTGGTGCCCCTTGCCTTGCAGCCGTAACGCGTTACATTATCGTAACGCGTTACGTTGGGAAGAGATCCATGACGGCACCGGCCGAACGGATGAAGACGATGCGGCAGCGCCGGCGGGCCCGGGGTTTGCGCGAGTTGCGCCTGGTCGTGGCGGATCCCCGATCGCGCGCCGTCCGGCGCCGGGTTGCAAAGCAGGTCGCGGGCCTCGATCCGGGTCACGAACGCGACGCGCTTGGATGGATCG
>NZ_JBQTHN010000184.1:0-24318 GCF_052389815.1 Bradyrhizobium sp. | reverse complement strand
GCCGCGCCATCGCGGGCATTGACCCGCACGCCGTTCACCTCGACGCTGCCGACCGCCGGCACGAGGTAGAGATGGCGCGCCTTCTGCGCCGTATATTCCGCGCTCTCTCCGGCCTTCAGCGTGGTGGCGAGCACCCTCGCATCGGCCCGGATCGGCAGCGCGTCCTGGTCGCCGGCAATGCCGCTCGCGATGGTGACGAGCTTGCCGTTGGCGCGATCCGCTTTCGGGAACGGCTTGGCGCCCCAGGTCGGCTGGCCGCCATGCGTGTGGGGCTCGATCCAGATCTGGAAGATCGTCGTCTTGCCCGGCTCCAGATTGTACTCCGAATGGCGGATGCCGCTGCCCGCGCTCATCACCTGCACGTCGCCGGCTTCGGTGCGGCCCCTGTTGCCGAGGCTGTCCTGATGCGTGATGGCGCCTTTGCGCACATAAGTGATTATCTCCATGTTGGCATGGGGGTGGGCGGGAAAGCCGGTGTTCGGTGCGATCTCGTCGTCGTTCCAGACCCGTAAGCTACCGTGGCCCATGTTTGCGGGGTCGTAATAGCTGGCGAAGGAGAAGTGATGCTTCGCTTTCAGCCAGCCGTGATCGGCGCCGCCGAGCTTTGCGAAGGGTTTCAGTTCGATCATTGGATATTCCTCACACTCGATTTGAGGCCGGGCGCCCGCCCGGCGTTTGCATGGCACCTGGATATGCATCCGATCGTGGTATAGAAATAGAAACTATCGAAACTCATTGTTTCCATTATTGAGGATAGCCAAATGGCACGGCTTCCGGACTTCGAGGCGCTGGCGATCTTCGCCAAGGTGGTGGAATTGCGCTCCTTCGCGGCGGCTTCCGGCGAACTGGCGCTGTCCAAGGCCACGGTGTCGAAGGCGGTGAGCCGGCTGGAGGAGAGGTTGGGGGCGCGCCTGTTCAACCGCACCTCGCGGCGGCTGGCGCTGACCGACGCCGGGCAAAAGCTCGCCGAGCGCGCGGCGCGGCTGCTCGCCGACGGCGAGGCGGCGGAGAACGAGGCGCTGGCGCAATCGGCAACCCCGCGCGGCCTGGTGCGGCTCGCGGCGCCCATGAGCTTCGGCATCAAGACCGTGGCGCCGCTATTGCCGGAATTTCTCGCGCAGTATCCGGAAGTGTCGATCGACCTGCATTTGAGCGACGCCACGGTCGACCTGATCGGCGAGGGTTTCGATGCGGGCCTGCGCATCGCGCGGCTGCCGGATTCCTCGCTGATTGCGCGAAGGCTCTGCGGCATGCCACGCTACACGGTGGCGGCGCCGTCCTACCTCAAGCGCCACGGCCGGCCGACTCATCCCATGCATCTCGCCGACCACAAGTGCTTCGGCTACGCCTATCTGTCGACGCCCGGCGTCTGGCACTACACCAATGCGGCCGGCGAGCAGGCGAGCGTGCGCCCTGCCGGGCAACTCCGCGTCAACAATGGCGAGGCCGTCTTGCCGGCGCTGCTCGCCGGTCTCGGCATCGCCGACCTGCCGGAATTCATCGTCGGCGACGCGGTGCGCTCCGGCGAAGTCGAGGTGATCCTGAAAGGCTGGAAGCAGCCCGAAGGCGCGGTGCATCTGGTGACGCCGCCCGGCGGCCCGCGGCCGGCAAGGGTCGAGGTGCTGGCGGAGTTTTTGACGAGGCAGTTTGCCAGGGGGAAGAAGCGCGGCGCTTAGCGTGTGCGTGGCAGCAGACGGGCTTTCATCCTTCGAGACGCGCCCAAAAAGGGCGCGCTCCCCAGGATGAGGTCTTTATTCAGCACGCGATGCTAAACCCTCATGGTGAGGAGCGCGGCAAGGCCGCGCGTCTCGAACCATGAGAGCCGAGCTCTACGCCTTCGTCGACGGCCGCTGCGCGATGTGGTCGAACCATACGGCGATACGCGCGTTGCTGCGGTCGAGCGGCTGGCCAACCTGGCTGCCGAAATTGAGCCAGCCCCAAAGGTGGATGTCGGCGAGCGTGAAGCGCTCGCCGCAGACATACTCGCGGCCGTCGGCCATCTGGCCGTCGAGCCACTTCAGGCGGTTCTGCGCCACCATCTTCAGGCCCGGCGAAGCCTCCGGCGCCACCGGAATCCGCTTCTCGAACATCTTCAGCCCCTCGCCGTAACGGAAGCCGTTGGCGAGCGGCTCGCAGATATTGAGATCGACGCGGCGCGTCCACATCCGGCATTCGGCGCGCTCCTCCGCCGTCGAGCCGATCAGCGGCGGGGATGGCTTCTTCTCTTCCAGATATTCGCAGATCGCGGTGATCTCCGAGAGATAGCTGCCGTCGTCGAGCTCCAGCGTCGGCATCTGCCCGTGCGGGTTGCGCTTGAGATGCTCGGCCTCGCGGTTCTCGCCCTTGCGCAGGTCCACCGTCTGCTTCGGTATCTCGATGCCTTTCTCCGTCATGAACATGCGGACGATGTGCGGATTGGGCCCGATCGAGTCGTACAGCTTCATTTCTCTCCCAGTTCTGTTGTTGCAGGCTTGTTGTGCCCGCCTTTGAACAGCCGGCCGCCGCATTTGTCAAACGTCGCAGCGGCTAGTCGCCGAGCTTGTTGAGGTCGCGCACCGATTGCATGATCGGGTCGAAGTTCGCTCGCGCGTCCAGCGCGTCGAACAGTTGCGCGGTGTCCTCCAGGAGGCCATGCGAGCGCTGGATCGCGATCCGCACGTCCTCCTGCGGCGTGTCGGAGAGCCGGCCGTGGCCGGAGAGCAGGATCTTCGAATTAAGTCCCTTGATCCGCTCCAGCGACTGGATGTAGTCGGCGATCGAGCCCGAGCCGAATACGCCGCCCATCACGCCGCCGGGCATCAGCGTGTCGGAGGCGAACAGCAGGCCCTTGTCCTGGTCGAACAGGGTAATGCAGGCGGAGGTATGGCCCGGCGTGTACATCACGACGAGGCGGAAATTGCCGAGGTCGATCAGATTGCCTTCCTCGAGCCAGATGTCGATGTCGATCGGCACGTTCGGCTCGTTGAACATCTTTCGCAGCATCGAAAAATCGTCGCGCAGCATGATCTTGTTGGCGGCGAGACGATGCGCGGCGATGTAGCTGCGGCCGTGGAAGTGATACGCCGCGCCGATATGGTCGAGATGCTCGTGGCTCAGCACCACCATGTCGATCTCGTCCGGCGTGACGCCGACATGGCCCAGACAGGAAACGAGGTGCGCGTAGTTGGTCGACAGTCCGACATCGATCAGGATCGTGCGCCTGCTTCCGCGCACGAGATACGCATTGGCGGCGCGGTTCTTGAAACGGACCTGGTAGACGTCATCGGCGGCCTGAATCAGCGTTGCGGCCTCGCCGTCGAGCAGCGTCTTGAACGGGCTTGGCCTGCGTTCGCTTATGGACTGGACGTTGGTTTGTCGGTCGCTCATTGACTTGATGCTGCCTTGAAGGTGCGATCGTTGGAAGCGCGCAGCCGCTTGGACAGCGCGTCCATGATCATCAGCGCAAAGGCCGGCTGCTGGCTGACGAGATAGACGAAACGCGCGTGATTGATCCGCATCACGCGGGTATGAGGCGCGGCCGCGATCGCGGTGGCCGAGCGCGACGAGCCGTCGATGACCGCCATCTCGCCGAAGAACTCGCCCTTGCCGAGGGTGACGATCGCGGTTTTGGCGGCGCCGTTCACCTTGGCGATCTCGACCTGTCCGTCGAGGACGACGTACAGCTCGCGTCCGTTGGAGCCTTCCTCGAAAATGACGTGGCCGACGTCATATTCGTCGATGCATCGCTCGATCGCCATGCCAGCCCTCGCGAGTTTGTCCGGTCGCCCCGGATGGGATGTTAGTCCCGAAATGCCCCCGTGCAAACGAGGCAGGACAAGGCCTTGCCGCAAAGCAGCATGGGCTGGGCCGCCACCGTCCGCCCATCTTGCCGGCCCAAATCCGCCCCGGATGGGTTCCTTAAATTTAGGTAACACCGATCCCCGGTAAGGAATTGGCAAGGAATGAAAGTTACCAAATGGTCAACGAATTCTGGAGAATCTTACCGTGAGCGAACGACAGAGCGAGCCGACCAGCGCTGAGATGGGTTCTGCGGGTGCCGCATCCGACGCCAGGATTGAGCCGGTCATGACGGAATCCCCGACGATTGCCCCGGACCAGGAATTGACCGCGCCGAGGCCGGATGCGCCGAACGTCGACGCGCCAATGGCGGAAGCACCCAAACCCGAAGTGAAGACCGGGAAGGCGGAAGCGTCGCGTCCGTCTGGCAATGTCATGATCATGTCGCCGGGCGAGCGGATGTGGGGCGGCGATGCCGGGCCGGCAATTGCGGCGGCTCCCAGGCGCCGCGTCGGGGCGATGGCGGCGGTCGTAGCGCTCGCAGCCATTGCCGGCGCAGTTGGCGGCGCGCTCGCCACGTCCGGTTCTGGTCAGGGCAATGCCACGGAGGCCGCCGCAGGACGCAATGTCGGACTGGAGGCTGCCATTGCCCGTATCGATGCCGATATCCTCGCGCTGAAAGCCGGCGTCGAGCAGAACGCCAGGCTTGGCGTGAGCCAGTTCAACAAGACCAGCGACCGCCTCGACAAGGTCGAGAAGGCGCAGATCGAACCCGCAGCGAAGCTCGCGCGGCTTTCCGACGAGGTCGGCAAGCTGCGCTCCGCGCAGGCTGCGGCCGCCGCTCCCGCTGCCGCCGCGCCGGCGCCCGTGGCTGCGGTGCCGGCAGCTTCGGCGGTGCCGAAGGACGTCACGGGATCGGTAGCGCCGCCGGCGCCGGCGGCTGCTGCCAAGGTCGAAGTCGGCCGCCTGCCGACAGTGGAAGGCTGGGTGCTGCGCGACGTCGGCAGAGGCAGCGCGCTGATCGAGAACCGCCGCCGTGGCCTCTACGAGGTGTACGCCGGCGATCCCGTTCCCGGCCTCGGCCGCGTCGATGCCATCCGCAAGCAGGACGGCCGCTGGGTAGTGGTCACCAGCAAGGGCCTGATCGTCTCGCGCTGACGGGCGGCTTTACGAAAACGCAAGGCGCCTCACCGCGATGTGAGGCGCCTTTTTGCTTGAATAGGCCTTTGGGCACGGTGTTAGTGGGGCATGAGTTTCGCGCTGCGGTCCTCCGTTGTCCTGCTTTGCCTGCTCGCCGGTGTTCCGTCGGCCCGCGCGGCACCGGACAAGCCATTGGAACGCGGAACCGCGGTCACCGATCCGCTGGCGCTCCGCGAGCTCGACCGTGGCCGCTTCGGCCTCGGCCGCATCCTCGATCCGCCGCGCGCCGAGGCGCGGCCCCTGGATAGCGCCGAGCTGTTCGGCCATCCGGCGATGGCGCCGGTCAAATCCGCGCTCGATGCGGAATTCGATCGCTACGTCGCAAGGCATGCCGCGGAGCAGCCCGCCGAGACCATCGGCGTCGGCGATGCCTTCGACTTCCGCCTGTTCGATCGCGCGCTCCTCACGTCCGCCGACACGCGTTTCGTCCTCGCTGGCATCGTCAACCGCTTGGACCGCGCCTATGTGTCGGAAAGCGGTTGCGGCGAAATCCGGCTGATATACCGCCTGACTCGCACGGATGTGGCTGCGAGCGGCGAGACGCCGGCGCGGCTGCCGGTCACGCTGAACGTGATCCTGCGCGCCGCCGGCGATCCTGCGGTCGATCGCGACGGCCAGCCGATCACTTGCGCGGTGGTTGCGCAGCGCTGGCTCGCGACGTCGGATCTGACGCTGACGGGGCGGGATCTCGCGGCGAAACTGCAGCTCAAGGACGGCCCGCTCGATCTCGTTTCGCCCCGCAACATCGACCGCATCGAGATCAATCTGCAGCTCGCGCATGCGCCGAAGGCGGCAAGGCGCGACTTCCGCACCGACTATCTCCTGAAGGTGTTCCGCTACGACGAGCAGGCTCGCGCCTTCAACGAAACGCCGTTGGAAAACCAGATCGACCGCGAGCGTCTGCTCGCCGATGCCGATCTTGCGCGCGAGTTCAGGGCATGGCTGCTCCAGCCCTCGCACTTTGCCGAGCTCGATCGCGGCACGATCCTGATCCCGGAGAAATTCCTGGCCAAGGCCGCCATCACCGCGACGCCGGTCGGTTTCGTGCCGTCGATTCTGCTGCCGGAATTCGGTCTCAGCGAAGGCGAGGGGAGCAAAGCGGTATTCAACGAGCGCGACGTCGTCGGTGCGCTGAAGAAGGCGGCGAGTGACGGAACGTCCTTGCAGAACATCCGCTCCTTCGGCGGCTTCAAACGTCGGCTCAACGACATCACCTGCTCCGGCTGCCACCAGACCCGCGGCATCGGCGGCTTTCATTTCCCGGGCGTCGACTGGATGGCGGCCAAGCCGTCCAACGCCGCCGTGGTGCCGGCCTCGCCGCATTTCTTCGGCGATCAGGAGCGCCGCCGCGACATCCTGGCCGCGCTGCGGGACGGCAGGCAGCCGGACTATTCCAGGGGATTTGCCAGCCGGCCGCAATTGCGCGGGGCAAAGGAGCTTGCCGGCACCGAATATAGCGACGGCTGGGGCGCGCATTGCTACCGGCTCATGCGCACAAGCGCCCGCAATGACCTCAGCTTTCGATCCTGGACCTGCGCGAAAGGGCTCGCCTGCCAGACCGCGGACCCGACGTCGCGCATGGGCATGTGCTTCGTGAAGGCGCGATAGGCACGCATCTTTGACCCCGCGCCGTCGTTTGGTGGTAAATTCCGGCGAGCCACGACAGAGGGATCCAGCCGATGAGCACTCCCGACGAATCCGAGGAGAGGGCGCGCAACCGACAAATCGCGCAGAACGAGCAGCGTCGTAAGGCCGTCACCGCCATCCGCGTCAGCGGCTGGGCGATCTTCATTACCTTCGTCATCGCCGCGATCGTCGCCGGAATTGTCTGGGCCTGGACGCACCGCTGAGGACCTACTTCGCGTAGTGCGTCAGCCGCTTCCCCGGCAGCAGGTCGTAGGCGGACTTCCATCCGGGCAGCTGCGCCATGCGGCCGAGCCAGGCTGCAATGGCGGGATGGCTGGCGGCAAAATGATAGCCGTGCTCGTCGGCGGGATAGTGCAGATAAGCCATCATGGAAATGTCGGCGACCGTCGGCCGCGCGCCGATGGCGAATGCGTCCGCCTTCAGATGCTGTTCGAGAATCGAGAGGAAATCGTCGAGCCGGCGGCGAAAGTGCTTCAGCACCTGCTCGTCCGGGGAAGAGGTGAATGTGCGCATGAAGCGATAGGTCGCCATGTAGCCGGTGAGCTTGTGGTTGTCCCAGAACAGCCAGCGCAGCAGTTCGAACTTCTCGTCCTCCGTCTCGCCGCCGAAGCGGCCATATTGCGCAGAGAGCTTGAGCAGGATCGGCGCGGTCTGCGTCAAGCGCCGGCCGTCGATCTCCAGCACGGGAATCTCGCCCATCGGATTGACGTCGCGCCGCCATTCCGCGCTGCGCGTGACGCCGCCTCCGAAATCGGTCCACACCCCCTCGAAGCTCTCGCCGCATAGCGTGAGCATCAGCGCGAGCTTGTAGCTGTTGCCGGATTCGGGAAAGTAGTGCAGCCGGTACTTCGGCATGGATGTTCTCTTTTCTTGAGCCCCGTCTCTCTCCTCCGTCATGCCCGGGCTTGACCCGGGCATCCACGTCTTTGTTGCCGCCAAAAGGAAGGCGTGGATGGCCGGGACAAGCCCGGCCATGACGGCGCTATTTGCCGGACATCAGGTCACGCCACGGCGCCCGATGCGCGCAGTTTCCTGATCGCGGCCTCGTCATAGCCGGCGTTGCGCAGGATCTCGTCGCTGTGCTCGCCGAGATCAGGCGGCTTGCGCGGCTGCACCTTCTTGGCTCCGTCGACCCAGATCGGGCTGCTGATGGTCAGCATGGTATCGTTCTCGAACGGCACCAGCACCTCGTTTTCGATCATCTGCTTGTCATCGGGGATGTCGTCGAGGATGCCGACCACGCCGAACACAAGGCCGTTGCCGTCGAGGATCCTGCGCCATTCGGCGAGCGGTTTGGTCGCGAACACCTCGTCGAAGATCTTCACCAGCTCCAGCGAGCGGGCGTGGCGGTCCATCTTGGTCGCAAAGCGCGGATCGCTCACCAGGTCTTCGCGGCCCATGCACTTCGCCAGCGTGGGCCACTGCCGGTCCTCGTTGAGCAGCGACAGGATCAGCCAGCGGCCGTCCTGGCACTGGTAGTGATTGGTCACGGCGTTGAGCGCATGTTCGCGCGGCCGCCGCGGCTGGAATTTTGCGCCGACCAGCTTGGCCTGCGCCAGCACGGAGGCGGCCCAAACGCCGTTGGCCATCAGGTTGGAGGCGACGTGCGAGCCCTTGCCGGTGCGCTCGCGCTTGTAGAGCGCGGTGACGATCGCGCCGTATAAGGCCATGGCGCAGGGATGGTCGCCCATGCCGGCGACCGAGCGCGCCGGTGTCGTATGCTCGTCGGCGCGCACGAGGTCCATCAGGCCGGAGCGCGCCCAATAGGCGTTGCTGTCGAAGCCGGGCTTGTTGGCTTCCTCGCCCTTCTCGCCATAGCCGGTGAAGGAGGCATAGATCAGCCGCTCGTTGGTCGGCGCCAGATGCTCGTAGGTGATGCCGAGCTTCTGGCGAACCTGCGGCGGCATGTTGGTGATGAAGACGTCGGCTTCCGCGGCGAGCTTGTGCAGCACCGCCTGACCTTCGGGCCTGGAGAGGTCGAGCGCGATGCTCTTCTTGTTGCGCGCCTCCAGCAGCCACGCGAAATTGTGCTCGCTGTGGGGATAGCCCGGCAGGTTCGGAAGGTTGCGGTAGGGATCGCCCTGGCCCGGCGGCTCGATCTTGATCACGTCGGCGCCGAAATCCGACAGCACGGTGGCGGCGGCGGGCGCGGCGATGAAGCTCGCGCAGTCCAGCACCTTCAGCCCGTCGAAAATGCCCATTTCTTCCATGATCGCTCCCTAGCGCTTGTTGGTCTGCCACCAGCCGAAATACCGGCGCAGCCCTGTTTCGGCAGCCATTTGAACCATCTTGGGGAGGCGATGCAACGCCGCGGGAGTCATGGGGCGATGCGCCACGCGAGACTACTCCCCGCCCGACAATAGCGCGGCATTGCCGCCGGCCGCCGCGGTATTGACGGTCACCGTCTGTTCGGTGGCAAAGCGCGTCAGGTAATGCGGGCCGCCGGCCTTAGGTCCGGTGCCGGAGAGGCCGAAGCCGCCGAACGGCTGCACGCCGACCACCGCGCCGATCATGTTGCGGTTGACGTAGACATTGCCGGCCTGCAACCGCGCCACGATGTCGTCGACGGTGTCGTCGATGCGCGAATGGATGCCGAGCGTCAGGGCGTAGCCGCTGCGCTCGATCGCGCGCAGCGCGCCCGCGAGCGCTTCGGCGCGAAAGCGCACCACATGCAGGATTGGCCCGAACACTTCTTCCGTCAGCTGGCCGGCCTCGCGCAGCTCGAAGATGTGCGGCGCGACGAAGTTACCCGCGGGGGCCTCGCCCGCAAAATGGACGCGCGCCTCGCGCTTCATCCGCGCGATATGCGCTTGCAGCTTCTCCCTGGCCTCCGCATCGATCACCGGCCCGACATGGGTCGCGGGATCGGCGGGATCGCCGAGCTTCAATTCGCGGGCGGCGCCCTCGATCATCTCGATCATGCGATCGGCAACGTCGTCCTGCACGAACAGCAACCGCAGCGCCGAGCAGCGCTGGCCGGCCGAGCGAAACGCGGAAGTGATGACGTCGTCGGCCACCTGCTCGGGCAACGCTGTCGCATCGACGATCATGGCGTTGATGCCGCCGGTCTCTGCAATCAGCGGCACGATCGGTCCGTCCTTGGCCGCCAGCGTGCGGTTGATGGCGCGCGCCACCTCCGTCGAGCCCGTGAAGACGACGCCGGCAATGGCGGGATGGGCGACCAGCGCCGCGCCGACCTTGCCGTCGCCCTGCACCAGATGCAGCGCGGAGGCCGGCACGCCGGCCTCGTGCAGCAGCTTCACCGCTTCGGCCGCGACCAGCGGCGTCTGCTCCGCGGGCTTCGCCACCACGGAATTGCCCGCCATCAGCGCCGCCGTCACCTGGCCGAGGAAGATCGCCAGCGGAAAATTCCAGGGCGAGATCGCGACGAATGCGCCGCGGCCGCGCAGGCGCAGCACATTGCTCTCGCCGGTCGGGCCCGGCATCGCCTCGCCCTCGCCGAACAGCCTGCGTCCCTGCATCGCATAGTAGCGGCAGAAGTCGATGGCCTCGCGCACCTCGGAGACGGAATCGTCGAGCGTCTTGCCGCCTTCGGATTGCAGCAGCGCGATGAAGCGCGCCCTGCGGCGCTCGAGGAGGTCGGCGGCGCGCTCCAGCATTGCCGCGCGCTGCGCGGCAGGGGTGAGGCTCCAGCCGCGAAATCCCGCGCCGGCCGCGGCAACTGCAGCTTCAGCCGGCGCGGGGCTCGCCATATCGGTGCTCTCGCTCGCGGGCGCGCGGGCGGCGGCAATGTCGGCGACGAGCTTGTCCAGCGCCGCGCGCTCGCCGAACTCGATGCCACCGGAGTTTTGCCTGACGGCATAGAGGTCCGCCGGCAGCGGAATGTCGGGATGGCAGGCCCGGTTTGCCGTGCCGATGATGTCGGCCGGCCTTTGCAACAGCCTGTCGATCGGCACGGTATTGTCGGCCGCCAGCGCGACAAAGGACGAGTTCGCGCCATTCTCCAGCAGCCGCCGCACCAGATAGGCGAGCAGGTCGCGGTGGCTGCCGACCGGCGCGTAGGTCCGATGCGCGATCTCCGGACGCTCCCGGCTGAGCTGCGCATACAAAGCCTCGCCCATGCCGTGCAGCCGCTGAAACTCGTAGCCGCCGCTGTCTCCGGCAAGCTCCAGGATGGTCGCCACCGTCAGCGCGTTGTGGGTGGCAAATTGCGGGAAGATGCGCGGTCGCAAGGAGAGCAGCTTTCGCGCGCAGGCGACGTAGTTCAGGTCCGTCATCGCCTTGCGGGTGAATACCGGATAGCCGTCGAGCCCGCGCTCCTGCGCGCGCTTGATCTCGGTGTCCCAATAGGCGCCCTTGACCAGCCGCAGCATCATGCGCCGGTCGCGTCGATGCGCGAGTTCATTGACGTAATCGATCACGTCGCTGGCGCGCTTTTGATAGGCCTGGATCGCCAGCCCGAAGCCGTTCCACCCCGTGAGCGAAGGGTCGGCAAAGGCGGCCGCGATCACGTCGAGCGACAGCTCCAGCCGGTCGGCCTCCTCGGCATCGACGGTGAGATTGAGATCGAACGCCTGGGCGCGGCGGGCGAGGTCCACCAGCAGCGGCACCAGCTCGCTCATCACCCGCGCACGCGACACCGCCTCGAAGCGCGGATGCAGCGCCGAGAGCTTTACCGAAATGCCGGGCCGGTCGGGCAGCGGGTTTGTGCCGGCCGCGCGGCCGATCGCCTCGATCGCATAGGCATAGGCATCGAAATAGCGCCTGGCGTCTTCGGCGGTGCGCGCGCCTTCGCCGAGCATGTCGAAGGAATAGCGCGACGGGCGTTCGGTATGCGGCCGCGCCCGCTCCAGCGCCGCCTCGATGGTCTCGCCGAGCACGAAATGGCTGCCCATCAGCCGCATTGCCTGCCGCGTCGCCGCACGCACCGCGGGCGCACCGAGCCGCTTGGTCAGGCGGCCGATCGTGCCTTGCGGCGTCTCGCCGGGCTGGATCACCCGGGCGGATATGCCGAGTGCCCAGGCCGAGGCGTTGACCAGGAACGCGCTCGACTTCGTCTCGTGATGGACGAAATCGCCTTGCGCCAGTCTGTCCTCGATGAACTGGTCGGCGGTGCGCGCATCCGGCACGCGCAACAGCGCTTCGGCCAGCACCATCAGCGCGAGGCCTTCTTTGGTCGACAGCGCGAACTCGCGCAGCATGTCCTCGACGCCGCCGAGCGGATCGTCATTGGCGCGGATCGTCTCGATCAGCCGCCGCGCCTCCCGGTCGATTCGTGCGTCCTGCGCCGGGGTGAGCTTCGGCAGGCCGAGCAGTTTCTCCGCGATAGCGACGTCGTCGGGCGCATAGGGCGCGCTGAAGGGCGGAAGCGGGGATGAATCGGACGGCATGGCGTTTCCTCGTGTGCCTCTCGAGATATACCGCAAGATCCTCGCGATTCCCCAAAAGATGCCCGGCTTGCCATGTCGAATTGGCGGGACGCATCGGCAGTCGGCGATCTCGATCGGCTACCGTTGATTTGCCTCAAGCGCCCTGGGCGGCGAACCGGCAATCTCATCGGATCTCGATCGAGGAGGCTTCCATGAAACATTTGGCATTGGCGGCGTTGCTTCTGGCAACCGCAAGTTCCCCGTCATTCGCGCAGTCGGCCGAACATGACCATCAGACCCACAAGGACGCGCCCGCGACCCAGCAGCCGACCTCACCCCAAGGCCAGGTCCAAGGACAGGTCCAAGGACAGGTCGGTTCGCCCAAGATGGGGATGATGAAAGGCGGAGGCATGATGAACCATATGGGCGGCAAGATGCCCATGATGGACATGATGGGAATGATGCGGCACGGGGGCGGCGGTGCAGCTTCGGATGGCGGCATGGGGATGGCCACCATCGACCGGGTCGAGGGGCGCATCGCGTTCCTGCGCGCCGAGCTCAAGATCACCGACGCTCAGAGCGCGGCCTGGAATGCATTTGCCGATGCGTTGCGCGCGAACGCCAGGAGCCTCGGCGAAGTGCGTGCAGCGATCGCGAATGGCGCGGCCCAACAGGGCCTGGTCGAGCGCTTTGCCTTGCAGGAAAAGTGGCTCGCCGCGCGGCTCGAAGGCGCCCGCGCGATCAAGTCTCCGCTGGTGTACCTGATGGCTGCCCTGTCCGACGATCAGAAGAAGGCGGCCGATGAGCTGCTCGCGCCGCACATGGGCATGATGGCGACGATGCAGCCCGGACAAATGAAATCGGACGCGGCGCAGCATGGCCGGTAACGTGGGCGCTTCTGGTGTGATCGAAAAAACGCGACGGCGGAAAAAGCCCCGCTCGCGAGGGTTCCGCGTTGGCAGGTGCGGGCGGTTGCGTTAATCCTGCCCCAGGTTCTCGATGGGGGCAGTCGCGGCCATGAGAGACACCATGCAATTGAAGCGCGTGCGCTGGCTTCGGCTCATGGCTGGGCTGGCGATGCTGGCGAGTGTGCCCGCAGCACCTGGTCTGGCCGGGCCGATCGAGATGAGCCGGGGGGTCGCCGACCTCTACACCAGTGTCTCGATCTATCCGCCATCGGCAACCCAGATGACGGTCTGCTACGGCTTCGTCTGCCGCCGCCGCCATGTCCTTGATTTCACCGCCGGCGATCGCGCCGCGCTCACGGCGATCATGAGTGCCGGCCGCGCCAGTGCGGCTGCGGAGCGGGCGGCCGTTCAGAAAGCCGTGGTCTGGTTCGATCGCAAGATGGGACCGATCCTTGGCACCAGCAGGCGCGTTGCGAAGGCGGATTTCCGCCATCGCGACGACGCGCATAATTACGATTGCTGGGACACCACCCGCAACACCACGAGCCTGCTATTGGTGATGCAGCAATGGGGGCTGTTGAAATTCCACGGCGTGGGCGATCCGAAGTATCGCGGCAACGCGCTGGTGCTGCAGACCCCGCACAACACTGCCGTGCTGGTCGATCGCGCCACAAAGGTCGAGTGGGTCGTCGATCTCTGGACACGCGGCTATCTGCAGCCGCCCGACGTCATGACCGTGGCGAAGTGGGTGACAGAGGATTAGCGGCCGGAAAAAAGATTCCCCGGTCGCGCTTGCTTTGGTGGCAATGGGCTGGAAACGGCGAGCCGCAGGGTTCGCCGTGCCGCGTTGAAACCGCCTAGACCTTCAGGTTCTCGGCCGAGGTCTTGCCGCGATTGGCGACCTCTTCGTACTCCACCGTCTGCCCCTCGTTGAGAGTGGTCAGCCCGGCCTTCTGCACTGCCGAAATGTGAACAAAAATGTCCTTGCCGCCCGTAGCGGGCTGGATGAATCCATAGCCCTTGGTTGGATTGAACCACTTCACCGTACCTTTAGGCATTCACGTCGTCTCCGCGGAATCGACAAAATAAAGCGAACCCCCGGTCCCCGCACTCACCGGCAGGCTCGCAAGGCACAGGATACGCGGGTTATTGCCGGGTTGGTAGCGCAAACAGCGTCGCGCCTTTCGGCAAAATCGCCCCTTATTGCCGTACAAAGTCGAGTTTTCGCGGAATTTGCGGCAATTTGAGTTCCAACTTTTGGCGAATTCGCAGCAATCCCGCCTCCGCAAGCGGGAAAAGGCGCGCGAGCGCCGCAGGCGGTGGCCGACGGGACAGCGGTCGGACGTCCGGCGGCCTCAGAGCGACATGGAAAGACCCCGGCCGGGACGACGGCCGGGGCAGAGAACAGCCGTCTAATCAGTAGACGCAGACGTTGACGGTACGCCAGCGGTAGCCGAACGGCGTCAGCACCATGCGCTTCTGGTAGCAGCCATAGCCGCCGGCAAAGAAACCGACGCCGTAGCCGGGGTACCAGTGGAGATGGTGGTGGTGCGGCTTCGGCCAGATCATCGGCGAGGCGGAAGCAGCGGTCGGGGACAGCGCCATGACGCCGAGCGAGGCGGCGGCAACGAGGGCGAGGGTCACTTTGCGAAACATGTCTTGCTCCTTTGGAATGCGCGGTAGCGCGGGTTTCAATTCACCCCTTGC
The DNA here is from genome assembly GCF_052389815.1 of Bradyrhizobium sp. Classification (GTDB taxonomy): domain Bacteria; phylum Pseudomonadota; class Alphaproteobacteria; order Rhizobiales; family Xanthobacteraceae; genus Bradyrhizobium. The sequence continues at coordinate 9,749 of NZ_JBQTHN010000184.1, read as the reverse complement.
TGATCGGTCGCATGCCGGGAGAGCGCGGTTCGAGGAAGGCGCATTACAGTTCGCTTAACTTGCTGAACGAACATTCAGGCGCGGCGGCGCGCCTGGTTAACGTCAGGCTGCGGCAACGTCGACGTCGACGACCAAAGTAGCCAATGTCCGCGCGTCTGTGATGGAGCGCACAATCATCGGCTCGTTGCGGCCGCGGATCGCAGCTTCCTGCTCCGGCAGCGTGTCGGCTTCGAGCCCGGCGGTTTCGCGCACCTCGTCGGAGATCACGACCTCGCAGGCGAGCGCCTTGGTCATGTCCTGCAGGCGGGCGGCGACATTGACGGGATCGCCGAGCGCGGTGAACACCATGTGATCGCGATAGCCGATGTCGCCGACGATCACCTCGCCGCCGTGGATGCCGATGCCGAAGCGGATCGGCTCGTGCAGGTCGTGGCTGAGAAACTTGTTGAGCTCCTCGACATTGGCCGCGATCATTGCCGCCGCACGCAGCGCCTGCCGGCAGGCCTGGCGCCGGCTCACTGAGAGGCCGAACAGCGCCAGCATGCCGTCGCCGACGAACTGGTTCGGCCGGCCGCCGGCGTCGAGCACCGCCGCCGACACGGCGCCGAGGAAACGGTTGACGATGAAGACCGTATCGAACGGCAGCCGCTTCTCCGCCATCTTCGTCGAGCCGCGCATGTCCACGAACATGCTGACGAGATAGCGCTCCTGGCCGATCCGCGCCGGACTGCCGGCGTGGCCGTCGGCCGAGACCGTGTGCGGCAGGAACAGCTGGAAGAAGGAAAGATCGGCAGTGGGCTTCAGCTGGCAGGCCAGACGGATGGAAGGATCGTCGGTGCCGACCCGGTGCAGCACGAACGCTTCGCGCTGCGACGGCGCCGGCAGGGCGCTGCAATCGCCGATGATGCGGATGCGGCAGGTCGAGCAGCGGGCGCGGCCGCCGCAGACCGAGGCATGCGGCACGCTGTTGCGCAGGCTGGCCTCCAGCACGGTCAAGCCCTTGGGCACCCGCACCGTGCGGCCGTTGCCATAGGAGAGGTTGATCATGCCGCCGCGCCGCTCGTGCAGGGCGCGCGCGCCGCGCGCCAGCAGCGCCAGCGCGATGAGTCCGAGATATAGCATCAGCGAATAGTCGACCGCGCGGTCGCTCGTTTCCTTCTCCTGCCGTGTCCCGATCTTGTCCGGGGACAGGTTCTCGGCCCGCCATTCGATGCCGTCGTTGTCGACGACGATCCGCCCACCCTGGTAGATGCCGAGCATGGCGAAGGCGGGCAGCAGGACGGCCGCGGCAAACAGCAGCGGCGCGGCGCGCTTGTAGAACGGCTTCATGCGCAGCCACATGTGCAGGCCGATGCAGCCATGGGTCCACGCGGCCAGGATGGCGGCCACCAGGCTCCAGATCCGCCAGGCGGGAAAGGCGACGAAATAGGAGAACAGCACCTGCGGATAGAGGAGCTCGCGACCGTTAAGCGTGTAGGCGAGCCGCACGCCGAGCACATGGGTGATCACCAACACCGGGATGCTCAGGCCGAGCGCGAGCTGCAACAGCTCCAGCGTCTTCCAGCGGAACTGCCGGCGTTCGTACAGCGCCCAGAGGCCGAGGCCCGTGTGCACGATGCAGGCTGTGTAGAACACGATCGAGACGGGGAGGAACTGCCAGAAGGCGGTGTGCCACCGCACCCCGTCCGCCATCGCCTCCAGCGAGATGTTGCCGAGGCCATGGTTGAGAAAATGGCTGACCAGATAGGTGAACAGGATGCTGCCGCTGACGAGCCGCACCTGCCGCAGCCCGATGCCCCGCGCAAGCTCCCTGATCTGCTCCGATGACGATGCGGCCTGGCCAACCATGCGTAAATCTTAGGGACTATTTCGCCGATATTGAAGCCCCGGTGCAAAGCTTCTGAAGCGGGCGCGGCGCCTTGACACCCCCTGAGGAGTCGAGGAGAAAGCGCCGTGACGACGACCCCGCCCGATCCATCGCACATGCACGCGCAACGCCCTGCCTGGCGGCCCTGGTTCGGCGTCGCCCTCGTCATCGCCGCGATGACCGCGATGCGGATCGTCTATGCCGGTGTGCTCGATCTGCGCACGGACGAGGCCTATTACTGGACCTGGTCGAAGGAGGGCGCGCTGTCGTTCCTCGACCATCCACCCATGATCGCCTGGTTCATCCGCTTCGGCACCGCGATCTTCGGCGATACCACGCTCGGCGTGCGCTTCGCCGGTATCCTGGCGATGCTGGCGACGCAGCTTCTGCTCGCCGACATCGTCCGCCGCGTCACGCACGACTTTCGCGCCATCGTGTTCGCACTGTTGTTGCCAGAGGCGGCGCTCTATTACGGGCTCTTGATGGCCAAGGTCGCGCCGGACACGGCGCTGATCCCGTTTGCGGTCGCCATGCTGTGGTCGCTGGTGCGGCTCAACGAGAGCGGCGACGGGCGCTGGTGGCTCGCGGGGGGGCTGTTTGCGGGGCTTGCGCTGCTCGCGAAATTCACCGCCATCATGCTGCTGCCGGCGGTCGCGGCATTCATGCTTGTGCCGGACTGGCGCTGGCGCTGGCTGCGCAGCCCCTATCCCTGGGCAGCGGTGCTGATTGCGGCGATCGTGTTCTCGCCGGTGCTGATCTGGAACTACCAGCACGACTGGGCCTCCTTCCGCTTCCAGTTCGTGCGCGCGGTGGCGACGCATCCTTTGTCGCTGCGCACCATCGGCGAGTTCGTCGGCCTGCAACTCGGCCTCGTCGGCTTCGTGCTGCTGCCGGTGGTGATATCGGGCGTAGCGCTGACGGCCTGGCGCGGCTATCGCCGTCGCGAGCCGGTCGCGATCCTGCTCTCGACCGCCGTGATCGTGCCGTTCGGCTATTTCTTCTGGAAGTCGCTGACATTGCGCGTCGGCGACACCTGGCCAATGTTCCTGTGGCCGGCGGGCTTTGCCGCCACCGCCATCAACGCCACGATGCTGCCGCGCGAGGGATTTCCGGAGTGGATCGTGAATTCCACCTTCGGCTGGATCCGCACCGCCATCGTCGCCGGCATCGCCTTCGTCGTCGGCGTATTCCTCTACTACGTCGCAGCGCCCTGGAATTTCATCGGTCGCACCGATCCGGTCGGCGGCGAGGCCGGCTACGAGCAGGTCGTGGTCCGCGCGCGCGACCAGTTGCAGCGAACCGGCGCGAGCTGGATCGCCACCACGGATTATCGCACCTATGCGATGCTGCGCTGGCACTTCAACGGGGAGGTCCCGGTGATCCAGCTCAACGAGCGCGGCCGCTTCCAGGGTTTTGCCGATCCGGGCATGGACCGGATCAGGGGCCGTGCCGGCCTCTATGTCGCGCGCGAGCCGGACAACGGATCGCCGCTGTGGAACGAGACCACGGCATCGCGCACGCCGCTCGAACGCGTCGAGCGAAGCTGGCGCGGCATGGTGATGGACACCTACGCGCTGGAAAAGCTGGAAGCGTGGACGCCGGAGCTTGCGCCGCCGCCGGACTCTCTCTTCTTCCGATGGCGCGTGCTGGCTTGGCTAGACCGGTCGCGGCTGTCATAGCGGCTTTCATCCTTCGAGACGCGCGCAAGAGCGCGCTCCTCAGGATGAGGTCTCAGACCAGTGCAAGCTGCTGAACCCTCATGGTGAGGAGCACGGCGACGCCGTGCGTCTCGAACCATGAAGGCCGGGATGCTTCACGCCTCCTGGTCCCGCTTGCGCAGCAGGTCGCCGGCGAGATCGCTCAACGCCGGCCGCGGCAGCGCGGTGAACGGCAGCGGGCGCGTCACGTCGATCGCGGCCAATCCGAGCCGCGCGGTCAAGAGCCCGTTCAGCACGCCTTCGCCAAGCCGCTGCGACAGCTTGGCCGCGATGCCATGGCCGAGCATCTGCTGCAACAAGGTGTTGCCCGCGGCCATGCCGCCGGTGATGGCGAGATGCGCGATGACGTGGCGGAGCAGGCTGATCATGCCGAGCGCGCCGGGCCGGCCGCCATAGAGCCGCGCCAGCTGCCGGATCATCTTCAGCGCGGCGACGAATACGAACAGCACGTCGAACAGCGCGCGCGGGCTGACTGCCGTGACGACGGAAACGCGCTGCGCTGCGACCGAAACGATACGGCGGGCTTCCTGGTCGAGCGGGGTCATCAACTCGCGCTCGGCCAGCCGGATCATGTCGGCGCCGTCGATGATGTCGCCGGAATGCTCGGTCAGCGCCGCGCGGGCACGCGCCAGGCGCGGATTTTGATGCGCCAGCTTGAGCAGGTCGCCGACGATGGCGCGGCTCTCGGCGCGGTCGTCGCTGGCGAGCACGGCGGCGGCGCACGCATGCAGCTTCTCGATGGCCGCAAGGCGCATCAGCCCGAACACCTCGCGCCCCGTTACGACGGCGAGCGCCAGCCCCGCGGCCGCGGCAAAGCCGAGGCCGAGCCAGCCGAGGCTCTGGTTGAGCGCAAAGAGATCCTCGATCAGCCTGGCGACGCCGAGACCGGCGCCAAGCACGACGAGACCGGCGGTGGCGCTCCAGAACAGCGTGCCCCAGCCGAAGCGGCGGCGCACGGCAACCGGTCGCGTCTCGAGCGGCACCGGCAGCAGCTCAGGCTCCGCCTCGGGCGTGACGCGCACCGTGCCGCGGGCGAGGGGGGCGGGCTCCTCCGCGTCCACCACGACCACGTTGGCGTCGCCGAGCTTGAAGGTCGCGGGCTTGCGCGTTTTCTCGCTCATTGCAGTCGGTCTCCGATCAGGAACTGGAGGGCGCGGTCGAGGCGGATGTGAGGCAGCGCGGGCTCGGCGTCGCCCTCGCGTTCCAGAAGCGGCGGGCGGAAGCGCAGGAAGCGGAAATCCGCCGTCTCCGACGCCGTGCTGGCAAGCCCGCGGAAGCCGTCGCCCTTGAACAGGCTTTCGGGATCGGCCGGCAGGTCGCCGGGAAAGGTCGCAACTTCCGTTGCGCCGTCGAACAACTCGCCGTTGGCGCTTTCGCCGGCCGCGGGCGTGCCCAGCAGCGACGGCAGCTTGTCGCGGCCGCGCTGCACCGTCGCCTCGCGCGTCGCGCGCACCGCCGCCAGCGCCACCACGTCGATGGCAGCTTCTTCGTGTTCGGCGCGCTCGGCCGCGCGCGCCACGATGCGGTGCAGGATCGCCTCCAGCCGGTCGTGGCTGGTGTGATGCAGATGATCGGCCTTGGTCGCGGCAAACAGGATGCGGTCGATGCGCGGCCGGAACAGGTTGGAGAAGAAGCCGGAGCGGCCGATGCGGAAGCAATCCAGGATGCCGGCGAGCGCGGCTTCCAGATCGTGCAGCGCCTCGGGGCCGGAATTGAACGCGGCGAGCGCGTCGACCAGCACGATCTGGCGGTCGAGCCGTGCGAAATGTTCGCGGAAGAACGGCCGCACCACCGCGTCCTTGTAGGCTTCGTAGCGCCGCACCATCATCGCCCACAGCGATCCCTCCGGCGCGCTGCCGTCGATCGCCACGTCGAGCGGCGCGAAGGTCAACGCCGGCGAGTTGGCGAGATTGCCGGGCATCAGGAAGCGGCCGGGCGGCAGCAGGCTCATGGCAAAGCGCTCGTCGCGGCAGGCGCGCAAGTAATCGGTGAACAGCCGCGCCGATGTCAGCGCCGCCTGCTCGTCGGCGCGGCCTTCGGCGGAGAGCGTCGCCAGATATTCGTGCCAGGGCGCGGCGAGCTTTTTGCGCGGCCCCTCCCGCGACAAGGCCAGGCTCTCCGCCGACCACTGCTCGAAACTCTTGTTCAGCAGCGGCAGGTCGAGCAGCCACTCGCCGGGATAGTCGACGATGTCGAGGGTGAGGCTGCGGTCCGCGCCGTTCTGCCGCTGATAGTCGATGACGAGCCGGAGCTCGCTGATATCGGTGGTCGAGCTCGGCCAGCGCCGGTCGGCAACCAGCGTGCTGACGTGGTTCTCATAGTCGAAGCGGGGCACCGCGTCGTCCGGCTGCGGCTCCAGATGGGCGCGCGCGATGCGTCCGCCGGCATAGGCCTCGAACACGGGAAAGCGGCCGCCGCGCGTCAGCCCGTGGATCAGCGCGGTGATGAACACGGTCTTGCCGGCGCGCGACAGTCCGGTGACGCCGAGCCGGACCGTGGGGTTGAACAGGCCGTCGCCATAATCCCACAGCGCCCGCGCCGACAGCCGCGCCTCCTCGAGGATGTCCTGGAAACTGGGAGGCATGCGGCAGCGTTGAAACCCGGCGTGAGGTGGGCAATTTCCGTAAAAGTACCGTCAGCAAAAGTGGCGATTGGCGGGCCAAAATCAAGCATAGACCGTCATACCCCGCGAATGCGGGGTACCGGCCTTCGGATGAGGCACGCCGGTGGAATACTGGATCGTCCGCCTGCCGCCTTCGCTAAAGCTTCGGCGCCCCAACACCGCTAGCCCGGCGAAGCCTTGGCGTAGACGGGTCGCGGATGATGACGATTTCGGGGCGGGGCGACCGCACTGTGAACCCTTCGTTGACCAGATTTGCCGCATGATCTATCGAACCGGAAAGCTGAGCAGGCCTGACGCCACATGACCGTTTTCCGACTGAAGCAACTGGCCTCGAATTCGCTCCATGCGGCGGCCGGCGCCGTGCACTGGAATTTCGACCGCGCCGAGGTGATCGCCGACGGCGTCGTGCACATCGTCGGCCTCTGCTTCGGCCTGGTCGCCGCCAGCGTCCTGATCGTGCTCGCCTGCGTCTATGCCACCGCCCTCGATATCGTGGTGTCCGCGATCTATGTCGCCGGCCTTCTCGCCATGCTCGGCCTGTCCGCCACCTACAATCTCTGGCCGGTGTCGCGCGCCAAATGGGTGCTGCGCCGCCTCGATCACTCCGCGATCTACGTGCTGATCGCGGCGACCTACACGCCCTTCATCGTGCAGGTGAAGAGCGTGCTGGCCGTCGTGCTGCTGGTCTGTGTGTGGTGCGCGGCCATCGCCGGCATCGTGCTGAAGCTGAAATTTCCCGGCAGGTTCGACCGGCTGTCGATCGGGCTCTACCTCGCCATGGGCTGGAGCGGCATGATGCTCTATGATTCCGTGGTCAAGGCCTTGCCGGCGCTGGCGCTGGGCTTCGTCGTCGCGGGCGGGGTGTTTTACACCCTCGGCGTGATCTTCCACGCCTGGCAGCGGCTGCGCTTCCAGAACGCGATTTGGCACGGCTTCGTGCTCTCCGGCGCCGCCTGCCACTACACGGCAGTGCTCGACATCGTTCTGAAGTAGGCGATAATAAAACAATCACGAAAGAAAGCGGGGAGGGTGCCATGCAGGTCACCGGCAAGGTCGTCGTCGTCACCGGCGGCGGTAACGGCATCGGGCGGGCGATGTGCGAGGCCTTCCATCGCGCCGGCGCCGCCAAGGTGGTGGTTGCCGATATCGATCCCAATGCCGCGCGCGCGGTCGCCGGCGGCATCAACGGCGCCGCTTTCAAATGCGACGTCGGCAAGGAAAAGGACGTCGCCCACGTCATCGAGGAGACCGAGCACCAGTTCGGCCCGATCGCGCTGTTCTGTTCCAATGCCGGCATCGGCGGCGGTTTCGATCCGCTGTCGGTCAATGCCGGCGGGGATTCCGACGAGCCCTGGCAGCGCAGCTGGGCCATCCACGTGATGGCCCATGTCTATGCCGCGCGGCATCTCGTCCCGCGCTACAAGGCGCGCGGCGGCGGCTATTTCCTCAACACGATTTCCGCGGCCGGCCTGCTCTCGCAGGTCGGCAGCCCCGCTTATTCGACGACGAAGCACGCCGCGGTCGGCTTTGCCGAAAATCTCGCGATCTCGCACAAGGCCGACAACATCGGGGTTTCCATCCTCTGCCCGCAGGGCGTCGACACCAACATGCTGCGCTCGATCCCCAAGGGGCCGCAATCCGGCGACGGCGACCTCTCGCCCGAGCAGGTGGCCAGGGACGTGCTCGCAGGATTGGAGCAGGAGACCTTCGTGATCCTGCCGCACCCGCAGGTACTCGGCTACATGCGCCGGAAGACCGACGATTACGACCGCTGGATCTCGGGCATGGCCCGGATCCAGGCGAAGATGCGCGAGAGCTACGGGAAGTGACCCCCTCATGGTGAGGAGCCTGCGAAGCAGGCGTCTCCGGACGACACTTCGCATCGCCGGGCGAACCATGAAGCCCCCGCTCTCGCCCGCAGCCATCCTTCGAGACGCGGCCTTGCGGCCTCCTCAGACCGTATGTCCCTTTGCGGAACGGAGGCGACTCACCCTCGATGCGCATGCGAGGGTTACCCGGATAGGCCGGGCAGAGCCTCACGCAAGGAGGGCGAGTCATGGGAGATTATAGCGAGGCTTTCATCGGTATCGATACGTCGAAGTTGCGCAATGCGGTTGCGATTGCGGAGGCCGGCCGGGGTGGCGAGGTCCGGTTCCTTGGGGAGATTGACAACACACCGGCGGCAACGACGAAGCTCGTGCGCAAGCTGGCCGCCAAGTATAGGCGGCTGACGTTCTGCTACGAGGCCGGGCCGACCGGCTACGGACTGCACCGGCAGATCAAGGGGTTGGGCTTCGAATGCACAGTGGTCGCGCCTTCGCTGATTCCAAAGCGACGGGGCGACAAGGTGAAGACCAACCGGCGCGATGCGCTGAGTCTGGCGAAGCTGCTGCGTGCCGACGAGCTGACCCCGGTCTGGGTGCCGGATGGGCGCCACGAGGCGATGCGCGATCTGACGCGGGCACGCGAGACGGCGATGCTGGACTTGCGCACGAAGCGCCAGCACGTCTCGGCCTTTCTGCTGCGGCTGGGAAGGCCTTATCCGGAGAACAGGAAGACCTGGACGAAGGCGCATGTGAGCTGGATCGCAGGCCAGAAGCTCGAGCATCCGCAACAGCGCCTTGTGCTGGAGGAGATGATGCTGGCGATCCGCCAGGCTCAGGAGCGCCTCCAACGGTTGGAGCAGGCTATCGCCGCGGCTGTTCCGGAATGGTCGCTGGCGCCGCTGGTCACCGCATTGATGGCCATGCGCGGCATGGATCTGATCTCGGCCACGACGCTGCTGGCCGAGATCGGCGATCTCTCGCGGTTCCGAACGCCGACCGAGCTGATGGCCTATCTCGGGCTCGTGCCTTCGGAGGATTCGACCGGCGACACCATCAGGCGCGGACCGATCACCAAAGCCGGCAACCGGCGCGCCCGGCGCATGCTGGTGGAGTGCTCGTGGAGCTATCAGCATCCGCCGCGGGTCGGACAAGCCAAGCAGTCGAAGGTCGATGCGGCCCCGCCGGCGGTTCGCGAGATTGCCTGGAAGGCGCAATGCCGGCTGTACCGGCGCTATCGCACGCTGATCAGGAAAGGCAAGCTCAAGACCGTCGCCATCGTCGCGATCGCACGCGAGCTCGCTGGCTTCATCTGGGCCGTTGCTCGCGCCGTCACCATGCCCACCGCGCCAGCCGCTGCTTAAGAGGCCTGCCAAGGGGAGCCAGCGGCCAGACCGAACGCTAACCAGGGAGCCCGGCGCCGGGGCATGATCCGGCGAAGCGATAAATCTCGTGCAACGGCGGAAGCAGAGCCGCGGCAGGGGAATTCCCGATCATCCTGTGTGACCGATCGCAAGATCGACGTCCGACCTCAGACCGGGACAGCCCCAGACGAACCAACGGAAATGCGTGAACCCGCGAATAAGAGCTTGTTGACCGACGTCTCTGGGTTCTGCTTCCACCCTTGCACGATCATCTCAACTCACATCCCTCCCGCAATGCCGGGAGAAACTATTCGTCATGTCTGGCCTCTTGACTTGGGACATAAGAGGATGAGG